>JBEKDG010000123.1:0-11280 GCA_050014475.1 Terriglobales bacterium | reverse complement strand
TCCTGTAGTTGAATTGGTTCTTTGGTGGAACCCAATCCAGCGTATCAGGGGGCTCAGCCTCTTACCGGCGGCGACACCCTCCGCTTCGGCCAGCAGTTAGCCCGCCAATTTGGACAGCAATGGTTCGTAGTCGGCCGTAACCCGAAGTATCTCGATGGCTTGGGCGGGATGGTTAAGGTCAAGCTCCGCAGCCGCACGAATGATCGGCAGCCAGAAGACGTTCAGAAGAGTATCCGAAGGGTTGGCTTTGGCCAGGTCGTTTGCCAAGCTCTGAGCACGCTTGGCCGAGCCGGCACGCGCATGTGCCAAAGCAACCAGAATCCGTACATTTCTTGAAGGCATGAGCGCAAGCGCCGAATCCGCAGCTTTGAGCGCATGAGCGGAATCGCCGAACTCAGCTTCGCGGAGAGCCGCGTTGCCCATGGAAACCGCCGCCTCCTCGTGCGCGTTGTCACGACGAGCCGCTTCCACAGCTTTTTGCGAGAATGCCCAGGCTTCCCGGCGATGACCGTAGTAGGCTTCTGTGTCCGATTGCGTCGTTAGAAAGTACATCTCGTAGCCAGGTTTTGCGGAAGCCCAGGCTAACTCCCGCTGCATGCCCAGCGGATCTGCCTCGAGAAAGTCGATTAGGTACAGAAACATGTGTCCGCTCGAGGGTTCCAGCTTGCGCGCCTGGGCTCGTTCGACCTCCTGGCGCGCCTCACTCAAGCGATTGAGACTGACGTACGCTGACACGAGGTTTGCGTAGTTATAGAAACCACCTCGAGCGAGCCTCCTCTCCTCAAGGAACATGTCCAGTGCCTCCTGATACCGTCCAAGAGACAAGTAATCGTTGCCAAGAGCATCCAGCGGAGTAGTATCCTGCGGGTAAGTTTGCGCCCATAACTGGTAGATTTCGTCGGCCTTCTGCAGGTCCGCCCTGACGACATCATAGTAGTCGGATGTAATGTAGAACCTCTCCCTCGTGCTGACGCGGTCACGAAGCGCAAAAGCTTTTTCCAGGCTCGGATTACCTTCGGCCGCTTCACCGATATTCCAATGCTGCTTTCCGAGCTGGAGGTGCGCCATGGCGAACTTGGGATCGAGCTCGACGGCCTGCCGGAAGAACGGAATCGAGGCGAAGGAACCTTTTTCATGGCGGGCTTTCAACCCAAGACTAAAGGCGTTAAGGGCCTCCAGGGACGGGGTCGTGACATTTTCCAGGGGCATGTCATACTGCTGCACTGAAGCCAGCGACTCGCCCAGACGCTCGCGCATTCTTGTCGCTGCGTCGCCCAGCGCTTTGAGCACCTGTTCCTTGCCATTCGCCGTCACCTGTTCCTCGGCCAGCGAATCTCCGTTGCGGCAGTTGACCGCCTTTAACCCGAGCACATACTGGCCTGCCCAACCTAGAGATGGAACCTTCGATGGTCGCCCCGGCGGCCGTGCGCTTACAAACCTCGCTGGCCAACGTATCCGTCAGCCGTGCATCTTTGGGCTGAGCCATCAAGGCAAGTGTCTGAGCAATACGTTCATCCGAAAGCAGGTTCAGAAACGGCGACTGCTCCAGTCGCGCCGACAAACCCTGCCGCAGCGTGCCGTCGAAGACTGGGTCGCCTGTGGTGTTAGTAAAGTCCGCCAGAACGATGGCGTCTTTGTCGGTCAGCTTAACCCCCTGCCGCGAACGGTGGTGGAAAACACCCGATAGAAGTGCGGCAGCCAGCGCCACGAGAACGGGAACCAGTATCTTCCACAGTTTCGGGCGAAGAGCGCCAGAGACTTTGGTGCCTTTCGTGGCAGAGGACTTTAAGCCAGCGGCGTTTGTCTCCACCACGGCCGCAATGAACCGGTATCCGCGCCCTGTAATGGTCTGCACAAAGCGCGGCTGCTCCGGATCGTCCTTCAGCACCTGGCGAATCTTGCGGATGGCGGCATTGATGCTGTTGTCGGTATCAAGGAAGACGTCCTTGCCCCAGATCCTCTCGATGATCTGGTCGCGGGTGACCAGCTGCCCTCTCTCCTGTATTAAGAGCAGCAGCAACTCCATGGGAATCCGCTCCAGCCTGAGAACCCGGCTGGCGCGGCGCAGTTCGTAGGCGCGCAAGTCCAGCTCAAAATCCTCTCCAAACCGGATTAGAGCGGCAGTCTTGTCTGGGTCGGAGGCCATAATCGAACCCAAAGCGATGGCCGCAATTCTACATCGGCGGCCGTATTCCTCGCCAAGCCCACTGTTTTCCGCAGCATACGAATTCATTTGGATTAAGGCAATCTTCAGGCGTTCGCCATTGTCAGACAACACCGGCTGCGGCAGTATGCGCCACATGAGCAAGCGGCAATTCAACACAGGGGACGTTATACAGAGACACACATGGCGAACGGAAGCATTTCTGGGGGTGCTTCTGGTAGCGGCCGTGGCTGCCAGCCCGAGCGACCCAGCGGTGTTGAAAGCAGATATTCCTTTTCCGTTCGTGGTGGCCAATCACACGCTCCCGGCCGGGCACTACGAAGTGAGCACTCTCGGTGAGCAAACCCTTCGTATTGCCAACACCCACAAGCAAGGAGCTTTCGTGTTGACCTCCAAGGTGGCTGGTCACTCCCCAGAAAGCTCGGGGAAGCTGGTTTTCTACCGCTACCAGGGCACGTATTTCCTGGCCCAGGTTTGGGGTCTAGCCAAGGGCAGCGGACAACAGCTTTTCAAGTCTCGCGAGGAAGAGGAACTGGAAAGCAAGGGAATTCATAGAGAGATCTCTGTGTTGCGACCTGAGGAGTAGAGACTTGCTGCTCCATGCGAATAGGGGCGGATCAACTTCTGTACCACCTGTTAGTCACTCAAGGAGGACGTATGAAGGCCAAGACCTCAAATCATAACTTCCCTACTCCTTGGAGTCGCTCATGGATGGCTCGGTTTGCTTGACGTCGTTGTTATGGCGTTCGCAAAGGCTCGCGGGCGGGTTCGCCCGGCATTCTGCACAACCGGAACCAAGTGCGAGATCGTGAATAAAGAAACTGAACTTAGAACAATCATCAGGAGGCAGTATGGCCAGGTCTAGAAAGATGGCAATGAGCGTTTCGTGTACCGCACTGTTGCTTTTGACGACGGTGGCACGAGGGCAAATGATCGACAACACACAGGCTCCCAACACCGCCAAGGCGGGGATCAACAAGAGTTTGCTGGATGAGATCGGCGCGGGGCGCGGCGATGTCATGACGGCTGGTTCGTCCGTCTTCCTCATCAACCGCGATCCGTTCCGGTCGGTGCGCCGGGGACGGCAACTGTTCCAGCGCAAGTTTACTCGTCTGCAAGGGCAGGGCGCGAACGAAAAGGACGGCGCGGGCGATATCAACAACGACATCGCGATTGGCGCCGGGTTGTCGGACAGTTGCGCTCTGTGTCATGGGCGTCCGCGGGGATCGGCGGGAACGGGTGGCAATGTGGTGACCCGTCCTGACAGCCGCGACGCTGCACATCTGTTTGGCCTGGGGCTGAAGGAAATGTTGGCGGACGAGATCACGGCTGATCTACGTTCGACTCGCGATCTGGCCGTCGTCCTGGCGCAGCAGATGAAGCGTCCGATGACCCTGAAGCTGACGAGTAAAGGGGTGACGTACGGCAGCATCACCGGGAACCCGGACGGGTCAGTGGACACTTCCAAAGTGCAGGGCGTCGATTCCGACCTGCGCGTAAAGCCCTTTTTTGCTGAGGGCAGCACGATTTCGCTTCGTGAGTTCATTGTGGGTGCGCTGCACAACGAGATGGGATTGGAGGCATCGGCTGATCCGGACCTGTTGACGGCGAGTGGCGGCGGGCGCGTCGTGACTCCGTCGGGCATGGTGCTGGACGGGTCGAAGGACAAGATCAGCGCTCCGCCGGCGCCGGATGCCGACAACGGAAACGAGGTCGATCCCGCAATCGTGGATCATCTGGAGTTTTACCTCCTCAACTATTTCAAGCCAGGACACGGTGAACCGAACTCGATCGCGGATCGCGGGCGGAAGGTGTTCCAGCAGGTGGGCTGTGCGTCCTGTCACGTGACGGACATGACCATCAACCACGACCGCCGCGTGGCCGACCTGGAGACGGTCTACGATCCGGTGCGGGGAATCTTCAACAGCATGTTTGCTACGGCAACGCCGCTCTATCGGGAAGTAGACGACGGTTCGGGCCTGCCGCATCTGAAGCTTCCCTTGGGGAATTCGTTCCTGGTGAAGGACATCCTCACCGACTTCAAGCGGCATGACGTAGGAGTGAATTTCTACGAGCGCAACTGGGATGGAACGATACAGACGCAGTTTCTGACGCGTCCGTTGTGGGGCGTCGGCTCGACTGGGCCGTACGGACACGATGGCCGCAGCATCACATTGAACGACGTGATCCTGCGCCATGGTGGAGAAGCGCAGGCGTCACGCGACAAGTATGCGGCGTTGGGAAGCAGTGGAAAGGTCGCGCTCCAGACCTTCCTGAATTCGCTGGTGCTGTTTCCGCCGGATGATACTGCGTCGAACCTGGACCCGGGCGATCCGACGAAAAACTACTTTCCACAATTCGGCCATGGCAGCATCAAGCTGACAGTGCTGTTCAACGATCCTACGGATCCGGAGTAGCCGGACAGCGAGTCGGAAAAGCGACTTCTGGTGAGTGGGCGTTCCATGGAACGCCCGCCACTGATTCTGAGCGGATGACGGTCGATCCGGAAGTTGACCGCCACGAGGGCTTGTTTACCAGGATTACTTCCGCATCGCCGACAATCCGCCGGGAATGCGGCATAGCCGCCAGTTCCTCGCGGTTTACGCGAGGGGCGGTACACGGACGCCCCACTGAAATCCCATTCGTATAGGAAAATAGATCATGACGTCCGTGCGAATGGACAAGTGGCTTTGGGCCGCCAGATTCTTCAAGACGCGAGCATTGGCCGCACGAGCCTGTGAACTCGGTCGGATTCAATCCAACGGGCAGCCCGCCAAGACTGCGCGCGAGGTCCGGATTGGAGACATGTTGCGAGTGACAAACGACGGCGGCGACTTTCAGGTGGAAGTCCTGCTTCTCAGCGAGGTGCGCGGCCCGGCTTCTGTTGCACGAACGCTCTACCGCGAGCCGGGAGCTGCGCATGAAGGTGGCAGCGGAGCGTAAGGCGATGACGCAGTTCGAAGAGTTACCCGCAGGCAGACCATCAAAACGCGATCGCCAGAAAATCATCCAGTTCCGGGGGAGAGCCTGACCGCAGGCGAATGAGGGCCAATCCGGAAGTGATTTCAGGAGACTCGAATCGGGCCTTTACTTCCGGATCGCCGACGATCCAGAAGTTGTCACGTGGTGGTTCGAATCGAAATGCCGGGCGCGCCCACTTGTACAAATAGCCCGTAATTTGTTCAGGACTACGTGAGATGACGTACCCGGCCTTGGCGGCGGGGCACGCCTGCTTGTGGCACGTCCCGCCGCCTCGTCCATCAATGATGGTGCAGCGGCGCAGGACTCTCGCCGGGAACGTAAGTCCGCAGTGCGTCGTACTTGGTCACCTGCTCGGCGGAAAGCAGCGCGCGCTCGCGGACGTGCGCGGTCAGGTGCAGCGCACGCAACTGCCCTTGCAGGTTGGCGATTTCGGCGGTCAGTTGCCGCACTTTGTCGGCATCGGCGTGTTGTTCACGAAAGAGGGCCTCGAGGTCATCTTCGCGGGCGAGGAGCTGTTGGCCCAGCGCCTGCGCCTTCGCATGCACGTCGTCGAACAGGGCGCGCGTGGCGGCGAGCTGGTCGGGCGAGAGCCCGAGCTTGTCGGCGATGTCCAGGACGTGCCGCGGGCCGGGATAGTGGTTGAGTTCGGCGGCCTTCGCCAACCCCATGCCTTCGCCGTTCAAGTATTGACTGCGCTGTGCCTCCGACACCCCGGATTTGTTCATCGCGGCCTGGGCGTGGTTCGAGCCGGCCATCTGCGGACAATCGTGGTGGACTTCCTGGGCCGCTGCGGGTAAGCCCGACAGCGCGAGTGCAAGCACAACATTGGTGAATTTCATTTGGGCGCTCCTCGTCTGAGTTTCCGCCCCATTCCGGAGGAAGAAGGCGGAGCGAGTCGGGCCATGAGCGGCGAATCTCCAGCTGCTAGCGTATCCAGGAGGTGGGCCCGCTCGCCAGGAGCGATGCGGCCCAACTGGCGGTCCCAGCGCCGGATCACCGCTTGCAGCAGCCGGCAAAGCCGCGCGATTTCCACCTGCCGTTGGCGCAGCTCGCGCAGCTTGGCCGAGGCCATCGCACGCACGCTGCGGCAGGGTACGCCACCACTCTGCCGGACGCGCAGCACACGCGACAGTTCATCGATGCTGAAGCCGATGCGCAGTGCGTTGCGGACCAGTTGCACGCGCTCCAGCGACTCGGCCGGATAACAGCGGTACCCATTGCTCGAACGCGGTGGCGGCGACAGCACACCTTTTTGCTCGTAATAGCGCAGCGTGTCGGTACTCACCCCGGCGCGCGACGCCAGTTCACCGGAACGCAGCAGTTGGCGGTTCACCTGCATGGTTTCTCGCTCCTGCGCAATATAAACTCCCGAACCGGTTCGGAGGTCAAGGGGTTTTTTGCTGCGGCCTTGCTTTGGGCGCCGCGCTCATCGCATCGCGCTGGCTGGACGCTTCGTCCGCGGACTGGCCACGGATTGACGCGGATCAACACGAATCTGAACGCGTTAAGCCAGCTTTACACCGGCGACCGGAATGGCTCCTCCGAAGCCCGATCCGCGTCCACCTGGCCGCACAGTCGGCAAACCGGAGATGTGGCTACCCTAAAACCCTGGCGATCATTGGCGAATCACGGGCAACCCGGACGCGATCTTCGTGTTTGCGATGTCAGCGGAGTGGTTTGATAATGGCCTGATCGTCAAGCACCTAGCCAATGAAGAAACTTCCGCGAAAGGCTCGCAGCCGCACGGGAAAGCCGGATCGGGTTTCGGCCCACGAAGACCGGCGCCGACCTCGTTTCTCCCGGGAGCTTTCCGTGCTTTACGAAGACGATGCCGTGGTCGTTCTCGACAAACCGGCCGGACTTCTGGCTGTGCCGATTAAGGGCTCTGATACTCCGTCCGCTTTGTCTCTGCTTGTCGCAAAACTCAAGCCGAGGAGACAACGAGCCTTGGTCGTGCATCGAATCGATCGTTTTGCCTCCGGGGCTCTGCTGTTTGCAAAGACCGGTCCGGATCGAGATGCGCTGGTGCGACAGTTTCTCGACCATACTCCCGTAAGGCGGTATCTCGCGGTACTGCGCGGCCGTCTCGGCGTTGAGGCAGGGACGCTCGTGCACTATTTTCGACGGGAAGGAATGTTTCAACAGTTGCGCACGGCGAGAGACCCCCAAGCGGCTCGTGCCGAACTTCGATATTCCGTCGAACGCCTTTTTGCGGATGCTTCGCTCGTCCGGGTTGAGCTGGTGACAGGATTGCAGAATCAGATCCGAGCGCAATTTTCGGCGATGGGCCACCCGGTTATCGGCGATAGAAAATACCATCGGTCGGAATCGTCAGAGCATCTAATTGCTCGCGTTGCTCTTCATGCCGCGTATCTTCAGTTTGTCCATCCGCGCTCGGGAGAGAGCGTCTCGATTGACTGCAAACTGCCCCCCGATTTTCAGCATTTGGTTCGGGAATTGTCGCGATCAAGCCGTGCGCGCCGGTGAGTTTGGGATCCGTCTGGTGATCGAGACGAGGATTGCGCCCGAGTGACGGGCAACCCTGAAGTTATCGACTTGGCTTCAGTTTCCGGCTTGCCGACAATCCATCCAGAATCGTCGCTTCTGCTGTGTTGCGCAGGCTATAATTGCGCGCACGCATGGCCGTTACCTCTGGCACAAAACTCGGCCCCTACGAAATCATCGCCCCTCTCGGCGCCGGCGGCAAGGTAACGGGAATCGCAGAGGTTTAGGGCGTCATCCTCCGGAGTGCAGGATTCATCACCGCGCCGCAGTTATGGACGCCCGGCCGACTACAATGGCGGCCATGAGGGTGCCCCTCTGGCTCAAGCTGGAAGCAATACGGCCTGCAAAACTTCCTGTTCTTCTGCGATCTGGGAAACCTCTTCCTCATGCTCGCCCTGTGGTTGGAGAGCCCTCTGATTTTCTCCTGGCAGGCGACCGGACTGCTGCTGTTCCAGACCCTCTACACCATCGACTTGGCCGGGGCTTTCAGCACTGGCTCGCACATCGTCGGCGGCACGGAATACATGTTCGATCCCAACGTACCTTTATTCATTCGCCTGCTCAGCTTGTTTCACGTGGCCACTCCTCCGCTGCTGCTGTGGGCCATCTGGCGCCTGGGTTACGACCGCCGAGGATGGCTCTACCAGACGCTGACTGCCGGGGTGGTGGTTCCCGTCAATTATTTCTGGCGTCCGCAGTTCGATGTGAACTGGGCCCGGGGCCCCTTCTTCCGCGAGCAACACACTATGCCCGGCCTGCTTTACCTGCTGGGATACCTAGTCGTGGTCACGCTGGTCGTGTACTTTCCCACCCACCTGCTGCTGCAATGGTGGGCCCGACGTGGAGGCTTCCTGCTGGCGGGAGGGAGAGGCGACGTCCATGACGTCAAACCAGTTTGGAGAGAATGAGAGCACGCAGTTCAAGTCTCTGCTCGAACATGTAACGGCACAACCCGAATACACGCCTGACATAGCGGCGATAGACTCTGCTGAAGCTTTTGGGCTGCTGCCACCTGCATCCTGGTTGCGCATCGCGACCTTACGCAGCATGTAATACAAAGTTGCCAGCCCGGCTACGAATAAAAGCACGAAAAGCACATTGATGCTCCACTGCGGCGCAACCGGCAGTTGATTGGGGTTGAAGTAGGGCGCGAGCGCAAGGTTTCGCAGCACGTTGCGCATGATGACCATAGCTGCCGGCTGGGTAAAGGCGGCGGACCATCCCATTAGTTATGGACGTGGCGCAGCACACCTGACAGGCCTGACCTCATCCGACAGCAAGGCGTGAGCGCAGGTGGGTTGCATCATTAAGTAGTCTACCGGCGCATGGCTTCGCGAAAACTCGCTTCCGCAAGTCCTGAAGCGCCTCTCACTTTCCGATACTCCGAGATTGCGGCTACTGACGTTAGGTCGGTTGCCTCCGACAAGAATTCGTGCCGGGTCCGCTCACCCGCCAAGTTCGGGCGCCCAACCCTGCCTCCGATCTTCAATGCGGGCAGCTTTCTTGGACCCCTGCCGAGGCTTTTCCTTCGACGTCCAGCTGGTGTTGCTTGCGGTATGCTGCCCACTCTTTTTCCAGCGCGCGGGTTTGATCCTTCGACGCGATTTCGAATCGGGCCAGCGCCAGGATCAATGCGCGCACGCTAACATGGGGTTCCGCCGCAGGCCCCGTTATCCCACACCTGCCGCAAGTGATGATCGGTGTCTGGATGTTCCGGCCAGCCCGAATCCGGTGAAGCGTTCCGTCTAGTTCGTCCCGCAGGCCGATGAGCGCCGGAATCGACATTCCCTCGTACCACTCCGCCCGCAACCGCACGACCATTTCCGGAAACCAAGTTCTCTGCGCGTCGCCCGAGGGCATTTCCCAAGATCTCCACGTCAGCCGTCCGTTTTCGGTTCCGGCCGTTGTCATTGTAGTCGTGCCGGACGCGTCGGGACCGCATGGTCTCGATCAACATGGGGCGCGTTACCCAGGGCTGATTCGCTCAGGGCTGATTCCCTCAGGTGGTGCAAATACCCTACACGGTGAAGTGTAACGCCTGGCTCCCCTGAAGTCGGCTTCGGGGAAGCGCGGTGCCGTCGAATGGCGACCCAGCACAGAGTTCTCGAACCCCGTGTAAGGACCGAGCGAGATATTCGCAGCACCCGAATTTATCTGGGGCCGCAAGCGAAACCATCCAGACGAGATCGAGAAAAAGAAAACTACCCGCGAGGACGTGAACCATGCCGCTGCCCAGACCGTGAGAGAAGTGACAGAAGGCCGTTAATTTGGCTCTTTCGATCCTCATTCTCTGGACTCGTGACTGACTAGACCCTCCGCTGCCCCGCATTGCATGGCGGGAATCGACTTCAGGACGATGATTGCGCTCACACAGTACGCCCCCCGGAGTGCTCGCCTACAGGTGCACCTGCCGCAGGTGCTTGAGGCTGTCGCGGAAGACGCCCTTAACTGACCACAGAAGTCATCTCCTGATCCAGTGATGCCCGCCTACCACGTCCGTGTGCTCTGGGTCACAGCGTCCCTGTCATCCAGATCGCAGAATGGCGAAGGACGGAGGGCAAAACCATGCACGGCGACGAAAAGGTCATTCAGCAGTTGAACTCGGCTCTATGTTCAGAATTGACAGCTATTGTGCAGTACATGACGCAGTCGGAGATGTGCCAGAACTGGGGCTACAAGCGGCTTGGCGAGCGCACGAAGGTTCGTGCGATCGAGGAGATGCGGCACGCTGAAGGACTCATTGAGCGCATAATATTTCTCGACGCTACGCCCTGCGTCGGAGTTGGATTGAAGCCTCAACTCGGCAACAACGTGCAGCAGCAAATGGACATCAATCTCAAAGACGAGCAGGATGCGGTGCGCCAATACAACCAAGCCGTGAAGGTCTGCGTCGAGGCAAAGGACGACGGCTCAAGGGCTTTGTTCGAGCGCATGATTAAGGACGAAGAGCGTCACGTGGACTTCTTGGAAGCTCAGCTTCATTCCATCAAGGAAATGGGTATTGCCAACTACCTCGCGCAGCAGTTGCATGGCGAGAAGTAGTTTCGGAGGACATCATGTCGCCACGTACACGTTTCTTAGCAGGCTAATCGGGCTCTACTGCATTCTCGTCTCGCTATCTATGGTCGCAGTCAATGACCCGCAATCGCGGTATGGCTACCCTGCGCGGGTGCGATTCGAGCTAACCGAGGGCGACCTCTCGTCCTATCGAGCAGCCGCCGACTTTCTTAATTCCAGCAATGTCGATTTAGTGTGTTTGCAGCACGAGTATGGGATTTATGGAGGGAAGGCTGGCAGCCATGTCTTGCGGCTGCTGCAGCACCTCAAAATGCCAGTGGTGACAACTCTGCATACGGTTCTTCGTGAGCCAGACGTCGACCAACTAATCGTCCTGCAAGAAATCGCCGCGCGCTCGGATCGTCTGATTGTTATGAGCGAGCACTCTTTTCAGTTTCTGCAAGATGTATTTAGAGTTCCAGTCGAAAAGATTGACCTGATTCCTCATGGCACTAGTGTCCGGCTAAATTTTCAGGCGAGCGCATAGGCCTCATGGAATCATAGTGATAGAGGGCGGAGGAGATTTTTCGATTTGAATCCGAAGCAGTTGTTTTGGGCTGCTTGGCCGGAAC
>JBEKDG010000122.1:0-21324 GCA_050014475.1 Terriglobales bacterium | reverse complement strand
TGCGCCGCCTGCTACGACGATCCGTATGAGCGGACCCATGCCCTGGGGCCGATCTTCCGGACGGTGTGGTGGCATTCGGTGGCGGGCGCGGCGGTGATCGGGCTGATCGCCTTCCTGCAAGCCTACGTCTTCAAGGGCCTGATCCCTGGTTGAATGACGAGCTACTCGGACGTAACTGTTGTCAACAGGCCGTTAGCACTCAGAACCCCTGTCAATGAGCGATATCGCGATGTTACAACAGCTATTTGGATTTGGTGCCCGAACCTAACCGACATCGGGGTCTATAATCCATTCATGAGTTTGTCGCTCCGCTTGCGAGCTTTACAGTTTGCTGAAGAACTCAGGATTCGTATCAGGGCATCGCTTTAGCGATGCCGCAAGTTCTTCAAAATCAGATGCCCCTTTAGGGGCTGGACACAGCAAATCAAGAGCGGTGAGCGTGTGGATCCGGGCGGTCCGGGCAAGAGTTTGGGCGAAGCGATTCGCATGTAATTACCATTCGTGGTGGCGAGGACTCGATGCCCAAAGTGGGTCTCTTCATACCGTGTTACGTCGATCAGTTGTACCCGCAAGTCGGGCTTGCGACTTTGCGCGTGCTGCGCCGTCTCGGCCTCGATGTCGACTTTCCCGAGGAGCAGACCTGCTGCGGCCAGCCCATGGCTAACTCGGGTTGTGCGGAATACACGCAGCCGCTGGCCGAGAGATTTCTCAAGATCTTCCGCAAGTATGATCACGTGGTCGCGCCCTCTGGAAGCTGTGTATCGATGGTCCGCAACCACTACGCCCAGTGGCTGGAGGGGAGGCCAGACTTCGATCACCTCCGCACGACAACCTTCGAGCTCTGCGAATACCTGGTGGACATTGCCCGGGTAGTCAAGGTTGACGGCGACTTCCCCTGCAAGGTGGGACTGCATATGAGCTGTCACGGTCTGAGAGAGCTGCGGCTCGGACGCTCCTCGGAAGTGATGGTGAAGCCCTTCAACAAAGTGCGATTCCTTCTCGCTCAGTTGCGGGGCATCGAACTGGTCGAACTCACGCGCTCCGACGAATGTTGCGGTTTCGGCGGCACCTTTGCCGTGAACGAGGAAGCCGTCTCTTGCCTCATGGGCCGGGACCGGATCGCCGACCATGAGAAGGCGGGGGCGGAGGTAATTGCCGGCTTTGACACGTCGTGCCTTATGCACCTTGACGGCCTTATCCGCCGCGGGAGCAAACCGCTGCGGGTGATGCACGTCGCGGAAATCCTGGAAGGCGCGAGACTTTCATGATCGGACATGCTGAGAAGGCTGCGCCCTTTGTCGCCAATGAGGGGCGGGTGCACTGGCACGACCAGGCGCTGTGGTTCGTACGGCTGAAGCGCGATCGCCAGGCAGAGAGCATTCCGGAATGGGAGGATCTGCGGGAGGCCGCCGCAGCCATCAAGGCGCACACGTTGTCACGGATCGCCGACTACCTGGAGGAGTTCGAGCACAACGCCAGGACCAACGGCATCCAGGTCCACTGGGCGCGCGATGGTGCGGAGCACAACGCAATCGTGCACCGTATTCTCGCGGATCGGGGCATCACCCGGCTGGTGAAATCGAAGTCGATGCTTACCGAGGAGTGCCACCTGAACCCCTACCTCGAGGCACACGGCATCGAGGTGACGGACACGGATCTCGGTGAACGCATCGTGCAGCTTCGCCACGAGCCACCGAGCCACATCGTGCTCCCGGCTATTCACCTGAAGAAGGAGGATATCGGCGAGTTGTTTCACAAAGAACTCGGGACAGCGAAGGGTGCTTCCGACCCGAAGTACCTCACCGAGGCAGCGCGCGGCCATCTGCGGCAGAAGTTCATGGCGGCGCAGGCGGGCCTCACCGGCGTCAACTTCGCGATCGCCGAGACAGGCGGCTTCGTCGTCTGCACCAATGAAGGCAACGCCGACATGGGAACGAGCTTGCCCCCAGTGCACATCGCCTGTATGGGGGTGGAGAAAATCGTACCCCGGACCAAGGATCTCGCCATCCTACTGCGGCTGCTCGCCCGTAGCGCAACTGGCCAGCCGGTGACCACTTACACCACACACTTTCACGGCCCGATGCGCGGCGGCGAACTGCACGTCGTCATTGTTGACAACGGCCGCAGCGCGATCCTTGGGCAGGAGACTTTCCGCCGCTCGCTCTCCTGCATCCGCTGCGGCGCCTGTATGAACACCTGCCCAGTGTTCCGGCGCTCAGGCGGTTACAGCTATGGCTACACCGTCCCGGGCCCGATCGGTTCGTTACTGGCGCCGTTGCGCGACCCCCGCAAGTTTGGCAGCCTGCCGTTCGCCTCGAGCCTGTGCGGTTCCTGCTCCGACGTTTGCCCGGTGAAGATCGATCTGCACCACGAGTTATACGCCTTCCGCCAGGAGCTGGTCCGGCAGAAAGTAGTGCCGCTTTACAAGCGCCTCGCTATGGCAGTAATGAGCGCCGTTATGGCGAGGCCGTGGACCTACCGGCTCGCAGGCAGGCTCATGCGCTGGATTCTGCCGCGGCTGCCTCGGGTTTTTGTGTATGGTCCTTGGAACGCGTGGGGGCGCCAGCGCGAGTTGCCGCCGATGCCGCGACAGAGCTTTCGCGATCTTATTAAGAAGGAGTCGAAGTGAACAGCCGGGACGCTATCCTCGCCTCCTTGCGTCGCAACGCACCTCCAGTGTCGCCGCTGCCGGAAGCGCCGGCTGCCATTACCTATGCCGACCCCGAGCTTCAGTTCGCGGAAGCGTTTGGCTCCGTGGGCGGCAAATTCGTTCGCGTCGCAAGCCTCGCGGAGGTCAATACCGAACTCGGGAAATTCGAGTCATACACCCAGGCGTGCAAGATTGCCTCGCTTATCCCGGAGGTAGGTAGGGCCAATGTTGATCTCGCCGCCCTAAAAGATCCGCACGAGCTTGAGGGGCTCGATATCGCCATCATCGCGGGCGAGTTCGGCGTCGCGGAGAACGGCGCCGTGTGGGTGCCCGGAAGCTCGCTCGGTCCGCATCGGGCGATCTTCGTGGTGACCCAGCACCTTGTGCTGGTCGTGCCGGCCGGCCAGATTGTTCATAACATGCACCAGGCGTACGATCGCATCCGTCTCGAGCGCCCCGGCTTCGGCATCTTCATCTCCGGGCCGTCCAAGACCGCCGACATCGAGCAGGCACTCGTGATCGGAGCGCACGGCGCCCGCAGCTGTTCGCTTTTCCTGGTTGGCTCGCAAGCAAGATGACGCGGTCCAGCAGATCGCGTCTGCAAGTCGCAAGCATACGTGTTCTCCATTTACCCGGCTGGTGATTCGGTAAGGCACCAGGACACTAGCACTTCCGCCGAGTTTCGCCCGGGGGTCGGTTGCGGCCTTGGGCGGAACGCGGCTTGAGGCTGAGAATGGCATCAGGCACCGCCCGCGCACCCGCTAGCGTGTCCCCAAGTGAGCTTCGAAATGCTCTCGTCCGCATAGCCAGCCAAGAGCGCGTACTAACGCGTCCCATTGAGCTGATTGCCTTCGCTGCCGACGCCAGCTTCTACCGTTTGGTCCCGAAAGCGGTCGTGCTGACGAACGGGGCGGAAGAGATCAAGGCGCTGTTCCGCTTCAGCCACGAGTCGCACACTCCGCTGACGTTTCGCGCCGCGGGCACGAGCCTCTCCGGGCAAGCCATTACCGACGGCATTCTGGTCGAGGTGGCGCGCCACTGGCGCGGAGTGAAGGTGGAGGATGGCGGCAAGAAGGTTCGCGTGCAGCCTGGCGTAATCGGCGGCCATGTTAATCAACTGCTGAGGCCGTATGGCGTCAAGCTGGGGCCCGACCCGGCTTCGATCAATGCGTGCATGATGGGCGGCATCCTGGCCAACAACTCCAGTGGCATGTGCTGCGGAGTCGCGCAAAATGCCTATCACACGCTGGATTCGCTGAAGTTTGTTTTGCCTTCGGGGACGACGATTGATACAGCGGACCCGAACGCGGACGAGATGTTTCGCGCCTGCGAGCCGCGGCTGGCACAACGCATCCTGGAACTTAAGGCTGAAATCGACGCCAATGCCATGTTGCGCGAGCGCATCCGGGCCAAGTACCGGATGAAGAACACCACCGGATATTCACTGAATGCCTTCGTCGATTTCGAGCGGCCCATCGACATTTTTCAGCACGTGCTGATTGGATCCGAGGGCACGCTGGCGTTCCTCGCCGAAGCGGTGCTGAATACCGTGCCCGACCTGCCGGTGAAATACACCGGCCTGCTCCTTTTTCCCGATCTATACGCGGCCTGCGCCGCGATCGTGCCGCTGCGTGATGCGGGAGCCAAGGCCCTGGAACTGATGGACCGCGCGTCGCTGCGGTCAGTTGAAGATCAGCCGGGCATTCCGCCATCGATTAAGAAGCTGCCCGCCCCAGCGGCTGGGCTGCTCGCCGAGTTTCAAGGCGCGGATGTGTCCGAGCGCGCGCAACTCGAAAAGCAGGCGCGGGAGGCTGTCCAGGGATTGCAATTGCTCGAGCCCGCTGTGTTCACTCACGACCCCGGCGAGCAGGCGCTGCTGTGGAGGATCAGGCAGGGGACGTTCCCTTCTGTTGGCGCCGTGCGGAAGAGTGGGACGACTGTGATCATCGAAGACGTGGCATTCCCCGTCGAACGGTTGGCCGATGCGACCATTGACCTGACGAAGCTTTTTGCAAAGCACGGCTACGACAACGGAATCATCTTCGGCCATGCGAAGGACGGCAACCTGCACTTTGTCATCACCCAGTCGTTCAACGACCAAGCCGCAATCGATCAGTACGCGCGCTTCATGGACGATGTTGTCCGCCTCGTTGTCGAGCGCTACGACGGCGCGCTGAAGGGCGAGCACGGCACGGGACGCAATATGGCGCCTTTTGTTGAGAAGGAGTGGGGCGCGGAAGCGTACCGCATTATGAAGCGGCTGAAAGAGCTGGTGGACCCCGAAAACCTGCTCAATCCCGGGGTCATCATCAATCCCGACCCGAAGGCCCACCTCAAAGAGCTGAAACCCATGCCATCGGTCGAGGAGGAAGTTGATAAGTGCATTGAATGCGGCTACTGCGAAGTGAAGTGTCCCAGCCGCGACCTGACTACCACGCCTCGGCAAAGGATCGTGTTACGACGGGAAATGGCGCGGCTGCAAAGCGAGCGCGGGAATGCGGAGCTGCTGGCGGCGCTGGAATCCGACTTCCCGTATGCGGCCCTGGACACCTGCGCAGTCGACGGCTTGTGCGCGACGGCGTGTCCCGTGGGCATTGACACCGGGCAGCTCACGAAGCGCTTCCGCCGGCTGCGGCATTCGGCTGCTGCACAGAACATGGCGCGGCGTGTTGCCGAGAACTTCGGCATGGCCGAGCATGCAGTCCGCTTTGGTTTGAGGTTGGGGCACGCAGTTCAGTCGGTTTTCGGTGCAGGCGTCATGGCCGGAATCACACACGTGATCAGAACATTCACCGGTAAGGCGATTCCGCAATGGACGGCGGACGTGCCGTGCCCCGTGAGGCGCCGTCCGGCCACACAGCGCGCCGGCGCTCAGGCAGTGTATTTCCCGAGTTGTATTTCGCGGGTTATGGGAACCCTGCCGAATGAACCCGCGGACATGTCGGCCATGGAAGCATTTGTGACGGTTGCGGGTCGCGCGGGCGTTCCGCTGTTCATCCCGGAGGACGTCGAAGGGACCTGTTGCGGCGTGCCGTTCTCTTCCAAAGGCTACGACCAAGGACATGCCATCGCGGTGAACGGGACCATTGAACGCTTCTGGGAATGGTCGGAACAGGGACGATTGCCAGTCGTGGTGGATACCAGCCCCTGTACTTACGGGCTTGTGAACTGCCGTGCTTCGCTGAAGCCGGAAAATCAGAAGAAATTCGATGGCCTCAGAATCCTCGATGGCGTAGCTTTCGTCCACGACGAGTTGCTGCCCAAGCTCACGATTCGTCGGAAGGCGGAATCGGTCGCGCTGCATCCGGTGTGCTCGGTGGTGAAGATGAACCTCTCGCCCAAGCTGGAGGGCATTGCGCGGGCGTGCAGCGACAGCGTAGTTGTACCCATGAACGCGGGTTGCTGCGGTTTCGCGGGTGATCGGGGCTTCCTGTTTCCCGAGCTGACCGAGTCCGCCACGCGGCGTGAAGCGGCTGAATTGCAAACGGCCGAACACGATGGATATTTTTCGAGCAGCCGCACCTGCGAGATCGGCATGACCCGCGCCACCGGCCACCTCTATCGCTCTTTCATCTACCTGCTCGAACAAGCCACGCGGCAATAAGAGCGCGGCCCGAGTCGGAGTAGGAATCATGGTTGCCCATGACCCCCTCCACGGATCCGGACGAGCGGGATTGCCGCATCCGGCTCTTACCTCCCTAGCTGCTGAAGCGCCCCGCTAGACTAGCGCCAGGCCGATCGTCTCCTACAATGCCCCGCCTTGCACACCACCACGATCGCCTCACCGGGGTCGCGCCGCTGAGACTAGAATGACAGGCGAGGTAAGGGGAAATGATATCCGACGAGATCAAGAGAGTGTCGATGGAGTTTGTTCAGAAGACCATGTCGCATAATCCCCATTTGGATCATCTCATCGAGACGAGTAAGGTGGCAGCCTTGTACGAGTGTTGACCAGGGCATCCACGGACGAACTCGGTTCAAGCAACGCCCAGGAAAGCGAAACGGGTGTACAATGCCTCCGTCTTCGAAGTCAAAAAGGAAATCTCGGGTAGATTGTCGCGTTCCACCGAGCCGGGGAACCCCCGCTGTGCAGCCTGGTTTCGCTCCTGGGCTGCTGGTTCAGGCCACGCCCCGCCGATGGCTCGCGGTGAGAGGAGAGCAGCACATGGAAGCCCGCGTCCTCAATGAATTTCGCGCCATCGTCGGAGCGCCCGGGCTGATCACCGAGCCCGAGCAGCTCAGCACCTACGAGTGCGACGGTCTCACCATGTTCCGGGTGCTGCCGTTGGCCGTGCTGCTACCCACCTCCACCGCGCAGGTGCAGGCCATCGTGCGCGTGTGCCATCGCGAAAAGATCCCCTTCGTCGCGCGGGGTTCGGGCACGGGGCTGAGCGGCGGAGCGCTGCCGGTAGCCAAAGGCATCGTCATCAGCCTGACGCGCATGAACCGCATCCTGGAAGTGGATCTGCCCAACCAGCGAGTTGTCGTCGAACCCGGCGTGATCAACTTGAGCGTGACCGCCCGGGTCGCGCCCGACGGCTATTTCTACGCCCCCGATCCTTCTTCGCAGTTGGTCTGCTCCATCGGCGGCAACGTCGCGGAGAACTCCGGCGGCGCCCACTGCCTGAAGTACGGCTTTACCACCACGCACGTCCTGGGCATGGAAGTGGTGCTGCCCGACGGCTCGCTCGTCCATCTTGGCGGGCGGACAGTCGATCGTCCAGGCTACGACCTGCCGGGGGTCTTCGTGGGATCGGAAGGCACGCTTGGCATCGCCACCAAAGTCATCCTGCGCATTGTGAAAAAGCCGGAAGTCATCCAGGTCCTGCTGGCGGCCTTCAACTCCACGAATGAGGCGGGCGCGGCGGTCAGCGGCATCATCGCGGCCGGCATGCTGCCGGCGGCCATCGAGATGATGGACAATCTCGCCATCCAGGCCGCCGAAGCCGCGGTGCAGGCCAACTATCCCAATTGCGGCGGGCTGTTGCTGGTTGAGCTGGACGGCCCGGCCCCCGAGGTCGAGACCCTGATGGAGGAGGTGGCCGACGTCTGCACCAAATGCGGCGCCTGGGAGATCCATGTCGCGCAGTCCGACGCCGAGCGCGCTCGCGTCTGGACCGGACGCAAGGCCGCCTTCGCCGCCGTCGGCCGCCTCGCGCCGGCTTACATCGTGCAGGACGGCGTGATCCCGCGCACCGCGTTGCCGCACGTGATGAGCGAGATCGTGCGGCTCAGCTCCGAGGTCGGCCTGCGCGTGGCCAACGTCTTCCATGCCGGCGACGGCAACCTGCACCCGCTGGTGCTCTATGACAATAGCGTGCCCGGGCAGGACAAGCTGGCCGAGAAGCTGGCCGGCGACATCCTGCGGCTGTGCATCAAGGCCGGCGGCTCCATCACCGGGGAACACGGCGTGGGGGAAGAAAAAAAGATGTTCATGGCCGAGATGTACTCCGAGCCCGACCTCGAGACCATGCAACTGCTGCGTTGCGCCTTCGATCCCGAGAACCTCTCCAATCCCGATAAGGTATTTCCCCGGCCCCGGTTGTGCGGAGAAAAACCCGGGGTCTATGAACCGCACCCGTTGGAAGTCGCGGGCGTGGTGCAACGCTTCTAAGAGCAGGAGAAACGCCCATGCCAGCCGCAAGCGGTGTTATGACCCCAGTCTCGTGGCCGGAACTGGCCGAAATCGTTGGGAAGGAACATCTCCGCGCCGCCACTGCGGCGGATGCCATCGATGGCGTCGAGGCGCAGATGGTCGCCGAACCAGGGACTGCCGAAGACCTGGCGCGCGCTCTGCGCTGGGCCCACGCCGCGGGCGTGAAGGTGTCGCCGCGGGGCGGAGGCACCAAGCTGGGCTGGGGAAATCCGCCGGCCGCCTGCGATCTGGTGCTCTCGACCGCGCGCCTGAACCGCGTCCTCGAACACGCCTGGGCAGACATGACGGTCATCGTCGAAGCGGGATGCCGCGTCGCCGACCTGCAAAAGACGCTCGCCGAGCAGGGCCAGCGGCTGGCCCTCGACCCGCTGTGGCCGGAGCGGGCCACCATCGGCGGCATCCTCTCCACCAACGATAGCGGCACGCTGCGCGCGCGCTACGGCTCGCTCCGCGACCTTATCATCGGTATCACGGTGGCGCTGCCTGACGGCACCCTCGCCAAGAGTGGCGGCAAAGTGGTTAAGAACGTTGCCGGCTACGATCTGGCAAAACTCTTCACCGGCGCCCTGGGGACACTGGGCGTCATCGTGCAGGCGATCTTTCGTCTCCATCCCTTGCCCCGGGAATCGCGCAGCCTGAGCTTCAGCGGCACGCCCGAATCGCTGAACCAACTCCTGCTCGCCATCCAGGCCTCGAAACTGACTTTCACCGGCCTGCAACTGCGGGCGGCGCAGGGAAGCGCGCACCTGGACATCCGCTTCGACGGCACTGCGGCCGGCATCCAGGCCCAGGTCAAGCAGGTTCAGCAGATCGCAGGATCTATGGCTGCCTCGGATGCGCCCGCAAACGCCTGGACCTCGCACCAGGCCATCTGGGACGGCGCTACCCCGGCGCTGCTCACGAAATTCAGCGTGCTGCCGGCGCAGTTCGCGGCGGTGTGTGCGCTGGTCGAGCGCTCAGCCGGGGCGCAGTCGCTGGCGTGGAAGATCGTCGTACAAAGTGTGGGCGCCGGCTATGCGCGTCTCGAAGGCAACGAGCAAGGCCTACGCACCGCGCTGCCGACCTTGCGCGACGAGCTCGCGAAAATGGGCGGCACGCTGGTCGCGCTCGGCTGCCCGGTGGCGGTCAAGCGTGGCCTCGACGCCTGGGGACCGCCCTCGGACGCGCAGCCGCTGATGGTGCGCGTAAAGCAGCGCTTCGATCCCGACGGGACTCTGAACCCAGGACGCTTCGTAGGGGGAATCTGATGGCCCAAGGTGAAACGACCAACCCCGCCGCCATTTTCGACGATCACAATCCGCCGGCAGCGGAGCTGTACAACAAGTGCGTCCACTGCGGCTTCTGCCTGCCCACCTGTCCCACCTACGCGCTGTGGGGCGAAGAAATGGACTCCCCGCGCGGCCGCATTTACCTGATGAAGCTGGGCAGCGAAGGCAAAGCCAGGCTCACCGACAGCTACGCCCGCCATTTTGACCAGTGCCTGGGCTGTATGGCCTGCATCACCGCCTGCCCCTCCGGCGTGCAGTACGGCAAGCTGATCGAAGCCACCCGCAACCAACTCCAGCGCCACTACCGGCGCTCGCCCGGCGAAACCATCCATCGGCAACTGATCTTCAATCTGTTCCCGCATCCCGAACGGCTGCGCGCATTCCTGTGGCCGGCGTGGGCGTACCAGGCTTCTGGACTGCGCGCATTGGTGCGGGGCGCCGGGCTGCTCAAGCTGCTTCCGCGCAAGCTCCGGTCGACGGAAGCCTTGCTGCCGGCGATCACGCTGCGCGAGCTGCGCGCCAATATGCCGGAGCGCATTCCGGTGCAAGGCCCGGTGCGCAAGCGCGTGGGCCTGCTGACCGGATGCGTGCAGCGCGTGCTGTTCTCCGGCGTGAACGCGGCCACGGCGCGGGTGCTGGCCGCCGAGGGATGCGAGGTCATCATCCCCCGCGAACAGGGTTGCTGCGGCGCGCTCGCGGTCCATGCCGGACTGGAAGAGCAGGCGCTCGATTTCGCGCGCAAGCTCATTGGAGTTTTCGAATGCGCCGGAGTGGACGCCATCGTCATCAACGCCGCCGGTTGCGGCTCCACCATGAAGGAGTACGGCTACCTCCTGCGCAACGACCCGCAGTACGCCGAACGCGCCAAGGTATTCGCGGCCAAGTGCAAGGACATCTCCGAGGTGCTGGCGGAGCTGGAGCCACGCGCGGTGCGGCATCCGCTGCCGCTGCGTGTCGCCTACCACGATTCCTGCCATCTCCAGCACGCGCAGGGCATCCGCACCCAGCCGCGGCAGGTGCTCAAGACTATTCCCCAGCTGGAGCTGCTGGAGATCCCCGACTCCGCCCTCTGCTGCGGCTCGGCCGGGATCTACAACCTGGTTCAGGCCGACACGGCGGCCCAGCTCGGCGACATGAAGGTGAAGAACTGCCTCTCGAAGAACTGCCTCTCGACCAGCCCCGACCTGGTGGTCTCGGCCAATCCCGGCTGCCTGGTGCAGATCTCGTCCGGCCTGAAACGCGCGGGCAAGCGGGTGCCGGTGCTGCACATGATCGAGCTGATGGACGCTGCCATCCAGGGTACTCCTGCCTCAGAGCTGCAAGCGCGGGCCGCCGGATAGTACCGCATCGTCAAAAAGCTAGGCGGTGGCGGGATGGGGGTTGTTTACAAGGCCGAAGATACCCGCCTGCACCGTAATGTTGCGCTGAAATTCCTACCCGACAACGTAGCGAAAGACCCACATGCACTAGCGCGTTTTTTGAAAGAGGCGCAGGCGGCGTCGGCCTTGAACCATCCCAACATCTGCACTGTTCACGACATCGGCGAACAAAACGGCAAAGCATTCATCGTCATGGAATTCCTAGGCTCCTGTCTCTAAAGTCCATTTATACTTTTTTACCTTCCGCACAATCGTGTTTGCGCTGGCGACCCATTGGAAGGGGTGTGGGCTCTTGTTGTTTTCGCGGATGTATTCCTGGATCGCTTGAACGAGGTCGCGCACGGAGCGAAAGGTTCCGCGGCGGATGCGTTTGCGCGTGATCTCCGCGAACCAGCGCTCCACCTGGTTCAGCCAAGAGGCGCTGGTCGGGGTAAAGTGAACGTGATAGCGGGGGTGTGCGCGGAACCACTTCTTCACTTTGGGATGCTTGTGCGTGCCGTAGTTGTCCAGGATGAAATGGACCTCTAAGGTGGGATCGGTGGCGGTGTCGATCTGCTTCAGGAAACGTAGGAACTCCTGGTGCCGATGCCGCGGTTGGTACTGGGCAATGATCTTCCCGGCGGCGACGTTGAGGGCGGCGAACAAGGTGGTGGTACCGTGCCGTTCGTAGTCGTGCGTCTGCCGTTCCGGCAGGCCGGGCCGGAGAGGAAGAATCGGCTGGGTGCGATCCAACGCTTCGATCTGGCTCTTCTCATCCCCACTGAGCACAATCGCCCGGTCGGGTGGATGCAAGTAGAGACCAACGATGTCAAGGACTTTGGCGACGAACTGCGGATCGGTGCTGAATTTGAACGTTTCCACCCGATGGGGCTGGAGGTGATGTTTCTTCCAGATGCGTTGCACGGTCGCGGCACTGACCCCCTGCGTTTTTGCCATCGAACGGACGCTCCAATGGGTCGCGTCTTTCGGAGTGCGGTGCAGGGTCGTCTCGAGGAGGGCGGCTTCTTGTTGGGCAGAGATTTCCTTGGGGCGGCCAGAGCGCGGCCGATCTTCCAGAATGCCGGCCAGCCCTTCGGCTTGGTAGCGAGCCCGCCAGAGCAACACCGTGGGCAGCGTCGTCGACAGTTGGCGGGCCAGCACCGTGTTGGCGATACCTTCGGAGGCACGCAGAACAATTCGGACCCGGAGCGCAACCGACTGCGGAGTGCTGCGCAACTTGCTGATCTGCAGCAACTCCTCACGTTCACGCTCAGTCAACGGCAGAGGGGGAGCGGCAGCGCGAGGCATGGCCTCTAGAGTATGAGGCCAAATCGTCTATAGGTAAAGATACTTATGAGACACTAGACTAGCGGCCCGTGGCAGAAATGGTTTGCTCAACTCTGCCGCGAGCGAGACAAGAGAGGGCAGCACTGCGCTCTCCTGCTTACAGGAAGCAATCTCCTTCGGCTCCTGCTCGGTGAGGCAGGATCAATTTCGATCGGCCCCTGAAATCCGAAGGTGCGGCCCAGAAAACGCTCTCACTCAGCATAAACAGTCAACGCAGCTTGCGGTTCGGAGCCAGCTCAAGAAATGGCTGGTTCCCTACTTCGGGAGTTACGCCATGAGGGAAATCGGAGGACAAACGGTCCAAATGTTCGTCCAACGTTGCTCTTTGGCTCCGAAGAGCTGCCGTAACCTGGTACTCACGCTTCGGATGATGTGGAGTAGTGCCAAAGCTTGGGGCTATGTCTCACACGATCCATTTGAAGGACTTGTGCTTCCAAAGGTTGTGCGGCAGGCGCGGTTCTTCTTCACGCTGGATGAAATCCAGCGCATAATCGCTGCGGCCAGTGGGCCATTGAAATCCTTCTGCTGGCTGGCAGTCGAAACCGGAATGCGGGCTGGAGAATTGTGTGGTTTGCGAATCGAAGACTTAGACTTGGAGCAATGCTTCGTCAACGTTAAGCAGTCGATCTGGCGCGGCAAGATTCAAACCCCAAAAACAGTGAACTCGATTCGGCAGTTCGCCATCTCACCGAAACTCGCCTCCCATCTCCGTGCGTACCTTTCGACGTGGCGGCCGAACCTGTTGAATTTAGTGTTCGCCACCAAGAACGGAACGCCGTGGGATCAGAATCTAGTCGTGAAACGGAAGCTGCACCCGCTGCTGGAATCCTTCGGGATTCGGCGCTGCGGACTTCAGGCATTCCGACACACAAACGGAAGCCTGATGGATAGGCTCAATGCACCCATGAAGATACGCCAGGAGCGACTCGGACACGCTCCCGGATCGAACGTCACGCTTGCCATTTACACTCACGCCGTTGGGGAAGATGACAGGCTGGTCGCCGAACAATTGGGTGAGATGTTGTGTCCAAATGTGGCCAAGTTGGCACAAGAGAAAACCTTCGCAGGGAGCGAAGGCGTGGTGATTCAGTAGGTTAGTTGGTTGCGGGGGGTGGATTTGAACCACCGACCTTTGGGTTATGAGCCCAAGGAGATTAGTACTTTCAACAACTTACAAGACGCGGGTGGCCACCTTAAAACCTTGTAAGGAACGCTAGAGAATCCTTATTGGACAGTTAAAGGACAGTCGACCGTATCAGCATTTGTTTTCGCCTCGGTGCGCAGTTTGAGCGGACCTAAGGACGAAACAGCGTCGGAACTGACGGCGCAATTGTTATCGCCGTGAAAGCGGGATGGCTAAACGGAACTTGAATAAACTACAGGAACACGGACGCACTGGATGGCGTTCTAGGAACAGCAGGAAACAAATTAATGTGTCCCCGGTGTGTCCCCAGCAGATCGCCGTGCCTGCTGAACCAGCAAATCTCCCCCCATTGCAGAGGCTCGGGTGCAGAGGCTCGGGTGCAGGTGCTTGACAGCTGGCCTGGAAATAGTTCATATTACCTACCAATCGTTTGGTTGCTTTAAAAAGCTGCGGGGCTGCATCTTCGGTTTCTGAGAACCCAGCGGCCGCATCCCAGGGTGATCATGCCCGAGAAAACACCGCAGCCGCGGTCGATCGCGGAAAACCCCATTGCTGATGACAAGGCTCCCGAAAAGCCGATCGGCGCTCCCACCGGCACCAACCTCGACGAGCACGGCCACGCCCGTTTCAGCACGATCTCGAACACCCCGATCCGCCGCCTCTACACCCAGGCCGACCTCCCGGCCGACTGGAACTACGAGCAATACCTCGGCTATCCCGGCCAACCGCCCTACACGCGCGGCATTCACTCGACCGGCTACCGCGGCAAGCTCTGGACGATGCGCATGTTCTCCGGCTTCGCCTCGCCCGAAGAAACCAACCAGCGCTACAAATATCTCCTCGAACACGGCGGCGGCGGACTCTCCGTTGCCTTCGATCTGCCCACGCTCATGGGCTACGACTCCGATCACGCGGCCAGCGAAGGCGAGGTCGGCAAGTGCGGCGTGGCCATCGACTCCCTCGAAGATATGGAGATCCTGTTCGACGGCATCAGCCTCGAAACCGTCACCACATCGATGACCATCAATTCACCGGCCAGCGTGCTCTGGGCTATGTACCTGGTCGTGGCCGAAAAGCAAGGCGCCGACTGGAAGAAGATCTCCGGCACCCTGCAGAACGACATCCTGAAGGAATACATCGCGCAGAAGGAGTACATCTATCCGCCCGCGCCCTCGATGCGCCTGGTGATTGACACCTTCGAGTTCGGAGCGAAGTTTACGCCGCGCTTCAACACCATCTCCATCAGCGGCTACCACATTCGCGAGGCCGGATCGACCGCGCTGCAGGAACTCGCCTTCACCATCTACGACGGCGTCGAATACGTCGAGTGGGCGCGCCGTCGCGGCCTCGACGTCGACGACTTCGGGCCGCGCCTCAGCTTCTTCTTCAACGCGCACAACGATTTCTTCGAAGAGATCGCCAAATACCGCGCGGCGCGCAAGATCTGGTATCGCCTGATGAAGGATCGTTTCGGCGCCAAAAACGATCGCACCCGCCTGCTGCGTTTCCACACCCAGACCGCCGGCGTTTCGCTGCCCGCGCAGCAACCGATGAACAACATCGCGCGCGTCGCCCTGCAGGCGCTGGCGGCCGTGCTCGGCGGCACACAGTCGTTGCACACCGACGCCTACGACGAAGCACTCGCCTTGCCCACTGAGGAGGCTGCGCGCATCGCACTGCGTACCCAGCAGATCATTGCCTTCGAGTCGGGCGTTGCCCAAACTGTCGATCCGCTCGGCGGCAGCTACTTCGTCGAGAAGCAAACCCTCGACATGGAAAACGGCGCCTTCGATTACTTCGAGAAGCTTGACCAGATGGGCGGCATGGTCAAAGCCATCGAGCGCGGATATCCCCAGAAAGAAATCGCCGAGGCCAGTTATCAGTACCAGCGCGCCGTTGAAGCCAACGAGAAGATCACGGTCGGCGTGAATGATTTCGTCATCGAAGAAGAGTCGCCCCACATTCTCCACATCGGCGAATCGGTAGCCCGCGCTCAGGAGAAGAAGCTCAAAGCCTTGCGCGCCCGCCGCTCGAACGAAGAAGTTCAGCGCCGCCTTGACGCCCTGAAACAAGCCGCCGCCAAGACTCCCACCGCGGGCACCAACGGCAACATTTCCGATGCCAATACGATGCCGTATATCGTCGACGCCGTCCGTGCCTACGCTACCGTTGGCGAAATCTGCGAAGCGCTGCGGCAGGTGTACGGGACGTATACGGAAGTGAGCATCACATAATTTCTTTAAGGTCTGGTTCGCTTCTTCAGCAAGGTGCTTCCGATTTCATGTTCCAGCTCACACCCCCGGGAGTTCGCCATCTTGAGGTTGCAATTTGCAACCTCAAGACAGGGACACGGCGGCCGACGCTCTCTTCCCTACGCCTTCAACGAACATGGCGCGATCATGGCAGCGACAGTACTCAACTCGGTATCGGCAACACGGAAGTGAGCATCCCGTAATTTCTTAAGCTTCGGTTTCATCACCTTCGGAGTGTTCATTGGTCACAGTCTTCGCCGGTTACGACCGCTACGATGGCGGGATGCAAGTCCGTTCGCCAAAACGCGGACGAACACGGCGACCGTTAGCAACCCGTCAAAGAGCAGCCGTGGTCCCCATCGAATCCCGAATCACCATTCTGCGCCATCAGAGAGTCATCCTCGATACCGCTTTGGCCGAGCTTTACGGGGTTCAAGTAAAGCGTCTCAACCAGCAGGTGAACCGCAACGGAGAGCGGTTTCCCTCTGATTTCATGTTCCAGCTCACAGCCCGAGAGTTCGCCGCTTTGAGGTTGCAATTTGCAACCTCAAAAAAAGGACGCGGTGGTCGGCGCTCGCTCCCCTACGCCTTCACCGAACACGGCGCGATCATGGCTGCGACCGTGCTCAACTCCGATCGTGCAGTAGCCATGAGTGTTTTCGTAGTGCGCGCCTTTGTCCGCTTACGTGAGACGCTGGCCGCAAACAGAGAATTCGCGGACAGGATAAAAGAATTGGAAGAACACCTGGAGACGCACGACGGCGCGATCCAGGAAATCATCAACGTCATCAAGAAGCTGATGAACCCGCCACCCAGCCGCCGAAGCAAGATTGGATTCGCGCTCCCGCCGGCGCGGACGGGGTAGTCGCCGTCCGAATTTCCCCTTCGCATTCTCGCCGTTGGTCTGCGCCGCTCTACTTCATGCGATTGCGATACAGGCTTCCATCCACTTGCCGAACCATGGCCTCGATGTCGAGCGGGACCTGTAAGAATGCGGCTACTTCTTCGGCGACCGCCTTCGGTTCGCGCAGCACTCGATGATAATGCACGCGCGAGACCTGCACGTTCGCCTTGCCCGCGAGCCACTTGTTCACTTCGATCAGGTGGCGCTGAAAGGCCTCTTCGATCGCGGATGTGTCGGCATTCGAGTCTGAGTTGCCGCGGCGTCGCAGCATTTCTTCCTGCGACTTCAGCACCTCGGGTAGCGGACGCTGCATGAAGACGATACGGTACTCGTGGCCCGATGGCAGCGACAGAATCAGTTGCGAGATGACCTTCACCACCTTGCCTTCGGCCTCCGCAATCAGACTGGGATCTTTCGGAAGCTGCTTGATGCGCTCCCACTCGAGGTAGCCCTTGGGGTTGTCGGTGTCGGCTTTGCGCTCGCCGTCGGAGAGGACGGGCAGACCGCCCGCATCCAGCATCTGCATCATCAACGATGTGCCCGACCGCGGCAGTCCCGAAACAATGGTGATCATCAGTACCTTTCAAGAGACGAAAAATGGCGGAGGCGAATTCCCTGCTCTGCCGGACTTAGAATCCCGTACTCAAAATGATAGTGGGAGCGTGGCCAGCGGGCAAAGGTCGGGCAAAGACGATGGCTGCACCCGGTTCTTTTCTTGCGCCTGCGACATGGAAACTCACCTTGTTATGACTCGCAGCAAGGCTCCGGGGCCACTCCTGCCGGTGATCGTAATTCCTGATCGTACTCCTTTGACAACACGTGCTTACGCGGCTATTGTTACATTTACGGAGGTGCCGCGGTGAGGCGAGGAGTTTGGACGTTCGTTCTGCTATTGCTGGGCCCCGTGGCGTGCGTCTCCGCGATCCCGCAAACTGACCTCCCTGAGACTTCCTATAACGAAGTTGACACCCCCGTAAATCAGGCGCCTCCCGTAGTCCCTGGCATCAGGTTTGTCCGTCCGGCCGTCGCCCCAGTCATTCTGCCGAGGCAAGTTTGTGAAGCAGGGCACGGAATCACCTCTCCAGCACTCGAGCGGAAGGCAGCCTGCACACCTGTTCGGCGTGATCCACATTCTCTCCAAGATCTCCTCTGCACGTTTCTGATCTGAAATCCGCACTCCAGGACTGACAACTTCGCCTAGACCCAGGGGCATTGGTCTATGGTGTGACGCCTATGCTGTGGTGGGGTGCGCGCAGTATCACGAACGCGCCAATCGGTCCCAGGCAAAATCGGCGAATCCACTATGGAGACTCTGTTCCATGGTCTGGCTTTGCCGGCAGGCGATGACCCCAACATGAACAGACGCGATCGCCGCCGCATTCATGCGAGCGCAGGGCAGAGAGGCACCTATGGACAAAATAAATAAGCTGTTTCTGGATTTCTCCACCGAACCCATGTGGCCAACCCCTGAGTTCAACCAGACTTGTTCCGATTCGAAAGTTCGCATCGCAGATCAAAGAGTGGCCCGGTTGCTGCTCGTTCTGCAAGAACTCGACGAATCCGTGGCGGGATTGGAAGAATTGCCGAAAACCGAACTCAGTGAACTCGTCTCCAGCGCGGTCCTGGCGTGCGGTTTTGTGGATCCGATCGAGGCGCGGTATGCGATTGCCGCCGTTTTGGAGGCGATCGAAATACCCAATCTCATGTCGGAGAGCTCCTGATCTCTCCCGACCTGACTCGCACGACAAGATGAACAAGAGTATGCCCGGCGCCGCGTTCTTGGATCTCCGTTAGCGGCGCCGAGCGCGGCGAGGTGTCCGATTGCTTTCGAGTGGACGCGCTGTTTTGAGGGGGGCGATACCCCGGGGCGGTCGGACACAGCTGCCGTAACGTGGCTCTGAATTTGTTTTTCCTGATACTGGCCAATCAATGGCGACCAGCCAACGATCGTCGCGCGCCCCTACTCCAAACTGCCCTGTGCCGGATAGTATTTCTGGATCATTCGTCCGGTCATCAGGCCGCCTTCGTATTCCGGGATGATGACTTCATCGGCGCCCGAGTTGCGAATCGCGTTGGCGTAGCGCTGCTGGCCGGCGCGCGTGATGATCTTTGCCTTGGCATTCAGCGAACGGGCGGTGACCGTGATGTAAAGATTGTCGGCGTCACTGTCGATGACGATGCAAATCCCGCGCGCCCGCTCGATGCCCGCCTGCAACAGTACGTCATGCCGCTTCGCGTCGCCTTGGATCACCAGCACGCCGTCGTTCAGCAGCTCACGGCATAGTCCTTCGTTGGTCTCGATCAGCACAAACGGAATCTCCAGGCGGGTGAGCTGGTCAACCACCGTCCGGCCCACCTGGCCGTATCCGCAGATGATGAAATGATCCTTGAGCTTCGCGATGTTGGCGTCGTTGACCATGGATTTCCAGGCCTCCAAACCTTGCCGGTTGAAGATCGTAACCAGTACCCGCTCCGCGATCCACACCTGAAAGGCGAACACTCCCACGTACACGAAAATCGAAAACAGCTTGGTGGCAGTGCGGACAGAGCGGTAATCGATCGCGTGCGGATGAAAGATCCAGAAGAACGCGTCGATGGCGCGGAGCCTTTCCAGCGTCATGTACGCCGCGACACATATCAGGCAGAAAGCGCCGAACACGAGCGTGGGCAGCCACAACCGCCGGAGAAAAAGAATCGTGATGCGGCCCATAGAGTTGACGCGGCTCCCGTTTCACCCGCCGAGCGCGAACCCGCAAGCCGGTCCAAAGCCCCTCGGAGGAGTCCGAAATATAACAGAGAGCCGACGCAACGAGAAGTGATAACTAATCGAGGATCAATTAGAAATTCTAATCGTTCCAATCTCTCGGGCCGCGCGTGGCGAAAGAAACAAAGAAACGAAGGAATGGGCGATCCGCCAAAATGCCAGCCTCGCTGCCATTGCGCGGCAGCGAGTGTTCTGATAACTTGCCTCTCGTCTCTCAAAGGAGGCCCCCGTGGCTTTTTGTCCAACCTGTGGAACGCAGATCGCGGATGGAGCGACCTGTCCGAAATGTGCTGGCGGCGCCGTGCAAGGCGCGAGCGCGATTGCACCCGCGGCCGCCGGACTCACCGATAACGTGGCCGGCGCGCTGGCTTACGTGACCATCATTCCAGCGATTGTGTTTCTGGTGCTGGAGCCGTTCAACAAGAAGCGCTTCGTCCGCTTCCATGCCTTTCAATGCATCTTCTTCGCGATCGCCTGGACCGTGCTCTGGATTATCCTGGCATTCATTGGCCACATCCCATTCCTCGGGTGGGCAACAATCTTTGTGTGGCCACTGATCAGTCTGGCCGGGTTTGTAATCTGGCTGATTCTGGTGCTCAAGGCCTACCAGGGACAGATGTTCAAGCTGCCCGTGATCGGCGACATAGCCGAGCAGCAGGCTGGCAAGTAGGCTGGCCGGCATACAACTCGTCGCCAGGAACACGATCGGACGCCGATTGGCGGCAGCGCCGCACCTCGTGGCATTTTAGGCATTTTCCGCCCCGTCGGGGACGATGATTCCCCTCGAAACCTTTTCTCGCTTGGCACGCGCTTACCCGCTCGATGCAGGATTCGGCACGCAGGATTCGACATGGGCACCTGTCAAATTCGCCATTTGTTCGCCTTTGTGCTAAACTTGCTCCCCGTCCAGCGAGGAGCGAACGACGATGCCCGAAGCCGTCCACCACCTGGCGAACCATCTGGCGATCCGCCACCTGAAGAAATCCGACCCCGTGCTGGCGGCGATTATCGAGCGCGTAGGGCCGTGCCGCATGCAGTTTGGCGAGCCCACGTTTCACGCGCTGGCTGAGGCGATCCTCTATCAGCAGTTGAACGGCAAAGCGGCCGTGACCATCTTCAATCGCTTCACGGCTCTTGCCGGCGATCCGCTGACGCCGAAGGGCATTCTCAAACTGACCGATGCGCAAATGCGCGGCGTCGGGCTGTCGCGGCAGAAGACGGCGTATCTGCGCGATCTCGCCGAAAAGACCGCGGCTGGCTTGCTGGAATTCGAGCGGCTGCCGGAATTGCCGGAAGAAGAAGTGATCGCGCATCTCACCCAGGTCAAGGGCGTCGGCGTCTGGACGGCACACATGTTCCTGATGTTCACTTTGCGGCGTCCGGATATTCTTCCGACCGGCGACTACGGTGTGCAGGCTGCGATCAAGAAGCACTACAAAAAACGTAAGTGGCCGAAACCAGCCGTGATGGAGAAGATCGCTAAGCCTTGGGCTCCTTATCGCTCGATTGCGTGCTGGTATCTTTGGAAGAGCCTGGATATTAAGACGGTCGAAAAAAAATAATTTTCGGCTCCTTTAGAATCATAGAGTTACGCGGAAATTCCCGCTAAATCTTTGAGTTTAAAGGGCTAATTTGCAAAATCTAGATAACAAATGAGTTACATGTCCATTTCTGGGGACTTGCCCCTTGGAGCCGACGAACTCGACTTACTAAGTCACGCTAACTCTGGATTTCAAAGAACTTGAACGCCGCTGCGGCCACACTGGGCTGCTTACTAAGTCTTATTATAGTCCTTGATGTCAAGTGGAAATAGTGCGGGTGATCCACATCAGCGTGGAAGTCTAAACGGGGTTGTCTTTGAACCACTGCTGTCCGGTTAAAAGTCGAACAGAATCAATTGGTTGCCGGGATCGGGTAAGTCGGGACAGGAGTCGGATGGGCGAAGTGCCCGTACAATGGGCGTTTTCTCGAAAAGAGTAAC
>JBEKDG010000121.1:0-12941 GCA_050014475.1 Terriglobales bacterium | reverse complement strand
TGGGGTGGAGCGCTGGAAGAACGATTGCGGCTGCAACTCCGGCGGATGCGGCTCCTGGCGCCAGCATTGGCGGCGGCCTCTGCGGGAGGCAATGGACTGGCTGCGCGACGATCTCGCCAAGTCTTATGAACTCAGCGCGCAGGAACTTCTGCGGGATGCCTGGGCCGCGCGCGACGATTACATCAACGTCGTGCTGGATCGTTCGCCCAGCAATGTAGACGCATTTCTTGCCCGCCATGCTGTGCGGGGCCTTTCCCTCGAACAACAAGTGCGCACTTTAAGACTGCTCGAAGCGCAGCGCCATCTCATGTTGATGTACACCAGTTGCGGCTGGTTCTTCGACGAACTAACCGGGCCGGAGACGGTGCACGTCCTCCAGTACGCCGGCCGCGCCGTGCAACTTAGCGAGCAGCTCTTCGGCGAATACCGCGAGGAGGAATTCTTGCGCCGCCTGGAAGCGGCTTGGAGCAACATTCCTGATTACGGGAACGGACGCCACGTTTACGAGCGCTTCGTCCGGCCCGCCATGTTGGACCTGTTCGGGGTGGGCGCACATTATGCCATCAGCTCGCTGTTCAACGGCTATCAGGGCTGGAGCTCGATTTACAGCTACTGCGTGGACCTGCAGGAAGCGCGCGAATTGGAGTCCGGTAAAACAAAACTTGCTCTCGGTCGCGCCCGCATTGTCTCGAACATCACACGCACGCGCTTGACCGTCGGCTTCGCCGTGCTTCATTTCGGCGATCACAACCTGAGCGCTGGGGTTCGCCCCTTCCAGAGCAAAAATGCGTTCCGCGTGCTGGTTGAAGAAGCGAGCCAGGCCTTTTCCAGTGCTGATTTGCCGGAGTGCCTACGTGTGATCGATCGCCATTTTCGGGGCGCGACCTACTCGCTGAAGTCCCTGTTCCGCGATGAGCAACGGCGCATTCTCAGTCAAATCGTCAACTCCACCATGGGCGAGGCCGAGGCCGTGTACCGCCAGGTATACGAGCACCATGCCCCATTCATGCGCTTCTTGTCCGAACTTCACATGCCTCCGCCGCCCATCCTGCGCACCACCGCCGAGTTCGTGTTGGGCAACGCGCTGCAGCGGGCGTTGATGGACCAGGAATTGGACCTGGATCGTATCAGGATGCTACTCGATGCCGCCCGGCACGATGGCGTCAATCTGGACATATCCTGTCTGGAGTCGGCTCTGCGCCAACGGCTGAACGCGGAGGTGGAGCAGTGGGCGCGGAAACCCGGTGATCCGGAGGCGCTGGAGATGGTGGAGGCTTTGGTTTCGCTGAGCCGCGTCCCGCCCCTGGAAGTGGACCTTTGGAAGCCGCAGAACATTTACTACCAGCTGGTCGAGGCGCTTTCCGGAGCCAACCAAACGCGCATGAGTGGCGCGTGGTTGGACCACTTCCGCGGCTTGGGAAAATGGCTGGGCGTGGCCGTTCCTCAACGGTCCCCGGAATTACCCTGCAGGCCGCAAGACCAAATCGCGTGACCGCATGCTGGCCAACTGACGGCCACCCCGGGGTCATTGGCTTACCGGAGAGTGGGAGAGGGATTGTTGTCGTAAACGGATTGTTGAAGTAAACGCATTATACAAGGGCTCCCCATTAGGCGTAGGTTGTGAGCGCTATATCACCACCTACTAAAGGCGCACCCTTCTGAACAGTGAAAAGTATATTGGGCTGGACGTTCATCAAGCAACGATCTCGGTCGCGGTTTCGGATGCCACGGGCAAGTTCGTGATGGAATCCATCCTGGAGACGAAAGCGGTGACCATTCTTCAGTTCTTTGCGGGACTACGCGGAAGCTTGTCGGTGACCTTCGAAGAAGGGACCTGCGCCGCCTGGTTGTACGATCTGCTCAACCCTGCACTTATACCATTGTCATCCTCGCCTCTCGGGATTGTGCCTGGATCACGGGCAACACTGAAGTAATCGGCCAATTTCCGGTTGGCCGACTAGCCGGAAGTTGTAGGTTGGTCGGCTCCGGGGAGGCCAGTCGGCCCCAGTTCACGCGCCCCCCTGTTCTCGCCAGCCGGATTGTGCCTCTTCAAGACCATTAGCAGCAAGTCGTTGCAAAATATCTCTTGACAATCTATCTAGAAGATATATCTTGTAGATAGTATGCAGCGCAAACAAACCGCCTATGTCATTCTCGGCTTACTCTCCATCGAGTCCAACCAGTCCGGCTACGACATTCGCAAGACTATCCAAGGCAGTGTGAGCTTCTTCTGGGGCGAGAGCTACGGACAAATCTACCCGACCCTGAAACGGCTGGCAGCCGAAGGCCTGATCGTCTCGCGCAAGTCAACCTCTGCGGCCAGGCCGCAGCGTCAGGAGTACTCCATAACGGCTGCTGGGCATGCGTGCCTCAAGGAGTGGCTGGCCGTCCCTTACCGCGACGACCCGCCACGCAATGAGTTCCTGCTCAAGCTTTTTTTTGGCCGCGAGGCCGCGCCCAGCGTCTCGATCGCGCACATTCGGGATTTTCAGGACAAGCTTAAGCACATGCTCGCCACCCTGCTTGAGATGGAGACTCTCGGACGCGCGCGGCACTCGAACAATCCCCATTTTCCGTTCTGGATGCTCACGCACACCTACGGGGTCGCGCAGATTCGCTCCGCTTTGGAATGGAGCGAATCCGCGCTGGCCATGCTTTCTTCCGCAAAGGCGGCCACGGCTTCAAAACCGCGGCAGCAGACAGCAGCCCCTAGAAGATTCCGCAACCTGCGCGTGTAAACACGGCACGCGTGCACAAAGGAGAAACCCAATATGCCTACAAACATTTCTTTCCGCCGCGGGCTGCAGCTCCTGGCTTGGGCTATAGTTAGCCTTTTTATTCTCGGCTTTTTCTTCCCTCTTGTGGGGGCGTGGACCGGCGCAATCCTGGGCGTCTGGTTCGTGGGCACGCAAAAGCCCCGGCGCGGATTTCTTTGGCTGATGGTCCTCAACTTCCTTCCCAGCCTGGTCGCAAACTGGCGCAAATTCCCGCTGACCGGCCCGGCGCACGCACTCGAATACGTCGCCTGGATGCTCCTCGTCGTCCTTCTCAGCGTACTGCCCCTTCTCTTCCACCGCCTCACCAGCCCGCGTCTGCCTGGATTCCTGTCCACTCTTCCCTTGCCGCTGGCGGGAGCGGTGCTGAAAACGCTGGCTCTGGCGTGGCTCCCGGCCAATATTTTCAGCCTCTACTCCCTCGCCCAAAGCCAGAAGGCCAATACGCCGCTGCTGCACATCGCCGCGGCCTTCGGAATCGGCACCGCTGCATTTCTCATTTACTGGTTCGCGGCGGTGGTCGTCTGGATGTGGAACCACGAATTCCGCGCCTCTAAAATCGCTGTCGGCGCAAGCTTTTTTGCTGCGGTCTACGTGCTTGCAGCAGGCTTCGGAATTTTCCGCCAGTTCAGCGGCTCCGCTCTGCCCGAGACCCTGCCCACCGGCGCAGTCTTTCCCTGGATTTGCCTCGGCGGAGCCCTCACCCTGAGCGCCTGGGCGCTTTTCCACCCCGGCAAACACCAGACCTGGGCTGATCGGCCCGAGATCGTCGCCGCATTGCAAAGCCCCTATACCGGGAACTCTTTGCATTTGGTCCGTGAGCATAACCGGGAAGCGTTGGTCAGCCCATCCGGGGAGCGGTTCCCTATCCGCGACGGAATTCCCGTCTTTCTCAAGCCGGAAGAACTCACCGGTTCCAATCGGAAATACAACCACCTCTATGAAACCATCGGAGGCTTCTACGACGACATCCAGCGCGTGTCGTCTGCACTGAGCGGCATGGACCGGGACGCATACGTGATGAGCTACCTCGGGCTGCTCGAGATCAAGCCGGGAGATTCCGTGCTGGAGACCTCGGTGGGCACCGGACTCAACTTCAAATACTTGCCCCGCGACATCAAGCGGTTCGGCCTTGATCTGTCTCCAGGGATGCTGGTCAATTGCCAGGCCAACCTGCGCCGTTGGCAAATGGACGCCGATCTCTTCTTGGGCAATGCCGAAAGCCTGCCCTTCACCGATTCGAGCTTCGATGTTGTATTTCATACGGGCGGCATCAACTTCTTTAACGACCGTTCAAAGGCCATCCGGGAGATGATTCGCGTCGCTAAACCGGGGAGCCTTATCCTCATCGCCGACGAAACCGAGGAACACGTGAAGAGCGCCTATGAGCAGGCACCGATTGTCGGCAGATTTTTCAAGCACCGCAAGGAGGCGGTCACCGCGCCCATCGACCTGGTGCCAGCCGATATGCAGGAGATCCGTGTCAAATCAATCTGGAACGGCCGGTTCTACTCGCTGACCTTCCGCAAGCCCGCGCCCTGAGAGTACCGTTCGGGCAATTCAAGGCCGAAAACAGCTTTGATCTCGTGTGCGTTGGGTATTGTTGCTGAGTGACGGGCAAACCGACAACTGAGACAGCCACGATTCCGGGAGTGAAACCGCGTGTTGGCTCCGCGGGCGCGCCGCCAAAGCTGCCCAAAATCCCCTTCGCCGTCAGTTTTGCAAATACCTAAATCTACTAGGTCAAAAAGTACGTGGCTCTGCGTCCCAAAAACAGGTGATTTTGCAACACAATTCTAAGGGAATTTTCCGAAAAATGCAGCTAGCTGCAATGAAGCCGTGCAGTGTCGGATGACGCGACTTTTTCAGCCGTTACCGGAACGAGCCGAGGCACAGCACATGCAGCTCCATATCGTCTGTGAGGTATCGGTCAACCAAGGTCGCAACGGTTATGAGCGCGAGATTATCCCCGTCTGCTGCTGATCCTTCAACTTGCTCCCCACCAGATGTCGGAAGACGATGATGGTGCAGACTGGCTCTCTAATCGTGTTGTACGTGGTCCCCCTGTGCGCGGCGGGCACGGCGGACAGCCAATCTTTAATGTGATTGTTACGGACGAGACCGAGAGTTGGAGGTTTTTCTAGCCCCCGGTTCAAAAGCGTGAAATCAACAACCCTATTTTAGGCGGCCTTTCGCCCCCTGTTTCGCCGGGGTCGTCCGCTAGTCCACGGGTATACCTTTTGACCGACCTGCGCAGATGCGACCCAAACAGACATGGTCCCGTTTGCATTCGGTCAACGCCAACCGAGATGCAGTCAATGAGCGAGAACGACTTCGAGTGTTTCGCGAGCACGGGCGTGAACGCGCCGGGGACAATGTGACAACTAGGGGTTCGGATGCAGCCCGCCCTGTTCGATTCTTCTTGTTTATATTACTGCGTTGCGCCGGGGAGACGATGCGGCCCTGCGCCGCGGTTCCGCCGGTCGGTCGCGGGCTGCCCGCGGCCGAACTTTCTTCCCCCGCGGCATCATGTGCGTCGTTCCATAGGCGGCTCGACCTTGATACGCCGGGTTTTGAAGAATGTGCCAGACGGCTTGACCATGAACACAAAATCATCGGAGGACGGAGCCACCTAGATCGTCCTCACCTGGTGCAGCAGAAGGGGTCCGGCTGAAAGAGTGGCCTGTGCGGCCAGGAATCCTGCAGAGGTTAACAGCAGAGCAAGGATTAGCAGGATGGCCCAGCCGACTGGCAGCGGTCGGTGATGTAAGAGTCGAGAGTTCATAAGGCCCCACCTTCCTTTCTCGCAGTTTCTAAGCGCCCACGAGGGCCCGGTAAGTGGCTACTCATCCCGATAAGTGGCACGACTGCGAGAAAACTGCAGTGAGGGTGATCGCGAACGCTCGTGAAGGACGAACAACATCCATGTTTCGAAAGCTGCAAAACGAGGGGCACCCAGCCCTCAGCGTGGAAGCGTGCCTGCCACTCAGCTGTCCAATCCTGCCCGGTGGTACAGCATGGCCATCGGATTGGCGGGCCCATAACCCTTCCCAATCGCGAGGCCGGCACGGATGGCCGCGGTGATGAAATCCTTAGCGGCAGTCACGCTTTCACGAACTGTTTTCTGGTGGGCCAGATTGGCCGCAATGGCCGATGCGAAGATGCAACCGGTACCGTGCGTGTTCCTGGTGTCGATACGTTCAGCGCGGAACTCAGTGAATTCACGGCCGTCGTAGAGGAGGTCGGCGGCGATGTTCTCCAGGTGACCACCCTTGACGACGACATTTTCTGGTCCCAAGTCGCGGATCGCCCGGGCGGCCTCTTTCATTTGCGCAAGAGTCTTGATTTCGCACCCCGTGAGCGCCCCGGCTTCATGCAGGTTGGGTGTGACCACCACGGCTAGCGGCAGCAATTTGGTCTTGAGAGCCGCGATGGCGTCGGGCTGCAGCAGCGGGGCGCCACTTTTGGCGATCATCACCGGGTCCACGACCAGCGGTCCTAACTTGTGGCCGGAAATTGCGGCTGCCACCACGTCGATGATGGCGGTGCTCGCGAGCATTCCCGTCTTTACCGCATCGCAGCCGATGTCGCTTACGCAGGCTTCGATCTGCTTCACCACGAACGTCGGCTCGATCTCCAATACCCCGTAAACTCCGGTCGTATTCTGTGCCGTGAGAGCGGTAATTGCGGTCATGCCAAAGGCGCCTAAGGCCGAGACCGTTTTCAGGTCGGCCTGAATCCCGGCCCCACCGCCGGAATCGGACCCTGCGATGATCAGAACGCGAGGAATCTTCATCCGTCACCAGCCTTCCCGTTGCGAAGTCGCGCCCGTCATATCGGCCACCGTTCCATCTTCCAAGCCATCTCCCAGAACTGCCACTCATAGCGGCTGCTGGTGAGAAACGCGGCCTCCAGCTTCCGCAAGTCGCGCTCAGGCAGTCCTGTGGCAAGACTATCGAGCAGATCGCAGCACCACTGGGCCAGTTCGGCAAATTCTCTGGAGCTGTACATTGCGATCCACTTGGCATAACGCTTGTCGCTGGGGGCGGGATGCGCGGCCAGGCGCTGGCCGATTTCGCTGAAAGCCCACATGCAAGGTAACAACGCTGCCGCCAACTCCGCGAAATCGCCCGTCGCTGCTCCTCGCAACAAGAAATCGCTGTAGCCCCGGGTGGTGGGCGCAGGGAGTTCCTGCTCAAGCTCCTCGCGACTGATCTCGAACTCGGTGGCGTAGGCTCGGTGGAGGTTCATCTCGATTTCCACGGTTTCCTTGAGCAGCGTGGCGAAGCGGGTCATCGTCTCCAGGTCCGGACTCCGCGCGGCGGCCAGAGCCAGAAGGCGCGCGTACTCGATGAGAAACACATAATCCTGTCGCAGCCAGAACTTGAATCTCTCCAGGCTTAGCGTTCCGTCGCCAATCCCCCGCACAAACGGGTGTTGGTGTTGTGCCTCCCAGATTGCAGCCGCTTTTTGGCGCAGGCGCTCGGTGAATCGCTGTGCCATAGGTTCTCGCACCTCTCATCTTACTCGCGTGCTGCAAGCGCGGCAGGACTCCCAAGCTGCTAGCCTGCATGATTCACGACCGGGTGGAGCAGGCCTTCAGGCCTGCAGGAACGGTCAAGAAACATGCGGGCTTCAGCCCCTGAGGTACTTTGCGCCCGGGGCAGCAGGGCGTACCTCAGCGGCTGGAAGCCGTCCTTTCAAGTACACGTCCTAAATGCAGGGCTGAAAGCCCTGCTCCACCCAGAGCCTCGCTTTGCCCAGTGAATAATGCAGGCTAGAGTTCGACTCGTCCTGGCAGCAATCACAGGCCCTCGTGAGCATGGTCACAGAGCCAGGTATTCGATCGCGCGTATCGTTTAAGTAGGAAATCCCATGTTCTCTAATCGATACGAGATCATCTGGGAACAGATTTCGGAGCTTTCCGGTACACGCGCGGGACCTCTAGACTCGCTCCGGCCCATGGTGGCATCCGACTACGCACCTTTCTTTTGGAGCGAAGGATTCGGGCTGGGGGGCGAGCTGGATCAAGACATCATTGCCCGTTCTGCCGAGGTCAAAGCGGCTCTTTACGGTGGGCGAGTCTTTGTGATCGTCCCGATCTACGTGACCAGCATCTGCGAGGAGCAGTGTCTCTATTGCAATTTCCGGGGAGGAAACAAAGGGATCGGGGTCGAGCGCAGGCGATTGACGGATGACGAACTCGAACAAGAGGCGATCTATCTCATCGAGGAGAAGGGGCTGAGAGTTCTTGAGCTGGTCTACGCAACCGATCCGCGGATGCGAGTGGATGCGATGTGTCGTCACGTTGAACGGTTGCGGCGTGTGTTGGACCAGCATGGTGGCGGTCTTGTCGGAATCAGCGCCGAGGCATTGGAAGAAAGCGATTACCGTCGCCTGATCGACGCGGGGCTGTGCTGGTCGGTGCTTTGGCAGGAAACTTACGACCAGGCTCGATACGCCGTGCTGCATCCCGGCAGGACCAAGAAGGCAAACTTTGAATACCGCATGGACGCCTATGAACGCATGCTCGCGGCCGGGGTTGAGCACGTCGGCATCGGAGTGCTCTCGGGCCTGTCGGACTGGAGACGGGACTGGGCCATGCTGATGCTGCATGAGGAATACCTGCGGCAGCACTACGGAGGCGGCGCCACCATTCTCGGTACTCCCCGTCTGAAGCTGGCTCCCGGAGCCCTTTTTCAAGAGTCGCCTTTCACACCCACTCGCCAGGAGTTTCTGGCGACGGTTGCCCTTCATAACCTGTTTTCGCCGCCGACCGCGGCGTTTGTGAGCACGCGAGAAGACTGGAACCTATGCGTTGAGCTGGCGAGAGGAGGCGGCTGTCTCTTCACGCTCAACTGTTCCACCACACCGGGTGGTTATTCACTTCAGCACGGTGGATGCCAGTTCACGGCTCATTCGTACGATGCGCCGATCTACTCCACCAAGCTAAAGTCCGAAGGGCTCGACCCTGTTTTCCATTGGAGAGCCGGAGATTTATCCGGCGCCTGCCGGCCTGATGCAGCGGTTTGTGGAGGCGCTCAGAAGCGATGAGCAGCAGCTCGATTCCTGGGGATTATCTGATTAAGTCTTGGTGGGCAAGACTGGATGCCAGGAAGGGCGACCCTCGGTGGCTAAAGCCGCTGCTGGGCGGGTTCTAACGGCATGGCTGAAGCCATGCCCCTTCAAAGCCATCCGGGAACCGGCTTAATCAGAGTTATCCTGGCAGAGGGCGCGGGGCTTTCAATCACAACACGGGCTGAGGCCAGTTGTGCGGCCAGTGTGGGGCGAACAACATGCCGATCATCGCGAGTTGGGACAAACTGACGTCCAAGGCGAAGGAGGCGGTGCAAGCCGCCAACTATCTGGCCTCCAAGCGCGGCAACCCCGAGCTGATGCCCCTCCATCTGCTCGCCAGCCTCCTGGCGGACCGCGAAGGCATGGTGGTACCGGTACTGAGCAAGATTGGCGTCGACAGCCAGGCAGCGCTGGCGGAGGCACGGCACCAGATCGACCGCCTGCCAGCGCTTTGGGCGGGCGGCGCCTTGAAGGCTGAGCCCTCCTCGGCCGCTAGCGCAGTCCTCAAGCAGGCTTTTCAGGAGGCCGCCGACCTCGACGATGAGCACGTCTCCACCGAACACCTGCTATTGGCCATCATGGACCTCGAGAGCGATCCCGCCCAAGCCCTGCTGGCGCGACACGGTGCCCGTCGCGATGCCATCTTAATGGCGCTGATCACCGTTCGCAGCCCCCAGCAGGTCGCCGGCCCGACCTCAGAAACCAAATATGGGGCGCTTGCGCTCTATGCCCGCGATCTTACCGACTGGGCGCGCCGCGGCAAGCTCGACCCGGTGATCGGCCGCGATGACGAAATCCGGCGCGTGATCCAAGTGCTCTTGCGCCGCACCAAGAACAATCCCGTGCTGATTGGCGAGCCCGGCGTGGGCAAGACTGCCATCGTCGAAGGTCTGACGCAGCGCATTGTCTGCGCCGATGTCCCCGAGCCGCTCAAGAGCAAGCGTCTGGTAGCCCTGGATCTGGGTGCGATGGTTGCCGGCACCAAGTACCGCGGCGAGTTTGAAGATCGCATGAAGGCGCTGCTGAGGGAGATCGAGGACTCGCAGGGGCAGATCATCACGTTCATTGACGAGCTGCACACGCTGGTTGGAGCGGGAGCGGCGGAAGGCGCAATCGACGCGTCCAATATGTTGAAGCCGGCGCTGGCGCGCGGGGAGTTGCGAGCCATCGGCGCCACCACCCTGGGCGAGTACCGCAAGCACATCGAGAAAGACCCGGCGCTCGAACGTCGCTTTCAGACTATCTTCGTGGCCGAGCCCAGCGTGGCGGACACCATCGCCATCCTACGCGGCCTGCAACAGCGTTATGAACTGCACCATGGCATCCGCATCAAGGACTCGGCCCTCGTAGCCGCGGCCACGCTCTCGCACCGCTATATCGCCGATCGCTTCTTGCCGGACAAGGCCATCGACTTAGTGGACGAGGCCGCCGCCGCCCTGCGCATGCAGATCGACTCCGTGCCGGTGGACATCGACCAGCTCGAGCGCCGCGCCGCGCAATTGGTTATCGAGAAGCATGCACTCGATAGGGAAGACGATGCCAACTCGCGGGAAAGGCTGCGGATCCTGGAAAGTGAGCTGGCCGGAGTCCAGAAACAAGTCAACGTCCTGAAGGTCTGCTGGAAGAAGGAGAAGGAAGCGGTCAGCCGGATGCACGAGCTCCGGCAGACGATCCAGCAACTGAAGTTGCCGGAGCAGGCAGAGTCCTGCGATGCAGACTTGCCGAAGGCGGGCAGTAACCGCCATGGCGCGCTTCGCCAGGCTGAGCGGGAGATGCGCAAGCTTCAATCCAAACTCGACCGGCAGCGCAGCTCGCGCATGCTCAAGGAAGAAGTGGATGAAGACGAGATCGCGCGCATCGTCTCTAAGTGGACCGGTATTCCCGTGTCCAGGATGCTGGAAGGCGAGGTGAAGAAGCTGGTTGAGATGGAAGACCGGCTGCGCCGCCGCGTGATCGGCCAGGATCCGGCCTTGGAGCGGATGGCCGACGCCATCCGCCGTGCCCGTACCGGGCTCTCCGATCCCAAGCGTCCGATCAGCTCTTTCATCTTCCTGGGGCCGACGGGCGTAGGCAAGACCGAATTGGCGCGCGCCCTCGCCGAGTTCCTCTTTGACGATGAGCGTGCCCTGGTGCGAATCGACATGTCTGAATACATGGAGAAATATGCGGTGTCGCGGCTGATCGGCGCGCCGCCGGGATACGTCGGCTACGAGGAAGGCGGCCAGCTCACCGAGGCTGTGCGCCGCCGTCCTTACTCGGTCGTGCTTTTCGACGAGGTCGAGAAAGCCCACCAGGATGTGTTCAACATCCTGCTGCAGATCATGGATGACGGCCGCCTCACCGACGGGAAGGGCCGTACCGTGGACTTCCGCAATACCGTTCTCATCATGACCTCCAACATCAGCTCGCCGCAACTCACCGCCGAGTGGCTGCGCACGCCCGAGAATTTTGAGCGGGCACGCAAGCAAGTAATGAATACGCTGCGGGCACACTTCAAGCCTGAATTTCTCAACCGCGTGGACGACTTCATCATCTTCAACCCGCTGGGCACAGAGGAGCTGAGCAAGATTATCGACCTGCGACTGGAGGAGGTGCGGCGCCTGTTGGCCGAGCGCCAAATCACCCTGGAGCTGACCGATACTGCCAAGGAACTACTGGTGCGTGAGGGCTACGATCCCGACTTCGGCGCGCGGCCCCTGAAGCGCTCCATCCAACGACTGGTGCAGGATCCGCTGGCTGTGAAAATCCTGCATGACGAAGTGCGCCACGGCGACCGCGTAGTGGTGGACGTCGAGCAGGGCAAGATGAAGTTTGTGGCCAGCCGCCAGCTTGGCGAACGGTCGGAAACCCAGGTACAGGCCCTGGCAATGCCTGCCAGAGAGCGGGAGAAACGGAAAAGTCAAACTTCCAGGCCAAGCGGAAGAACTTCCAGACCTTCTGCACGTTGATTCCTGACAAGGGGGCTGGAAGGGTTTCACCGAGGGCGCGGACAGCGGAATCTACAGCATGGCTCCCCGAGCGCGACCGAAAGCCGCTGACGGCATGGCCATACCACTGGCGCAGCTTGATCGCCGGAGGTAAGCCCGTACACCACACCCTGGCCAACCACCTGCTTGCGCATCGGCTCAAAGTTTTGCTGCATTCGATCAACGCCAACCGAGATGCAGTCGATGAGCGAGAACGACTTTGAGTGTTTCGCGAGCACGGGAGTAAACGCGCCTGGGACAATGCGACAGTGTTTCCGAATTGACGCACACTAGACGTGTCGCAGCCGGACCGAAGCCCTAGCCCTCGTAGTCAAAATCTTAAAGGTGCCTCCGCTGCGCCGCAGTGCGGGCTGCCTGGGTTCGGCTAGGGACCCAGAATCCGAAGTTCCCTAGGCGCGGTCGGCAAGCCTCAATGCGCACTGGCCGATTTTCTCCAGTCCCGCTTGAGCTGCTCCATAATGTCATCGGCCAATATGTTTCTATCAAAGGCCGCGGATTTTGCGGTCTTCCAAATGGGTTTCTGAGAGCGACGGTCCACAAGGGTCACTTCCGCAATCGTCCGCCGTACCACCACCTTGGCGGGCACGATTGTGCTCTGCGTTTGACAAGTGAGAATCGCGTCCGCTTCTTCCGGCTTTGAAGCGATCTCGACTGCCGTCCATTTTTCGAGACGAGCCTTGACCAGAAGCACAAAATCATCGGAGGACGGAGCCACATAGATCGTCCTCACCTGGTGCAGCAGAAGGGGTCCGGCTGAAAAAGTGGCCTGTGCGGCCAGGAATCCTGCGGAGAGTAACAGCCAAGCGAGAATTGACAGGATCGCCCAGTTGACTCGCAGAGGTGCGTAGTTTAATAGTCGGGAGTTCATAACGCTCCACCTTCCTTTCTCATGCAACGCTTCTTACGCGTGTGCGGATCTTCCCGAACTCGTAGGTTCCCAAGCCGCGCTGGGACGCCATTTTCAAATAGGGCAGAGATGAAACTTCCAAATTCCAGTAGGCCTTTGCCACATAAGCGTCGAGCGCCACCGGATCGGTTCCGGCCACCAGCGTCTTTTTGAGCAGGACATCGTCAAGGCTGCCTCCAGTGGGGCCGTTCCGGA
>JBEKDG010000120.1:0-28315 GCA_050014475.1 Terriglobales bacterium | reverse complement strand
GTGGCGTTCTGCGGATTCCTTTTCTTCCATGGCCTCGGCGCCTTCGGCCTGCTCGGCGCCGACGAACCCCGCTACGCGCAAGTGGCGCGCGAAATGCTCGATCGCTCCGATTGGGTTACTCCCACGCTGCAAGGCAAACCGTGGCTCGAAAAACCAGTGCTGTATTACTGGCAGGCGATGCTGTCGTTCCGTGCAGGACGGACACTCATGTCCGCCAAGGATCAAGACAACGACGGAGTTACCGACAGAGCCGCCCGCCGGCCCGCCGCCTTCGACGCCGCCATGCTCGTCGCAGCCATCTACTGGTTCCTCGGCCGCTTCCGCCCCGGCAGTGAACTCGACGGTGTCCTCATCACGGCCAGTTGCGCCGCCGTCGTTATCTTTGCCCACGCCGCCGCGACCGACATGCCGCTCGCCGCCACCTTCGCCATCGCATTGCTCGCCTGGTACGGCTGGTACGAAAGCCGCCGGAACATCTATCTCGCCGCCTTTTACATTTCGCTGGCGCTCGGAACCTTAGCCAAAGGCCCAGTAGCGCCCGCCCTGTCCGCCGTTATCATTTTTCTCTTCGTTGCCGTAAAGCGTGACTGGCGGGCCATCTCGCGCACTCTCTGGATCCCCGGCATCGCCCTCTACCTCGCCGTCATGTTGCCCTGGTACATAGCCGTCCAACTGCGCAATCCGGAATTCTTCCGCTTCTTCATTCTCGAACACAATCTTGCCCGCTTCTCCCAAGACGTCTATCACCACCGTCAGCCCTTCTGGTTCTACCTGCCCGTGTTCTTGCTGGCTATGATGCCCTGGACGCTCGTGCTCATCCTCGCCGTCGCCGAACGCGCCCGCCTGATCTGGTCCGAAGGCAAAGAAGCCTTCTCCAGCCCGGAAGATTCCTGGCCACTATTTCTTCTCATCTGGATGCTGGTGCCCGTGCTTTTTTTCAGCGCATCGCAATCCAAGCTGCCCGGCTACATCCTGCCCGCCGTCCCCGCCGGAGCGCTGCTCGTCGCCGAATATCTGGCAGCCCGCCGCGGTGATGCCCGCCCCAGTGACGATAAGAAATTTTCGCCGCTGTTCGCCGCCGCTCACGGAGTTCTCTGCGGACTGCTGATCTTTTCCGCTCTGTCCGCCGCCTCCGTTGCGAGCAATCACCGCCTGCTGTGGGGAACCGGAACTTACGTCGCTGCCGCCATTGCCGCCATGTTTGCGCTTGGCATCAGCGCCGCGCTGCTCTCCCGCGCCGGACTCCGCCTCTTGAGCCGCGCCACCATGTTCGCCGTGGTCGTAAGCGTAGCCGCCGTCATTCGTTTCGCCGCGCCCGTCATCGATGCTACCCAATCCGCGCGTCCCATTGCCGAAAGCATTCAGGCCTTTTCGCGCGAGCCGGTCCCCATCGCCCTCTATCACATCAATCGCGTGCAAGAATACGGTCTCGAGTTTTATCTCAATCGTCCGGCGCAACCCTACGAAAGCGGAAATGTCCCGGCCGCAGCTCATGTCCTGGTTGCCGCACAAGGTACGCAATCGCAAGTCGCCCAACTCGTTCCCGGACGCCGAGTATCATACTTAACCAGCATCCCGGAGCAGAAGTTGGATCTGTACTGGGTGGGGAAATAGCAAGGTTGCAAGGTTTCAGAGTTTCAAGGTTTAAAGGACTTGACGCTCGCGTTTGCTGCCGCTTTACTCTGAAACCTTGAAACTTTGCAACCTTGAAACCTGGCTTCTCTTATGGAAATCCTCGATCTCCGACACTTCTCTTCCGCCGACCTTCGCCCGCTGCTGGAAGATGAGATCGCCATGTGGGGCCGCATGCTCTCCTGGGATTACACCATCTCCGCGGAAATGATCCTCCGTTACATGGACGCCAAGATTCTCCCCGGCTACGCCGCCATCGAGCGCGGCAGCATCTTCGGCTACTCCTTTTTTGTGTACGAGCAGAACAAGGGCGTGATCGGCGACCTTTTCGTCCGCGACGGGGACCGCGGCGACCGTCACGAAGTCGAGGAACGCCTGCTCACCCACGTCATCGAAACCCTGCAGCAGTCGCCCGGCATCCATCGCGTGGAGGCGCAGTTGCTGGCGCACAACGCCGGAGAAGTTGCGCGCCCCTTTCTGCAACAGGGCTTCAGCCGCCATCCCCGCGTCTTCATGAATTTCGATATGGGCAAGCATCCCCCCCCAGTGACGCCCGCGCCGCCGCTTCCGCCGCAGTTCGAAATCCGTCCCTGGTCCGAGCAGGAATACCAGTCCGCCGCCGCCCTGATTACCGCCGCCTACCGCGGCCACGTCGATTCCGAGATCAACGATCAGTACCGCACCCTCACCGGCTCGCTGCGCTTTCTCAACAACATCGTGCGCTTCCCCGGATGCGGCGTCTTCGATCCCCAGGCATCCTTCGTCGTCTTCGAGCGCCACACTCGCACGCTGGCCGGCCTCATCCTCTGCTCGCAGGTGCGCCCCGATGTCGGCCACATCACCCAGGTCTGCGTGCTCCCCGAATACCGTTCCGCCGGCCTCGGCAAAGCCCTGCTGGCCGCCTCAACCAAAAATCTTCGCGACCGGGGATTCCATTTCATCTCGCTAACCGTAACCGAAGCCAACGACCGAGCCATTGCCCTCTATAAACGCATTGGATTTGAATCGACGAGAGTGTTCGACGCTTTTGTTTGGGAGGGATGAGAGAAGCGGTGGGGGCTCAGCGCTTGGCACTTATAGCGAATTCAGAGTTGCTGTGACCGCAGGCAGCTACCGAGCTGCGCTCGGCTTGGACCCTTCGACTTCGCTCAGGGCAGGCTCGCGAGGGCGCCCGTCCCCACACGAACTCTCAAAACAAAAAACCTCCGCGTCGTCCTTCCCCGTGACGACGCGGAGGATTTAAGTGGAAACCGGAGTCACGATGCAAGATCGTCGCGAGCCACGGACCCTTTGTACTCAGTTGGACGCAAGCACATCGCCGAGGGGGCAGGCTGTGAATCCAAGCCAAGCTGGCTTCCACTTCATAAAACGAGAACGCCCGCGAATCCCCTTCGCGCCGGGAAGAAAAAAGTGTAATTTTTCTCCAGCCGCGAGCCTCTACCCGCCTGCTCGACTAACGCCTATCCGATTGACGAAACAGGGTTTACCGCCGGTTGAAGGGGATTGGCCTTCGTTACCGCCACTGCTGAAAGGATTGCCCAATGACCAAGGTCCCAGCCGGACCGCGAGGGGAAAAGATGACCGCTTGTTTTTAACCACCGACAGATGCGGCACGAGCGCTATGGTTGCCTACCAATAGTTTCAACATAGCCTGGTCGTCAGCGGGCCGGGAGAAAAAGTATCCCTGTGCCATCTCGCAATTGAGCTGCTTGAGCAGATTTATGTGCTCTTCCGTCTCCGTACCTTCGGCGACGACCTTCAAACCGAGATTGTGGGCGAGCATAATGATGATGCGCACGATCTCGCGGCTTTCCGGGTCGCTGTCCATGTGGGAAATGAAGGCACGGTCGATTTTCAAGGTGTCCACTGGAATCCGGCGCAAGCGGCTGAGTGAGGAATACCCGGTGCCAAAATCATCGATGCTCAAGCGCACGCCGAGTGCCTTCAATTGCGCGAGCACGTGACCGGATTTTTCCGCATCCCCCATGGCGATCGTTTCTATGATTTCGAGTTGCAAGCAGCCTGGATCAACGCCGGTCTGTTCAAGGGATTTGCGGATCTCGCTGGCTAGATCGGGCTGGGCGAATTCCCGGGAGGTGATGTTCACGCTCATGGTGAGAGGCGGGCTGGAAGGGAATTCAGACTGCCAGGATCGGAGATGTTGGCAGGCTTCGCGCAGCAGTTGCCGATTCATGGGGATGATGAGCCCAGTCTCCTCCGCAACCGCGATGAACTCAATCGGTGGAAGTATGCCCTCCGGACGTTGCCACCGCGTCAGGGCCTCGAAGCCCGTGATCTTGCCGGTCTGCAACGACACAATGGGCTGGTAGTAAACGCGGAATTCTCCCTGGTCGAGGGCCTTGCGCAGGTCCGTCTCCAGCCGCAACCGCTTCAATGCATTCGCATGCATGGCCGTGTCAGACACCTCACAACGGGCCTTTCCGGCCCGCTTAGCACGGTACATGGCTATGTCCGCATCACGCAGCAGATCTTCCGCCTGGGTGTGAGGGCTAGTGCTGGCGGCGATTCCGATGCTCGCTGAAATTACTATCTCCTGTTGGTTTACGACAAAGGGAGTCGCCAGTTCCGCTTGCACTCGTTCCGCAACGCGCACGGCTTCAATGGGGTCGCGGATGTCGTCCAGAAGGATGGTGAATTCATCACCACCGAGTCTGGCCAACGTATCGTCATTATTGGCAGGCCTGTCAGGTACGCCGCTCGTGCGCGGACGCGAGACCGTGTCGGCTCGCCGCACCGATCCCCTCAATCTTTGCCCGATTTGAATCAGCAACTCATCCCCGGCTGAATGTCCCAGGCTGTCATTGACGATTTTGAACTCGTCGACATCAATGAGCAGCACTGCGAATTTGTAGTTCGAGTGCCTTTTGGAGAGGGTAAGAGCGTGCTGCAACCGGTCCAGGAAGAGCGCGCGGTTGGGCAGGTTGGTGAGTCCGTCGTGGAATGCATTGTGGGCCAGCATTTCTTCGGCCCGCTTGCGCTCGGTAATGTCGCGGTTCACGATGACGAGTTTGTCGGTCTGGCCTTTTGCGTTTCGGATCGGGCTCGCGGTCGATTCCAGAGTGCGCCAGGACCCGTCTTTATGGCGCACCCGGTACTCCATCCGTTCTCCACGACCGGTAAGGCGGGCTTTTTCTGCGGCTTTCAACACTCGCGGGCGATCGTCGGGATGAATTTGCTCGATCGACGAAGTAGCTTGCAACTCCTCGGGAGAATACCCGAGGACCTTTAGATAGGCGGGGCTGTTGTACAGGCGGCGGCCATCGCTGTCGACAAGCGCGATCATATCGGCGGCATTTTCACTGATGAGTTGAAAAAGCTGATCGCGCTCGGCCAGCTGGCGTCGAATGCGATGGAGTTGCAGGTGCTGATAAACCGCGTAAAAGTCGAAGAGCAATACCAGAGCTGCCAGCCCACGTACCCATTCCCTGAGATCAAACCAGTAAGCAACGTCCGTCTCCCGATTAAACCAGGGAAAAGTGAACGAGATGATTCCCAAGGTCAATGCCAGTGTTACGGCAACGGCGAACCCCCACAGCCACCATTCCCGGCCTTCGATCCGACACATCTCGGTCGGAATCGCCTCGGGGCTGTTCTGGCTCACCTGTTGGAATGCTTGCTGATTCATGCTGTACGACTATTCTCCTGCAACCTCTATGAATTCTAGCCTCCGAAGAAACGTAGGAAGAGTTACGAAAGTAGGGCCGTCAGCGCTAGACCGGCGTTCGGTCGTTGGGCAGTAGTTAGTCTTGCGGGAGCTTGGAGAATTTGTCCCTGACAGACTGCGGAATAGCTTCTTCCAAGCGGCGAGAAAGCCACTCTTGTAGGTTAGAGGTTCGATGCAGAGAAAAGGAAGTGAACTGCAATCCAATCCGCTGCTCTTTGGCCCAGCAGACGGTCGAGTCGAGCACAAACTGGAATTCATCACCCGGCAGAGTGAATTGCAACTGTACCGGGCCGCCAGGTCCTCGTGCGGCGGCGGTAGTGATCGACATTCCACCCTCGCTGATGTTGACGCTGTGGCCGTGAACTTTTTGCATGGCTGCCCTAAGAATCGCCACTGGAACCTCAACCGGACAGCGGAAGTAACGGCGCCTTTCTCGTATCATCAAACCGTAGGCAGCCTTTAGGCTGAGGTCGATCGAAGCCGAAGAGAGAGATCTCCGCAATACGAAAGTTGAACCAGCCTTAAATGCCCCAGTAGCTTCGACCTCGGTATCGCTGACGGTGAATACCACTGCATGTTTATTCGAGGCGGAGTGGCGTACCCCTTCCATGACTGCCCCAACCTGACTCCCGAGCCGGAAATCAACAATTACAGCTTCGAATTTGGCCCGGTTCAACCGCTCTAGAGCGGAGGAAACCTCGGGACATCGCTCTGGTAACAGCGCGAATCGTTGCATTGATTCGCTTAGTTGCTCGATCGCGATCGCATCATTGGACACGAGCAGAACTCTTCCGACAAACGCGGAAGATGGTGAATTCATGTTATTCATACCAGAGAATGAAGCAGCCACTCGATCTCCTCATCGGCAACACTGCACTAAGAGATTAGTGCGCCGCCGGGCAGTCTGCTCGAGTCATGCCTATCCGATTGACGCCGCCGGTTTTACTGCCGCAGAAGGTTCTTGGCGATGAACAGCACGTTGGCCGGGCGTTCCGCCAGCCGCCGCATAAAGTAAGGATACCACTCGGTGCCGAACGGGATATAGACCCGCACGCTCCAGCCATCCTTCACCAGACCCTGCTGCAGGTCGCGCCGGATGCCGTGCAGCATTTGGAATTCGAAAGCGTTGCGCGGAATGTTCTCCCGCGTGGCAAAAGCCTTGGCCTCTCGAATAATGGCCTCGTCATGGGTTGCCAGACCATGATAGACGCCGCTTTTCATCAGAATCTTCATCAGCTTCACGAAGCTGGCGTCAACCTCGGACTTCTTCTGGAAGGCGATGTCTTCGGGCTCTTTGTATGCGCCTTTGCAGAGCCGTATGCGGATGCGCTCGGAGAGCAATTTTTCGATGTCGGCTTCGGCGCGCCGCATATACGACTGGATCACCGCTCCCACGCAGCCCTCGTTCCCCGGAACCCGGTGGAGTTCGTGAACAAAATCGAGCGTTCGCTGCGTGTATGGAGATCCTTCCATATCGACGCGAACAAAATTCCTGGGCGACATGCGGGCCGCCTTGGCGACCAGCCCGCGGACGATTTCGTAGGCCATGTTCTCGTCCACGTCCAGGCCCATGTGGGTCAGCTTCACGCTGACATTCGCGTTCAGCTTGTGGGTGGCGATTTCGTCGAGCAGGTCATGGTAAAGCTGGGCGCTGGCGCGGGCTTCGTCAGCGTTGGTGACGTTCTCGCCCAGATTGTCGATGGAAACGCCGGCGCCAAATTGATTCACGGCGGCGGCGGCGCGAACCGCGTCCGCAACCTTTGTGCCGGCAACGAAGCGGGCGGAGGTGCGCTGGCCAAGGCGGGAGCGTTCGGCGACCCCGCGCAGCCACCGGCTCTCCGACAGTGCAATGAACACTGCCCTCAGCACGGTGCACCTGATTGTCGCGGGCTAGGACTGCCAGAGGCGTGCGTTGGCATTACAGTATTTTTTACCACATTTTTCGTAGAGACGCGGCTTGCCGCGTCTCTACGGGCGGAAGCCTGCTACGTCGGGCGCTCCCGAAAACCAGTGAGGGCCAGCGGTCGTGTAGAATAACCGTTTGGATATGGACCTGTCCGCCATCCAGCACGCCTTGCGCGAGCGCAACATCGACGCCTGGCTTTTCTACGATCATCACCATCGCGACCCGATCTCGTACCGCGTTCTCGGGCTGCCGGATGGGCTCATGGTTACGCGGCGCTGGTACTACCTGATCCCCGCCAAAGGCGAGCCGGTCAAGCTGGTTCACAAGATCGAGTCGGGACACCTGGATACCTTGCCCGGCACGAAGAAACAGTACGCCGGATGGCAGGAGCTGTTCGACGGCTTGAAGCAGATGCTGGGCCCGTATCGCGATGTGGCGATGCAGTATTCGCCCAACAACATTGTCTTCACCATTTCCATGGTGGACGCGGGAACGGCGGACATGATCCGCGGGCTGGGCAAGAACATTGTCAGCGCGGCGGACCTGATCGCGCAGTTTGAAGCGACCCTGACGGACGAACAGATCAAGTCGCACTTCGCGGCGCGCGATGTGATTGACGCGGTCACCGCCGAGGCTTTCAAGGAAATTGGACGGCGCGTGCGCAGCGGCGGCACGCACGAGCATGAAATTCAGCAGTGGTTCATGGAAGCATTTCAGCGCGAGAACATGGTGACCGACGATCCGCCGATCGTGGCTGTGAACGCCAACAGCGGCAACCCGCACTACGAGCCGAGTGCAAGCCAGCCGGTGCCGATTCGCGAAGGGGACTTCGTTCTGCTGGACGTGTGGGCAAAGAAGAATACGCCGGGCGCGGTTTTCTACGACATCACGTGGGTGGGAATTGTGGGCCAGGCTCCGTCGGACCGGCAGCGCGAGATTTTCAAGATTGTGAGCGAGGCGCGCGATATCGGCGTGAAGACCGTGCAGGATGCGGTCTCTGCCCACAAGCCGATCGCGGGATGGGAAGTGGATCACGCGGTGCGCGACCACATCAAGAAAGCGAAATACGGAGATTACTTCATTCACCGCACCGGCCACTCGATTGCCACCGAAGTGCATTCGAATGGCGCGAATATGGATGATTTGGAAATTCACGACGAGCGGCGCATTCTGCCCAATTCCTTGTTCTCGATCGAGCCCGGGATCTACCTGCCCGAGTTCGGCGTGCGCCTGGAAGTCGATGTGCTGGTGCGGCCGGGAAGCGCCGAAGTAACGGGTAAAATTCAAAGAGAGATCGTGACCATCTGAATGGCCAAGCCAACGACAGATAAATCAAGAAATGCAGTTTCAGTGACGGAGCCGGAGTACCCGCTCACGACGATGGCGGTGGTCGCGCCGCTAGTGGGCTGGCTGATTCCGGGCGGCGGACACATCCTGCTGAAGCGCTATGGGCGCGGTATTCTGCTGCTGGTGTCGGTGGTCGCGATGTTCCTGATTGGTTTGGGCATGCAGGGACGGATTTACAAGCCGAACGGCGGAGACATCCTCGACATACTCGGATTCATTGGCGACGTGGGCTCAGGCGCGCTCTACTTTCTGGCGCGCATCATGGACTGGGGCAACGTAATGGCGGCCAATGCCGCGGCGGATTATGGCAAGACGTTCTTGATCGTGGCCGGGCTGCTGAACTTCATCGCGGCGGCAGACGCGCATCACATTGCGTTGGGGAAGAAATCGTGACCATCAACTTGTCGCACTTCTCGGCTGCAGTGGTGTTCGCGTTGTTCGCGTCGGTAGTCTTCGGCATCACGCAGCGCAATTCGACGAAGGAGCAGGTGCGCTACGGTCTCTATTGCTTCGCCCTGTTCGTAGGTGGAGTTTTCCTGGCGGGATGGGTGATGGCGTTGATTCGGCGGTAGATGGCGGCTTTCAGCTATCTGCTCTCAGCTTTTAGCTCTTCGCTTTTAGCCTCTGATTTCCAGCGGACAACTTCCAGTGCCATGAGCCATTCCTGCTCATGTGGGGACGGGGCTCCGCCCCGTCCCGGCGGGGCAAAGCCCCGCCTCCACACAGTTCCAATTCTTCGGGCGTTATTCTTCGGGCGGTTCGGCTTGCAGGCCGTTGCCGGGGGCGAGCGGAAGGCGGGAGGCTCCTCCCAGCAAGCCACGTTCCTGCGGTGAGAACGCGCGCCGGTACTGCTCGGAGTTGATCAGCCGGTCGCGCTGTTCGGGCGTCAGGCCGCGCATGCCCCGGATCGCCCGGTTGACGGCCTGGCGCCGGTCCGGCGGCAACTGCCTGAACTGCTGAAAGAGCTGGCGCGCGTGCTGCTTCTGATCCTGCCTCAGGTGCTCCCAGGTTTCCATGCGGTTGAGCATGCGCTCCTGCTGCCGCGGAGGCAGGCTGGAAAAATGCTGCAACCTGTTTTGCAATCGGGCTCGCTGCTGCGGCGGAAGCTTGCGGAATTGCGAATCGTTTTCAAGCGCGCGGCGCTGCTGTGCGGGCGGCAAATCTTTATACCGCCGCAGCCAGTTTCCGGCGTGGCCGGGCTGATTCTGCGGTGGACGGGCTTCATTGGGGCGGCTGGGATTGGGACGACCTTCTTTCTGAAAGCGGTGCCACTGCCCGTCCGCATGTTGCGACTGTGGATGCTGTTGTTGGGGAGGTTGCGGCGGCGAATGGCGGACCTGAGCGAACGACGGAGTCAGCAGAAGCGCTGCCAGACAGCTCGCAATTTTTGCTCGTCCCAACATGCCTTGGTCTCCTGCTAGCTGACGAATCTCACGGATTCGCGGTTACGTCGTCCTGCACCTGCAGGTCGTCGAGCACATCGAAATCAGCGTATAAATCGTCGTTCCTCTCCAGCGCCTGCAGATCGCCGACCGCGGTTCCCGGCTCAACCGGCAGACCGAGGGATGGAGGTTGGGTCGCGATGGTTTCGAGCTCGTAAATATACGACTTGCTGCCAATTCCAACCACCAGCGCTCCCGCAAATATTACGGCAGCGAGCGACATGGCCCACGCCGGACGCCGCAGCCAACTGAGCCATTCCACAGCCGGGCGCGCCATTTCTTCGCGCAGGCGTGCCTGCAGACGGGTGTCGAAATACGGCGACGGCTCGGGCGTCTGCCATTCATCGAGCAGCGCCATGGTTTTCTGCAAATCGCGCAGATGGGCGGCACAGTCGGTACAGGATGCGATGTGTTTTTCGACCTCCGGCGCGTCCGTGCCAGCGGCAGCTGCCAAGCCCGGCAACAGTTCGCGAATTTGATTGCAATTCATACTGCTTTCCTCTACTTCCCCGAAACGAATTCTTTCAGCTGCTCGCGCAACGTTTCGTAGGCGCGGAACAGCAACGACTTGGTGGCGGACTCGCTCAGCTTCAGCACCCCGGCAATTTGCCGGTAATCCATCTGCTGATACTTGTGCATGATGACCGCCACGCGCTGGCGCTCAGGCAGCGCGTTCACTTTGCCGCGGATGGCCGCCAGCCGCTCCCGCTTCAATAGCTGTTCTTCGGCGCTGAGCGAATCGTCGGCCAGGTCGGGCGTCGTGCCCGTTTCCTGGTTCGGCTCATCGAGGCGCACGGTATTTGCCGGACGTTCGTGCCGCGTATCGCGCGCGTGGTTGACGGCCAGGTTGGTCGCGATGCGATAAAGCCAGGTGGTGAACTTGGCGCTCGGCTCGTAACTGGTGCGCGAGCGGTACACGCGCAGAAATACTTCCTGCGCCAGTTCTTCGGCGGTCGAAGGGTTGTGGCACAGGCGGTACATGAAGCCGACCATCGGCCGGCGATATTTCTGTACCAGGTATGCGAAGGCGGACTCGTCGCCCGTCTTCACCCGCAGCATCACGTCGACGTCGGAAACGGCCTCGATGGAATTTGCCATGGCAACGGGCGCAGACGGCGGCGTTCCCGCAAAGTTCGGTAGCCCGCGACCCAGCAGTCCGTGATCAATGGCCACGCTGCTCACATGGGTAGAAACCCCGTTCGGGGTAGAAAGTTGCGCGTTTTCTGGGGCAGGAACCCGCGCGGAAGTGTTTTCCCGTGAATCAGTTACGGATCGAGCGTCGGGAATGTCGGAGGCAGCCATGAAAGGGCGATGAAAAGAGGCTATCGGGAGCGGGGGAGGCGGTCAAGAGGCTGGGTTGGGCTTTTCGGACAGATGCACCGTAAGCTCTAGAAAAATATGGTGGGCGCTGTAGGATTTGAACCTACGACTTCCACTGTGTGAGTCTGGGTTTACTAGGTTTTTCGCCGACTTACAAGACCGCGGGGACTGCCAAAATTCGCGGAAGTCGTACAAGACATCGCATTTTGTGGGTTGGGTTGTGGGTTCGCTTTCCCCAACGACAGGACTGTCCCTAACGAAAATTCTGCGGAGCCGATGGCGAATGTCATCCTGTCATTCCCCAGGCGAACCGCAAAGCTCAAGCAATTTGCCTAGCTGATCGGGTCTGGTGAATGGAACTTGCCATCGTGGTTGTACACGAAGAGCAAGCCGCAGATGTCGGCGTTTAGCCCTGTGCCACGCAGTGGTGCCAGTCGCCGATGGTCTCGATGGTGGGTTCATCTGCGTCGGCGGCGGTCAGTTGAGACAGGGGAACCGCCATATTCGTAATTTGCAAATCCGCCCACATTATCAACAGCTTACACTCGCGGGGGCGCGTCAAATGCGTGTTTCAGCCCCAGTATTCGTGCGGGCCGAGGTGAGTCGTGAGCTAACACGAGAGAAACACGAGAGACTTTTCATCGCTCTGGCGCCGTTGTTCTCCCCACTTATGTGGGCCCCGCGTGAATAGGGCTCCAGCTCGGCTGGAGGCCCTGTTTAGAGGGTGCCGGATGGTCCGGGCATTCGAGCGGTTGACGCGTGCCTTGAGCTTGACTTTCATCTGGGTCGCTTCTAGTTCTTGGTTTCCTCAGCTTGAACACACATTGTATGACCAAGGTCGTTACTTTCTGCCCACGGTCACGCGTACTGAACCTCCGGTGGGTGCGGTGTGCAGAGAAGGCACCGGTCCTTTGACGTTCAATCCGGCACCTGACAAAGCGGTCACTAGCGCTTGGCCAGCGGTTAAATTCGGGGGATTCTTTGGGTCAATCTCCACAACAATTCCCGTGAGCGGTTCGCCGGAAACCGATACGGCTGGCTTCCAGCCGGCATCCGTGAGAACGCCCGAAATCTGACGCGCAAGCTCAGATACCTCAGCATCATCCGGGTATTTCACGATATCGACCAATCTTGACGCGAAGGGTTTTAACGCGGCAACTGCACTTGACTGATCCTTTTCCGTGAGAAACCTAGGAGCAAGTCTTTCCTCAATCTTCACTCTCGCGAGTCTGTCCTGTTCGGCCAGTCGATTGGCTTCTGCCGCGTCTCGCTTTATGGACGCTATCTCAGACTCTTGTATGGCTTGTAATTGATGACTCTTGCGGACATGGAGGAAGCTAAGAACGGCTTCCGCAGTAACTCCGATTGCCACCACCACACCAAAACGCGGCCAGCCGAAAACGTCTTCGCCAGTGACACCGACAGCCACAAAAATGCCGAAGGCTATCAACAAAATGTCGAGAACCTTGAGCCACGCTTCAAGTCGCTCTTTGCTCATTCAAGAAGTTTATAGTCTGTTTGGCCGGAACACACGGATGCTGAGACCGTTTTCGTGTGCATTTTGGCTCCGATGCTATGCTTCGAGAATACAGGTCGCAATGCCAGAACGTTGTTTCTACTGCCGTTCCGAAACCGGTGCCCCATCCGAAGAGCACGTCATCAGTGCCGCGCTCGGATGCAAGGAGTCCTGCGAGTCGGGGTATGCAAGAAATGCAATGACGTGTTCGGACATGATTTGGAAGGGCCTTTTGTCAATGCACTCGTGTTGTTCAGAAATTTCTTCCGAGTTCCCAATCGCGAGGGCGATGTGCCAGACCTAGATGTAACGGGTCAACTCGACGGCGATGCGAAACACTTTCCAGTGAAGATTACCGGCGACGGTCGCGCCCTCATCCCGCCGCACTCGGTCCGTGATGACAAGACAACGGCAGCCTGCGAGAAGGAATACCGGACTTTCACCGAGAAGCAGGCGTCTGTCATCGAGCAGAACTTGCGAACGAAGCACAGTGACCTTATCTGGCGGCGGCTCGAAGACACGGATGGCATTCAGATCATCAACGTGCGGTTGGAATTTGATGCAGCTATGCTTTGCAGCCCTGAGGCCAATCGAACCATCGCGAAATACGCGCTAAACCTGCTGGCGTACCGCTACGGGCTGCCCTTCGTCACCGACAAATTCCGTGCTACCAAGGATTTCGTTCTGGGTAAGGCGTCCGATCAGACGGTGGGTGTTTTTTGGAATCCAACGGTTCTCAAATCGCTGCGCTTCGCTGCGCCGAAGCATCTCTTCATCATCTATGCCGACGGCGCTGCTCATCGTGTGACGGTCTTCATCTGGTTATTCTCGCTGTTCCCATATGCGGTCGTGATTGAAGAACCTGCCGTTTCGGTTAATTTCTATTGGAGTGCCGCCATTGATCCGTACAACGGCACATTTACGCCGCTGTTTGTCGGCGCTGTTCGCCTTGCGCCAGCAGCAGGCATCGGCGATCAGTTCCCGCTGCCAGAAGAGAAACTCGCCCGGCAAATCGAAACCCTGACGCTTGGAAGCGTGGAGCAAGCGGCTGCCGCTGCGCGGAACGCCATGCGGTTCATTGAGCGGATTCGAGCCGAGTCCAAATTTGAGACTTTACACATCTGCTACAACTGCGGTCGCGTGCTGGAGCAGATTTGCGCCACCTGTAAGTATTGTGGGCAGTCTCCCAAGCCGAACCCTGAAACAGGAGCGAGACCCATCCAACAAGAGGAGCCCCGGTAGAGCGACAGCTAGGTGGCGGTTTCGCCGCCACCTAGGACTTGTTTCGGGGGCCCAAACCCGACAATTCGCCCACGCTCCGGACTGAAGATCAATTCTTGGGTCGTCGCATAACATAGTGCGTCCTCTGCACCATCACGATATGTGACCGTGACAGAAATCGCCTTGTTTCCGGGGCCTTTGTCCTTGTACGCCGTGGCTAGATAGGTTTCCAACGCCCACTTATCAATTGTCCCTCCCAGTTCCATGTAAACGGAAACGAAATCATCGCCGCCTCGGTCGATGAATGGAACCGAGTTACTCTTTACGTACATGGGCACTTCACAAGGCACCGCGAATCGCTGAATCGTCACATCTATTGCCGTCTCTCGCCCTGAGTTGTGCAGATAGAAGCCGTGCTGAACTGCATGACGTGGGTGACGGGAAAGAGCTTGTGCGGTAGGCCATTTGGGATGGCTTAGGATGGTTTGGGCTGTTTTCGGCTGTTCGATGTTCGGATGTTCGCGTATGGTTCGCGTCGCCTGTCGCAAGATGTGCCTAATTCATTAGCGATGGGACGCTTCTGCTCCAGTCGACGCTCTTCATTACTTCACGATTGTCCGTCATCTGGGAGTAATCCAACGGATGTGTGAGGCATCCGCGCGGATTCGCTTCCGCTATGCCGACTTCACAGGACCCATCCGCCCAGAATCGCCGGGGCACGCTCAGAACTCCAACCGCGCCTGAAAGGCGATCATGCGTGGACTGCTATCGCCGCCCAAACCGACGCCCAGCAAGCCGGTTGGCGGAGAAGTGGCATACGTGAGCGCTCCAAAGCCAGCCTGCGTGGAAGGATTTCCTGGAATGCCGGCCTGCACCACGCTGGGGAGGCCGAAATTCGGATGGTTGAAGACATTAAAGAACTGCCCCTCAAACCGCAGCTTCACATGCTCGGTCAAGGGAAACCATTTTGTCAGATAGAGGTCACTCCAGAGGAAATCGGGGCCGCGCAGGGCATTACGTCCGAGGTTTCCGAATTGGCAATTCTTCGGGTTGTCGCCACCATAACAATGCCCGGTGCTCGGGTCGACGGCCGAGACGAAAGCATCCGGATTGAGCCACTGAAGTGTTCCCGGCTGTGTGACGCCCGGAATCGGATGATGCTCATACAGGGGAACGCCAGGAACGACACTAGCGAACTCCGGCCCGCTGCCCTGCACAATTCCGTCTCCCCGTTTGCGGTATAGGGCGTGCTCAGCACCGAGAACGGAACTCCGCTATGCCAAAGCATGGTTCCAGAAATCTGCCAGCCATTGACCACACAGGAGTTGGCACTGTCCTTCTGCCACCGCCCCGAGGACGAGTCGCGACAGCTTGATCTCGTCATGATCGACCCGACCGAGCACGGCGGTGTTCCACCGCACCTCTACGGCAGCGGTGTTAGAAAACCTGCGCAGAATCGTTCGCGTGGAGGCCCCGCAAAGATTGGACTTCTTCATTTCCACTCATGGCGTTAGGAATGGGTAGTTTTCTAACCGACGTTCTTGGGTCTGTCTCAAGATTCGCGTCGCTTGCATCTTGGTCCGAACCCGCACTCATTTGGGACCAGAACACTCTGTCCTCGCGCGATGCTGCCCCTCACGACAGGCTTGTAGCCACCGTGCCAGAAATTCCCGTAAACCTTCTGGCGGCCTGATCCACAGGGCAGCCGCAGTTTCGCGCCATCCAGGGCGAACCAGCACGCTTAGGCCCAAGGTACCAAGGGCGAGGAAAGCCCGCTCGTCGGTCAAGTCATCCCCCAGGTAGGCGACGGGGACCTCCGGGCCGATTTCATCCAGGATGGTGCGGACTGCATCTCCTTTATCACGACCCGGCATGCGCATTTCAATGCCGCCATCGAACTCCAGCAGTTCCATTGGCGTACTTTGAGCAATGGGGAACCAGCCTAGCAAAACCTGGCCACGGATCTCCGCCGCCGTCGCTTCGTCCAGCCCGCGCCAATGGATGGCGACGGCACCGGTCTTGAACTCAGCCCGGTTGTGTAGCCCCTGATACCTTAACCAACGATCTGCGTCAGCCAGTGCGTGGATCACAGGCTCTTCCACGCGGGGTGTCTCGCGGGTTCCATCCGGTTTCAACCGCTCCAACCCATGGCATCCCCAGATCTCGAGACTGGCGTGAATCGCAAGCAACGGGATCACTTCTTGGGCGTTCCGACCTGTAATGATCACCACACGGGTGCGGCCACAGACGATAATCTCCTGCAGGAGCGCGGTCATTCCCGGATAGGGCAGAGCCTGCTGGCGATTGAGGCAGAATGGCGCGAGAGTACCGTCATAGTCGAGCAGAAGCGCGGAAACCGGCGACTGTGCCACCGTGTTCATGAACTGCTCGACTTCGACTGGATTGACGGTGCGGGACAACCCCATGCTCCTCATCCCCAGGCAGCAGTACTCGCGCTGAGCTTCTCCTTGCTTTCGTCCGACGCGTCCAGGCGCAGATCGCAGAGTTCCGCGACGAGGCTTCCTGCCCAGCGGTAAACGTTGTGTTCCCTGACGGTCTTCCGCATGCGTTGCATACGCAATTCCTTTTCCTCCGGATCCATCTCGAGAGCGATGCGAATCGCCTCCGCCGTCTGGTCGATATCGTAGGGGTTTATCTGCAAGGCATCGCGCAACTCGTGGGCGGCGCCGGTGAAACAACTCAGGATTAAAACACCCCTTTCGTCGTGCCGGGCGGCCACGAATTCCTTCGCCACCAGATTCATGCCATCGTGCAACGACGTAACCAGGCATAAGTCTGCGGCGCGGTAGTAGCTTTGAATCTCCTGGTGGTTATGCTGCCGGTTCAGAAAGACGATGGGCTTCCATTTGTCCGTCTGGAACCGCCTGTTGATACGGTCGGCTTCCGCTCCCACCTCCGTCATCAGATCGTAATAGCGTTTGAGGTGGCTGCGACTTGGAGCGCCAATCTGCACGAATGTGAACTTGCCCTGATAGGGAGGATATTTCTCCAGAAAACGCTCAATGGCCAGAAAACGCTCCAGAATGCCCTTGGTGTAGTCGACCCGGTCTACACCCACACCCATGAAGGTAGCCTCAACCCCCAGGGCCTTGAGCAGAGCGGAACGTTCGACGTAGGAACTCGGCGTCGACTCCGGCTGTTGCACCTCTGCGAGGTCCACACTGATGGGAAAGGGTCGTACCAGGGTGAGACGATCCAGACGTCTTACCGAAAAGTGTTCCCAATCGACACGTGATTCCACTACCCGGTCCACCGTATGCAGGAAATTATTGCAGTGCGACTGGATGTGAAACCCTATCAGATCGGCACCGAGCAGACCATCCACCAGTTCGCGCCGCCACGGAGAGATGTCAAATGCCTCCGGGTTGGGCCACGGGATGTGCCAGAAGATTGCCACCCTGGCCTCCGGTCTTTTTTCCTTAATCAGCCGGGGCAGCAGCGCGAAGTGGTAATCCTGCACTAGCACGATGGGCTTTTCCACGTCCCTCATCTCTTCGAGCAGCGCATCGGCGAACTTCAGGTTTACGGCCTGATAGTATTTCCAGTCCTCCGCGCGAAAGATCGGGCGGGTGTGCGCGATATGACATAGAGGCCAGATTCCCTCGTTGGCAAATCCGTAGTAATAGCCTTCTTCTTCCGCCTGGTTCAGCCAGACCCGGCGCAAGCTGTAGTGAGGATCGTCCGGAGGCACGCGCAGCCGGTCGTGCTCATCAACCGTCTCGAGATCGGCATCGCCATTGCCATGGGCAATCCAGGTTCCGTCACAGGCGCGCAGTATTGGCTCGATCGCAGTGACCACCCCGCTGGGCGGCACAATCACTTCCACTGCTTTGCCGCGCCGCATGTGCACGTAAGGCTCGCGATTCGACACTACAAAAAGACGCCCATTATCCAGGCGTTTGCGCACATGCACGGCCAGTCGGTCGGCCGTCCACAGAGATTCACCTGTCTCCCGCAAGCGGGCCTCCGTCTCGGCCGCCGACCGCGCCTGGGTAAGGCTTTCGGCGAACGCGGCGACCTCCCGCACCAGGGGACGAAAAAGGTCCAGATCGGTGGCGCTCTGGCGTGACGATACTTGCCCCGTCCGCAAAGCGCGCATCCACTGCGCCGTACGTGCGATGGGTCCGGCAATACTCCAGCGAACAATCAACAGCGTGATCAGCACGATGAGAAACACATGTGCCAGCGCTCGCAGGAATGTTTCGCGCCAAATATGAAGGCTCTCCGCCCGAATATAGCCGGCATCGTGAACAATCGCGAGGCCGCCGATGACTTCGTCGTGCTGGTGAAGAGGCAGAGCATAGATGTGCAACGAGGTACCGCCCAGTCGTTGGAACGCGCCTGCTCCATGGTTCTCACGCAAGGCTTGAGACATTACGGAGGGAACGGTAGCCAGCGTGGATGCCAGCTCCGGTGTAACTGCCAGCAAATCGCCCTGCCGGCCGTAGATCGCCAGTCCCGAGAGATGCTCCCGGTTTCCGTAGTGCTCTACGATGCGCTGCAGATCCTGCAGCGAATCTTTCTCCAGGCCGGTTTCCACATTTCCCGCGAGGCTCTCGCCCAATATCTCGGCGCGCCGCTCCAAGTCCCGGCTTAGGGCACGTTTCTCACCCAACGCCTCGTAATACGAGGACGAAAGCGAGACCAGCGTGATGCCCACGATGAGGGAAACAATGAGCCGGATGCTGAGTAGTCGCATGGCACTAGCCTCCAACATGGAGCAGGGAGGAAATTTGATCCTACCGCAACGGGCGGCTAGTTGGCATTTCCTGCACTAGAGCGGCGGTAGTTCGTCTTCGTTCTCCTCCTTCTTTCCGCGAACAAACCTCTTCTCCAGGAAACGCTTGGCCAAGTCTCTGCCCCCCATGCCGAACGCGATGGCCAAGCCAAGCATCAGGGCCCCGAAGGCAATTCCGAAGGCAACCAGCATGGTCTGCTCTGCCAGACCCAGTTCTTCAAAGACGATCGACAATACGAAAACAATGATGATGCTGCGGAGAGCGAGGCTCAAGACCCGGGGTGAAGGCACATTCGCATTCACCGCAGCCAATAGAGCGGCGCGAGAAAAGAAGCTGGCTGCCAGCAGTCCGAAAAACAGGATAAACATGGCGACGAATAGACGCGGCAGGAAAAGAAAGAATCTTGCGATTTGCTCCTGCAGACCCAGGATCCCGAGCGCGCGCACGCCCAGTAGAATGAAGCCAAGCCACGTCACCCAGAAGACGAAACGGCTCAACACTTCCGTCGCCGAAGGCAAAGCGGCCGTGGTGAGCAATTGCGAGGCGCCTGCATTCTCTGAAAGCTTGTCGAACTTGAACAGCCTCAGAATGCTGCGCAGAACCGCTTTTACAACGTACGCGATCACCCAGCCCACAAATGCCAGGATCAGCATCACGATGAGACGAGGAAGGAAGTGGGCGAAACTTCTGGCCATCTCGTGCAGCGCCTGACTCAGTTCGCCGATAATCATTTCCCGCATAGTTGCCTCACTCTCTTGATTTCCACAGCTGCAGTAGGTACGGTTTCAATCGCTCGAACTCAAGGCACAAACCTTCGATATTGTTTTCGACCTCGCCCGCAGAAGCGTTCCGGTTCTCCTTCAGGAACGTGAACACTCTCCCGCGGAAAAGCGGCGCGAAGGCTTGGATGATATGATCCCGGCTGATCACGGATTTCCGATACGAGGCGGCAAACTCGTAAACCGTCCTGACCCACAATTCTGCCGGGTAATGAAACTCCTCTTCTCCCAGGCGGGCGATTCGCTGAAGTTCTGCCAGAGTGGAGGGGGAAAGAATTGACTGAAAGACCGACTCCAATTCGGCAACTCCGGTCGAGAACATGTCCCGCAATCGTTTCCGATTTACTCGCAGGGGTTCCAGAAGCACTTCCTGGTCGGCCCCGGTAGAAGGGGCTGGCTCGGAACCGGCCACGGTACTCCAGACGGGAAAATCCGGCTCCAATGCGGAGAACAGGGCGCCGACAGTTTGTCGCAGCGCCGGCACCAGGTCAGCGGCATGTCGCTCAATGTGAATTTTTTCTCCAAGGTAGGACTGGCAGATACGGTACTTTCCCGCGATCGCAGCCAAGGTGAACCGGAGTTCGACGCCGGCCCCACCGGTTCCATCGTTCCAGACATTTTGTCCAAGAAATTGACTTCCGAGACGGCCGGAGAATCCGAATTCAGGCGAGTATGCCTCACGGATTCTTAAGCCGTAGAGTGCGCGAGTCATCGGGTATAGCAAATTCCTTACGAGCAGCCCGTCAAACTTATGTCTGCGATATGTGGGGGTCACCAGATCGAAGCCGTCGTCATAAATGGGGCGCAGAAGCTTGGAGAGCCATTCGGGTTCGATGTTCGCGGACTCGGGTGACAGCACGACACAAGCTTTGGCGCGGACCAGCTCGGCGGCAGCCAGAATAGTCCGAAACGCAACTCCGCTCGCCGGGCTGCTCGCATACTTCGTGGTGATTGAGTGCAACGTCCGCAGAGCGTACCTGTTTGAGGCGGGGCGGACGTCATCGATAGAGACGCCCGTGACCAGTTCGGGCGTGCCATCACGCGACCCCCCATCGACATTGACGATCACGGCTCGCTCTCGGGGAAACCCGCGCAGGATGCCGCTCTGAATTGTGTGGACGATCGACCCGATAGTTTTGGCGTTATTGTGAGTGGGCAAGCCCACGAGGATGTCGACTTCGCCGACGTTGATCAGTTGGCGAAGAAAATCATCCGTGAGATAGCTCTCCTCTGACAATTTCATCTCCCTGCGAAGTACCGCCGCGCGCCCTGGCGTAGACGCGCGACCGGTGACATCGTTTTCACCATCTACATTCGCTTAGATTCGGCGCAGCCGAAACCAGTAAAACTGGTAGGGCCCCATCGTTAGCAGATAGGGCAGGTCGCCCACACGCGGAAACATACTCCTGCCAAACATCTCGATCGGAATACTTCCTTTGTAGCGCCGCAGATCCAGTTCTACAGCTTGGGCGGTACTCGAAAGATTGTTGACCACCAGGATCGCCTCGTTGCCCAGTCGCCGCACATAGGCCAGTATTCTGTGATTGGCTGGGTAAAGAAACTCAATCGATCCCCTGCCGAACGCCGCAGACGAACTGCGCACCGTTATGATGCGTTGCATCCAATTGAGGAGCGAATGTTCGCTCGCTTTTTGCCTCAAGACGTTCACGGCCGGATAACCATATACCGGATCCTGGATAAGGGGCGCATACAGACGATCTGGGGCCGCGGAAGAAAAGCCGCCATTCCATCCCCCGTTCCACTGCATTGGAGTTCGTACTCCGTTACGGTCGCCTAAATTGATGTTATCGCCCATTCCGATTTCATCGCCGTAATAGATGATAGGAGTCCCCGGCAACGACAGCAGCATCCCGTTCATTAACTCGATGCGCCTGCGGTCGTTGTCCAACAAAGGAGCGAGCCGCCTCCGAATTCCGAGGTTCAGCCTCATCGTCTTGCTTTCGGCGTACGCGTCGTACATGTAGTCGCGTTCCATGTCGGTTACCATTTCCAGGGTCAGCTCGTCATGGTTGCGCAGGAACAGGGACCACTGGCATGAGGGCGGGATTTCCGGGGTCTGCTGCAGGATTTCAGTGATGGGCTTGCGGTCTTCCAACTTCAGCCCCATGAACATCCGGGGCATCAACGGAAAATGAAACGCCATGTGGAATTCATCGCCGTCTCCGAAATATGGGCGAAGATCCGCGGGCCACTGATTGGCCTCCGCCAGAAGCATCCTGCCCGGGAATTGTTCATCGAGTTTTCGCCGCAACTCCTTCAGGATTTCGTGGGTCTCCGGTAGGTTCTCACAATTTGTGCCCTCCCGTTCCACCAGGTACGGCACCGCGTCGAGCCGGAAGGCGTCAACCCCCATCTCCAGCCAGAACTTCATCACATTCCACATCTGTTCCCGAACGGCAGGATTGTCGTAGTTGAGATCGGGCTGGTGACTGAAGAAGCGATGCCAATAGAAGGATTTTGAAATCGGGTCCCACGCCCAGTTGGACGTTTCTGTGTCCAGAAAAATGATGCGGGCGCCTTTGTACCGGGTGTCGGTATCGCTCCAGACGTACCAATCGCGGCGTGGGTTGTCCCGTGAACTTCGCGACTCTTGAAACCACGGATGCTGATCGGAGGTGTGATTCAGCACCATTTCGATGATGACCCGGATTCCTCGGTCGTGGGCCGACCCCAGAAACTTCCGGAAATCCTCCAATGTTCCATAGCTGGAATGGACTGCGTTGTAATCCGCGATGTCGTAGCCATCGTCGCGCAGAGGAGACGGGAAGAATGGCATGAGCCATATCGCGCTGATCCCCAGTTCCTGGAGGTAGTCGAGCTTTTCTTCAAGCCCTTGAAAATCACCGATGCCATCCCCGTTGCTGTCATGGAAAGTGCGGACGTGGACTTGATAGACGATCGCGTCCTTGTACCAAAGCACATCCCGGTTTAGTGGCAAATCGCTTCCTCCTGGACCAATTTCAATACCTGCCTGCAAAGCGGGGCAATACGCAAGTTTATATGAAGTGACAACCGTAGAATCCTACTGTGCGTCTAATGCAAGGCCGGTGATCCGTTGCATTCAACCGGGACTGGGCGCTCATCTGCCGGATCGCTGACGCCTGTTCCCTTCGAGGATTCTTCCTACCGATCGTACAAGGTGACCAAGGATCGAAGTCTCGCGCTCAACTCGCCGCTCAATGCTCCCGGACGATAACGCCATTTCCAGTTTCCGCTGACCGTGCCGGGAAGATTCATGCGTGCCTCGCTGCCCAGGCCGAGCACATCCTGCAATGGGACAATCGCAACATCGGCGACCGATGCCATCACCGCGCGGATCATAACCCAGTTAATCTCGGAATCGTCTTCGTCATGGAAGTTGAGATACGCGCGAGCGAATTCGTGCTCTTCGCGGACATCCTCCGGAGTGCGTGTGCTGTCGCCGGCGCCGGAGCTCGACCACCAACCCACCGTCGTGTCATTGTCGTGCCCGCCGGTGTAGGCGACCAGGTCGCGACGGTAATTATGCGGACGAAACGATGGACCCTGCGGATCCGTGCCGAACGCGAATTGCAAAAGGCTCATGCCCGGCAGACCGAATTGCTGACGCAGTTTCTCCACCGGCGGAGTGATCACGCCCAGGTTCTCCGCGACAATCGGAAGTCCGCCAAATGCGTTCTGCAGCGCCGACAGAAAATCTTCTCCCGGCCCTTTGATCCAGCGCCCGTGGATGGCGGTCGTTTCGCCGGCGGGAACCTCCCAGTAAGATTCAAAGCCGCGGAAGTGATCGAGCCGCACCATGTCGAAAAGGGCGAGCGAGGCACGGAAGCGCTCAATCCACCACTTGTAGCCGCTGGCGGCCAGCAAGTCCCAGCGATAAATAGGATTCCCCCAAAGCTGTCCGGTGGCGCTGAAATAATCCGGTGGCACGCCGGAGACCACGGTCGGGCGCCCCTGATCGTCGAGATAATACAGGTCGGGATGAGCCCAGACGTCCGCGCTGTCGTGCGCCACATAGATCGGAACGTCACCCATGAAACGGATGCCGCGCTGCTGGCAATAGGTCTTGAGCTGTTCCCACTGCTGGAAGAATTCGAATTGCCAATACTTGAAGGCTTTCAACTCCGGCGCCAGCTTCCTTGACCACTCGCTCGCGGCATGCGCGTCTCGCTTGCGAATCTGTGCGTCCCATGAGGTCCAGATCGTTCCGTGGTGTGCATCTTTGCAGGCCATGAAGAGCGCGTAGTCGTCGAGCCATGGACTGGAGTTCTCGCAAAAACGGTCGAAGGCCGCGCGATCGGCGCGGGAACCGTCGGCAAAGAAAACCTGCGCCGCCCGGCGTAAGGTCTCCATCCGGAATTCGATCACCGGCCCGTAGTCGACGAAGTCTGCGGGAAACGGCGGCGACTGAGCCCGGTCCAGGTCTGACTTTTGGAGCAAGCCCTGATCGCGCAGACGCTCAAGACTCAGCAACATCGGGTTGCCGGCAAAAGCGGAGAAGCACTGGTACGGGGAATCGCCGTATCCGGTGGGATTCAGCGGCAGTACTTGCCACAACTTCTGTCCGGCGGCGAAGAGGAAGTCTGCGAATTCGTAGGCGCAGGGGCCGAGATCGCCGATGCCGAAGCGGCCGGGCAGAGAAGTGAAGTGGAGCAGAATTCCACTACATCGCGGAAATTTCACTCCGTAACAATACGCAGGTCTGCGGCGTCAGGGCAAGGCGCTTGCCATGCCTAAGATCGACGGTCGGGCAGACACTTCTCCTCGAACAGGTGTGTTGGTCGAACGCTTACAAAGACAAGTCACCCTTGCTCGCTGCATTAATGAGATCATCCCCTTGCGCGCTGGCCCTTGTTCCTGTCAAAGCGCAGACCGACAACACAAGAATGCCCAACATAAACGAACTTTTGCATAAGCAGGTCGCTTTCAACTGAACCATACATAATCCTTAAACAGGAAACGAAATAAGGGTACCAGAAACCTACCGGGCGTCTACGACGCTCCAGCGCGGAGATCGTGAGTTGTTAGTGACGAAGTGGGGACATTTAGGCCATTCGGCCCCCGGCGGCAAGGTGGGCCGCGCTGATGGTGCCCGCGACATTCTGTATTAAGAGGGGTAAGACACCTTTGTATAGAAATGCCGGTCCCTTCAGGGGTAAGTTGGCAAAAAATCGCCCTTCCATCAACCGATCTGCTTGATGAGGAGGGGGGGCCTGCGTCTGCCCCAGGATAAGGACCGGTAAACGCCCCAGGGGGCTGTAGTTTTGAAATTGTGGAATCTGAAATCGAAATTCTGTTGGTGTAACGTGCGCTTTCGTGCTACTTCATCTCGAGCAGCGCAGCCATCGTTTCCACTCCGTCCCACAGATTCTGCAAGCGCAAGTTCTCATTGGCGGCGTGCTGATTGTCGTCGTAGTTGGCGATGGGTACCGTGATGGTGCGCGTCTGCGCGGCGCGTTCCATCGCTCCCAGCGGCACGCTCCCTCCCATGGTGGGCAGCAGCACCACGTTTTTGCGCGCGCTCTTCACTGCTTCAATAACCTCCCGCGCAATGGGCAGATCCATCGGCGTGCGCACGGCGTTGTAGCTCGTCTCATCGCGCATAACCATCGCAACCCGCGGATGCTCCAGGAGGATTTGCTGCGTCGGTTCGCGGTCCACGATGAAGTAGCCGCGGGAGCGAATGTAGTCTGCGACGCGTTGCTGCTGCGCACGCCAGTCGATCCCGACCACCAGGCGCAGGTCCAAATCGGCGGTCGCATTGGGCGGAATGACATTGGCGGCTCTGGCTCCGGTTTGGCCCGATGAGAGGCCGTTGATATTCAGCGAAGGCTGGTTGATCAGCTCAAGCAGATGCGCACCTGCGCCGTCGACGTGCCCCAGCCAAAAGGCATTCATCAGCATGCGGTCGTTCACCGGCGCACGGGCCAGCGCTTCTTTCTCAGCCGTCGAGAGTGGCTCAATTCCGTCGTAGAAATGCGGCACCAGAACACGGCCGTCTTCATCTTTCATCCCAGCGAGCAACTGCGCCAGCATCATCGCCGGGTTCGGCGCCCAGTTTCCGTAGTGGCCGCTGTGCAACCCGTGGTGCGGCCCATAAACGGTGATCGCCAAATGCGCATCGCCTCGCGCTCCAAAGACCACCGTCTGTTCGCCGCTCTGATCGACCGGCCCGTCACACACCAGCCACACATCGCCGTGGACCAGGTCGCGGTTGGCATTGAGGATCTGCTCCAGATGCGGTGAGCCCGCTTCCTCCTCACCCTCCCACACGAAGCGAAGATTCGCCCGCAACGGGATCCCGGCCGCCTTTAATGCGTCGAGCGCCGTAAACTGCGCGAAGATGGCCGCCTTATCGTCACCGGCCGATCGGGCGTAGATGCGCTGCTCGCCGTTTACTTCCCGCACTATCGGCGTGAAGGGCGAGCCGCCATCCCATTCCGACGGAGTAACCGGCTGACCGTCGTAGTGTGCATAGAAGACAATCGTATGTTGGGCACCCGGCACATCGATCTGCCCGAAGACCACCGGAGGCGCGCCGGGGAGAGAGAGCAGACGGGAATCGATGCCGCGTTTCCGGAGCTTTGCGACGAGCAGGTCGGCATTGCGCTTCAGGTTTGCCGGATCGGCGGCAACGTTCGGTATCGACAGCAATTCGCTAAACTGCTGCACGAGTTCCGCCCGATGTGCCGCGGTGTACTCGCGGGCAGCCTCCGGCGGCGTCTGCGCCGCAATCGCGGTTGCCAGATAAAGGAGAAACGCAGCAAGGTAGCGAAGTCTCAGCCTCGGATTCATAGGCTCACTATACAAGTCCCTGTTGCCGAAATGTTCCTCCCGCCCTTCCTGCCGGACGCACCGCAACTTCCGCGCGCAGCTATGAGCAATGCCAAAGCATCGGGAAAACCTTGCCCCAAGTCGACTACTCGGGATTAATCCCTAAGTTAAGGAGCATAAAATGGGTTGGGATGCGATCAGACCGGCAAAAGCGAGCCGTCGGAACCGCGCTGATCTCGCTGGGGCCTGCTTTGGTGGCCAATTCGTTGTGTCGAGGGCAGGGGAAGCGTACTCTGCACAAGCCAGAGGTCCAAATCGGAAATTCCGGTCAACATGACCATTGACGCCAAATCGTTGAGCGTTTTCTTCCGTAATCAGGGCATTTACCTGTTCATTGCTCTCGTGGTCGGCGCGATTTTCTGGGCCATCGGCCAGCCCATAAATCCTTTCACCGTCATCTTGTACTCGCTGTGCATCGGCAATTTCCTTTCGCCTCCGGTGCAATGGCTGCACTTTCTGTACGAAAAGCCTTCTCGCTATGATTGGCTGATCTTCCTGGCCGTGCTATGCGTCGTGATGCTTCCCGTTTACGCGCTGACCAGCGTAATTGTCTGGTGGTTTGCCCCGCCTGTTCCGCAATCGCTTGGGAACTTGATCGCCACCGGCTGGAAGCTGCCCTTCCTGATCACCCTCGTCTACGGCGTTACGAATTTTCTCTACGGCAAGACGAGGGCGCGCCTCGAGCGCCGCAACGTCGAGCTGCAGCGCATGGTCCAGTCGGGCTCGGCCCGCCTGGAAATTCACGAGCAGGAATTGCAACGCGCCCGCGAAATCCAGCAGTCGCTTTTGCCCAAGGAAATTCCACAGCTTCCGGGAATCGCCGTAGCCACCGCCTGGCGCCCGGCGCACGCGGTGGGTGGAGATTACTTCGATGTGCTGCGGCTCGACGGCAACAGGCTGGCCATCTGCATTGCCGATGTCTCCGGCAAGGGAGTTTCCGCCGCTTTGCTTATGGCTAATGTCCAGGCCAGCCTTCGCGCATCCGTGCGCGACCTAGATAGTCCGGCGCGCGTGTGCGGGATCGTGAACGGCATGTTGTGCGAAAGCATCGCTGCGAACAAGTTCGTCACGTTCTTCTGCGGCGTTCTCGACGCTAATACACGCACGTTTCGCTACTGCAATGCAGGCCATCCCTATCCTATTCTCATTTCGGCCGGCGCTGTGCATACCCTGGATCGTGGCGGCGCGGTGCTCGGGGTTTTCCCCTTGTGGAATTACGAGGACTTCAGCGTCAATCTGAAATCCGGAGACAGGTTGCTTCTATTTACCGACGGCATCACCGAAGCCGAGGACGCTCAAGGCGAAGAGTTTGGAGTGGAGAGGGTCGCCGCAGTCGGCAAAGCGCACGCGGCCAGCTCCGCTGCTGAGCTTAACAAGCAACTGCTCGCGCAGGTGTCGGACTTCTGCGGCGCGCAATTCCAGGACGACGCCACCTTGGTGGTTCTCGCCGTAAATTAACGGTTAGAACCCCTGAGCGGTCCGCCATGCAACCCGGATCACGGGCAAACAGGAGTGCGCCGGGTTAAACCGGCATGTTGTAGGGGATGCAAGAGCCCTACAGGAAAGGAAGTAGCGAATCCATCCTGACCTCGAGTCTTGCCGGGGACATCGTGAGGTGTCTTTTGAAGCGTAGACCAGAGGCATCGGTGGGCGGGGCCATTGAGCTGCGAAAAGCCCGTAGATCAGGATGCCGACTTCATTCCGAGTAGGAGGAAGGCAACACGGCAGCCACGCCAATCGCGAGTGGACTGTCGGTCCTGCGTAGTCTGAGAACCCGCGCACGCTGAGAAACAACATGCACGAGAACCGGGAGATCTCCAGCACGCCTTGGTCTGACGATCAAGGCCGGTCCGCGAAGGCCATAAGCCGCACG
>JBEKDG010000119.1:0-17784 GCA_050014475.1 Terriglobales bacterium | reverse complement strand
GCGCACTCCAGGACACGCTGCGTCAGATTCAGGAAATCCGCACTTACTACGACTTCCCCGACATCGATATTGATCGATATGACATTGACGGCACGACTCGCGAGGTGATGCTCGCCACGCGCGAACTGAACGTCGATAAGCTCCCGGAAAGCAGCCGCAACTGGATTAACGAGAAGCTGATCTACACCCACGGCTACGGCATCACGATGAACCCAGTCAATGGGTTCACGCCGGAAGGGCTGCCCACGCTGATTCTGAGCAACATGCCCGTCCAGAGCACGGTGCGTGGTCTAACCGTGACGCGCCCAGAGGTCTATTTCGGCGAGTTGACCAATACCGACGTCTACGTGAAGACACGGCAGAAGGAATTCAACTACCCGCAAGGCCAGACCAACAACCTGACGTCCTACGAGGGCAACGGCGGCATCGTCCTCGGCGGTTTCCTGCGCCGCATCATCATCGCGCTCGACCGCGGCGACCTCGCGAAGCTACCGTTCAGCGATGACGTGAACAAGGATAGCCGGCTGCTGATGCGGCGCAACGTGCGCGATCGCGTATCGGCATTAGCGCCGTTGCTCACCTACGATCCGGATCCGTACATCGTGCTCGGCGACGATGGCCGGCTGTCGTGGATCATGGATGCGTTCACGCTTTCAGACAGCTATCCGTACTCGAGCCATTATCGTCTCGACAACAATCCCATTAACTACATGCGGAACAGCGTTAAGGTGGTCATCGACGCCTACGATGGTACGACAACGTTTTACGTGTTTGATACGGAGGATCCGATCATCGCAGCCTACCGCCGCATCTTTCCGAGTCTGTTCAAGGATGCGGCCATGATGCCGCCCGGGCTGCGCAAGCACGTGCGCTACCCCGAGTTGTTGCTCAAACTGCAGGCGGAAGTGTACGGTCTGTATCACATGATGGATCCGGAAGCGTTCTACAACCGTGAGGATCTGTGGACGGTCGCCACCGAAGTCGGCATGAGCGAGGGGGGTCAGCAAATAACGCAGGCGATGCAGCCGAACTTCGTGCTGATGAAACTGCCGGGCGAAACTGGTGTAGAGTTCGTGGAGATTCTGCCCTTCACGCCGGCCAACCGGAATAACCTGATTGGCTGGATTGCCGGGCGCAGCGACGGCGCACAATACGGTACGTCGGTGGTTTACAACTTTCCCAAGACAAAGCTCGTCGACGGACCGCTGCAAATCGAGGCGCGAATCGATCAGAACGCGCAGCTTTCCGGACAATTGACGCTGTGGAATCAGCAAGGCTCGCACGTGCGGCGCGGGGCCCTGCTGGTGATTCCGACCGGGCGTGCGCTTTTGTATGCGGAGCCGATCTACCTGCAGGCCGAGCGCAGTCCGATGCCGGAGTTGCGTCTGGTCGTGCTCGCGCTGCAAGATCGGCTTGCCTACGGACCAACCTTCGAGTCGGCGATGGCGGCCCTTTTTGGCGGAGCGGTTTCGTCGATGAGCGCCGCGTCAGTCCCCGCGGAGCCGGTGCGAGGCGCACCGGCATCCGCCGCGTCGCCCCAGCCCGCAGCGGATCTCAACGCGCTCATCGCGGAAGCCGCGAAAGACCTTGCCGACTACCAGCGCCTGACGGCGGAAGGCAAGCTCGGCGAGGCTGGACAGAAGCTTGAAGAGTTGAAGCGCGCACTCGACAAGCTGAACACGCGCCAAAGATAGTCTCGCTGCGGTGCTGCGCTTTGGCTCTCGAAGTCTTCAATAACGACAAAACTGCCCAGAGACCGGCTTCGAGGGATCTCTCCGGTGTGGCTGCCAGCCGGTCGCCCGGCTTCCTCGAAGCGAATCTCAGGACCGGCTTGGCGGGCGCCCACTGCCCGGAAATGGCAGGCTTCTTTCCGTGTAGCCCGTCAACTGCCCACAATGCGGCATGATGGCCTCACATGACGGTCCCATCAAAACGTTTCCGCTGCGCGGTGTGAAAGACTCACCGCCCCATCTTCACGACGGGCGGTTGCTCACCCTGGAAGACACGGTTGGTTTCGAATCCCACCAGAGGAGCCATCCGATTTAAGCACTTGCGGGGATCCCCATCCTTCAATTGGAACGTCTTAAACAGACGGAACATCAGAGGCTCGGAGACATTGTCTAAGGCGTGTTCACCCCAGCGCTTGCGAAACACTCAAAGTCGTTCTCGCTCGTCGATTCGACTGCATCTCAGTTCGTGTTGACCGAATGCAGCGAAACTTTGAGCCGATGCGAAAACAGGTGGAAGCATGGCAGAGAGGGGCACGCCCCAAACGGCTGCGCTTTTTGATTTTCCACGCCCCAGGCAAGCTGATTCATCATGCGCGGCAAACCTTGCTGCGGTTGCAGCGGAGTTGGAATCGGTTTGGCAACTGGCAACAGGCCATGCGGTTGTTGCCGTTGTCGGCGTATGGGTAACGGGAAGGAGATACACCCTTCTTAAACACTTCCTCTGGTCTAGTTTTACTCCGCCCTGCCGGTCTAATTTTCCGCCGCCCTTGGCACATCAGCTCTTGCGCACTGAGATCACCGATGCAGTGTACCGATCGCCGCGCAGCAAAGACACGCTATACTCAATGGCCACATTCTGGCTGTCGTAGGTTGTTTCTTTGATGAGCAGCAGCGCGCTGCCCGGTGACGTCTGCAGCACGGTCGCCTCTTCTTCTCCTGCGACCACAGCCCCAATCAATTCTTCCGCCCATTGCAGCTTGCGTTTGTAGGTGTGCTCAAAGATCCAATAGAGAGACTGCTTCTCGAGATCCTGCTGATCGATGCCCACGAAGATTCGCGCGGGAAGATAGCTGGTCACGACGGCAACCGGTTCTCCGTCAACTGACCGCAGTCGCCGCGCACGATAGATCCGTTCTGCCGGAGCCAGTTTCAATGCCTGCGCCACCTCCAGGTCCGGATCCTCAAGACTTATGCTCAATAGGCGAGCGGAGGGCACCAGACCCCGTCGTTTCATCTCCTCGCTGAAGCCGCGGAGTTGCTGAAAATTCCAGGGCACGCGCCCCGAGCCCACCACTGGCCGCTTGCCCTTGGCGATCACCAGCAGTCCCTCGGAACGCAGTTTCTGAAATGCCTGGCGCACCGGCATCTTGCTGATGCCCAGAGCCTGTGAAATCTCGCCTTCCGAACAAAACGTTTGCCCCTCGCGCAATTTGTTCTTCTTGATGAGCTCGCGGACGTGGTCCACGATCTGCACGTAATAGGGAACGAAACTGTCGCCGTCGATCATGAGGCCCAGCTTTTCAGTCGTAACCAGATCCGGAATGCCGCCCGCATTAGACATGACCACCCTCGCTGCCAGCCTTCAGTATGGTAGACACATAGTATACAATGTATATATCAAAGTCAACTGCCGTAGGCTGCGCAGTTTTATCAGGTCCGCATTAATTCATATAACTATCTTGTTTACAATATCATAAAGCATTACATCCAGAATACGATGGGAGCTCGCCATGGCTGCGCTAAAATTTTTCTTGACACCATATATACATAGGAGGTTTATATGGCTCTTGAATAACCAAATTGCCCGAGCGGAGGGCCACCATGTCTGTCATCTTTTTTCCTTGCTGTGCTACCCGACGACGTCTTTTCCTTGTACCCGGGCTCGTGTTCTTCGCGGTTTTACTCGTTCAAGCCCAGGTGGAATCCGGCAAGATCGTCGGCACGATTAAGGATGCGTCCGGCGCTCTGATCTCGGCCGCCTCTGTGACGGTCACTGAGACCCAGACCAACGCGGTCCACAAAACCGCCACCGACAGCCAGGGAGAATTCGTCGCCACCGAACTGAAACCGGGCACCTACACCGTGATGGTGGAACGGGAGGGCTTCAAGACCGCGTTGCAAACAGCTTTCAAGCTCGATGTCAATCAGGTTGTGCGTGTGGACCTCACCCTGGTCGTCGGTTCCCTCAGCGAGCAGGTGATGGTCACAGCCGCCGAGCCGCAGGTCGAATCAGAAACCTCGTCGATAGGGCAGGTGATCGATGAGAGCCGTGTTCACCAACTTCCCATCAATGGACGAAACTTCATGCAGCTGGCATATCTGAGCCCCGGGGTCAACAAGGGGCCTGCCAGCACCGGCAGCACCGGAAACGTGCAGCAGGGTGAGATTCCCGAGGACGAGCGCGGGAACGGTTCGATACAGGTGAATGGACTGTGGGCGACCAACAACAACTATCTCTTAAACGGATTCGACAACAACGAGCAACAGATTGGTTTCGAGCTGATCGAGCCTCCCATTGATGCCATCCAGGAATTCAAAGTTCAAACCAATAATTTCGGCGCCGATATTGGCAAGGGTGGGGCGGTCGTCAACGTTGTGACCAAGGCAGGCACCAACCGGTTCCACGGCAGTGCATTCGAGTTTCTTCGCAACTCCTTCATGGATGCAAAGAACTATTTCGACGATCCCACCCAGCCCATCCCGCCCTTCAAGCGTAACGAGTTCGGAGGCTCGTTCGGAGGGCCGATCATTCGAGATCGCACGTTCTTTTTCGTTGACTATCAGGGACGGCGCATCCGCACCTCCGACACGTATATTTCTCCCGTGCCTAATCCCTCAGAGGTTCATGGTGATTTTTCTGATCTCTTAGCCGGTTCTTCTCCCACGATCATCGTTGACCCAGTGACGGGCAATCAGTTTATGGGGAATAACAACGCGAGTCCGAACGTGATCCCTGCTTGTCCCAGCCCCACCGGCGGCGCATGTCTCGATCCCGCGGCGCTCAATGTTGTCGCGCTTTTCCCGGCACCTTCACCCGGCCTCGGTAATCTGTTTCGTTACAATCCAGTCGACCGGAACAATCAGGACTCATTCGACGTTCGTGTCGATCACCAGATCAGTTCAAAAAACAATCTTTTCGGCGTCTTCAGCTACGGCAACGTCGACGATCGCAAGCCCGACCCGTTTCCGGGAATCGCTGGCGGAGGCTCATTCACCGGCAACATCAACAACAAAGCACTGATGGCGGGGCTCAGCGATGTGCATGCGTTTTCACCCAGTAAGATCAACGAACTGAAGATCGGTTACACGCGCTATCAGGTCAATGCCATCCCCTTCTTTGAAGGACAGCCGCTTGCGACCCAATTGGGGATTCCCGGAATCAATGATCCGAATAACCCCGTCACGGGCGGCCTGCCCAACATCGAGATCAGCGGCTTGAACTATCTGGGCAACGGCGACTGGTTCCCTGAACTCCTGCACGAGAATAATTATCAGCTTCTGGATTCCTTCACCTACATCCACGGTCACCATTCCTTCAAGATGGGAGGCGACCTGCGCCGCCGCCGTCACGGTTTCTTTCAAGTTCAGAATCCCCGCGGAGATCTTTTCTACACCGGACAATTCACCAGTTCCGATCCAAACACTTATACCGTTCCCCTGGCCGACTTTCTCATCGGTTACACGCAGGGTCTGTTCCGCGACATACAAACTGGGACTTACGGCATGAGTTGGTGGGAGTTTGGCACCTATCTGATGGACGACTACCGCGTTTCTCCCAGGCTCACGCTCAACCTCGGGCTGCGGTATGACGTGTATACCCCCATGGTCGAAGACCACAATCGCCTGGCCAACTTCGATTTTACGACCGGCCTGTTTGTCGCTCCTGGAGTTACGCCCGGCACGAGCCACTCCGGCGATGTGGCCACCAATTGGAAGAACTTTTCCCCGCGCATCGGTTTTGCGTACACGCCGGGCACTGACAATAAAACCGCGGTGCGCGGCGGCTACGGCATTTTTTACGATATGCAAGCCGACCAGAACGATACCGAACTGGCCTACAATCCGGCGCCCGGCGTCTATGGCAGCCAGTCATTCACTGCGTCTCTGGGACCAACTCCGATCATGATTCTCTCCCAGGGCCCACCTCCCATTGTTTTTTCGAACATTAACGACCCCAATGTCAGTGGCCGCGCCAGCGCCGCGTACTTCCACAATCCCACGACCTACATCGAGGAATGGAACCTGAACATCGAGCGCCAACTCATGAAGGACATGGTGCTCCAGGTCGGATACGTTGGGACGCGAGGCGTGCATCTGACTTACTTGAGGAACCTGAACCAAGCCACAACGCCGACCTGGCGAAACTTTTCCGGCCTCACTGGAAACGAAGGACGGCCCTACGTCTTCACCGTTCCCAACATCGCCGCCATTCGCACCGAAGGCCACGATATCAGTTTGATCAACAACGGCTTGCAAGTTCGTTTTGAGAAGCGCTCTTCCAACGGATGGAGCATGCTCAACAGTTACACCTACCAGCACACCATCGGTCAGGCCACCGAGAGCGAGACGCCCAACTCTGACGGTGAACCGCAGAATACTTACAACATGCGCGCCGAGCGCGGAAACGTCGCCCCCGACTTTCGTCACCAGTTCACTTCGGCGTGGTCTTATGAACTCCCGTTTGGTCCCGGCCGGCGCTACCTCAAAGGCTCAGGGCCTTTGCGCTTGCTTGCCGGAGGCTGGCAGTTGAACGGCATCATTTCGCTCTACTCCGGCCAGGCGTTCACCCCCTATTTGTCGTACGATCCAACCAATACCGGTTCTGGAGGTCCGCGGCCCGATCGAGTTGGCAATCCTTATGATTTCTCCAACTCGCCCTGCGGCACTCAGCAGAGTGTCAACTGCTGGTACAATCCTGCCGCCTTCGCCTTTCCCGCCATTGCTCCTGGTCAACCCCAGCCACCGACTGGAACGCCATACGCCACAATGTTCGGGAACGCAGGCCGCGGCAGCCTCCGTGGACCGGCTTTTTACGATACGGACTTCTCCATCTTTAAGGACTTCAAATTCAAGGAGAGGGGCCAACTGGAACTGCGGGGCGAGATTTTCAATCTCTTCAATATGCCTCAGTTTGCGCTGCCCAATAACGTGGTTGACACTCCAACCGCCGGGCAGATCACAAGCACGCTGCACGAATCCCGGCAGATCCAGGTATCAGTAAATATTTCGTTTTAGCAGCTTGCTAGAGCCGATTCGAAAACAGTTCCTGATTCCGCGGTGTGCAGCTACGCTTTGCCGCGAGTGAGCTACAGGAGGCTTGAACGCATGCAGTTCAGAATATCTCGACGGTTGTCGATCACTTTGGTCGCACTCTTCCTCGTGCTCTTTTCGCCGTTCATTTTTGCTAGCGAGAGTTCTCAAGGCAACGCGGCCGCCGATTCGAAACGCCTGCCCGCCGTTCATCTCGACGGCCAGTACTTCACGCGCGACGGCAAACGATTCCTGCCCGTCGGAGCGCACTGGGTTCCGGCCAAAGCAGCCATGCAGTGGCCGGTGCAGTGGGACCCAAAGGACATCGAAGCCGATTTCGCAAAGATGCACGAACTCGGCTACAGCATCGTCCGCTTCGACATGATGTGGGCGTGGTTTGAACCCCGTCCCGGAGACTACAACCCGGTTGCATTTCAGCAACTCGACTACTTTGTTTCGCTGGCGCACAAGTATCAGATCTACCTGCACCCGTCCTTATTCATTGGCGGCGAAGTGGGCGAGGCATATTGGGACGTGCCCTGGCGGCACGGGCGACACCCCCACGCCGATCCGGAGATGCTGCGGCTGGAGACGAATCTCGCAGCTGAGTTTGGCCGGCGCTACGCCAACGAGAGCGCGATCATCGCCTGGGACCTGACCGATGAGCCTCCGTTCTGGATTGTGCCGGCACAAACCACCGATGCGATGGCCATCAACTGGACCCGGCTGATTGCCGGCGCGATTCGCCACGAAGACAAACTCCATCCCATCGTGGTCGGAACCAGCGGAGAGGAAATCGGCCACGGGCCTTTCCGCTCCGACAACCTCGCCAAAGAGGTCGACTTCTTCAGCGTGCATCCTTTCACCATTTACAGTCCCGATCTCTTCCCCGACCCCATGCTCTCCGAGCGCGGAACTTATGGCGCGGCGTTTGAGATTGCGTTGTCGCGGGGCGCTGGACGTCCAACGATGATCCACGAGATGGGTGGCTCAACTGCGCAATACTCACCGGAGCGGGTGGCGCTTTACGACCGCCTTCAGATGTATTCCGGTCTCGCTGCGGGCTCGATCGGGGTCGATCTCTGGTGCTATACCGACGCGTCACCGCAGCAATATCGCAAGGCACCGTATCTTCGAACTCCGCAAGAAACACAATGGGGGATGACAACCTGGGACCGGCAAGATAAGCCGCTGGGAACCGAGTTCAAGAGATTCTCGAAAATCGTCGGCCAGTTGGATCTGGCGAACGTCTCGCCCGCTCCGGCTGAAATCGCCATCGTCATCCCCGATGAATGGGCAAAGCCGCACGGAGATTTTTCCCACTTCGGCCTGACTGGCCCCGAGGTCACGCCGTACGTTTCACAGCTTGATGGCGACGCCGTGGCCGGTCAGGCACCGCCGAACACGAGCGCCGAGAACCAGTGGCTGATGGGCTCCGCGGTGAACACGTTCGTTCTTGCTCATCGCGCGGGGCTGAAATCGGATTTCCCGCGCGAGTACAGCGACTGGTCCAGATACCCCATGCTCTTCCTGCCGTCTCCACTCACCAGCACGACCAGCAACATTGTCCACGTGCACACTGACTTTTATGAGAAAACGAAGAAGTACGTGGAAGGCGGGGGCTTCCTCTACGCGTCGGTTGCTGCCGACGCCGCCATCCCCGACATGGAGAAGATTTTCGGCGCGCGCCTGGTCGACGCGGCGCCCGCATCGGAGGTCACCCTGAAGATGACCGAGCCGTTTGGCGGTCTCAAACCCGGCGACACTTTTCACTTCAACGTGCCCGGAGCCAATCAGCGAGTCTGGGGTTCGTTGCTCGAGGTGAAGGGCGGAAAAGTCATCGCCGTCGATCAGGACGGCCGTCCCGCGCTCGTCATCAACACCCTGGGTTCAGGTAAGACATTGTTGTCCGCATACCCGATCGAAACCTATCTTGCCGGTGTTCCCGCCGCGTTTGAGAAGGAAGAGAACACACATCGCATCTACGAAGCTTTTCGCGAATGGACCGGCGTCAAGCCAGCGTTCCGAAGCGACCAGCCGTCGGTCGAAGTGACGGCGTTGCAGGGCGACCATCGGGGATACGCCTTCGTCGTCAATCACAGCGCGCAACCCCACAAGGTGACGATCTCTTCATCCCTCCCCGTGAAATCAGCCCGGCAACTCGCGCCGGAGAACTCCAAAGCGCTGCCGATCGAGGGCTCGAGCTGGAAGTTGGATCTCGAGCCCTACGAAGCAACGATCGTGGAGTGGAAGTAGCGCTCAGGGAGAGAATGCGTGATTGCAGCAATTGACATCGGTGGAACAAAAATCGCGGTCGGCATGGTGGACGACAACGGCCACGTGCTTTCCCGCGCTCAGTGCCCCACGGATGCGGAACGTGGCTACAAGGAAGCATTCGCTCGCATTGAACAGATGCTGCGCGGAACCTTTCACGTTGCCGGCGAGAAGATCACCGGCATTGGCATCGGCAGCACCGGCCCAATCGATCCCTTCACTGGCGAGTTTGGAGAAGTCAATTTCTTCCCGGCCTGGCGCGGCGAAAATCCTGTTAACGATCTTTCTCGCACCTTCCAGGTCACCGCCGCCATGGAGAACGACGCCGACGCCGCTGCTCTGGCCGAGGCCGGTTGGGGCGCGGGCCGGAATAAGAAGCGGTTGATTTACATCACCGTCGGTACAGGAATCGGCGCTGGGGTCATTTTCGACGGGCACCTTTATCGCGGCGTGGATGGTGCTCACCCCGAGATCGGCCATTGTCTCATCGATGCGTCGGGGCCTCCTTGTTCTTGCGGCTTCCACGGATGCTGGGAGTCTCTGGCTGCGGGTCCCGCCATGGTCGCTTGGTTCGAGAGCCAGATGCCAAAGGATTATCCGCACGCTGCCCATCTGACCGCGAAGCGAATCTGCGAACTGGCGGGCGAGGGTGACACGCTGGCTCAACAGGCGGTCGATCGAGAAGCTCGCTATCTCGGCCTCGGCTTGGCAAACCTGATTACGTTATTCACGCCCGACGCCATCGTGCTCGGCGGCAGCGTGATGAAAAGCGCGGTTCTGTTCCTCGAGACAATTCGCAAGACCATCTCCGGAGCTTGTCGCTATGTTCCATTCGAGAAAACAGAACTAGCGCTAGCATCTCTCGGGGAAGACGCCAATCTCATCGGCGCCGCGCGCGTGTGGCATCACCGCTTCAATCCAGAGGGAGGCTCGCGTGCCTGATGACCTCGCAACGATCGAAGGCGAATATCTTCGTGACCTTCTCCATCAGCCCCAGGCTCTGGAGAATACGCTCGCCAATCTGCAAACCTCGAAGCCGCTGCTCGGCCTGGCCCAGCGTCTGAACCGAGGCCGATTTCACCGGGTAGTACTGACCGGAATGGGGTCCTCGTTCCATGCTCTTCACCCGCTCAATCTCGAATTGATCAGCCAGGGATTCACGGCGCTCATGGTCGAGACTTCGGAGTTAGTGCACTACAAACACCGGTTCTTCGATCCGAAGACGCTGATCATCGCCGTGTCGCAGTCCGGTCAAAGCGCGGAGATGGTTCGTCTCGCACAAACGAACCGCAAACGTTGCTCCGTGATCGCCGTGACGAACACGCCCGACAGCCCGCTGGCCAAACACGCTAATGCCGCCGTGCTCACCAAGGCAGGCAACGAGTTCTCCGTGTCCTGCAAGACCTATGTGACCGCACTCATGGCGCTGAAATGGCTGGGGGATGTCCTTTGCGAACGTGACCTGCGGCGCACGCGCCAGGAATTGAAGCACGCCTGTCCTGCTGCCGCCGCCTATCTGGCCCATTGGAAGGACTATGTTCACACTCTGGCTCAGGTACTCAAGAATACGCGCCACCTCTTTCTGGTCGGTCGCGGAGCGTCATTGGCCACGGTTGGCACCGGCGCATTGATCGTAAAGGAGTCGGATCACTTTCACGCGGAGGGCATGAGCAGCGCCGCATTCCGGCACGGGCCTTTTGAAATGCTGGGAAGTGAAACCTTCGTACTCGTCTTCGCCGGCGATGCCAAGACGCGGGACTTGAACCAGCGCTTGCTCCACGACATTCACCAGCAGGAAAAGCGCGCCGAACTCGTCGATAAAGATGCTTCCTTGCCTTGCTGCCGTATCGCGGAGCACGGTCCGAGCGTTCGCCAAATCCTGGAAATTCTGCCGGTGGAGATGATCACACTGGCACTGGCGCTTCAGGCCGGGCGCGAGCCGGGCCGCTTCGAACTGGCGAGCAAAGTTACAACGACAGAGTAAAAGCAGCAAAGAAGGATTTGTGACTATGGCACGAAATCGCTACATGGTCGGCTTGGTCTTCCTGACATTCTTTGTGATGTCGCTGTTGACCAACATTCTGGGGCCGATCGTGCCCGACATCATCAGCAGCTTCGGCGTCAGCCTCACAGCCGCGGCTCTCCTGCCTTTCTCCTTTTTTATTGCGTATGGCGTGATGTCAATTCCGGCGGGCTTTTGGGTAGAACGCTTTAGCGAGAAACCCGTGATGATTGCGGCTTTCCTCGCCGGCACCATCGGATCCCTGAGCTTCGCGCTCTTTCCCACTTACCACGTTGCGGTCGGATCGCTGTTCATCATGGGGGCGGGGATGGCGACGCTTCAAGTTGCCATCAATCCGCTGTTGCGGGTGGCGGGCGGCGAAGAGCACTTCGCCTTCAACTCCGCATTCGCGCAGTTGATCTTTGGTACCGCTTCCTTTGCCAGCCCGCGAATTTACTCCTATCTCGTGGAGAACCTGGGCAAGCCTTCTGCCAGGGGCAATCCGCTGCTAGAGACTCTCTCCAGGCTCACTCCGGCCGCGCTCCCCTGGGCCTCTATGTACTGGATCTTTGCGGTCTTCACGGTGCTGATGATTGCCGTACTCGGGTTTACGCGCGTCCCTCGCGTCGAACGCACCAGCGACGAAGCAGCTGGTTCTCTTCAGATGTATGGCAGCCTTCTGCGCAAGCCGATGGTGTGGGCGTTTTTCCTGTGTGTCTTTGCCTACGTGGGATGCGAGCAGGGAACTGCCGATTGGATTTCGAAGTTTCTCGCTCAGTATCACGGTTACGACCCGCATACGACTGGCGCGACCGCCGTCTCCTGGTTCTGGGGAATGCTCACGGCTGGATGTTTCGTGGGCATGGGACTACTCAAATTGTTCGACAGCCGGCGAGTCTTGATCGGTTTCTGCATCGGTGCGTTGCTCTGCCTGACGGCGGCGTTGTTTGGTCCAGCGCGCGTGTCGCTGATCGCGTTTCCGGCCATTGGCCTTTTTGCTTCGATCATGTGGCCGGTGCTGGTTTCACTGGCATTGAATTCGGTTTCAGAACACCACGGGCCTTTCGCTGGAATTTTGAGCACAGGAATCATGGGCGGAGCGGTCGTGCCGGTGATCATCGGCCGCATCGGAGATTTCGCCGGTCTCCGCGCCGGTGTTGCTTTTCTATACGTAACGTTTGGATGCGTTCTTAGCGTCGGCTTCTGGGCGAAACCGATCATCACCAATGCAACGATTTTGAACAGGGAGGGTTTGACTGAACCTGTCCCCAGCCGGACGGATTGAACCGGTTGCCACTGGACGAGTCATGCAACGCAGGAACTTCTACCGGATGCTGCAGCACGTCCTACTGTGCGGTTTTTGCGTGGTGCAGAGTGCGCGATGTACCGGGCAAACCGGCGTTCCCGCACCGATTCATGGCGTCACTGCTGACGATACCAACGGCGTCGGCTACGTTCTCGGCCATCCCAACGTTACGAATTCGGCTGGCGGCGGCTCTTGCTGGGAGTTCGCCATCGATATGGTTCCCTACGACCCGTCCTCGGGATCGTTCTGGTCCACCATCAACACGGCTTCCTCGAACCAGAAACAAAACGAACGAATGCACGATCGTGAACGATGAATTAATCCGGAATCATTGAACAGGAGAACGCATGTCAACCTTGCAGATTGCTGATCCCCGGCTTCGAGGGACGGCGGCTGGAGTGCTCTTTGCGGTCATTTTCACGATCGCCGCGTTTGCGCAGACCGAGCAGCCCAAAGCTTTTTCTTATCTCAAACTCACCACTCCGCGGCGAGTCCTGCCCGATGCTCAGAAGTGGGAAGGGAACGAGTTTCCCCACACCATGAGCGTTCTCGAACTCAAGCGCGGCGGCTTTCGCTATTGGGGATGGTACGGGCTGAATGAAGGCCGTGGCATTGGCCTCGCCCGCAGCAACGATCTGGTCAACTGGACGAAGGATGACCAGAACCCTCTGTGGTCAAATGCTCGATGGCCCTCGGTTCTTGCCCACGCCAACCCCAAACACAAAGATCTGCTCTACTTCGCCATCACGCGCGAGTACGACACACCCAGCAGCCACATCGTATTGGCCAGTTCGCGCGACGGCGTCCACCTGACAGAAGAGAAAGTCCTCGTCCAGGGTGTTCCCAACCAGCGCAACCAGAACCCGAATCTAATCCGCGACCCGCGCACCGGCCGCTTTTACCTGACTTTCTACCGCGGCAACGATCGTGACCACTTCGAAATCATCAGCAAGAGCGCGCAGTCCGTTCTGGATCTGGACAAGGCGCCGGAAAAAGTCCTGATGACGACTACCGAAACCGTTGCGGCTCCGACGCTCCTTCATGTCAAGGGCGTGAAGCTCTCCAGCGGAAAGAAAAAAGATCTGTACTACCTAGCCACGGAAATCTATCCGCACCGCTACACCACCGATCCCGAAGGCGAGTGGCAGGTGAAGGTCTTTGCGGCGGACTCGCCGGATGGAGATTTCCAGCCCGTCGAAGGGAACCCGATCATGCGGGAGCAGCGGGCGTGTTTGTTCCAGCACGTATTCAACAACCGCTTCTACGGCTACGACTGCCATCTCGAAGCGAACAACCAGTGGGTGCTTGAAGAAGTCGAGGCGCCCTTGCCGTAGATGCAACAACGCCCGTTCTGCTTCGCGTCTTCTTCGAGCAGCGGGCGCAGATCGTGCCGGTCGCACAGGAAGGGCCTGACGCTTGCGAGCCCAGTTTAAGATCTGGCGTTTAAACGCCTCAACGCCGGATGCTACGACCGTTTCCGCCGTCAGAATTTTCCTATACGCTCATCGTTCACAGCAGTGGTGTCGAGTTCGGGCTGCCGCCAATGCATGGTGGGAATGCACGCAGCTCTAGCCCTTTCAAATTGGTACCAAGTGTACCCTTCAGGCAGGTCAGGCGGTATGCGTCCTGCTCGGCGACCTAGCAGTTGAACGAACAAATTCGCTTGCGCAAGGTCTCGCTCAAACGCTCCCCTGAATGCTTTCCCTCCTTGCGGATAGTCCGCCACAGGGAGAACTACGATTTCATCATCGTATTGTTTGAGGTAGCTTCGTAGTTGATCGGTCTCGTCTTCGACGTCGTCGGTAGTTTGGGCCAACAGAACGAATTTCCTAGGCTCCGCGTCTTTTGGCGGTTTTCCTTGGACTTTAAGAAAACTGAAAATCTTCTCAGCAATTTCGACCCAGGCAGCCCGTCTCTGGTATCCCCTCATGGTATCCAGGGGTCCAGTTCGATCGTTTACTGCCTGGTACTTGGCAATATCGGTCACCAAGTAGGCGCTGGCGTTAACTGCTACCCAGAGGATTCTCAGTCCCCCCTTTTCAGCGTCTTGAAGGATGGTGGGAAGTTCAGTTTGAGTAATGAAGCGGGAGGCCACGAAATTCGCTGTAACAAGCAGAACGGCGTCTTTCGCTCTTTTCAGCGCTCCTTCGATCTCAATCTGCCAGGGGCTGCCAGGCTGGATCTTGTGGTCGTCCCAGATCGTAACGCCGCACTCACGCTCAAAAGGAACCAAACACTGGCGTAGCTCTGCGAGATGCTTAGCGTCTTTGTGGCTGTAACTAATGAAGACTTCGTGACGCAAACTACTGCCTCAGAAGGAAGCTTGCCGTGCTCAGCGGTCCCGCGAGTTCGGCAAGGCTAGAATTCTACATCAGGCGTGGCCGTAAGTGGAGATGGTTGTGAAGTTATCTACATCAGCGAATCTCGGAGCACTAAGGGCGAGCTTTCGGCACAAGAGACTCGATCTCGTATCAAACGCGCTTCGTTCAGGCTGGCTTCACAAGACGTATCCCACAGAAACGAGGGACCGCCTCAATTCGGACGCATTGTCCCAGGCGTGTTCACGCCGGTGCTCGCGAAACACTCGAAGTCGTTCTCGCTCCTCGACTGCATCTCGGTTGGCGTCGACCGGATGCAGCGGAGCTTCGAGCCGATGCGAAAGCAAGTGGAAGCCTGGCAGAGAAGTGAATTGACGGACGTCACCGCGAAGGCGGTCATCTACGAGGCATTTGTCGAGGGCAAACTCGAAGCTCCCAAGCACCTCGCCCGCAGCGTGCATGACCTCTACTTCGAGCCGAAATACGAGGAATTCCGGACGCGAACGATCTGGAGTCTATCGAATGCGTTCACTTCTGCATTCAAAGAACTGGATCCTATCCCACAGTTCAAGGCTACGGCCACGCTGGGCGAATTCCTGGAAGCCCGGTTGTCTCAATCGTTCTAGCCCGCGGGGCGGTGTCAGCCGGCCGCCCCTCCCAACCAGTAATCAAAAAGCCCTGCGCAGGTGGAATTCGTCCGCGATGGGGAGAGGAGTTGCCGTCATGTTCACATTATTAACACTCGGGCAGATTGTGGCCACGCCAGGGGGCGCTAGCTGCATTGGAGCGATCGCAGCAGCCGGCTAGCTGCTTCCTGGCCCGTCACGCAATTGGGGATTGGGGAGAACTGGATCCCGCTGATGTTGCAGAGAATGAGTACGGCATGGTTCAAGGGCTTCGGTTACTGAGCAGCTATAAGACAGGGGCGGGCGAGAGGATCTGGATAATCACCGAGGCCGATCGGTCCGCAACCACTCTGCTGTTACCAGGGGAGTATTGAACAGTTACACCAAGGATAACCAGCCGGCGGTTCTTCTGAAGAGTACCTCGTCTTCCGTCACAGCGGACCAGCATGCTACTATCAGCGCCGCAGCCGCCCGGGAGGCCAGGTTCGAGGCATGAGCTCTGGCGAGCCGTCCGCGACTATTGACACCTGGGCAGCTTGCTCCAGAAGCCTCCATTTGTTCTGCGCGTCTGACGGCCGATCAGCCGTCCGCCTCTCCAACCAACTGAAAGCTCAACTTGCTGCTGACTCGCAGTGTGCTGAAGGTGTGCCTAACTGCGGGCCAAGGAGGAATCTCTATGGCCCGCAAGGTTGTTCAGCGTCGTCGACCGCCCCAGAGCGAGCGCGTTATCTCCTTGAGAAAAACGGAACGTGCGACTTAAATCCTGCGCAAGTTACCCGATCCCGGCCCTTCGTATTCTCGTTCACACTGTGGGGAAGAAGGCTGGGTAGGTCACGAATTGTTCAGGAGATGCGGGTCTCGGAAATTGCGGGTGCTGAAGGGAAGAGGCACGCGGGAACGTACGGAACAGAGGTTCGGCCGGCCGAGCCGGTGGGCGCTTATTTGAATCGGATGCTGAAGGATCGCTTCTTTGGTGTTATCACGATTTTGCCCTCGCGTGCCAGCCAGCCGATGGCCCAGTCGAAGAGAGGTGCCTTGCCCTCCACCAGTTTCTTGAGCTGTGCGATCGAGAGCTCACCGTGAGTGTTGAGAGCGTGCCAGATCGCGCCTGCCATTTGGCCAATTTCGTCTTTCATCACAACTCCTTATGGCCGGCAGCCTATATTCGGCTAGTCTCCGTCTTACCTTCGCCGAAAATTATGGCTGCGGTGCGCCCCATCGGAAAACCCCGAAGTTCCGGGTTTCTCACTCAACACGTCACGTGTAGGATCGCGTTGGTGTCTTCGGGGTCTTTCTCCAATATCTCTATCGCTTTGCTCGTCGGCAGAATCAGCAATTTGACCTTACGACGTTCCGCCTCGCGTTTTACTTCTTTCATCACCGGCAAGCTGCCATATGCTCCGGTGCCGACGACCAGCCGGGCGCATTTCCACGGTATGTCCTCTTCAATGGACAGCGGTGTGTGTCCGAAATCTTCGCGGAATTGCTTGGACGGCGTTTTCCTGCGGTTTCGGATCTCCCCGCGGTCGATGACCACGTCATGCTCGTAGGTGCTGCCGTCGATCTGGAGGGAGCCGAAAGAGAAATTGTCAAAGCGCATCTCCGTCTCCTCGATGATGGGTCACGACTGCGTGCCGTCTGCCCTGGTCCCTGATCTCCTGAGAAAAAATCATCTTGCGGTATCTTACCGTTGGTGAACTTGAAAGTGCGTTGTCTTCGCCTCGTACCGCCCGGCATAGCAAGTTCAAAAAGCGGCTTTCAAAGGTGCCATGCTCCGCGCGACTCCACATCTCGTAGACCCGAAAACTTCAGGACCGTCGGCTTGACCAACCGTTCGAAGTCGTCGTAGGAAAGTCGGACCAACTCGTTGTGCGAGCCAGCGTTGAACGCTATCTCTTTGTCCTTGGCTAGGCTTTCGTCCACAAAAACAGCCATCCCGTACAGATTTCCAAAGGGCGGCATGGCTCCGATTTCACACTCCGGGAACTGGTCTTTGAATTCTTTTTCCTTGGCGAGACTAATGGTTCTTGCTCCGGTTGCTGCTCGCAACCGAGAAAGGTCGACCTCGTACGAAGCGGGAAGAACAGCCATGGCCAACGCACCATCGACCTTCACAATCACCGTCTTCGCCAACTCTTTGCTTACTACGTGCGTTAGTGCTGCGGTTTCCTGAGCGGTGTACGCGACCGGGTGAGAGACGGTCACATACTTAATGCCCTGACCATCGAGAAATTCTCTTAGCTTCTTTGTTGGCATAGCGACCTCCGTGCTGCGAGCC
>JBEKDG010000118.1:0-3831 GCA_050014475.1 Terriglobales bacterium | reverse complement strand
CTTTTCACCGGCCTGATCGTTGGGCCCATCGTGATTCGGCGCCTGCGCGATTTTCAGATCGGGCAGTACATTCGCGAGGAAGGTCCGCAGGCTCATCAGAAAAAGGCGGGCACGCCGACCATGGGCGGTTTGCTGATCGCCATCGCCATCCTGGTGCCGACATTGCTCTGGGCGGACCTGAGCAATCCGTTCGTCTGGATCGCCGTGTTTTCCACACTGGCCTTCGCTGCGATCGGTTTTGCCGACGACTACCTTAAAGTCGTTCACCGCCGCAATCTCGGCCTTACCGCGCGCGCCAAGCTGGGCTTTCAGGCCGCGGCCAGCATCCTGATTGCGATCGCACTGATCGCTTTACAGCACCGCGGAGAGTATTCCACCAGGCTGATGGTCCCATTCTTCAAGCAGTTTCACCCGGACCTCGTGATTCAAAGATGGGCGGCTCATCCCCAACTCTGGCCGCTGGCCTTCCTTCCGTTCGTGGCCTTCGTTGTGCTTGTGATTGTCGGATCGAGCAACGCCGTGAATCTTACCGACGGTCTTGACGGGCTCGCCATCGGCTGCACTGTGATTGCGGCGGGAGCGCTCGCGGTTCTCACTTACCTCAGCGGCCACGCCACTTTTGCAACCTACCTCGAATTGCAGCGCATGCCGCAGATCGGTGAGCTCACGATCTTTTGTGGAGCCATGGTCGGCTCCGCCATTGGATTTCTCTGGTACAACGCGCATCCGGCGGAAGTGTTCATGGGCGATGTCGGCTCGCTGGCGCTCGGTGGCGCGATCGGCGCTGTAGCCGTCATGATCAAACAGGAACTGTTGCTGCCGTTCATCGGAGGCATCTTCGTCGTCGAGGCGCTCTCGGTGATCCTGCAGGTTGGTTCCTACAAGCTGCGCAAGAAACGCATTTTCAAGATGGCGCCGATCCACCATCACTTCGAACTGCTGGGCTGGTCGGAGTCGAAGGTGATTGTGCGCTTCTGGATCGCATCGCTGGTGTTCGCGCTGTTTGCGCTGACAACGCTGAAACTGAGATGAAAGAATCCACCACGGAGGCACAGAGAAAATCGGCTTTTAGCTTTTAGCTCTTGGCTAAAGGCTAAGAGCTAAGAGCCAAGAGCCAAAAGCGGAGTTCAGGTTTTCTCCGTGCCTCTGTGGTGAAATGAACTTAATGGATCTCAACCACAAACGCGTCCTTGTCGTCGGCCTCGGCAAGTCAGGCGTGGCCTCGGCCCTGTTCCTGAAGTCGCGCGGCGCCCGCGTCACGGTGTCGGACTCCAAGCCCGAAGCCGAGCTGCGCGATGAAATCCTGCTCCTGCTGGAGCATGGGATCACGGTCGAAACCGGTGGCCACGGCGACCGCACCTTTCGCGGGCAAGACTTAATCGTGGTTAGCCCGGGTGTGCCGGTCGATGCGCCGCAACTGGCGCAGGCGCGCAGCCTGGGAGAGCCGGTAATCGGCGAAATCGAACTCGCTGCGCAATTTCTGGCCGGTCCGATCGTTGCCATTACCGGAGCCAACGGCAAAACCACTACCACCTCATTGGCTGGCGAAATCATTGCCGCCGGAAAGTTCTCCACGCTGGTGGGCGGAAATATCGGCACAGCGGCCATCAGTTTTGTGGATCAGGCCGGGCCCGCGACTTGGACGGTGCTTGAAGTATCAAGCTTTCAGCTGGAAACGATCGTTGAATTTCGTCCGCGCATCGCGGTGATTCTGAACATCACGCCCGACCATCTGGATCGCCACAAGACGTTTGCCAATTACGTCAACGCCAAAGCGCGCATCTTCGAGAACCAGCGACAGGATGATTTCACCGTCCTCAACGCCGATGACCCCACGACCGCTGGATTGTCGGATCGCACGCGCGCGCAGTTGTTCTGGTTCAGCCGAAAGAAGGAGATCGAAAAAGGAGCCTTTGCCCGCGGCACGCATATCTATTTTCGGGATGGACATACCGAGCGCGAGATCATGCCGCTTGCCGAAGTACCGCTGAAAGGCGCGCACAACCTGGAAAATGTGCTCGCGGGAGTTTCGATCGGCATGCTCGTCGGCTGCCAGCCCGAACAGATCCGCCAGGCCGTCCGGAATTTCAAAGCCGTCGAGCACCGGCTGGAGTTTGTGGCCAGGGTCGCGGGCGTCGATTACTACAACGACTCCAAAGCCACGAATGTAGATGCCACCATCAAGGCGCTCGAATCTTTCCCCGCGAACATCCACCTGATTCTCGGGGGCAAGGATAAGGGCAGCGACTATACCGTGCTCCATGAGTTGTTGCGACAGCGAGTGAAGCGCGTGTACACCATCGGGGCCGCAGCCGCCAAAATCGAATCGCAGATTCAGGGCGCTGCCGAAATCGAACATGCGGAAACTCTGGAAAACGCCGTCCGGCGCGCCAGCGAATCGGCTGCGCCGGGCGATGTCGTTCTTCTTGCTCCGGCCTGCGCCAGCTTCGATCAATTCCAAAGCTACGAACACCGCGGCAGAGTGTTCAAAGAGACAGTGCATTCCCTGGCGATGTCTCGATCCACGTAGGGACGTTGGTGCGTTGGAACCAACTCAGTTATCCCCTTCCCGAAATCCAAGACCGAAACTCCTCCATGTCTCCGCTTCTCCGTGGTGAAATGGATTCTCCATGGCCAAGCGGGTCAGCGTCGATCGCTGGATGTTCACCGTGACCACGGTCCTGGTTTTTATCGGGCTGGTCATGATCTTCAGCGCCTCCGCCGTGATGGCCAAGGAGCGGTTCGGTTCGGCCTACGAATTTCTGCTGAAGCAACTGGTGTGGGCCGTCGCGGGACTCGCGGTGATGGTTTTCGCTATGAAGGTGGACTACAAGCGCCTGCAGCATCCGGCGCTGGTTTTCTCGTTTCTGGGCTTTACCACGCTTCTGCTCATCTCCGTTTTTTTTCTTGATCGCGCCCACGGCACGCACCGCTGGTTTCACGTGGGGCCAGTTTCGTTGCAGCCTTCGGAACTAGCCAAGCCCGCACTCATCCTGTTTCTCGCGTGGTTTCTCGAAAACAAGACCAAGGCCATGGACGACTGGCGCAATACGCTGATTCCCGCGGTCGCGCCCACCGCCGTTTTTCTCGGACTGATTGTTTTTCAGCCGGATCTCGGCACCGCCATCGCCTGCGCGGGTATTACCGCTTGCGTTCTGTTCATCGCCGGCATCCGCCTGCGCTACTTCGGATACGCCTTCGCGGCCTCGCTGCTGCCGCTTTATTTTTTGATCTTTCACGTGTCGTACCGGAAAGACCGCATTCTCGCCTTCCTGAATCCTTACGCCGACCCGAAGGGGTTTGGCTTCCACATTATCCAGTCGCTGATTGCGGTCTCGACCGGCGGCGTGACCGGACTCGGCCTGATGGAAGGGAAGCAGAAATTGTTTTATCTTCCCGAACCGCACACGGATTTTATTTTTGCCGTCACCGCCGAAGAGTTGGGGCTGGTCGGCGCGCTCGCCGTCATCATCCTGTTTGCGATCTTCCTCTGGCGCGGAACGCGCGCGGCGCTGCGCACGCAGGACAACTTCGGACGCTTTCTCGCCGTGGGGATCACCAGCATGATCGTGCTACAGGCCTTCATCAACATCAGCGTCGTGCTGGGGCTGATGCCGACTAAAGGGATTCCGCTGCCGTTCGTTTCCTACGGCGGATCGTCGCTATTCGTGACCCTGATGTGCGTCGGGGTGCTGCTTAATATCACGAAGCAGGCGGAGTAGGCGGCAATCCCGCTCATCGCAACGAACGCGACGAGTGGACACCCTGTTTTCCTCTACTCCTTCATGTTAACTCATAAGGCAGTAACTCTATAGTACTGGACCCCCCCCC
>JBEKDG010000117.1:0-10346 GCA_050014475.1 Terriglobales bacterium | reverse complement strand
CGCGGGAAGCACTTACTTCGGCCTGGGCCGGAGCGCAGATGCGCGTCCAGGATCAGAGTTGGGCTATGCCCAATGTTTTCAATGTGGGGAATGTTGTCAAACAGCTAATTTGGACGCGAATGGGGTGGCTCAGGTTGTTGCTGGTGGGACGCCTTTGAGATTTCATAACACCCTCCTTCGGATCTTGCGCTGAAGGAGCATCGCTCGGGCTTTTGTCGCTATCGGCAGAGGCGAGGGCGAGCCGTCATGGAGGCTTGTCGTGAAAAAAGACACTTACACATCTGAATTCTGTCAGTGCTGGTCCGCTACGCAGTGGCATGCATCACCAAGGCATGTGTCAGCACTCACGAACGACACCGCTACGTTCCGCCAGCGTCACAATGTGGGGGCGCTAGGTTCGCGCCCCCTAGGGAAAACCAATTTCGTCTATTTTCAGGCCGCAGCGGCAACGCGCGGCACCGTGATCATGAACGGTCTTTGGTGTTCGAAAGCACGCTCCCGATGGCCCACGATCGTGTATTTTGGGCTCTGAGTTGGCGGCATAAAGCCGGCGATTTCATTACGGAAGTGGTGGTAGCCACCGATGAATCTGCCCTTGTCCCAGACTTTCAGCAGGGTCTCGGTAAACAGACCATTCTTGGTTCCATCCATTGCCACTTGGTTATCCTGACAAGCAGAAATCAAGATAACACCGCACTCTAGGTTGACCTTTTCTCTACGTGGGGTTTTCTGGCGAATGGCGTCGTAGAGCGTTGCCCGCTCCTTGTAAATCTTCGATTGCACGTCAGGGGGCAGGAACTTGGGCCTGAGATTGGGGCCTGTGCTTGCGCGCACGCGCGTTTCCAAATTAGGAAGGAAGGGTGCGGGGTTTAGAAACATGGCTTTGGTCATAGTCCCGCTGTGGCAACTGTCGGACAAAACGAAAACTCGTACACCGGGCCGGAAATGCGACCACATCGCGTACAGTTCATCATCGACCAGCTCGCGGTCGTACAGCGCCCACGTCTCGTCTAGGCCGTCGGGCTCATCATTGTTAACGTCATTAATTTGGCCGCCGTGGCCCGAGTACGTCAGCAAGAAAAAGTCGTCCTCGACCAGTCCCTTGGCGGCCCTTTCGATTGCGTCCAGCAACGCAGTGGAAGTGGCAGCTTTCGTCAACAGTGACTGGGTAGCGAATCCTTGGCCTTTTGCGATTGTTTCCATGTCTCGGGCATCGTTCTCGCAGGCTGCAAGTTCCCCTTTCCAGTCGACGTAGTGAGTTGGGTCAACTCGGTTCAATCCAATATGCAGAGAACTTCCCTTTGGTTTAGCTGCTCCTACCATAGATCCTCCTTCACAAGTTGAAGTCACCGCGATTGGGACCGAACGGCAGCTTGTGCGCTATTGTCGTCCGGCCTCCGATGAACTGCATGGACGGATACTCAGCATTGATTCGCACGTTCTTCTTCGGCGAAGGTTCGACATGGTGCTCGGTGGGAATGAATCTTCCCTGGACCAGGCGATATGGTCGTCGCTCAACGTCCTTTGAGCAACCGGACGAATTCGTCTGGGCTGAGCTGAAGCTTGCGAAGCGAATCGTGCAATGTTCCCTTGTGTAGTGTGTCGCCTGGGTGTGGTTCATGGAACAGAATTAGATTTGGCGTTCGTGTCGGGTTGAAAAACACCCTCCCTGAACCCCGATGCGACTTCACGGGCTTGTAACCGAGCTTGCGAAGGACGCCTACGAACTGGCTCCACCGAAGCTGCACAGGAAATCCAGACATGCCGAACTCCGCTGGAAGCTTTCTCTTCTATTGTTCTTTGAAGCCGTTAATTTCCGACCGACCCCTCCTTTACTTCGCCAAGAGTGCGAGCATTAAGACGACCAAGACTACGAAAACGAAGCCTGCGATAAGCGAAAACATCGTGTGGAACGGATGTCCGTGGAAATAGCTATCTCCGGACCTTTTGAGGTGCATTAAAGTCTTCACGGCAAGCCTCCTCGGCGGCCACCAAGCGGATCCGTTGCAGAACCTCTGGCTTACGGCTTCTTGCTCTTAATTAGGCACCTTTTGCCGGGATTTTGCAGTGATATTGGGCGACCTCCTTCCGAGCACATCCACCCGGCGGCTTCTGTTTCACGGGTCGAACGAGGAGCCGCGTTCTTTGATCCATCAATTTGGCGATCGACATGCATCGTTTTCTGGAAGCGGCACACTTTACACACTCTCAAGACGTTTGTGATGCGGGATCGCAGCAGACAAGCATGCAAAAACTCCAATCGCGAGAATCACCGCTGTTGCCGGGTTGGAGAGGCCGCACGACTCAAGATCACTGACTCTCCGACGCCAAGCACTAAACTGAATATGTGGGAAGTGACGTAGGCGCTGCCTCGAGCTCGTCAGCTGGATCAGTCATAAGGAATTGAGCGCCCTGCATCTCCGGACGCCCACAGATCCCGCAAACACGAAGCTCGGCAGCTTGCCAACTCTTTCAATAACCTTGGCCCTTGCGTTATGCACACGGATTGGGCAATGCGAGTCTCCCTCCACAATTTGCGCCCACTAGCAAGTTTGTTTTCGGAAGACCTGGCGATTGACTTGGGAACAACGAACACACGTGTTTACGCGCGGGGCAGGGGCATCGTAATCAACGAACCCTCAGCCGTTGCTCTTGACGACAGTACCGGTGAGGTGCAAGCAGTTGGCAGAGAGGCCAAAGAAATGCTGGGCCGCACTCCAGGCAAAATCAGAGTCATCGAACCATTGAAGGACGGTGTGATCGCCGACTTCAAAGTGACCGAGAAGATGCTCAGCCACTTTATACAAAAGGCACATCAGCGCAGGGCGCTTGTGCATCCACGGGTTATCATCAGCGTCCCCTCGGAAATCACGCAGGTGGAGAAGCGTGCTGTCACGGACTCGGCCTACCGAGCCAGGGCTGCAGAAGTACATCTCGTCGAGCAGGCCATGATGGCCGCCATTGGCGCCGGTCTGCCTGCAACAAGCCTGGCGGCAATCTGGTAGTGGACATCGGTGGTGGCACCACTGACGTCGCTCTCATTTCCATGTCTGGCATGGTGTATTCGCGTTCACTGCGTATCGCCGGCAAGCACATGGACGAATCCATCATGAATTATCTCAAGCGGAAACATAACCTGCTGATCGGGGAGCGTACGGCCGAGCAGATCAAGATCGAGATTGGTTCGGCATACGCCCTCGATAAACCACTGACTATGGAAGTCAAGGGAAGAAGTCTCATAGAGGGCGTGCCCAAGGCGATCACCGTTGATGACAGCGAGGTCCGTGACGCATTGGCCGAGTGCGTTTCAGCGATCGTGAGCGCCATACGCATGGCCCTGGAGCGCACCCCGCCAGAACTCTCCGCCGACATCAGCGACCGTGGCATTGTCCTTGCCGGTGGCGGTGCGCTCCTGAGAAATCTGGACAAGAGGATCAGGGATGAAACCGGCTTGCCCGTATGCGTCGCTGACGATCCCCTATGCAGTGTCGTACTAGGCACCGCTAAGCTTCTCGACGACTTCAAACTGCTGCGTCGCATTGCGGTCGATTAGATTTTCTTCTGTAACCTCCGTGTCCCGCAACGCCAGGCGGCTGGGAGCTGCGCTTGTCAGCAGGAGAGACATCGGGCGGCAGTCTCCGGCGGCACTGGGTTGTAGAAGAACCAGGAGGCCCGCTCGAAGCCGGTTAGTCCAATGAGTTGCGGGAGGATTTCCAGGTGCCAGTGAAAGTCCTCTTCGATCGTCTTCCAGTAGCCCTCGCGTGGGCGTAGGAAAGGCCTGTCCTGTAGCGAGAGGTTGTAGGGCGGACCACCTAGGGCGTGGTCCAATTTCCGCAGGACATCGCGGAGGATCTTTGCGAGATTCTCAATCTGCACGGCGTTGATCCGGCTGAATGTGCTGCTGTGAAATTTTGGGAACACGCAAGCTTCGAACGGATAACCTGAGGCAAACGGCGCAAGACACACAAAATCGTCGTTTTCCGCGATCAGACGTCGTCGCTCCCTGAGTTCCTGCTGCACAACGTCGCAGTATATGCAGCGCTCCTTCAAAGCAAAGTAGTCGCGCGCGGCCATGAGTTTCGCCTTAATGAGACGCGGCGTCACAGGTAGGGCCATCAACTCCGAAATAGAGTGCGTAATGGTGTGTGCCCCGGCTTCCTTGCCGTGGTTCTTGAATATCAGGACGTACCGAATCCGCTTGTCCCGTTCCAGGTCGAGGATGCGGGCCACATAGGTCCGGATGACATCCGCGATCTCGTTCACCTCCAACTCGTGGAGGCTGCGGTCGTGCCGGGGTGTCTCTGCGACGATCTCGTCGGCACCCACACCGTTCATCAGGTCGTGGAACCCCTCAGGGCGCCGCCGCAGTTCACCTTCAATCCTCAGCCGCAGTTGCGAGTTCGGGACCACGCGGACCGCCCATCCCGGCCCGTCCGCCGGCGAACCCGTCCGCCGGATGGCGAAGATCTCTGGCGGTGTGGAAGCCTCATGGGTCTCACAGAACGGACAGAAAGTAGTTCCCCGCACGAATTTCTTGAAGTGGAAATCCGATGGCCGCACCACGTCGGCTTCGGCCAAGATTACCCAGCGGCCGGTGAAAATATCCTTGCGAAATTGAGACATCTGGGCCTCATGGTAGTGCCTCGTCCGCAAGCCGGCACACGTGGAACCAGAAACCTCCAGTAGTCTCCTCAGTCCGTGTGCCTTCGCCCGTCGTCAGTCGACGGAGACGCGCAGGCGGTTGCCGCTCCAGGCACGGCATGAGACGCCCCCGCCCTGACGTTGAGGAGGAGGAGGAAGGACCATCTCTTTTGAGGTCGATGTGTCTCTGGCAAAAATCCTTAACACTCCTCCTCATTTGAATACCTGATCGTCAGCTCAGTCCGCGAACCGGGTGGTCGATGGGTCTTCTCTGTTTGCTTCGTCATTCATTGAGCCCTGCCGTGATTCCCCTTACGCGGCTTTTTGGGGCCGCCACGGCATTTCAAACTGAGTTGGTTGTTCGAGTCGCTTCATGGTCTTCAGCAACCACTGTCGCAGTGCGCCCTCGATCTCCTCGTTGGTACCGGTCCTGTACAGACTGTCCACCGTCTCACCCGCTTCATTGAGAGGAATGTGTCGGCACGGAACGGCTTCGTAATGGCATTCTCTCGGCACAAAATCCATCAAAACACAGTCGGCCTCTGGACAGGCAGACCGTCGATGATTAGAGCATGTTGGCGAGTCTTCAAAGGCCAGAGGCCACCGCCACGCAATCGGCGAGCGGTAGCCGCCCTTCTCCGAGAACTCCAGTTCTTGCTTCAAGACCTGGAGCGTATTCTTCGCGCTGTTCATGCACACCTCCGATAATCTTCAAGCGCCCTGTCGAGAACGGAGTCGTTCATGGAGCCATCTGCACGCAACAGTGTAGTTTGCCCCCGCACGATACCGGCTCCTCCCTTTCCGTCGGGCTCAATTGTCATGACACGAGAGCACGAGGAGCATAGCCAAAAACATTGGGAATGAAGCGGTGTGCCCCTGAACTCAGTACCTGATACGACGATCGCTGAGTCGCTCCTCAATTCAATCGGAAATAGCTTTCCTTCATGAAGATAGTGGAACGTGGCGGAACAGGCTGGATTACCGCACTTGGCCAGCATGGAACCTCCGCAGATTTTCCGTTGAAGAGGTGGAGTGCGCCCGTGGAGTGACACGGGCGTCCAGCATTTGGTAGTTGTATCCCGGAAAGTCACTGGCGAGAGGTGACTTCGAAACGCATTTTCTGAACGTGTGCGGTCATTCTACACCCATTCCGGCAACATCGCGCGACTACTGTTCGGCTTTGGTGCCACTAGCGGCCTCGGGGGCTAGAGCTGTGCACTCGTCATGCAGGTCAGGAACTCGTTGAGCGTCGGCAAGCTAAACGTCTGTGCCGAGGGCCGCATTGCCCCGGTTGGCCCAGCAGCGCTCCCGCAGACCCGCTTGTCGATCTCTTATCGCTTGTAGCCGATCTTGCGCAGTAGATCGTGGCGCCAGGCCACATCTGCCTCGCCCTCTACACCTTTCGGGGAGCTGCCATCGATGACACCGAGCACACCTTGACCCTGTTCACTCCGAGCGACAACGACCTCCACCGGATTAGCCGTCGCGCAGAAGATCGAACACACTTCGGGCACGTTGCGGATAGCGTTCAAGATATTGATGGGATAGGCATTCCGGATGACCAACACAAAGGTGTGGCCGGAACTTAACGCCTGGGCGTTACGTATGGCGGCATCACGAAGCGTTCGATCGTTCCCCTCTGACCGCGTCAAGCATGCTCCAGAGCTTTCGTTGAACGCTAAACCAAATTTGGCTTGCGGCACTGTCGTCGCGACGGCTTCGTAGAGATCTTCGACCGTCTTGATAAAATGTGCTTGACCAACAATAATGTTGGCGTCGGCTGGAACTTCCATGCGGACCGCTTCAATCTCAAGCATGAGTACCCCCTCCCAGTCTCCTGACGAACCACCCTTCCGAATTTTCTGTGTGTCAGCGCTCCTTCGACATGGTGGTTCGTACTGAGGCCCGATCCGGCTTCTCAACAGCCGGTCAGGATCCATGAGAAGCCAACGGGGCGCGCGCGGTATTGCAACTCTGCAACGGGCTTCCGCGCAGAAAGGGGCCCACTCAAACAAGCACTCTGCCGTTTCTTTGTCGGTTCACAGGGAGTGTTGGCCCTCCGGCAAGCTGGTCTCGCCTCCAGCACGAAGGCGTCCCGTCAGCAACAGAATCTAGCTCTTCTTCGACGTCACCGCGAAGAAAGCCGCTGCTTCCTGCTCCACATTCTTGCTGCCACAGTGGGGGCAAGCGATCGGTTCTTTGTCGTGTTCCACAAGGGTCAGTATTTTTTCGAAGGACTTATGACAGTCTTTGCAGACGTAATCGTAGATGGGCATAGGCAGCTCCCGCACAGGCCTTCTCACCACAAATCTTAGCGCGTTTCGACGGGCCGTGATGTGACTGCAAACGGGCCCTCAGCCCCGATTGCGGAAGGCCGGCCAATCACCGCTTGGCCGCTCGTCGTGACCTCCGTCACTGCGGAGGGAAGGTGCCGGGGTCTATCAATAGTGGATGGACGATGGCCGAACCGGGGGAGCCCCATGGTGATTGCATCTGAGTTGAAACCGGGAATATTCCTGCGCATCGAGGGGGAAATCTACAAAGTTCTCGAGGCGGAATCGAAGGCTGGGTCAGCCAAGTTGGGCGGAGTGGTGAAGACCAAGTTGTGCAATGTCACAAGTGGCCGGATGTGGGAACCGCACTTTCGGCTACAGGAGCGGCTGGAAGACTTGGAAATTGAGCGGCACATAATGGAGTTTCTGTTTGACGACGGGGAAACCTGTACTTTCATGGATCCCCGCACCTTTGAGCAGATGGCAGTCCCACGCGCAATCTTGGGACCGGCATTCGCATTCCTCCAGTCTGGGATGGAACTGCCGGTGGAGTTTTTTGAAGGCCGAGCCCTCAGTGTCGTATTCCCGGACATAGTCGAAGCCCAAGTGGCCAACACAGCACCACCGGCACACTCACAACAGGATAGCGCCTGGAAAGACGCAACCCTTGACAATGGCCTTCGCATTCGGGTGCCTTTGTTTATCGCCCCTGGGGAAATCGTGCGTGTGGATGTCAGGGACGGTCGCTACGTAGAGCGCGCTCGGGGCGAGCGCAAACGGACTGCGTAGTAGTCCTACCAGCGCCACGAGAAGACAGATGCTGGAGCGTCCCACTGCCGTCAACCGAAGGAACTTCCAGCCCGCATATCTCGAGCTGTGGCAATCCGGGGAATTGGCGCGTCGCGTCAAGCTTGGCTTGGAGAAGCTGGCCGACTGCGTCCTTTGCCCACGCAACTGCCACGTCAACCGCCTCGTGGGTGAGACAAGGGTGTGCAATACCGGACGTTACGCGATCGTCAGCAGCCATTTTGCCCACTTCGGCGAAGAGCAATGCCTGCGCGGCAACCGTGGTTCGGGGACGATCTTCTTCAGCTGGTGCAACCTGCGCTGCGTCTTCTGCCAGAATTACGAAATCAGCTGGCTGGGAGAAGGCCGCTCCGCCGAACCGGAACAATTGGCCGGGATGATGTTGCGCTTGCAGGAACAGGGCTGCCACAACATCAACCTGGTGACTCCGGAACACGTGGTGCCGCAGATTCTGGAAGCGCTCCTGCTTGCAGTGGAGCGCGGCCTACGTCTGCCGCTGGTCTACAACACCAGCGCCTACGACTCGCTGGATTCACTTGCTCTGATGGACGGCATCGTGGACATCTACATGCCTGATTTCAAGTTCTGGGATCCCGAGAGTGCCCGCCGCTATGCGAAAGCTCCGGATTACCCCGAAGCGGCACGCCGTGCCATCAAGGAGATGCACAGGCAGGTCGGTCCGCTCGTCACCGATGAGCAAGGTGTGGCGCTGCGCGGTGTTCTCCTGCGCCACCTGATAATGCCCGGCAGTGTGGCCGGAACACCAGAAATCATGAACTGGATCAGCCGCGAACTCGGTCCCGAAACCTATGTCAATCTGATGGTGCAATACCATCCCGCCTGCCGCGTCACCGAAAAGCAATATCCCGAGATCAACCGCTGCATTAGCCCGAGTGAACTCGAGCAGGCGGTTGATGCGTTTCGTTCGGCCGGGCTCTCTCGGCTCGACCACGAGCCAGCGGTCGTCCAACTGTTCTGAGGCGACGCGCTTATGCTGCCTGCTCCAAACCTTAATGATTAAGCGGCGGCGCAAAACGGTCACTACGCTCATCGAGCGCGTCTGAGCAGAATCCCGTTCGTGCAGTTTTTGACCTCGGAGATGCCTGCTGCCAAACTCGGCAGTAGGACGGCGGGAGAAGGCTCAGGCCATACGGCCCGCATGCACGTTTCCGAGGAGTCGGACAGCGGCGTAGTACCGATGAATCATTCGAACAAAGACGGGAAACCGCCCGCGGAGAGTGAGGAGGGAAGGCTGCTGATCAAGGAGAACACTCTTCCATCTGGCGCGTACCCGACACTGAGCGGTTCTGCGCGTGTCCCACGGGTGGGCGAGTGTGCGGACAAGCTGTATGCTTGGCCGCTATTCATCCGCGATAAGAGCCGCATGCGCTAACGAGCGCTCGTGCGGATCCGTGCGGGGGGCGATCAGCAATGGTCGTCCCTACCGCGACCCCAAAAAGCGTTCCTTCACCGTTCGATTCAAGTGATGCCGACCCACCCGTGCTTATCTGACATCCTTACTTCCCGCGCTGCGCGCCTTTTCCTCTCAAATCTCACGCAATTTCCGCGTCCCAGGCCTCCGGAAAAATCCGAGTCCCCGTCCCCTCGAAACGACAAATGAAACCCGCCAGAGGTTCTGTGACATCGTCTGGATCCTGGAAGAGCACGGTATCGCCTGGGATTACGAACTCCCCATTGACCTGGATCTCTACATTTCGTCGCTCCTGTGGCGGAAGAAAGTGCAGTAGACTGACACAGCCGGCTCCGTCTCGGCCGACCCATCTCGACCTTACGGCAGTCCTGGTGCGCGGCCTGGAGGGTCGCCCGCTTTGTTCGCAAAATGTTTCCGACAGGCATGAAAAGGAAATGGAACTCGAAGTAAATTGCTATTCCGGACGGAAGGCAGACGAGAGGCCTGTTCGTTTTCGACTCGACAAACGTGACTACACGGTCGAGGAAGTCCTGGACCAGTGGTATGGCCCGGACGATGCGTTTTATAAGATCCGCGCCCAGGATGGCAACGTCTATGTCTTGCGGCAGCAAACGTCGGATGGATCTTGGCATTTGGCGGCATTCCGGCAATCGACATAGCGGCGGAGAACGGAGAAATGTTTGGATCTCTATTCCATAGCGGCCGCGGGAGTTCTGGTTCTGCACCTCCTCTTCATCCTTTGGGTCGCGTTCGGAGCTCTCTTCACCCGCCGTCGACCGCTGCTGCGCTGGTTTCACATCGCCTCATTGATCTATGGCATCTTGCTCGAAATCCTTGAGTGGTCTTGCCCGCTGACCTCAATGGAAAATTGGCTCCGGGGCCGGGCCGGAGCCCCCACGTATCAGGGCGGGTTTCTGCTGCACTACTTGGACGCGCTCGTCTATCCGGATGTACCTCCATCGCTGCTGGTTCTCTGCGCCGTTGCCGTTTGTCTGTTCAATCTCGGCATCTACGCAGTGCGCTTCCGGCGCCGACGCGTTGCGGGCTGGTAATCGTGACAGAAGGCGAACTCCCGCCAAGAATTACGAACAGGACCTGCCATTCTCGCGGAGCTGAAAGAGGAGAACCGTTTGCTGGCGGAAGCCAATCGGCGGCAAGACGAACTGGTTTTTGAATTACGCCTTCAGCGAGAA
>JBEKDG010000116.1:0-11754 GCA_050014475.1 Terriglobales bacterium | reverse complement strand
GGAGACAAACTCAGGCTTGGAGCCGTCGTATGAATCGTCATCGTGTTCCGATCCAATGGCAATTTACTCGCAAGAAGGCCCGAACCACATTTGACTACACAATCACGCGGTCACGGTACTAGAGCACATCGTCGTTACTGAAAAGCAGAAATTACGGGCACTTGGGCAACCTCCTATGATCAGTTGCAGCGAATCACCAGAGCCACATCGGTTTCGAGCCAAAACGGTGGCGCTGGCGCATCTGTAGTCGCCAGTGTTTGGCTTCGGTACCGCACACCCGTCGGCTGTTCTCGACAATGACCGTCGTGCTGTGGCTGCGCACATCCACATAGGCAAATTCTGAACACAAACATTGTGATCGCTATCAGACTTTTCCCCTATGCAAGGCTCTCTGACGATCAACGCTTTTCCCCCATGACGACATGCGGTTTAAGAATTTCTGTCATTACGTCGGCATTCGCGTTTCGCTCCAGTCGCGGATACTTCGTTCCCTGGTGGTCGTGAACATCCGCTTGGAAGGCTTGCGATCCGTTTTGCACGGAGAGGATCACGGGCGCAGTTGAATTGCGATCAGCCGCAATGGCATCACGCAAAGCCTGCGGAGACCACGGACGTTGGTTCACGGTCAATACTTTCATGTCGGGCCCAAGGCCGGCTTTCCAAGCTGGAGAGTCGCGGACAACATCGACGATCGCGCCATCTTCCTGCAGAAGGAATCCCAAGGAAAAACGCTCCTCGACGGTCTGATGAACTTTGTCTCTCGCGGCCTGAACGGAGCCAACCTCATTTCCGTATACCAAATTCCATCCGCCGGAGAACAATCCCTCAAGCGGGGCCCGGTCAGTTCCAGTAGAGTTCAGCCGAGTCTGGAGAAAAACTTTCCAATCGTAGACTGCGATACCATTCAGGGCAGCCACCAGGTCTTCGAAGGTGTAGGTCTTAACGGCGAGAGAATTGCTCGGCGGCCCAAAGAACGCACGGCAGAAATCATCGAGGGAACGCTTTCCTTGTGTCGTACCCCGGATAATCGTGTCCGCCTCCAGCCAGATGAAGAGCGACTCGTCGTAATAATCGACCCCGCGGCGTAAGGACTGCCATTGCTCAGGAGCGTCATTAAGGAACTGGGCTGAAACAGCGGTATCCTCCAACGTCCTCCATTCCCGTCCTGAGCGATGAGCCGTCTGGGCGGCAAGCAAGGCGGCATAGTCTCGTGCCTCCTGCAACGTGAAGATACCCGAACGGGCTGCCAGGACCCAATTCAGATATCGTGTCAGCCCTTCATACACCCACAACAACTCGGTGGTTTGCGGTTCCTGAAAATTGCGCCTGGCCAACCCAGCTGGAAGGCGGTACTTGGCGTTCCATGAATGGACGTACTCGTGAGGCAAAAGATAACCATAGGAGAGGCGATAGGCGTTGTCCGAGAAGGACCGAAGGCCGATGCGAATATCACTGGACTGGCGATGTTCCAGGCCGTCGTCACCCAATTCATTGCTGAGAGCGAGCAAGAAATGGTACTGCGGGTAGGGATAGCCGCCGAACAGCGCACCCGCTTCCGCGATCAGACGGCGAAAGAGCGTCTGCCATTCCGCAGAGATATCTGTGGCCTCGGGGGTTTCTGCGGCGATATCGAGGAAAACCGGCGGCTCCGTGCCAGACCTTAGCTCCACGATTCGAAAGTATCTTCCGGAGAGGACAGGTGAGTCTACCAAGGTGGTGAGTGGAGTTTGTGGGAAGTCAACGACGCCACTTACGGTTTTAACAGACGCGATCGCGCAAGCCTGCTTCCATCCCACAGGAAGCCGAAGCTGCGGACGTATTGGAACTTCATCCGTTGCCGCTCCCTCCGGGTAAAGCACAACTGTGTTCCAATCAAGGACGAAGAGTTGGGCAGTCGCGGCATTGAGGTCAGAGCGATGGATGGGGGCGACCACATCCATCGCGACATCCAGAACGCTGACGTTGTCGGGAACAATAACGTGGAAAGCAAACATGTCCACCAGGTCGCGCTTCCATTCGAGCGGCCGTCCGTTGCCGCTCATTCTGAGACGGACGATATTGTTGAGCGCTCCGGTCGGGAGCTGGTAGGTGGGAATAGCCCATCGTGGGTAGACCAGCGTGAGTGGACCGGGATGCACCGGAATCGCGAGTTCGGAGTGAAACAGCTTGCGGGAAATGTCGGTGGCGTCTACGAAAAGTGAGATGGGCTGTTGCTCAGACGCAGTCAACCATGCAGGCGAGCCAAGAGTCAGTGACAATATCAGAAGCATCAGACCGCGGGAGCGACCGCGTTTTTTCTCTATCTTTGGTTTCATAAAGCGACCAAGCTCGCCCCGGTCGTGCCGTGCTGAAAAGGCCGAATACCCTGCAGCTTCAGGAACTCATGTCGATCGATTCTCATGGGCGAGAATTGTATTGGACCACAACTTCTCTGCCAACACGAATGAAGCAGCCCTAGCCAAGTTATTCAGATCGCAGCGTTTCAGCGCTGTCCTGTCATGCCGAGAAAGCATGGTAAGTGCAATCGCTCGACGAGTTTGGTGCACTAGTCCCGAGTCACGGGCAATCCGGAAGTAATGCCTCCAGACTGGTCCCGATAAACGCCCATTGCACCGTCCATCTTCAACCCACGACTCGGTCGTGAGATTTCAGTTGCGTTGCCGACTTCCCGGGACGAATCCGGCGCGGTCTTCGCTTTGGATTACTTCCGGCTTGCCGACAATCCACTCGCAACCTCCCACTCCCGCCCAGCCGTTTCGCGAGAATCTATAGCACCGTCCACGAGCAGCCCGACAACGCGAGAGCATCATCCACGGACCGGCGTCAACCTTTGGAGGCCATCTCTCTGGAATGTGCGTTGCGTTCGTACGGTACGTACACTGGTTCCCAGATATTCGCTTGGAGTTCGCGGTCCAGGTTATCTTCGCCGGCAACCTGCGCCTGGCCATCTTGAATTGCCTGGCTACCTACGGCCTGCGCAATCGAGCGACTGAGCTGACGCAAATCCGAAAGTGACGGCAGAAGGCTTGCCTTCTTATCCTTTTGTGTGGGGACGAGACGTGCCAATTCCTTAGCCGCGGCCATGACCATCGTATCGGTGACGCGTTTGGCTTTGGAGGCAATAATCCCGAGAGCAAGCCCAGGAAATATGTATGAGTTATTGGTCTGGTCGATGTGAACCTTCTTCCCACCAAGATTCACCGGTTCGAACGGACTCCCGGTACCGATCAGCGCCCGTTCTTGCGTCCAATCCAGCAAGTCCTGAGGAGTCGCTTCGCTGCGTGAGGTGGGGTTCGAAAGCGGGAAGATGACGGGTCGAATTGTGTTCTTGGCCATTTCGCGCACTGCATCCTCGGTGAAGGCTCCGGCTTGACCAGACACTCCGATGAGGACCGAAGGCCTGGCATGGCGGACCACATCCAGCAATGTGATTTCTCGATTCGGTTGTCTCCAACCCTGCACTTCCTGTTCTTTGCGCGCGTAGGGTAGCTGCTCGGGCCGCACATCTTTACCATTTTCTGTAACAAGACCGTAGCGATCGAGAGCGTAGAAGCGATTGCGAGCTTCCTGTTCCGGGACGCCCTTGTCCTGCATGAGCTGCGCTAACAGGTTGGTGATGCCTATGCCCGCGGTTCCGAAGCCAAGTACAACGATCTTCTGTTGCTCTAGTGGCACGCCCGTAACGTTGATCGCAGAGAGTAGCGTCGCGGTCACTACTGCCGCAGTGCCTTGAATATCGTCGTTAAAAGTGCATAGTTGGTTTTTGTAGCGAGCCAGAAGTCGAGCGGCATTCGAACCGGCAAAGTCCTCCCATTGCAAAAGAACGTGCGGCCAGCGCTTCTTCACGCTGTTTACAAAAACATCTACGAAAGCGTCGTACTCTCCGCCGCGAACCCGATGATGCTTCCATCCGATGTAAAGTGGATTCTTTAACCTGTCCTCGTTGTCCGTTCCCACATCGAGCAGAACCGGAAGACAATGCTCCGGATGGATGCCGCCGAGCGCAGTGTAAAGGGCCATCTTCCCGATTGGGATACCCATGCCTCCTGCACCTTGATCGCCGAGCCCCAGGATTCGTTCACCATCGCTGACCACGATGCATTTCACACCGTCGTAACGGGAATGACTCAGGATCTGACCGATACGATCTTTATTCGGATAGCTGAGGAACAAACCTCGTGGCTTTCTCCATATCTCACTGAAGCGCTGGCAACCCTCACCCACCGTTGGCGTGTACACCAGAGGGAGCATCTCTTCGATATTGCGAAGCAAGAGCGCATAGAACAGCGTCTCGTTCGTATCCTGCAGGTCGCGGAGAAAGCTGTATTTATTGAAGGAGTTCGGCTGATCCCGCAGTGCTTGAATCCGCCGCTCAATCTGTTCATCAAGACTCCCCACATGCGGTGGCAATAAACCGTGTAGGTCAAAGACATCGCGTTCGTGATCCGAGAAGGCCGTTCCCTTATTGAGACGCGGAGAATTGATCAGGTCAAATCCCGAAAGAGAAATCTGGTAGGTCTTGTTGCTTGCTGTCTGCTGTAATTGCTCGTTCATTTCCATCCCCTTCTAAATCCGGTTTAGCTTCATCAGCCTCGAAGCCGCGCGATAAGGACCACGGAGTGGTCCCTTTCGCTTTACTCCAATACGACAAGCTCAGAGCTGGATCTTGCATCAGAGCGGCTGCCAGGTCGTCCGGCCAATCGCGACATTCCGGTTCTTGTATTTCGGTCAACGAAAGAAGCAGCACTGCGGCCTCCGCTTCATTCTTCTCCGCGATGCGAACAATAGCGTCCGGATCGTCCATTCTTCCTAGTCCTGGCTGAAACGTATTCTGGGCAGGCAGAGAGATGTTGAGAACTGTTGCCGCAGAAGCGGGAAAGCGATCCAGGTGCGCTTCGAATGCCTCGTGCAGCACAACATCGCCAGCGTGCACTCGAAGGCGGCCAAGGTCGCCCGCTTCCTCAGAGCAACCCGAGAGAACGAGCGCCGCGTACGCATGTTTCTGAACGTGGCGGGCTAACGCAGAGGTACGGGTTGTTTGCAATATGCGCATCTGTGGCCAGCCGCTTCAATTCAGTATGCCAGACCCCGAGTGTTGCCAAAAACACCCCAATCACACCACACGTCCACCAACCAGAGATGTAAACAGGAAGGAACCGAATTACTTCTTGTTTGCCGACCATACATCCGCGATGATGCCCTCGACTGGCGGGGGCGTGTCCGCTGCAGGATACCGCGGGAGAGCAGGCCATCTGGTTGGATCGCCCCCGGCTTCAAGTCGTGTGCGGGTGCGCGAGGTAGTGCTGCCTCAATAGATCCTTCCCGTAGTCATTCCCGTTGGGCGTTCGCACAACACAGTGAATGTGCTGCTGGGTCGGCATCTTGGGATCGGCCGCAAACTTCGCCAGATTCGCTGGCCGCTGGTGATCGAATTCAATCAGAATCACAGGACTCTGAACGCGGTAATAGAAGGCGCTATCGGCCTGCGTGCCGCCGATCCAGGTGAACCATGTGTTGTCGATGTGCCGGTCAACTTCGTCCATCTTCACGCGGGTGTGTCCGTCGTCCATGTTACTGACGTAGAGGTGGACCAGATCGCGCAGGCGGCGACGTGCCGGATTCGTCAGATCGTTCGCGCGTAAGCCAGCGTAGTTCAGAATGACATTGTCCTTGAAGGCCTCTGTCAAGTTGTTGTTGCCTGTCTTGGAGAAGCTGAGTGTTGCCTGTTGGCGCTGAGCGTCCGAGAGCGCCCGCAGCATTTCCAAACCGTCGTTTTGCTCCTGTTGAAGGATCACCAGCCCCTTGTATTTGCCTGAGGTCGCCCGGACGGGCTCCGAACCCAGGAAGAGCGGTGTCATAACTACCTGATCGCCCAAGACGAAATAGTTGATGATGGCGTGATGGCCATCGAGCTGCCAGCCCCACGGTTCGGTTGCGGAGGGCTTGCCCATGATGGTGATGAAGTACAGCCATTCGCCGAGGAACACACGGTCGTCGGCCAATTCCGCGAGGGTCTCGTTCAAGCGCATGACGTTACGCGTCAACTCGAAGCCGTTCGCGCTAAGCGATGCGCGCATCAGGCCGAAGGCAGCATCCCGCTGTACATCGGTCATCTCCTGAAAGCTGATCCCCGGGCGCGCGTAAAAGTGCTGATTCATCCACTTTCGCCATTGGATGTCGTCGACCGGAAACATGGTTCTGGCGAGCTGCACGTTGGTCAAGGAAGCGATGAACTTCTCCGCCGCGTTTCGGACGGGTTCGGTGGAAACCCCGCTCGGGCTGATTTCAAATAGGCCAGGAATGACCTTCCCATCGGTCGTGATTCCCCGGAACGGTGCTGCGAGGCCTTCCTGCTCAGACTCCTCGGACATTTGGCGAAAGCGCTCAGCCCTATCGGCCGGAGTCTGGTTCTGGCCGAAGGCCCACGGGACGAGAACGGCCGCGGAGATCAGCGATGAAAGGAATTCGCGACGTGTGGCGAACTCCGGCTCGGGGTGGATATGGGTGTGACCCGGATGATGGAGCTTGTGTGCCACGTTCACCTCTGCAATGACAAGTCGCGGCAAGATAGCATGCGCGGTACAGCCCATGCAATCGAGGAGATCCGCTACCACTTCCCGGACAACTGCCCCGAAATTACTCCCCCGGTAGTCGTGAAGGGCAGAGCTACTTTGTAAGGATTCCCACTGGGCGAATGACGGGCAACCCTTCCATAATCCGGTAAGGGAAGGGTTGCCGACAAACCGCCCAGAACTCCGTCATCGCTTCCTGCCACACCTGTTTCTGGAATATCTCGCGCGACGGCAGTCTTGACGCGAACTCGATTCCGCGAGACGGACAGTCGATCACGATACATCACTCACTTACCTCAGCATCCGGCCGTAGACGTGCCCACGACGGCGTGCTACTTTGATCAGTTGAGAGTGACGCGCATCTGATCTGCGAGAGATGTCCTTCGTATTTTTGTCCCTTCCGAGCAGGCCTTAGCCGCAGCCAGTTTCCGGCGCTGTTGCAAGGGGAGCGTTTCACGGCGTATTGGATAGGGAGCGTTTATGGTGTCCACACCGTTCCGCTGCTCTCGGTTTCTATGTTACCTCGCTCTTTTCGCTGCGATCACCAGTAACCTTGCGCTCGCGCAATCCCAGCCCACTTTCCGTCTGACGCAGCCATACGACAGTGCCCGGCGCGTCACCCTGAAGGGCAACGTGCATCCACTGGCCCAGTCCCGCTACGATCAGGGCGCGGTTCCCGATTCATTTCCGGCTGAGCGCATGCTGCTACTCTTGCAGCGATCTCCCGCAAGGGAGGCTGCGCTTCGCCAGTTTATTCAGAGTGCCCACAGGCTGGGGAGCCCCAGCTATCACAAGTGGCTCAAGCCGGAACAGTTCGGCAAGCTCTATGGTCCGGATGACTCGGATATCGCGACCGTCACCGCATGGCTTCAGTCGCATGGTTTTTCCGTCGCCCGCGTTAGCAAGGGCAAGACAGCCATCGAATTCTCCGGCAACGCCGGACAACTTCGCGAGGCTTTCAATACTGAAATCCACACTTACCTGATCAACGGCGAAGAGCACCACGCCAACGACCGCGACCCGCAGATTCCGGCTGCGCTGGCACCTGTCGTTGCCGGCATTACGCCGATGAATGATTTCCACCCTAAGTCTTACGTGAAGGTTCTTGGCCAGGCCTTATACGACCGCAGCACGCACAAACTGGTCCCGCAGTGGACCTTCCCCAGTGGGTCTGACCTATTGGACTTTGGCCCCGGTGATTTTGCGCTCCAGTACGACCTGAATCCTCTTTACACAGCAGGGGTCACCGGAAGCGGCGTCACCATCGGCATTATCGGCGCGTCGAACGTTGATCCCACGGTTGTCGCCACGTACCGGTCATTTTTTGGACTCCCGGCGAGCCAGCTCAACGTCGTCATTGATGGCGAGGATCCCGGTCAGAACTACGCTGTTGTGGAATCCTATCTTGACGTAGAACTTTCGGGCGCGGTCGCGCCGGGAGCCACGATCAACCTCTATACTTCGGCAGGCACGTCGCTGCAGTACGGGCTCAACCTCGCGGCACAGCGAGCGGTCGATGACGACGTGGCTACGGTCCTCAGCACGAGCTATGGCGGCTGTGAGCAAAACCTGGGTTCGGCCGGCAATCAATTCTGGGCCGCACTGTGGGAGCAGGCGGCAGCACAGGGACAGACGTCGTTCGTCTCGGCCGGGGACGGGGGCCCGGCGGGCTGCGACAACTTTGATACAGCGCAAGTGGCGCAGGATGGCATTGCTGTCAACGGGATCGCGTCCACTCCCTGGAATGTCGCGGTGGGTGGCACCGACTTTTATTACAGCAGCTACAACGGCAGCGCTTCGGCGCAGCAGTCCCAACTGGAGACCTACTGGGATACTGTCCCCACATTGTTTCCCACGACATCCCTTCTCCAGCGTGTTCCCGAGCAGCCGTGGAACGAACCCTTTGGCCTGAACATTTCCACGGGTGGCGTTTATAACCCGAACTCGTCGACGATCGTCGCCGGCAGCGGCGGCCCCAGCAGTTGTTCGACGGGAGTGGAGGGATCGAATGGAACGTATTCCTCCTGCACCGGAGGCTATGCCAAACCGGCATGGCAGAGCGGCACCGGCGTGCCCGCGGACGGCGCGCGCGATCTTCCCGATGTTTCGTTGTTTGCCGCGGCGGGCGAGAACGACAGCTTTTCTCCTATCTGTACATTCGCGGGTGAGTGCATTGTGTCAGACGGCGATCTGACTATTACCGTCGTTGGGGGCACGTCGGTATCGTCACCTGCGATGGCCGGGATCATGGCCCTTGTCAACCAGAAATACGGGGCGCAGGGGCAGGCGAACTTCACCCTGTATCCGCTGGCTGCCCAACATCCGTCGGCGTTCCATGATGTCACGGTGGGCAGCAACGTGGTGCCTTGCCAGCCGGGCAGCCCCAACTGCACGCTCAGCACGGTCAACGACAACACGAAAGGCTTTTACACACTCGGCGGCTACTATGCGGGTCCGGGGTACGATCTGGCCACCGGCCTGGGCAGTGTGGACGCCAATCTCCTCGTCAATTATTGGGACTCACTCACCTTCAAGCCCACGACCACTACTCTCAGCCTCAGCTCGACGACTTTTACGCATGGCACTCCCGTCGACGTCAACGTGGATGTCACCGGGAGCGGAGGCACGCCTTCTGGAGACGTTGCATTGGTCAGCACCGCCAGTCCTGCTTCTGACACGGGCCTGGGCGAGGTCACTCTCAAGAGTGGAGCTGGTTCTGCCACAGTCAATAACCTTCCTGGAGGGCAGTACCAAGTCACAGCGAGATACGCCGGCGACAGTGTGTTTGCGACCAGCCGTTCGACTCCAATTGCGCTCAACGTCGCCGCGGAAAACAGTACAGTCTCGCTCTCTGGAAACACCTATAACTACGGCAGTAACTCGTTTACCCCGCTCTCAAATGGCGGCAGCTACCCTTACGGTACCTACATCGCCATCGATGCCCAGCCGCGAGGGGTAAACGCCGCGCAGGGTTCACTCGACGGTATCGCTACGGGAACGCTGACCTTTGCCGATACGGCAAGCTCTGGAAGCACCAGTTCCGGGGCGTTGAATCTTGACCGCACGGGCTTCGCGGAATGGGTACCTTCTGCGGGATTCTCAGTGGGAACTCACAATCTGAGCGCCAGTTATTCCGGCGACGCCAGCTTTAATGCGTCCTCCAGTTCCACGCCGCTCGGCTTCACCATTACTAAGATCGCGCCCGGTATCAACCTGTACGTAGGCCCGGTACTTGCTTTCCGAACTACTACGACGATTGGGCTCGGGACTGCTACGACACTCACGCTGATCGTCGGCATCACGGCTGTGGCTGCGCCGCCCACGGGCACGGCGACGTTCTACCTCGGCAATACCGTGCTGGGAACCGCCACGCTTGGGCCGCCGCCTTACTACAATCCAAGCGTCTCGGCTGCTTCTTTGACTGTAAACAACCTCCCGCTAGGAACGGACTCCGTGACTGCAAGCTACAGCGGCGACGTCAATTACGATTCCGGCACCTCTAACAATTCTGTCAGCGTAGTGGTAATGCAGCCGGCGACTGTGACGGCCAGCGCGAATCCGGCATCTCTGAATCCGTTGCAGAACTTTACTGTGACTGCAAACGTCTCCGGAGTGAATGGCCTACCGGCTCCGACCGGAGCGGTTGGCTTTTACGCCTACGGTCCGGGCGGTTCCTGGAGCGCTTCAGGCACGCTGGTGAATGGCTCGGCCAGTTTCACGTTCGGTGGTGGCGGGTACTGGAGCCCGGGCACGGTTTCTGTGGTTGTCGGGTATGGCGGCGACTCCACTTACGCGCCAGCCGATGTGGTCGTCCCCGTCACCATCACGACTCCGTTCACCATGAGTACGACTCCGGTTGTGATCGCAACGCCGGGCGCGACCACAGGCAACACCTCTACGATCACAGTTACTCCGGCCAGCGGTTTTACGGGCGGAGTTTATTTCGCTTGCACCCTGGAGTACTATCCCGGCGGAGCGCAGCACATCCCCACGTGCAGCATCCCGAGTTCGGTCAACGTTACGGGCACGAGCCCAGTCACCGCTACAATGACGATTAACTCGACGCCTTCCACGACCGCCGCGCTAAACCCCTTGCGAAGCGGGCCGCGCTGGCTTGCCGCTCAGGTGGGGACGGTCATGGCCGCATTTTTCTTGGGTGGGATCCCGGCACGACGCCGGGGCCGACGTCGCCTGGCGAGCTTCCTGGTTGTGGTTGCGCTAATCGCAGGTCTAGCGGGGTGCGGCGGCGGCGGAAGTGGTAGTGGTGGCGGTGGCACCCCGGTCCCTGGTACGACTCCGGGGACGTACACCTTCATGGTAGAGGGTTCGTTCACGGCAACGATTGGGACCAGCCAGCCGCAAATCGCCATGGTGAACGTCACGATTCAGTAGTTCGCATCCAGCATCCGAACTGAGGCAAAATATCTGACCTCATCCGAGACCTCGACAGTCCAAGGTCAAGTTCGCCCTATCACAACTCAGACCGCCATGTACTTCCTCTGACGCTCACCTTCAACGCTGCTGGCAAGGGTCCACACAGGATTAGATCAGTAGCGATCTCTCTTTTGAGTTGTGCTGTCCTGCCGCAGTTGGCCGAACCGCAGCACATGCTCGGAGAATTCAAACCCTTACACTCCGCGCAAAGTCCCGCGCCGGTCATGCTCTGGTCGTATGACGGGCAAACCGGAAGTTGACCGGAGCAAAGCCGACTTATCAGGATTGATTCTGCGACGGGTGATCAAGGGTTTTCCGAATTGTGCACTCAGATTAAACCGAATGCGCGCCCTCGCAATATCAATGGATTCAGCTCTAGATGGCGATTCCAGCCGGGGCGTCTTAGCCGCGCAATCGTTTCTATTCGCGCTCGGTCGGCAATAAAAACAGGGGGGGTTCACTTGCCGGCTTATTTCAAGCCCAGCTCGCCATTGTACTGTTGGGTAATCCCGTAGCACTCACAGGCGGAGTCTTCAAGTTTCTTGCGGTTCACGATCTTCACTGCGCCACGGGTGTACTCGATGAGCTTCTTCTTTTGCAAAACACCCGCTGCCAAGCTCACGGTAGGCCTATCTGTCCCTAGCATCGTTGCGAGAAAATCATGGGTGATGGGCAGCGACTCCGAATCCACTCTGTCCTGAGTCATGAGCAACCACCGCACAAGGCGTTGCCCAATACCGTGGAGCCG
>JBEKDG010000115.1:0-4980 GCA_050014475.1 Terriglobales bacterium | reverse complement strand
GCTTGCAGGAAGGCGATCAGCCCGATCACCGCCGCGCCCGCCACCGAATGCCACCACACCGTCCGGAAGATCGGCCCCAGGGCATGGGTCCGCTCATACGGATCGTCGTAGCAGGCGGCGCACGCCACCATGATGGACTGGGGATCGATCATCTTTCCCATGACTCCCCCGGTGGAGTTGGTCGCGACGATCAGCGTCTCGTTCAAGTGGAGTTGCTGGGCGGTGATCCGCTGCAGGCTGCCGAACAGCGCATTCGACGCGGTGTCGGACCCGGTGAGGAACACTCCCAGCCAGCCCAGGTAGGCCGCGAAGAAGGGATACATGAACCCCGCTCTGGTGAACGCCAGACCAAGAACAGCGTCGGTACCACCGTAGCGGGTGAGGAACCCGAGTCCCAGCACCTGCGCGATGACCAGGATCGGGATCACCAAGCGGCGAGCGGTTCGGCGCACTGCTTCGCCCCATTGCGCGGCACTCAACCGCAGGACGAGTCCGGACAACAAGGCCGCCACGAACACGCCGGTCCCGGACGCCGATAGCCAGTTGATGGTGAAGATAGCTGCTTCGGGCTTGGCGTTGGCTGGGACCACCGGCGGCACGCGCTGGATCATGTTATGGAGCGCCGGCATTTGCCACGTCGGCAGGGAGAGCTTGCCCCCAAACGCGGAGCCAAGCAGGGTAGTCTGAAACGTGATACCCGAAAAGAGGTTGTTCAAGTAGGTCCGCCACGTCGGCATGCCCCAGACGGCGCAGCAGATGATGAGGATCGTCCACGGCAGCCAGGCATACGCGGTCTGGGAGGCGGTGTACCGGTATACCCATTCCGTCTTGTCCGTGGTCGCCGTCGCCATAGTCTTCCCGGCCTTGGCCAGGGCCTCGCGCTCCGACCGCAGCAGGAACCGCGTCTTGGGGTGCCAGATGAAGCGCAGGAACAGCGCGGTGCAGATCACGGAGAAGACACCCGATACCACGTCGGTCATGAGGTGGAAGGCCTGCGTCGAGGACGTGAACCACTGCATGATGGCAAAGGAGAGGCCCGCGCACAGTGTCCCCGGCCACACCTCCCAAGCCTCTTTCCAAGTGCCCCCCTCCATCTTGACAAACGCGGCAACCAGCCAGAAGGGGACGAGGATGGAAACGAAGGGGAGCTGGTGCCCGGCCATGGCCGACAACTTCAGCTCAGGAAGGCCGCTCACGGCCGCGAGGGTCACGATGGGCGTGCCGATGGCTCCCCATGCGACCGGGGCGGTGTTGGCCAACAGGTTTAGAACGGCCGATTCGAAGGGGGCGAATCCCAGGCCCACCATGACTGCTCCGGCGATGGCCACCGGCGTCCCGAACCCGGAGGTCCCCTCGATGATGGCGCCGAAGGAAAAGGCGATCAGGAGCACCTGGAGCCGCCGGTCAAATGAGATGTGAATGATGGATTCCTTCACGATCTCAAATTTGCCGGACATGAGCGTCATATTGTAGAGAAAGATGGCCCCGATAATGATCCAGATGATCGCCAGGAATCCGGACAAGGCCCCAAGGCCAAAGGCCGAGAAGGCGGACTTGAGCGGCATCCCGAACGCCACGCAGGCGACCAAGAACGCCGCCAAGACCCCGTAGAACGCCGCATACGGAGCGTTGATGCCGAGATGCCTCACGCCCTGTTTGTCGCGATGGGGGTGGAGAGCGATGAAATACAGCAAGGTGCAAATGGGAATGGCCGCCACAAGCGTAGAGATTAGGGCGTTGCCGAAGGGGTTATAGACCTGGTGCCAGACCGTCACTATTTCCTCCTGGGACCTCGTGGGAGGAATTACAACATGCAGAAAGGAAAGTCAACATAAAACGGACGGCTGGCTATAGCAAAGCAACCAGCAGATAGTCGTCATCCCCGCGAAGTTCCGTGTACCTGCGGTACTCGTGGCGGCGATGTGATTTCTCCTTGGCATTCCTTTTTCAACGAGCACGCCTGATTTCGTCAGCTATGCTTTCCGGCTGAGGCTTGGGACCGAGATCACGACTCCCAGATGATGGCGGCTTTTCGGGGTGGACAAGTTGCAGCTGCCAGAGCTACCAACTCCGGCCACAACACTGAATGAACCACTCACGCTGCGGGGAGACAAACAAGGCTATACGGAAACACGAGGGTTGAAACTTCCGAAACAGAACTGTCCCTTCACTGCATTCACTTCGGACACAGAGCACGGTCAAGCCGCCTTGTGCTCTTCAACTTCTTCGGCCCTCCTAACTATCCTGATCACCTGCGATTGTCGCTTCAGCTCTGCGGCCATTGCGGGATGGCGAAGGTAACACCGGCTACCGCAATGGCTGGCCAGATTTCCTTCATCCCTTTGAACCCCGCGTACGCCCACACCAGCCAGAACGGCACCAGCACGGAGAAGAATGGCAGAATGCGGCCAACCTGTGCGCCCAGAGTGAACTCAGAATAGCCGGTGACCGCGGCGAGGGCAATGATGGGCGTGCCGAGCGCGCCATAGGCCACGGGTGCAGTATTAGCGATGAGCGACAAGCCCGAGGCCTGCAGCGGCTTAAAGCCCAGGCCGATGAGAATCGCTGCGGTCACCGCGACCGGCGTTCCGAACCCGGATGCGCCCTCAAAGAACGCGCCGAAGGAAAAGGCGATCAGCAGCAACTGCAGCCGCGTGTCCTGGGTGATACCGGTCATGCTCTCCTGCATGACCTTGAAGCGGCCGGTCGCCAGCGTCATGCGGTAGAGAAAGATGACGTTCAGGATGATCCAGCCGATGGGGAACAGTCCATAGCAGGCACCGTAAATGGCGGTGATGCTCGCCATTTTGATCGGCATATGGAACGGGCCGGCAGCGATCACCAACGCCGTGACCAGTCCTAAGAAAGCGGAGTAGTGAGCTTTCATCCGGAAGATGGCCAGAGTCCCGAGGAGCACGACCACGGGTATTGCGGCAACAATCGTCGAAAGCCACCAGTGACCAAATGGGTCGTAGCCTTGCTGCCAGGGCTTGGTGGGCGCCGCGCCGGTCCAGGCAAGGACGACGATTGCGGCCGTGACTAAGGCCATCAGGATGGCGGGCAGCGGTCCCCCGCGTTGGGGCTTCGGCGCAGCGGGTTTGGTTTGAGTCGGAATTTCCATTTTGCCTCGGAGAACGGCGGCCGTTATACACCTCCTTTGTTTTCCCGAAAGATATTTTGAACCGAGGTCATCCAACTGGCCGCCTGATACAGAAAGCCCTTGTACCAGACCACCGGCTTGTGACGGGGCAGCCCTACTACGCGTGTCAGCAATTCCTCGATGTCTCGCAGCAGGTTATCATTTCGCCGGAAGCCGAATCGCGTATTTCACCCCGCGCTCTTCCAGCGCTTCATAGATCTCCGGTTTGGTAAATGCGGCATCGGCTCGAAACACAACTTCCTTACCCATACTCTGCTGACGCTCCATCTCGGGCAGCAATAGTTCCTCCCAATCCTCCGCACTATGCACGCTGCCCGACTCAAAATGCCCGTTGTAGGCACTGAACTCCTGTTCTCCGTAGACCGGGATTTCCGTGCTGTCCATATCCAGCACCACCCGCTGGGGTGAATCCATGGCCTCCGCCTTCGCCAGCAGTTCCCGATTGATTCGGCTCAGACCTTCCAGGTTCTCGTCTTGGCTCAGCACCTCAGTCTCGAACCAATGCAGGCGCGAAGGCAACGCTGCCCCGCGATCCCAGATCTTTGTCCGGCCGTGCAAGAAAGTGAACTTCGCAACCGATTATGGACGTCTCTCGGGATTGCGCCCGGGTGACGGGCAACACTGGAGCAATTGGCCAATTTCCGGTTGGCCGACAATCCGGGATCGCATGGTGGGTTCGAATCGACGGAGCGCTTCCTCGCCACTCATCCAAGGTGGGAGCCGTATGCATAAGAGCGCACGTACGGTCCTGTGCGGGGGCGATCAGCGAATGGTCGTCTCTACCGCGACCGTGTGGCTGTACCGGCTCGAAATGCTCAGGAGAATCGGCGAGCGATTAGAGGAAGTCACAACAGCGACGAGGAAGCTATCCGAGCAGCCCGTTCGCACTACAGACGGTCATTAGCCACCTGGGCCAAAGAGCCGAAGTCGTGGTAGGAACTTCACCGTGGGTGTGGTGGCTGTTCTCGGGATTTTTCTGCTAGCGCTGGTGCAGGGGCATTGCTCACCACGAGCCGAGGTGGCAGATCGAAGTGTCACCTTGCAAAGTGCAGTTACTGGGAGGACAATTCTGGGCGGAGGTAATCCCACATGAGTCCCAAGACTCCTATCCCAATCAGACCCAAACCACCCGATGCCGAAGTCGAAGAACAAATCCGCCAACGTGCGTATCAGCTGTATGAAGAACGTGGCCGCCTGGATGGAAACGCAATGGAGGACTGGCTGATAGCCGAAGAAGAAGTGTTGGGTTCCAGACAAGCCAAAGCAGCCACGGTAGCGTCCTAACCAGATTCTCGTGTTCTTCTCGCCGCCCGCCCAGCCCGGGCCTTTTCCTTTGCAGCTTGTCCGCTAAGGAAAGAAAACGTTTTTGGCTCACCTCTCCGAGAATCCGACTCACCGAGGGCCCGCCCCAACAAGGTTCCTCTCAGACCCTTTTTAGATCCCAACAACTGTTCCAATGTCAGACGTACCATATTGGTCTATCCCGCTCGCGGGCATACCGCGCTATGTTTAACGCAAGCGTTTGGCGCGGTCCGGTCAGCGCCAGTGAGCCCCCGAGTCGCGTTTATGAATCGGGTGTTGTGAGGAGAGCGGGCTCGAGTCGCTTTCTAAGACCGCTCCTGGAGACTCCTGATGGCACGTTATCTCTGTGTCCATTGTCACTTTTACCAGCCGCCGCGCGAAAATCCCTGGCTGGAAGCGGTCGAGCTGCAGGATAGCGCCTCTCCCTACCATGACTGGAACGAGCGCGTTGCCGCCGAGTGTTATCTGCCCAATGGCGCCGCGCGGATTCTCGACGAAGCGGGCCGGATCGCAAAGAT
>JBEKDG010000114.1:0-14542 GCA_050014475.1 Terriglobales bacterium | reverse complement strand
CGCTCGTGTGTGCCTTCGGAGATCTTGTCGATGCCGTCGTCGGCCACGACTGAGAAACTGAGCTTGCGGCCATCGACCTTCTCCAGCTTTACTCGGACGGTCACGGTCATTCCCGGTGGCGTTGCGGCGGAATGAGTGAAGTTGACCAGCGTGCCGACGCTCTGCTCGTTCGGCCAATCGAGATGGGGATTGATGGCCCGCAGGCAGGCCCATTCCAACAGCCCAACCATGTAGCCCGTGGCCAGTACCTTGGGCATCAACTGGAATTCCGGAGCTTCCGGGTAGAGGTAGGGGACAGTCTTGTTTTCGGGCACGCGAAACTTGAACTCAAAGGTGAGGCCGGGCTGCAACGTATCTTTCATAGCTGGCTCCTGTCATGAGGGAAGTGGTAAGGCATGGTGGTGGGTTGGCCACAAGCAAAAGTCTGATGAATCGTTAGTGTGTTTGCCGGATTCAGTTTAGAACTGGTCTCATAAATGGTTCTCCGAGCGGGCTGTTCGGCCCTCAGGGGCTAAAGCCCGCATTTTTATTGGCCCTGAGCGGCACGGCTGAAGCCGTGCCCTACCCAAAGGCATTTATGAGACCAGCTCTAGTGTCCGCTGTAGTAGGCGAAGCTGGAGCCATCGTCTTCCCACTCGGCGATGCTGGCCCGCACTTCGCTGAGCAAACGAAAGTCGTCGTCGAACTCAGCCGCAACCACGCGCTGGTCCTGGCCGTCAAGGTAGCGGAGCACGTAATGTCCTCCCGCCAAGGCGAGCGCGTCGATGGGCTTGCTGTCGTCGAACTCCGCACCGATTTGTGAAAGCAACTGGGAGAGCGAATAGGTCACTCCGCGGATCGCAAGGCTCTGCGCGCCGCTCCCCAGCGGCCCAAATCGGCCCTCGATCACCTCCCGGTCTCGCGGCGAATTCATCTCGACCTTGTCAATGTCAATGCGGAAGGTCTTAAAGAGTGTGCATGAGAACTTCGGCCGTCCCTCCGGAGTCTGTGTCGTAGCCTGGGTGCCGTCCCTAGCGGGACTCGATTGGTCCCACTTCCGCCTACCCGGCACTGACGTGCCGGGCTTTCCTGTTCCGCCGCTTCGCGGCTAATGCATCGTACGGTCCACTTTTTCGATCGACCTCAAGCTATGACACAGACTCCTCCGGGACTTGAATCGTTTCTTCCACTCTCCCCCGGCGCTGGGCTAAGCTCGGCCGCCCCTCCGGGGCTGGATTCCCGGCATTCGTCGACGCAAAGTCTAGTCTAATTCCCTTCAACGTCGGCGCCGGGTATTGGCGGACGACGAGCCATGCCTCGGAACCATTCGTAATAGGCTTCTTCGCCGATCCACTCGGCAATATGGCCACGCGTTTCAGCGATGAACGCGAAGCTGGCGTCGAATTCGTGGGCCACAATGCGCTGGTCCTGTCCATCGTAATAGCGGACGCAGAAGTGCCCTTCGGCGACCCCTTGCACATCGATCGGCCAGCTGTCTTCGAACTTAAGATCGATGCGGGCGAGCAAAGTCGGGAGATCGTACTCCGCGTCCCCGATGACAACGGAGTCCTGGCCGCTGCCCAGCTTTCCGAAGCGGTTCTCGATCAGAGGCCGTCCTCGCAAGTCAGACATGCCTGGCTTACGCTTCTGCCGATGCTGCGTGCGGCCGTTTGAATACCATGTGGATACCGATGGTTCCGTAGGCGACGCCGTCCTTGTTGGGTGCGATCAACGGGACCGAACTCACCAGCTCCCATCCGTCCGCGCCGGCGCCGTTGATCCACGAATCCAGCCCACTGACCATGCCCTCTTCGCTCTCGCTGAAAACCACCATCCGATCAAAATACTCCCACTGCATCGTTTTGACTCCTTCGTTCCAAGAATGTTCTGCGCGGGAGCGGCTCCGAGCAGGCTACGGAAAAAGTCTTCTGTCTAACAAGGTAGCGCCTCAGCGGCTAAAGCCGCCGTTGATTTTGCGAAACTTACGGCGCGGCTAAAGCCGCGCCCCTTCAAAACAGAGTCAAGGCCCGACTTCTTCCGCAAAACAGAGTCAAGGCCCGACCTTTTCCGCAGCCTGCTATGCATTCTGGGCCTTGCCCCAGCGTTGGTTCAGCCAGCCCTTGGTGACGGCCAGCACCTCGTAGTTGAACTTAAGTTCCATATGGTTGAACCAGCGCGGCAGGTAACGGATAAAACCGTTCTCATGCTGAACCTCGGGGTGCAGGTTGCTCGTGACATAGCGCAATTCGGACTTCGAAAGGCTCGCCTTCAGTCCAGCCGCACCGTCGAGAATGGCGGGGATATCGCGCTCGGCATACAGCAGCAGGCAAGGACGATCATGGGGCGCCACGGGACCGAGGGTATCGAGCAACTCCACCACATACCCCGGGTATGGCTCACGTACACCAGGACTGGGAAAAGTCTCAAACATCCACTTGCCTTGCGGCGAGATGGCGGCAACCACCGAGGGCGAAATGGCGACCATGCAATCCGCTGAAGACATCAACGCCAGCCGGCCTCCCAAGCTTATGCCCAGGGCCGCGGTCGGGCCGAAGCGGCGCACGTAGCGAATCGCAGACTCGACCTCGTCGCGCATCACCGGACCGATGGCGGCGCGATTTTCACCGTGACCGCAGAGGTCGATGGCCAGCGTGGCTATACCGGCCTCTCCCAGTGCGACGGCGATCCCGAGCATGTGCTCCTTCGTTCCGCCGTAGGGAGGGATCAGGACCGCGCCACCGCGGGCAGAGTCCGGCGCAAGAAAGTATGCAGGGATGTTATGACCGTCCGTGGCAGCCAATGTTGTGATGCGCTCAAGGTTCATATAACGTCTCCCAGTACTAGAGACTGTTTCATAAATGCCTTTCCGCTCGGACGGCATGTCCCTCAGGGGCTAAAGCCCGCATTCTGTCAGGCCCTGAACGGCACGGCTGAAGCCGTGCCCTACCCAAAACCGATTTATGAAACACGCTCTAACCTGCCACGATTCCCTGAACCCAGATGCCCTATAATTTCCAGTGTGCAAGATTGTACCGAACTACAGCAACATCAAGATCGGAGATCGGAATGTCAGATAAATGTCAGATATCGGTTTAGGGGGCGACGGTGTGCAGCCAGTCCAACACCTTATCGCTCAACACCGACTCATAATTCTCAAAACCGTGGCCCGCGCCCTCAATGCTCACAAATACGGCCGCGGAGCCGGCGGTCGCCGCCATCTGCAACCGCTTGCCGACGTCCTTTTGGATGAGTTTGTCGGCCGTGCCTTGAACGATGAAAATGGGATTCTTGACCTTGGCAAGGTTCTGGTAGGGGTTGGAGAGCCGATCCGGACCCCGTAAACTCAGAAGATAACGGGCGGTGTAGAGTGCCTTCCCTATTGGGCCAAGGTCAATGAGCATCAGCTCCTCTTCGCGACCGGCCCGCTGCAGATTCAAGGCTTCATCCACTGTCGCCTGCGCCTTCTCCTTCCCAAATTGCCACACGTTCCACTCAAAGAGATCACCGGGACCACTCACCAGCACCGTCGCTGCGATGTCCGGGTCGCCGCTGGCGGCCTGGTAGTAGAGCACGCGATTTGTGCCCATGCTTTGTCCGAGCAAAACCAGGCGCTTGTGGCCGAGCTCATGCAAGTAGGCAGCGCCGGCTGCAATATCGGCCTGGTTATCGGTAAAGGAAGACTTCTTGGGACCGGCATCGTGGTCACGCATGTTCAATGCGAGTGTATCGTAGCCAGCGTGGGCCGCAGCCTCGGCGAGCTTGGGGAAGTAGGCCTCATAGAAGTTGCCGCCGTAACCATGGACCAACAACAGGGCGCTGGCACTGGGCTTCGGGGCACGAAAAATAATGCCCTGCAAGCGCGCGCCATCAGTGGTGCGCAAGGTCACCAGTTCGGAGGAACAAGCCGCGCCGGTCGAGACGCGCGGAGGCGCCGGCTGCGGCTGCGCCAGTGCCCATGCGGCACACAGGAGAAGCCCGGCGTTCGACAGCAATGTGCGACGTGCCGGCATTGTTAGTTCCTAGAGTAGCCCAGTACTTGTGCTCACCCGGGGATATTGCCAAGCTTCAGCTTGGCCTCAAGCTCAGCCAGGCGCGCGCGAAGAGCCTTATCCCGCTCCCAGCGCGCGGTGACATCCTGAATGGTGGCGGCTGCGCCCAGGACTCGTCCGTCGGTATCCTTGAGCAGCACGACGTTGAACTCGATAGAGATTCGCCGGCCGTCCTGGGTGAGCGCGGGAACGGCAAGCACGCTGTGGCCGTACTTGGTGAGCCCGGTTTCCATGACATGGGAGTAGCCCTCCCAGTGCCGCGCCCGGTGCTTCTCGGGGATGATCATGTCCATGGACTTGCCGAGCACCTCGGCAGCACTCCAACCGAACATGGCTTCCGCGCCAGCATTCCACAGCCGCACGACGCCCTCCCGATCACCAAAAATGATGGCGATCGAGGTCTGACCCACAATGCTTTCGCAGAGCGATTGGTGAGTGAGGACGTCAGTCATCGGCAGCTCCAGGAAATACAAGAACGCATACAGTCTTATAGCCGTTTCCAGGCGGTGAAGTAAAGAAACTTGCGAAGAAACGCGGATGGCACCAGCGTAAAGCCGAGGGCCGACACGGGTCTGTAGCAGCAATAGGGCTGGAACGTCACGAAATGTCAGCGGCGCGCCCCGGCCCCGGAAGCGAGGGCCGGGTCTTGCTCAACGCACTTCCATAATCCCTAGCCGGTTCCAGTCCTTATTGCCGGCTGCGGAGTCGCGGGTTCTTTCTGCTTCAACACGCGGCGAAGCAGCTTTCCTGTGGGTGTACGCGGGAGGTCGTTTACGATCACGATTTCCCGAGGCAGCTTGTAGGTCGCAATCTTGCCCTTGCAGAAGGCGAGCAGCTCTTCGGGGCTGAGAGTTTGCCCAGGCTTCAGCACCACGAATGCTTTGGCAATTTGGCCGCGCACTTCGTCGGGCACTCCGATGACACCGACGTCGGCAACGGCCGGGTGGGTGGCAAGGGTGACCTCAATTTCCTCCGGTCCGATGCGGTAACCCGAACTCTTGATGATGTCGTCCTCCCGCGACACGAACCAGAAGTAGCCATCCTCATCGACAGATACGAAGTCACCGGCTCGATTCCAGCCCTCGGGGGTGATGGCATGGCGCTGTTTGTCGGGATCGCGCCAATAGATCGTGCCCGTGGGTCCGCAAGCCACAAAGTGACCAATAGTACCGGCCTTCGCTTCCTTATCCTCCTCGTCGATAACCTTCAGCTCGTAGCCGGGTACGGCCTGGCCGAAGGAGCCAGGCTTGGCCTTGCGGCTGACCACGTTGGAGGCGAAAACGTACATCATCTCAGTCGTGCCCAGCCCCTCGAAGATCTCCAGCCCAAATTTCCCCTTCCACGCATGATAGGTCGGGGCAGTCAGGCTCTCGCCACCGCCGGTACAGACACGCAGGCTGCTGAGATCAAATTTCTTTTCCGCGTCAGGCACCTGCAACATCTTGCGATAGGCGGTGGGGCCCAGAGTCAGGATTGAGATTTTATGCTTTTGAATCGTGTCGAACATTTTTTCCGGGTCGAACTTGGCGATGAGCGAGGCGGCCGCGCCAAATCGGAAGGGGATGGTCGCGTAGCTGGAGTAGCCCGCCCCAAAGGCCAGTGGGGCGGACCCACCGACAACGTCGTTCTCCGTGACCCGCCAGCCGTACTTCCCGAAACTGTCAGGCACGATGAGCAGTTCCTCCACGAAGTGGACGGTCCCTTTGGGCCGTCCGGTTGTGCCCGAAGTGTACAGGAGCAGACCCACGTCTTCGCGTCTGCGGAGCACGGGATCGAGGGTGGCTGCGCCGGACTGCAGCAGCTCGCCATAGGCGAGGAATCCCTTGGCCTTCACCTCAGCGGCATCGCCCCCGAGGACGATGATGTGCTTGACAGTCTGCAAGTTCTCGCGCGCGGCCTCGACTTCGCCCAGGAGCGCGCTACTCACAATGATCGCTACCGCCTCCGAGTCGTTGGCGACGTGAGCGATCTCGTTGCGCGAGAACAGTGGCGACGTGGGAGTGCAAACTCCTCCCAGCTTGAGGATAGCGAAGTTGGCGACCAGGGCCGGCGGTATGTTAGGTGTGCGTAGAACGATGCGGTCGCCTTCCTTCACTCCCAGGTCGCGTAGCGCGTTGGCGAACTTGTTGGCTTGAGTAAGGAGCTGACTGTAGGTAATCCGCTGGTCTTCGAAGAGCACAGCGGTGCGCTCACCCCGGCCGGCCGTGACGGCTTTGCCGAGCAGTTCTTCCGTAGGGTTGAACCTTTGAGCATAGGTCGCGAACTCCGGCAGGGTGTAGACACGTTTCGGCCACAACTCGCGTGGGGGCAGATAGTCAGCCATCTTGGAATTCTCCTTAGCCCACTTTGGCTACCGGGCTTGCGGCAGTTTCAGCGACCAGATCCTCCAGAGCCTGCTCCACGCGGATCGTACCGCGCTGGGCATCGGTGCGCGGGAAAGCCAATACCGGATAGCGGTCGCCTTCGAAGATAAGCAGGGCGGGGACATTGGTCCCAAAGTCCTCTACCAGCGCGCCTTTGGCGCCGAAGACCGGGCGCACGCTGGCATCCGGGCCGCTGACCGTTTTGTGATAGATGGGGAAGCGATCTTTGATCCCGGCGACGTCAACCGCCTTGGCCTTCACACCCGCGGCTTGCAACTGCTTCACCAAGTCGAGGGCCTTCTTAATATCGCACGGGAACAGCTCGCCGGACTTTTGGGCGGAGCTGTAATAGAACTCCACCTGCTTCGCAGCGGCCGATCCACCCACCGCAACCGCAGCCTTGGCGGCGACCGGTTCCGGTGGCACATACGTCTTGCCGCTCTCTGCGAAGACCTCACACTCCGTCCAGCCTTGCAGCGTGATCGAGAGTGTAAACGGCCACTCCCGCTTCACACACTTGCCGAGGTAGGCCTTCTGAATATTGGGATCCAGCGCCGGACGCAGATGCGTGCAGCGGACGCACAGGCATTCAGTATTGTAATTCGCCATTATTGCCTCCAGTTATCCTTCACCGAGATCCGGCAACGATGAACTTCGGTTTGCTGCCCACCAGGTCTTCCTTCTTCAGCGGATGTCCGCTGATGATGTTGCCCCGCACGTTGCGTTCGATTGGAATTGGTTTACAGACCGCGTCCTTGCGGGCGCGCGGCGCGGACCGGGTCAGTCCCGGACCGGAAAGGGGAGAATAGTCCTGCTTCTCGGCGAAGCCGGGCAACAAATCCGGGGCACCTTTCGCTTCGTCGGGCCCGGCCACGCACGCTCCTGCCGAGGTTTCAATGCGCCAGATCGCCTTGCATCCGGCACACTGGGTCGTGCCCTTAAAGTTCCAGAAAGGATACGGATCAAGGTAGTTCTTGGTCTTACACTTTGAGCATATGAGCAGCATAGTTGGTCTCCGTCAAATACACTCTTGGTCTTCGAGTCGCTTGATATCCGCGGGCGACAACCCGGCCAACTCGCCCAGGATGCGCTCGTTGTCGGCGCCCACCGGCTTCAGCGCCCACTTCAGGCGCGGTGGTGTTGCCGACATCTTGTACGCCGGCCCCTGGTGCAGCAGTTCACCGTAGGTCGGGTCGTCCAGCCAGCGAACGGCTCCGCGCTCGTTCCAGTGCGGGTGGTTGGCGACCTCTTTCGCGTTCCATACCGGCTGATTCAGGATGTTATTGGAGTCCAGAACCGCCGCTACCTGCTCCTTCGTCTTATCCGCTGCCCACTTCTCCAGAGCCGGGTAAATCTCCATCTGGCTCTCGGGCTTGATCCGGATATCAGCCTTGGCGTACTTGGTAGCCAGCGTGCTTTCACCCACTGTCTTGCACAGGCGGGCGAAGTCCTTGTCCTCATAAGCGCTGATCAGGATGTAACCTTCTTCCAGCTCCTGGGGGTTGTCGGAATTGGGGTAGGAGGACTTACCGCATTTAATGATGCCGTGCACGCACAACTGCGTATCCCAGTTGCCCCAGCGCTCACGGGTGATGCCGTGGCGTCCGTACAGCGGCAAGGCATACTCCAGTTGCCGGGTGACGCCGTGCACCTGCGAGTACTCGGTAAACGTGCCCTCGCCGGAGACGTGATCCCGCCAGTACAGCGCCGCCAGGACCTGCGTGGCGCCCATCATGCCGCCCCAGTAGTCGGCGAGCCAGATGGTGTGCTTCGCAGGCGCGCCGCCCAGGTACTCCTGCTTGCCAGTCATGCCGAAGTTGCCGCCCTGCGACTGTCCGAGAATGTCGTAAGAAGCGCGCACGCGTCCCGGGCCCCAGCCGCCAAAACCACCGAGCCAGCAGTAAACGAGCCGGGAATTTATCTCCTTCAACTGACGGTATCCGATGCCCCAGCGGTCGAAGGTACCGGGCCGGTAGTTTTCCACGAACACGTCGGACTTGGCGGCCAGTTTCTTGACCAGCGCCTGTCCTTCCGGGCGGTGGAAGTCGATCGAGACGAAATACTCGTTCGGATTCGCGCCCAGGAAGCCGAGTCCCGTGCCGCGCTCCGGTACCCACTTGGAAAGTGGATAGAGGAATGGCTCGTTAAACGGAGTGGTGTGACGCATCGCCTCGCCACGCCGGGGCGCCTCGATCTTGATGACTTCCGCCCCCAGCTCGGCCAGGTAGGAAGCGCAGGAGGGACCCAAAATGTACTGGGTACAGGACAACACCCGGTATCCCTTCAACACTTCGGGCTTGGAAAATTCCTTCTTGGGATTGAAGGTTTCCCGGCAAAACTCCTCGAATGACTGTCCCTGATTATTAACAGGTTGCGTTGCCATCACATTCCTCCTGCGTCAAATGACTTGGGCTTTCTGCAGCCGCGTAAAATCTTCCTTGGTGAAACCGAGCAGCCGCCGATAAATTTCCTGATTGTCGTAGCCGGTCGGGCGGCCCAGCCATTTCAGCCTTCCCGGAGTCTTGTGCTGCTGGTAAGGAGTCGTGCCGTAGAGAATCTTCCCGTAGTGCGGCGACTCATACTCGGCCACATGTTGGCGATACTTGAAGTGTGGGTATTCCGCCACCTCGTTGACGTAGAGCACTCCGCCCGACGCCACTTGCTGCTTCGAGAGCTTGCGCTCGGCGTCGGCGCGCGGATTGTCTTTGAGCCACTCGCCCAGCAGGGTGTAGGTCTTCACCTGCTGGTTGTGGGCCAGACGGTCTGCGACTTCCCGGAGGCGTGGATCGCCGAGGATCTCTTCCTCCACCGCGGGATACTCGTCGCCCACCGTGCGCCAGATGCGGTACCAGAGGCGGTCATGGCCACCGCCCACCATCATGTAGCCGTCCTTGCACGGGTTCACGGCATAGATATTGATGGCCAGGTCCCAGTTGCCGTAACGCGGACGAATGCTGCCGTCCATCGAGTACCACGCCCAGCTGTAATCGAGGATGCGGATGATTGCTTCCGCTGCCGTCGCTTCGATGAACTGGCCTTCGCCGGAAACGTTCTCGCGATAGATCACAGCCGCGAGAATGCCCATGGCGGCGGCGCTTCCGCCGACGTGATCCGCCATCCACAGCGCGGAACGGGTCGGCTGCCCGCCGAATTCCTTGGGATCTCCGGTGCCGTGAACGAAGCCGCAGGCTGCCTGGGCTGTCGGGTCCAGCACTCCCGGTTTGTCTTTAAGAGGACCCCACTGTCCGCGCTGGCCAACCCAGCAGTAGATCAAGCGGGGGTTGAGCTCGCGCAGTTGGCGATAGCCGATACCCCACTCGTCCCACTGGCCGGGAGGCGCGTTCTCGATGATCACGTCGGAATGAATGGCCAGATTCCGGAGAATCTTGCGGCCCTCCTCCGTCGCCACATTGAGTGTGACCGAGGACTTGTTGCGCATCTCATGGAGAAACTGTCCGCCGACTTTCTCCCCGGTTTCCTTGTCCTCGAACATGTATTCTTGCCGGCCAAAGGGGGTCAGCTTACGAAGCGGATCGCCTCCCGGGGGCTCGACCTGGATGACCTCGGCCCCCAGTTCGGAAAGCTGCGAGGAGCACCAGTGCCCAATCATCATGCTGGTCGTGCAATCCAGCACGCGAAGGCGGGAAAGCGCTTCCGGTTTTTCGAAATTGTGTTCCGGGCGCAGGATTGACTCCAGAAAGAGCGGATACGCCTTGGCTTGGTCGCTGAGTCCCGCATAAACCTCTTCAGGTTTTGCTGTGGGGACGGCGGGCCAAGGTACAACTTTGGCTTGAGGTGCTGCCATGTGTAGCCTCCTAATGCCGGTCGTGCTCAGGTGCTTCCGCGACGTATGCTGCCAAGTGTGTCTTAGCCGGAAAACCTGGGAGTTCCAAAAAAGACCGCACAGTATCCTTTGGGGCAGAAGGCGTTGTCTGTGACCGTTGTCACAATTAAGGTGTTTTTTTTGACCGCAGGCCTCCAACCGTCACCGCAAAACGGTGCTGGCGGGCGGAGGGCGGCAAAACTGAGGTTGGGCGAAGGAGACTGCGTTTAACATCACAATCATTGTGACCTGTTCATGACCGTGGTCGGAGCGTCGCTGTCGAAGAATCCGCCCACGGGATACCAGCCGAGTGGGTGGACGCCGGGCGCCGGCCTCCAAGGCGGCGGCTACGACCCATGAGTTCAGCCCGAGCGAAGTGCCGCGCACGCCAGCGTTCTACGCACGCAACTTTCCTGACCGGCCTTTGATCTCATCGAGCCTAGCTCGATGGGCTTTTTCTTACCCTCAGCACGGCCAGATGGTAAGCGCGGTCTGCCCGAGAATGCGCCGTTTGGTCTCCGCCGGTAACGGCAATGCCCGGAAGGAGTCGAGCGCTTCCTTGATGTCGCGCACGCCTGGGCCGGGCCAGTCGCTACCGAAGAGCGTTTTGTGGGCGATCTCTGCCAGGCGAGGAAAGTACTGGAGCAGGTGCGACGGCGGAATGCTGCTGATGTCCAGATAAACATTGGGATGGCGTCGCACCAGGAAAAAGGCAGTGTTCATCCAGAGAGGCCGGCCTCCATGGGCCAGCACAATCTTCAAGTCGGGGAAATCGACCGCTACATCGTCGATGTGGATCGGGTCCCCGTACTTGCTGCGCGCGCCCGGAAAGATTGATGTGCCGGTGTGGAACATAATCGGGATGCCGTTGCTCTGCGCGGCGCGATACAACAGCTCCAGCTCTTTCATGCCATTGAGGTAGTCGTTGGGGTAGAAGAGTTGATGCGGGGGATGAATCTTGATCAGCCGCAAACCGAGCCGCACTATCTCATCGATGTCCGCCACGGCGTTGGTGGAGTGCCGCGGATGGAAGCTGCCGCATGAGATCAGCCGCTGGGGATCCTCCTTGGCGTAGTTTGCGGCCATGGCGTTGAGTCCGGGTGGGAAGCCGGTGACATCGGGCGCGGCCGCATTGATCAGCACTGCACGATCCAGCCCGACCTTGTCCATGTATTTCAAAAAGGCTTTGGGGGAGCGGGTAAACTCCAATACCCGATCAAAATCGGGTTGATGCTTTTTCATCAGCTCGAGGGCCGGTGGGTTCAGCATGAGTTCGAACGGTTGGATATGGACGTGGCAGTCGGTGATCAAGGAACTTGCCTGGGTCTTGTCTGGTATCGTGAGCGGTTGCAGGATCCGGTCACGCGGATCCTGCCTGGTCCAGCATCTACAGTTGCGGAAGCCAAGTGCGGAAGGGGCATGGGAAAAATGGTTCTCATGCCCCCGAACTTATCGCGGCCGTTCGCTCCCGCTCTCAGGAAGTAAGCGGAATTGCCTCCTCAAGCCGCTACGCCCTTTGTGATCTTGTGGCAGGTCGAGGTCTCCACGTTGAAGGCGTGCACTTTGGGCTTGCTGTGCACCAGATGCTGAATCAGCTCGCTAACCTTGGCGTAATCCACATGGCTGTAACGTTCGGCGTCCTCTTTCGTTTTCCAGAAGCTGAGCGCCAGGATGCCTTCTGCATCCGATACGAGGACGACCTCATCTACAAAGCCTGTCTGTGCCTTCAATGTAGACAGCACCTTCTCATGCAGTGTGCCACAAGCCTCTTTGGCTTTTCCGGGCTTCGTCTTGACTTCCACAACGCGAACAAACATGGCAGGATCTCCTTTCCATTAAGCTATAAAGACCGCAAACCGCCGGTGAACCGCAACGGTTTGGAGCGGACGACCGGTGATTATACAAGAACTGGTCGGGTCGCTAGGCTCTGTGCGGCACCGGTTGACGCGCGTCGTTCAACAGCACCAAAGTCATGTTGCTGCGCTTGCTGTCGCGCTCCGCTTGGATGGCTTCCAGGCGCGAGCGCCACGGCGTAAGATCGAAAGGCTGCTCGGCGGGTTTCGCGACGTATGTATCAATCAACTCGCGGTAGAAACGCACGATGCTTGCCACTAGGGGCACGGGATACTCACGCCCCTGGATCTTCAGGCAGTGGACGCCCAGGTCGATGAGCGCCGGGATATCGTTTAGGAAAAAGAAGGCGTCGTTCTTGAGCGTGATCACTGGCTCCAGCAGCGCCTTGCCATCGAGCAGTTCCCACTGTTCCATGCAGACGCGGTAGTCCAAGCCGCCGCGGTTGGGGCTGCCGCGGAACACGTCCTTGCCGAAATCGTCGGCGGTCCGCTCCAACCGAATATACGGCGACATCCAGCACTTGCCCAGGTAGGTGTAGCACTTGTTGGCATGAATCAGGATTTCGATGCCCACATCGATATCCGCATCCGCCTGGCGCGAAGTCAGTTCCCCCAGCGTGAGCTTGGTGTCGGCCACTACTTGTGAGACCCCGATCGAGCGATAGAACTTCACGTCTTCGTTGTTCAGGATGTTGGCGCCGATGCTGGCGTGCAGAACGAGGTGAGGGAAACGGCGGTGCACCTGCGCGATCGCGCCCACGTCGGTCATGATCGCTCCGTCGATACCCCAACCGACGAACTTCTCCATCTTCTTTAGGAGCGCGGGGATTTCGCACGACTGCATATTCGTGTTGATAGCAACGCGTATTTTGGCTCCGCCGGAGTGGGCGATCCTCGTGGCTTCGTGCAATTTCTCGTCGGAGAGTTCGTAGGCGTCACGCCGCCGGCTCCAGCCGCGCGCTCCCACGTAGATCGCATTGGCGCCGCTTTCCACGGCCGCCTGTACCATTTCCAGGTTTCCTGCAGGCGCTAATAGCTCAACCATCGCTCACCTCGAAGAACGCAAGAACTAAAGAACTCAGCAGGCCACGGCTGGTTGCGTGCGCTTGCCGACATACTCGGCGCCGGTGCGGCCGAAATAAAAACCGTTGCACAAACCCACCGCCGTGTGCTCGCGAATCGTACTCCACGCGGACTCGTCCACCGTCCCATCGCCGGCGGCGGCCCGCTCCAGCGCTGCGCGATAGATCTGGGCAATCTTCAGACGGTACTGCGGCGTCTCATAGGCTGCCTCGATCCGGAACACAGTGTGTCCGGCCGCGATGAGCGCCGGCAAATGCTCGAGCATGCACACGTCCTTGCCGCTCAGCACGCCCTTTCCCACCGACCGCATGGCCCAGTCGCCCTGCTTGAGGAACAAGTTCTTTTGGCATAGCGTCGGGCATTTCTCGGGCCAGTTCTTCTCATATTCCAGTAAGAAGCAGTAATCGGAAACGCCCAGCGGCATTTTGCCGTGAACCACCAGCTCCGCCGGCATACCGACGCCACTCGTTATCGCTCCCACTTCGTCGAGGCTGATCTCGTAGTTCGGCGTAAAGCGGACCGCACCGTACTCCTTCAACACCTCGGCGCCCGCATCGGTGTACACGTTGGCAAATCCGCCGATGTGCGCCGGCATGCCGGGAAACTGCTCATGCACCATGCGCAGCACGCCGAGGTTGTGGACCTCGACCGCATCGGCGCCGGCCGCGGCTGCGGTTTCCAACGCTTTCTGCACCTTGGGCAGCACGTCATTGCGCGGCGCAGCGTACGAAGTCACGTAGGCACGCAGGCCCTGGCCCTTTACCAGCGCAATGCCTTCCTCGAGGTCGTCCAGGCGCTCCAGGAAGTTGTCCTCGAAGATGCGGCAGTAAATGTTGCCCAGGTAAACCGCGTCGTAAGCGCTCAGGTCCGATTCGCGCAGGCTGCGCAGGTTAGAGATCGTCGTATTAAGTTCGAAGGCGCCCATTCAACGTCCTTGCACAGTCCACATCGCCGGCAGCGCAGCCCGGTTCCCATTGCTCTTCCGATTGCTCTTCTGGCCGCATTTCCAGGCATCCGCAGCCGAACGGTAAGTCCCAATGATAGCACCCACCATCTCAACCGGAAGGCTGCGGCCCTGGATCTTGATCACGTCCACGCCCGCATCGAGGAACGCCCCGAGTTCCGCCACCGGGCTAATCTGCCGGCTGGGAAACAACCGCCGGTCGGCCTCCACGCCATCTTTCAACAGGCTCCACGGCTGCTCGCAGATACGGAAACAACTGCCCACGCCGCCGCGTTTGACGCTGCCACCTAAACGTGGCGACGGGTAGCCCCGCTCCGCCGCGGCGAAGTTCAGGTAGCTGGGCATCCAGCACTTTCCGAGCTGAATGAACTCCTGCACCATGTGCAGCATGACCTCGATCTGGATCGAGGCCTTCGCTTTCACAGCCG
>JBEKDG010000113.1:0-7689 GCA_050014475.1 Terriglobales bacterium | reverse complement strand
CTGTTTATGCTCGGTGTCTCGTCGCTCGGCGTGCTCGGCATCGTGGTCGCGGGATGGGCCTCGAACTCGCACTATCCGCTGATCGGCGCGCTGCGGTCGAGCGCGCAGATGGTGTCCTATGAGGTCGCCATGGGACTGGCCGTCGTCTCAGCGATCATGATGACCAGCATGAACGAAAGCGGCACGGGCACGCTGAGCATGATCGGGATCGTCCAGGCACAGCAGCAGCAGGGCGTCTGGTTCATCTTTAAGTTTTTCCCGCTCGGCCTGATCGCGTTCGTGATTTTTGCCATCGCCATGATCGCCGAGGTCAACCGCGCGCCCTTTGACCTGGCCGAAGCCGAATCGGAACTGACCGCCGGATTTCACACTGAGTACAGCGGGCTGCGCTGGTCGCTGTTCATGCTCGCCGAGTATGCGGCCATGATCGCCGTTTCTTCGATCGCGGTCACGCTCTGGCTCGGCGGATGGATGCGTCCGTTCCCAAACCTGCTGCACGCGCCGGCGTGGGACTTTATCTTCTCGCTCTTTCCCGGGCTTACGTTCCTTGGCCTGGCGGCGATTGCCTTTATCGGCGCGGCGCGCATGCCGGCGCATTCCTTCTTCAAGATTCAGCGCATCGGGCTCGCAGTTTTTGCGGCGCTGCTCGGCTTCATCGCGCTGCTGCTGCTGGTGATCGCGATCGCAGGCCGTTCCGCGGACACCAGCCTGGCGGCCAGGTTCAACGAAGGCATCGATTACGTATATTGGTTTGTGCTGAAAGTCGCCGTCTTCATGTATCTGTTCATCTGGTATCGCGCGACGTGGCCGCGTTACCGCTTCGACCAGTTGATGAAGGTCGGATGGAAAGTGCTGCTGCCGATTTCGCTCGGCGTGCTGATCGTGACCGCCATCGTGGGGGTGATCGTTTCATGAACCCCGGTTTGAATTCAGCTTTGAACAATGGTTTGAACACAACCATCAATGTAGGCATGGCCCCGGTAGCGACGCCGTACTTTTTTTATGTGCTGGCGGGAGTAGCCGTCATCAGCGGCCTGTTCGTCATCACGCGGCGGAACGCTGTGCATTCCGCGCTCGCGCTGATCGTGACGCTGCTCGCGGTGGCGGGCCTCTACTTAATGTTGTACGCCCCGTTCGTTGCCGGCGTGCAGATCATCGTCTACGCCGGCGGAATCATGGTGCTGTTCCTGTTCGTGATCATGCTGGTGAATATCGAACGCTCGTCCAAAGAACGGCGGTTCAATCGCATATGGCCGGTAGGATTGGCAGCGGCCTGCGCGTTGCTGGCGTTGTTCGTGTCCGCGTTCGTGAAAGGCAAGAAGCTGTTTCCGGACCGCCCGATAACGCTGCCCGAGTCGTCGAACACGCAGCAGATCGCCGCCATGCTCTACGGAGAAGCCGGCAAGATGGGTCAATACACGTTCGCCTTCGAGATCGCCTCGCTGCTGTTGCTGGTGGCGATTTTGGGGGCGGTAATTATGACGAAGAAGAAGATCTAGTAGTTCGTCGTTCGCTGATCGCTGTTCGTCGTTCGCAGGACCAACAGCAGCGCCGATCAGCGAACGACGAACTACGGTTTTTATGGTTCCCATCACTACGCTTCACTATCTCGTCGTTGCCGCGGCACTGTTCGTGCTGGGCGTGATCGGTGTGCTTACGCGGCGCAACGTGGTGATTGTGCTGATGTCGATCGAGTTGATCCTGAACGCGGTGAACTTGAACCTGGTGGCGTTCTCGCGCATGTGGGGGAACCTGCACGGGCAGTTATTCGCGATCTTCATTGTAGTAGATGCCGCCGCCGAAGCCGCCGTGGGCCTCGGCATTTTGATCGCCTTCTTCCGGAATCGAGAGACGATCAATGTGGATGAGATTGATTTGCTGAAATGGTAGAAGGGCCGCTGTTCGCTGTTCGCTCGTCGCTTGGGCGAAAGGCGAACAGCGAACGACTAACGACATGTTTCTAAACCACATCTGGCTGATCCCGCTCTTCCCGGCCTTCGGGGCCGTGATGATGTTCTTTTTCGGGCGGCGGCTGCAGAAGGCCACGGTCAGCGCGGTCTGCGTTGGCGTGGTCGTGCTTGCCTTCCTGTTCGCCTGTTTCACGGTCGTCGAGTACACGGACTTCGCGAATGGCACGGGACGTCCGTTCGAGAAAATTGTTTATACGTGGCTGGGCGGCGGCGATGGGCATTTGGATTTCGTCAAGCGCGACGGGACGCTCGCCGCATTCAACGCCGACGCCGGGTTCTTGCTCGATCCGCTCTCATCCATCTGGCTGCTCTTCGTGACCGGCGTGGGCATGCTGATCCACATCTACTCCGTCGGATACATGGCGCACGAAGGCGGCTATTACCGCTTCTTCGGATACATGAACCTGTTCATGTTTACGATGCTTACGCTCATCCTGGCGAATAACTTCATGCTTTTGTTCGTGGGATGGGAAGGCGTCGGCTTGTGCTCGTATCTGCTGATCGGTTTTTACTTTCATCGCAAGTCGGCCAGCGATGCAGCCAACAAAGCGTTCATCGTGAACCGAATCGGCGATGCCGGATTCATTCTTGGCGCGCTTACTCTCTCCTGGTATCTGGGGTCGTTTCGCTTCACCGACATCAACACGCTGGCGCGCAGTGGACACTTCGCGATCGGCGATCCCGTGCTCACGATCGCCGCGCTGCTGCTGTTCGTCGGAGCCTGCGGCAAGTCGGCGCAGCTTCCTCTTTATGTCTGGCTGCCCGATGCGATGGAGGGCCCTACGCCAGTTTCGGCGCTGATCCACGCCGCGACCATGGTGACGGCGGGCGTGTACATGGTGGCGCGCTCGAATGCCGTGTTCGTGCTGGCGCCGACCGCGATGAAAACCGTGGCCATCATCGGCGCGCTCACTGCCGTGTTCGCCGCGTCCATCGGGCTGGTGCAGAACGACATCAAACGCGTGCTTGCCTACTCCACCGTCTCGCAACTGGGATACATGTTCCTCGCGCTCGGCGTTGGTGCCTTTGCTGCGGGCGTTTTCCATGTCTTCACGCACGCGTTCTTCAAGGCGCTGCTCTTCCTCGGCTCGGGTTCGGTGATTCATGCCTTGAGCGGCGAGCAGGACGTGCGCAACATGGGCGACCTGCGCGGGCGCATCCCCACGACGTTCAAAACGATGTTCATCGCAACGCTGGCGATCGCGGGCATCCCACCCCTGGCAGGCTTCTTTTCGAAAGACGAAATTCTCTGGCAGGCGTGGCGTTCCGCCGACGGTGGCTTCCCGTATCTCTGGCTGATCGGCTTTGGCACGGCGCTGATGACCGCGTTCTATATGGCCCGGCTCATCTTCCTGACTTTCTATGGGCAGCCACGGATGAGCCATGAAGTCGAGCACCACATTCATGAATCACCCAAGTCCATGACGGGTCCTCTGGTCGTGTTGGCAATCGGCTCGGTCTGTGCTGGCTGGCTGGGCGTGCCGCCGAGTTTGGGCGGGACCAACGCCTTCGGAAAGTTTCTGGAGCCGGTATTCGCGCACGAGGCTTCCGTCGCGCCGGCTGAGCCGCAGGAGCCCGCTGGCGAAGAACATCGCGGTCTGGAATGGATGCTGATGTTGCTCTCCGTCGGGGCTGCGGTCGTTGGCGGAGGATGGGCTTATCGCCACTACGCGAACGCCGGCAAAGATTACCCCGAACCCATCGCCGTCAAGGCTCCGCCGCTTTACACTGTGCTCTACAACAAGTGGTTTGTCGACGAGGCCTACGACTACGCCTTCACCGGACGCCGCAAGATTGGCAACATCCGCCTGGGCGCCATGGGCGCGGGCGAAGCGTCGTCGTGGTTCGATGCGAAGATCATCGACGGAGCCGTCAACGATGTTGGCTGGGTTACGCGCGCTGTGGCCACGCTTTCGACCTGGTGGGATAAGTGGATCATCGACGGCTTGGGAGTGAACGGTCCGGCCATTCTTGCGCGGATGATCTCTTATCCGACGCGCCTGTTCGAATGGGGACTGGTGCAGTGGTATGCGCTGGTTATGGTCGCGGGGTTGCTTGGATTTGGCGTGTATTACGTGTGGAAGTAAGCTGCGAGCTGCGAGCTACGAGCAACCGGGCCAGCGGCAGTGCAGTAAACGGATTGCTCGAAGCTCGTAGCTCGAAGCTCGTAGCCACTGGCAACTGAGAACTGGCAACTGAGAACTGTTTTATGCAGAGTCACATACTTTCGATCATCCTCTTCACGCCGCTTGTGGGCGCGCTCGTTCTCCTATTTGTCCCGAAGGAGAACAAAGACGCGATTCGCTGGATTGCGAACATCTTCGCGCTCGGCGGATTCCTGATCTCGCTGCCGCTGGTGCCGATGTTCTGGGCGCAGCGTTTCGAGGTGACCCCTACGCACTTCAAGTTCCTCGAGGGCACACCGAACAACTGGATCCCCTCGATTGGCGCAGGTTACAACCTCGGCATTGACGGCATCTCGTTTCTGCTGATCATGCTGACCACTTTGCTGGGATGGGTCTCGATTCTCTCTTCGTGGACTGCCATCGAGATTCGGGTGAAGGAGTATTACGTCTGGTTCCTGGTGTTGCAGACTGGGATGCTCGGCGTTTTCATGGCGCTCGATTTTTTTCTCTTCTTCGTTTTCTGGGAAGCGATGCTGGTGCCAATGTATCTGCTGATCGGCATCTGGGGCGGGCCCAACAAGCTCTACGCCGCGATCAAGTTCTTCCTGTACACGCTGCTTGGTTCCGTGCTGATGCTGCTTGGTATTCTGTTTCTCTACTTCCATCACCACACGGTTACTGGCGTTTTCACGTTCAGCATTCCAGAGCTTTATAAGACGGCTCCGCTGATTCCGTTCCACTACGCCATCTGGTTGTTCGTAGCCTTCTTTATTGGATTCGCCATCAAAGTTCCGATGTTTCCGTTCCACACCTGGCTGCCGGATGCGCACGTAGAAGCGCCCACCGCCGGCTCCGTCATTCTGGCGGGCGTTTTGCTGAAGATGGGGACGTACGGATTTGTGCGCTTCTCGCTGCCCTTCTTTCCCGCGGTCGTGTCGCATCCCAGGGTGCAAAGCTGGATGATCGGGATCTCGCTGGTTGGCATCATCTATGGCGCGCTGGTTTCGCTCATGCAGAAGGACATGAAGAAGCTGGTGGCGTACTCGTCCGTCAGCCACCTGGGTTTCTGCACGCTGGGAATCTTTGTGCTGAACCCGATGGGCTTGTCGGGCTCGGTGCTGCAGCAGATCAATCATGGCATCTCGACTGGCGCGCTGTTCTTGATCGTCGGCATTCTTTACGAGCGGCGGCACACGCGCGAGATCGTGGAGTATGGCGGCATCTCGAACGTGATGCCGATCTACGCGACGATCACCATGATCATGTTTCTCTCGTCGATGGGATTGCCGCTGCTGAATGGATTTGTCGGCGAGTTCACGATCCTGCAGGGAGCATTCACCGCGAACTGGAAGTGGGCAGCGTGGGCGGCGCCGGGCGTGGTTCTGGCGGCGGCTTATTTGCTCTGGCTCTATCAGCGCGTCTTTTTCGGTACGGTGACGAATCCCAAGAACGAAAAGCTGCACGATCTTACGCCGCGCGAAATCCTTACGTTTGTGCCGCTGATCATTATGGCGTTATGGATCGGCGTTTATCCGAAGCCGTTTTTCCAGATCCTCGAACAGCCGGTCAATCAGATTGTGCAGACGATTCATGACAAGTCCAATGCGAACGCGCCGGTGAATGCGCAGGCTCAGCCCGCGCCATCTTTGCCGGTGCCGGCCACCGTTAGTCCGAGCGCCGCCGGAACGAAAAGCGCCGGCCCGAGCGTTGTGGAAACGAACGTCGTCAAGAAGAGCGTTGCTAAAACGAACGCCGCCGGACCGAAAGCGAGCAACTAAGTGCGAGGTCTCTCCCCAATTGAATACCGGTTGATGTTGCCGATGGTGGAACTTACCATCTTTGCGCTCGGCATTCTGCTGATTGACCTGATGATTCCGCGGGGATGGAAATGGATCAACGCCGTGGGCGCCTTTGTGGGCGTGCTGTTTGCGGCTTTGTGTGTATGGCAGATTCAGTCGGCGTCGCCGAGGGGCGCGGTCGGGTTCTATAACTCGCTATTGGTTGACCGCTTCGCCATCTATTTCTGGTATTTGTTTCTGGCGGGAGCGGCCATTGCCATCCTGATGTCGGTGCGCTATCTCGACGTGGAAGATGAACACCACGGCGAGTACTATGCTTTGCTGCTGCTTTCCGTGGTGGGCATGATGTGCATGGCGGCGGGAATCGACATCGTGCTGATCTTCATCGGGCTCGAGCTGATGGCAATTTCCACTTACGTGCTGGTGGGTTTTTTGCGCCGCGACCGGCGCTCGAACGAAGCGGCCTTGAAGTATCTGCTGCTCGGCGCGTTTTCGTCGGGTATCTTTGCCTACGGCCTCTCGCTGTTCTACGGACTTTCCGGCAGCACCAACCTGGCGATCATTGCGCGCGCGGTCTCGGCGCAGAATCCGCACAATCCGGTGGTGGTGATCGCGCTGCTGACGACCATGGTGGGATTGCTGTTCAAGATCGCCGCCGTCCCATTTCATCAGTGGGCGCCGGACGCTTACGAAGGCGCGCCCACCAGTATTACCGGCTTCATGTCGGTGGCGGTGAAAGCGGCGGCGTTTGCGATGCTGCTGCGCATACTGGTGTTTGGGTTGTTGCCACTGCGCTCCGTTTACACGCCGGTGATCGTGTTTGTTTCCATTGCCACCATGACCGGCGCTAATTTCGCGGCGCTCACACAGTCGAACACCAAAAGGCTGCTTGCCTACTCCTCGATTGCGCACGTCGGCTACATGCTGCTGGCGTTGGTGGCCATGGGAACTTCGCAGATTGGCAGCCCGGGCTTTCTCGACGGCTTCAAGGGAATTCTGATCTACTTGCTCGTCTATACGTTCATGAATCTGGGTGCGTTCGCGGTGATCACTTCGTTGCGGCAGCGCAATGTGATTGGCGACGAGATCGACGATATGGCCGGGCTCTACCAGCGCGCTCCGGTCGAAGCCGTGCTGATGCTGCTATTTCTGCTTTCACTGGCCGGCATTCCGCCTGCCGCCGGGTTCCTGGGCAAGTACTACATCTTCCTGAGCCTGATTGAAAGCGGACATTACGGACTGGCCGCGCTCGGCGTCTTCTACTCGCTGTTCGGACTTTATTACTATCTGAAGATTGCGAACGCCATGTTGATGCGCGCGCCCATGGAGACCGAACGACTGCCCATCAGCCTCGGAATGCGTTGCGCGGTGGGGGTGACGGCGCTCGCGACGATTGTGATCGGAGTTTATCCCGAGCCTTTTATTCGCAGCGTCAACTGGTCGCTGGGGATTGTGCAATCGCCGCATGTGGCGGCGATGTTGAGATGATGCTGCGGGCTGTTAGCTCTTCGCTTTTAGCTTCTGGCTCTGGGGACTCGAGGTTGAAGGTGAGGGTTAGAGGAAGTACCCGGTTTGCGCATTTCATGAGTTGCTTGTGGAAACGCTGTTTACAACAGTAATCACTTCCGAGTGGCCAGTGATCCAGGCACAATCCCACTGCGCTCACAACTTAAGCCCGCCTTATTCGTGAAGAATGACTCAGCGAAGAGTTTGTGGAGTTTTTTGGAGAGAGCGAAGTCCTATGCGACAAGGGGAAGACTTCGTTTGGAAATGGGGACTGATTCTGAAGTAGTT
>JBEKDG010000112.1:0-4242 GCA_050014475.1 Terriglobales bacterium | reverse complement strand
TTCCAGGTCCTCAGGAGAGTGCACATCGTGCGGGATAAGGTCGTTGACCTGATCATAGGTCAGATATCCCTTCTCTTTGCCTGCGTCGATCAGCTTTTTTATGTCGTCGTACTTGTCATCAATTGCCAAGCCAGATTATCCTCAAGACGGCCGCCGGTTCGCGGACGCCAAACTATTTAGCGGTGGGATTCATTACGGAGTTGTGCGCAAGGGGCACAGACTTCAGAAGTATAGCACGCCGACTACCGCCCTAGCCGGCGCGAGTGGAAGTTTGCGCCCGTTTGCCGCCTGCCCGCAGTCGCCCGTATCTCTTTTTCCGCTAGTTCTTTAGATGGCGCTGGACCGGGTTTCGTTCCAAAGTTAAGGCGGCTTAGCGGTTGCTATGCCCTGAATTAACGCGCCGGGCACACCGGAGACGCGGCAAGCCGCGTCTCTACGGGGTGTTCGGGGACGCCTTAGCTGGCCTTCTCTCCCAGTCCGGGATCCATCAAAGCCCGCTTCAAGCGGACTTTTTCCTGCAAAAGCGCCTGTCTTTCCGCCATCGAAATCCCCGGAGGCTGCAATCCGAGCTGCACTTCCTCCAGCCGCCGCCGCAGATAAATCCTGCGCAAAGCCCTTACCGCGCCCTCCACGGTCTCGGGGGTCAGCGCTTCCTCCTCGTGCATCAGGATCGAGGCCAGCAGCCGCCGGTCTTCCTCCGTCTTCGGCAGCGCCATAACGTCCGCCGTTTCGGTTCCGGCCTCCAGCAGAGCCTCCATCAACGACTGCGACGCCAGCCCCTCATATAAATGTTCCGATTGCAGCGCATATTGCGCCTGCCGGGCGGGATCGAATTCCTCGTCCGCTCCTTCGCGAGCCGAACTCCGGGTTCCGCCGGATTGCATCTGCGTCGCCGAGGCCAGCGCCCGGATGAGGACGCGTTCCGCTCCGGTGACTTGCGCCTCAGCTGTCGCTTTCACCTGGGTCGCGGAGCGGGTGGTGGCGGCATGCTTCAATTCCTGGCGCAGCACGGCGGAATCAATTCCCAGCTTCTGTGAAATTTCGAGCGCCAGTTCATCGCGCACGATGCGGCTTGGGACCCGCTGAATGTGGGGAAGAAGATGGTTGACGGCCTTGACCTTGCTCTCCGAGTTCCGCACCGGAAACATTGCGCGCGCCCGATCGATCAGATAGTCAAAATATTTCTGCGAGTTTTTGAGCGCCGCGCCGTAGGCGTCTTTACCCTTGCGGCGGATGAAGAGATCGGGGTCGAATCCGGTCTCAAGCGTGAGGACCCTGATGTTGAATTCTTCTTCGACCAGCAAGCCGAGGGTGCGCTCGGTGGCGCGGGCTCCGGCGGTGTCGGGATCGAAGTTGACCACCACATTCTTCGAGAATCGCCCCAGCAACTTCGCCTGCAGCTCGGTGAACGCCGTTCCCGAGCTGGCGATCACATTGTGGAAGCCAGCCGCGTACACCGAAATGCAATCCATTTGCCCTTCGACGAGGATGGAGTACTCGAGCTTGCGAATCGCTTCTTTCGCGTTGTCCAGATTGAACAGCACGCGCGACTTCGAGTAAATCGCGGTCTCCGGAGAATTCAGATATTTCGGGCCGGCCTTCTCGTCGGTAGAAAGGGTGCGTCCCGTGAAGGCAATCACTTTGCCCTGGTCGTTGCAGATCGGGAACATTACGCGGTTGCGGAATTTGGAATAGATGGCGGGAGCAGCTTTTGGCTCTTGGCTTTTGGCTTTTGGCTCGGGACTCTCGCTGTTGGCTGTTGGCTGTTCGCCGTTCGCGTCGGAACTCTCAGTTGCATTGTCATCCTGAGCGGAGCGAAGGACCTGCTTTTGCTGAGAGCTGAGAGCTGACGGCTGACGGCTGTCTTCCTTCCACGAAAACAGGCCACTCTCGCGCAACAACTCCTCATCAAACTCACGCCGCAAAGCATCCCGCAGGAGGAAGCCGGAGTCGGGGGCGTAGCCGATGCGAAAGCGGGCGATTGTCTCGTCATCGAGTCCGCGCCCCTTGAGGTATTCGCGGGCATTGGCGCCTTCGGGACGCCTCAGACAGTCCTGGAAAAACGCGGTCGCGCGCACATGCACGTCGAGCAGCGCCATGCGAACCTGAGCGTCGCGAGCCTCCGCTGGACTGGAAAAGCTGACCTTGGGCATCGGCACGCCGAGCCTCTGAGCAATCAGCCGGAGGGCTTCGGGGAAGGTGATGTTCTCGACCTTCTGGATAAAGGTGAAGACATCCCCCGACTCTCCGCAGCCAAAGCAGTGGTAAAACTGGCGCGTGGCATGTACCGAAAACGAAGGCGTCTTCTCCGCATGAAACGGACAGAGCCCGGAGAAGTTCTGCGCGCCAGCCTTCTTCAGCTTAACGTAGTCGCCGACGATGCGGACGATATCCGCCTGCTGCTTGAGGGTCTCTTTGAAGTTGTCGGAAGAAGTCGAAGTCATTGGGGGCGCACAGTGATCCCGTAGTGATTATGAGGGGTGGATGGTGCTGAGGGGAATAGAACAGGCGGGATTACTGTGGGAAAGGTGTGGAAGACGAACTTCGAGCGTTAATCCCTATGGAAAAGTACGTCCCTTTGGGCGGCTGGACCTTCGGCAACTGGAGTCAGGACCGGGTGTCCGGGTTCGGATCAAATCTCTCCAGAAGGGACTTGATCTCCGTTTCGGCAAACGCCTGACAATCGGTGTAGAGCTTCGTCAACAATGCTGGTTGCGTCTCCATGAGGGACGGGAGAACCTGCTGGAATTCTGAAAATGCGCTCCGAAAGGAACGAACTCTCTGCAGGTTCTCGCTCAATCGGAGCCTTCGTTCTGCTTCATCCCCCCAGATACTCGCCCAGTACCGACAAGTGAGGCACGACGCAGCGCATCGGGCACCGTCGTGAGATAGGAAAGATTCCCAGCCGGACCGCGCAAGCGAAAGAATTCTCAATGAATCGTCCCGGCGCTTTTCGCTGTTGCATCTTCTGCACGCCACCAACACGTTGCCTGGTACGTGGAGGCCCGCGCGATAACGATTCATGCCGTCGAGATGTTCAATCACAGACTCGGAGATCGTCAGATCGCGAGAGCAATACGGACACTGGTTATTAAACCGCTCGCGGACAAGCCTTTCATATTCTTCGCTATCAACTTTCAGTGGCCAGTTTTGGCTGATCCTGCGGCTCATTTCGTGAAGGCACATGCTGACCAGTTTATTCGCCACATCAGACTTGGCCCGCCGCGTGGCGGTGCGCAGTTTAGAGATGGGGTCTTTCACCTTTTTTCATCCCCAAGAAGCCAATTGACCTTGACCCCCAACACGTCCGCGAGCGCCTTAAGTTCGTAGTCAAGGACGTGGCGGAGATTGTTTTCGATTTTGGCAATTGCGGCTCGGTCGAGCTGAATTCCGTGTCGAGCGAGCTTGCCGGAAAGCGCATCCTGCGTAAGAGCTGGCGTACAACCTTGGCGCGCCTCAGCCACGCGCCTGCCAACAATGTTTTTTCGCGCAGGCTTCTTTTTCACATGGAGAGAGTACTTTGCGTGCAAGCCGGATGTGTTCTAAACTAGAACATCAGAGATGGTAGGAGCCGACGAGGGGAATCGGCAATTTAGCGTTTATCGACCGGGCCCTTCAAACAAAGGAGAGAAATAAATGGGAGATCAGCCTACAACCCGCGAGATCAGAAACCGGATACGCGGCGTGAATCGTCGTTTAGCAAAGGCCGATGCAGACCCTCGTAACGCCGACCGTGCTTTGTGGGGCGCATTGGCCGTGGTCAGTTTTGCCAGTGTCACCGGGCAGAGCCACGATGTGCACGTTGACCCTGAAACGGTGCTTGGCGATCTACTTGCTGATCTCATGCACTGGTGCGATGTTCAGAAAACCAGCGACAGCCGCATAGAGTCAATTGATTTCGAATCGGCCCTTAAAAGAGCCCGTAATCATTACGACGAAGAGTGCGTCGACGAACGGGAGCAGTTGCATGCCGACGAAGCTGACAAACAACAAAAAACGAGGTAAGAAGGGCATTTTCCAGCCGGGGGTGGCGGGTGGCCCACATCTGGCTGGTAAGATAGCGCACCAGTCGTTAAACTCGGCAGACTAAGAACCGGGGGTGTCCCACGTCTCGCGGTTTTGTCTAGTCCCGAGACATCCTTTACATTTCGTCCCGGGACATCCTTTACACATTGGTGGGTGGAACCGACTTTGGAACCCAGCGCTCGACGATCGTCGAGCGCTGGGTTCCGGGGTCGAGTT
>JBEKDG010000111.1:0-4711 GCA_050014475.1 Terriglobales bacterium | reverse complement strand
ATCGACGAGCGCGAGCTGGCCGATGTGATTTACGAATTCGGTGAGGAAAGGAGGTCGCGGAGAATCGCCAGAGCCATTGTCCGGTCGCGGCCGATACGCACGACGAAGCAACTTGTCGAAGTGGTATCAGCCGCGACCCGGTCAATGAAACATGAGCGGATTCATCCGGCGACGCGAACCTTTCAAGCTCTCCGAATCTTCGTAAACCGTGAACTGGACGATCTGAAGGCTCTGCTGGAGGCGGCGCCCCACGTGCTGAAACCGGGGGGAAGGCTGGTGGTGATCAGCTTTCACTCGCTCGAAGACAGGATCGTCAAGGATGCACTTCGCGAGGGTGCGAAGCAGGGCTGGTACCGGCTGCTGACCAAGAAGCCGGTGACGGCCAGCGAAGAAGAGATTGATCGCAATCCGCGGTCGCGCAGTGCCAAGATGCGCGCCGCCGAAAAAGTTTGAGTTGGTCCGGAGAAACTGCCGGACTCCCGGTGCGGTGATGGTAAGGCGTGCCGGGTAAAGATTTTGGAAGAAACTCTGTGGTGGAGTTTTCCCGGAGCGGCCAAGAAAAACAGAACAAGGCCGCGTCCGGAGAAGAAAAACTGGAACATTCGAAATGACATTTACCGGCACCCTTATTGAAGATCTGATGGCAACGGTCGAGCGCGCCGAACAGAGGGCGCAATCGGACAGAGCCTTGGCGGTCGAATCCTTGGCCGTCGAGTCATTGGTCGTCGAACCATGGTTCGCTTCGGTTCAGGAAAACGCAGACTACGATTCGAACTTTTTTGGAGTGGCATAAATCATGAGCGCCGTGGCAATGCAAAGCGCAGCTCCTCTCAGCCGCCGCAAGTGCTGCTGGCTGGGGACCCCGGAAATTTATTTCCGCAAGAGCATCGATAACTCGCGCCTGGTAAAGGTCGAAGACCCGCGCCGCGCGCGCGAGATGAAATCTTTCGGGATAGCGCTGTGTTGCCTGTTCCTGCTGGTCATGGGATACGCGCTGCAGCACTTCCGCGCGATTGAATACGGGTACAAGATCGAGACGCTGCGGTCGCAGCGCGACGATCTTACGGAAATGAACCGGGCCCTGCGCCTGGAAGAGGCGTCGCTGCGCGATCCGGAGCGGATTGATGTGATGGCGCGCAAGCTGGGCTTGCAATCGCCGCAGCCTGGGCAAGTGCTTCGCATGGATGCCGTCGCCGACGCCGCCACGCCGGTAATGGCCAGCGTGACTCCGGTCGCGGTAGTGTCCGCAAGATAGATCAGTTCTCAGTTCCCAGTTCTCAGTGAAAACGCACGAGTCCAAACTGAGAACTGGGAACTGAGAACTGGGAACTAAAATGGCGGCGAGCACCTCTTCGAACGGCGCAAGATTCAGGCTCTACGCCTTGTCTGGAATGCTTTGCCTCTGGCTGCTGGCGATCTGTCTGCGGCTGATCTATCTCCAAATTTTCTGCTACGGCGATTTCGAGCGGCGCGCCCAGCACCAGCAGCAGCGCAGCTTTGATCTCTCGCCGAAACGCGGCGTCATCTACGATCGCGCCGGGCGTGAGCTGGCCATGTCCATCCAGGTGGACTCGGCCTTCGTGGTGCCCTCGGAAGCGCCCGACCTTCCCAATACCCTCAGCCTGATTACACGCATCACGAAAGACGATCCTCGCGTCGTGCTGGCTGACTGCCGCGCCCACAAGTTCTGCTGGGTGGCGCGCAAGGCCGATGCCGAAGTGGTGGAGCGCATCCGCGCGCTGAATCTGCAAGGCATCCACTTCCAAAAAGAACCCAAGCGCTTCTATCCCAAGCGTGAACTGGCGGCGCAAGTTCTGGGGTACGTTGGCACCGACGATCAGGGACTCAGCGGCCTGGAGCGGCAATTCAACCAGCAACTGCAGGGCAAGCCCGGCAAGCTGATGATTTCCGTCGATGCGCGCAAGCGCTGGTTTGCCAGCGTTGAAAAGGAGCCAGAAGCCGGCAACAGCCTCGTCCTCACCATCGATCAGAACATCCAGTACATCGCCGAGCGGGAACTCGAGCGCGGCATGGAAGAGACGCACGCCATCGCCGGCACAGTGATCGTGGAAAATCCGCGTACCGGCGAGATTCTGGCGCTCACCAACCGGCCCACATTCAATCCCAACATTCGGAAGGAAATTCGCAACGAGGCCCTGAAAGACCGCGCCGTGAGCGACATTTACGAGCCGGGCTCGACTTTCAAGATGGTGACCATCTCCGCCGGCCTGGAAGAGAAGATCACGCGCCCCGACGAAATGTTCGACTGCCAGATGGGATCGATCGTCATCAATGGCATGCGCATCCGCGACAGCAGGCCGCACGGCATGCTCTCGGTCGCCGACATTATTGCGGAGTCGAGCGATGTCGGCGCCATCAAAGTCGCGCTGCGACTCGGCGACGACCGCCTCTACAAGTACATTCGCGCTTTCGGATTCGGCCAGCAAACCGGGATCGAACTTCCCGGTGAAACGCGCGGCTTGACGAAGCCGGTGGAACGCTGGTCGAAAGTTTCCATTGGCGCGATCTCCATGGGCCAAGAGATCGGCATTTCGCCGCTGCAACTGGTTTCCCTGATCTCGACGATTGCCAACGACGGCGTGCACGCTCCGCCGCGCATTGTAGCCGGCACGATTCAGCCGCAGAATGCCCCGCAAACGATCGCCTTCCAGCCCGCCGAGCGGACGCGGGTGATTTCCTCTCTAACCGCGGCCGAGATGCGCCAGATGCTGCAGGGAGTGGTGCTCCACGGTACCGGACGCAAAGCCCTTCTCGAGGGCTACAGTTCGGCGGGTAAAACCGGCACGGCTCAGAAGGTGGACCCAGCCACCGGCGCTTACTCGAAGACGAAGTATGTGGCGTCTTTTGCCGGGTTTGCTCCCATCAATGACCCGCAAATCGCAGTGGTCGTGATCCTCGACTCCGCCGTCGGCCTGCACCAGGGAGGTCAGGTTACGGCGCCGATTTTCCAACGGATCACGCAGCAAGTGCTCGGATATCTGCACGTCCCGCATGACGTTCAGCTTCCGCCCAGCCGCCAGGTGTTGCTCGCTCGCCGCAATGTCCCTGACGCAAGTCTGGAAGAAAGCTCGCCCGATCACCTCGGCGCCAGCTTGAATATGGCCGAAGGTAATGAAACGCCCGTCATTCCAGCAGCGGCCAAGCCTAGCCCAATTGCCGCCCATGTCGTTCCTGCTGCGCTGACCGGAAGAGAGCCGGATCACCCGGCGCCGACCGCCTCGGTGACAGCGGCAGCGAGTTCGCCGGCTGCAAGTTTACCGGCTACACAGTCCGAGAATTCACCCCCGCAAAAATTGCCGACCAGCGGAACGGTGGTTCTCGACGTGGAAGAGGGAGGGATTGAGGTCCCGTCCTTCCTCGGCAAGAACCTGCGCGTTGCCATTGAAGCCGCGCAGGATGCCGGACTCGACCTCGACGCCATTGGCAGCGGGACCGCGCGAGAGCAGTTGCCTCTGCCCGGTGCGCGCGTCGCGGCTGGATCGCACATCACCGTGCGTTTTGGTAGATAGGTTCAGTTTTCCCCTGTGTGCCTCTGTGTCCTCTGTGGTTGAGAAAGAAAGCCTGAACCACAAGGGACACAGAGGTACACAGGGGATCCAAACGCAGGCTATTTATAATCACTCCAATGACATTCCAACAACTTCTGCAAGGCGCCGAGGTTCTCTCCCAGAGCGGGAACGCGGCCGTTGCTGGTGTGGAATACGATTCCCGGCGAGTGCGTCCCGGAACTGTTTTTGTCGCCATGAAGGGTGAGACCAGCGACGGCAATCGGTTCATTGATCAAGCCATTGCCGCCGGAGCGGTTGCCATCGTCACCGACTCGGCTGCCGAAGTGCCGCGTCCCGCGGTTGCCTGGGCGCAAGTCCTGCACGGACGCCGTGCGCTTGCGCGCCTGAGCGCGAATTTCTACAAGCGTCCTGCCGAGCGCATTGCGAATACTGGAATTACGGGCACGAACGGAAAAAGCACGACCGCCTTCCTTGTCGAATCCATATTCCAAGCGGCCGGACGCAAGACTGCGCTGGTCGGAACCATCGAATATCACGTTGCCGGGAAGATTCTCCCAGCTCCGCACACCACGCCGGAATCGCTGGAGTTGAACCGGCTTTTGTCGGAGGGCCTGGGACAAGGAGTCACCGAAGCGGTGATGGAAGTGTCGTCGCACGCGCTGGAGCAACAGCGTGTTTTCGGAATTCCTTTTGATGTAGCCGTATTCACAAATCTCACTCGCGACCATCTCGACTACCACGGCACGATGGAAAATTACTTCCGCGCCAAGCAGGTGCTTTTCGAAGGCTGCGGGACTGAACCGCCGCGCGCTGCTGTTCTTAACACTGACGATGAACACGGCCGCCAGCTACTGAAGCTCTGTAAAAAGAAAAGCGCCTTGGTGCTCTCCTACGGTCTGACGTCCGGTGACTTCCATGCCGAGTCTGTAGAGGTCATGCCGCGCGGAACCCGTTTTCAAATGGTGACGCCCTCGGGAAAAATCGCCATGTGGTCTCCGCTGATCGGCAATGTGAATGTGTACAACCTGCTCGCAGCTTCTGCCGCCGGATATGCCCGCGATTGTTCCGCCGAGGCGATCGCAAAAGGAATCTTCGACCTCGCTAGTGTTCCCGGCCGCTTCGAGCGCGTGGATTGCGGCCAGCCGTTCACGGTGGTCGTGGACTATGCGCACACTGACGAC
>JBEKDG010000110.1:0-9024 GCA_050014475.1 Terriglobales bacterium | reverse complement strand
GGGGCATTTCTGGTGATGGGTGTGGTGGCTGTGCTTAGCTTTCACGTTCTGGTCAACGTCGGCATGGTGGTTGGCTTTATGCCAGTCACGGGAATACCTCTGCCGCTCATGAGTTACGGTGGGTCTTCCGTTCTTTTCATGTTTTTGGCGCTGGGGATGGTAATGAACGTCAGGATGCGCCGCTTCGTGAACTGAGACGGTCGGCAGAAGTTGAGGCGCCCTTTTCAACTGGTCTTGCCAACAACGAAAACGGCGCCAGGAAACAAGCTTCAGCACGAAACAAGATTACGAAGGCCCTCGCGAAAAAGGAGGGCAGAATGCCGGCGAAGTGGAAGGAAGCCGGACAGGATTGAAGCCAGTCAGGCGGGGAACGGCCCCCTCAGCGGAACGCGAGAGAGTGGTCACAGACCTGACGGAAGGCTTAACGCGATCAGTGCAGACGAGGATGAACAATTCACTGCAGTGTAGGTCCCGGGAAGAACGCCGGGACCGCGCCCGCTCCCACCCGGAGCGGCGCTGAACGCTATCGATCCCCTGGTCCGCCTTGCGCTTCTGGTCCGGTGAAGAAAACCGGAGTAGCGATGAACAAGGAATTGTTTGTATCGGCCACCCCCCACGAAACCAAAGTGGGGATCACGGAAGACGATCAGCTAGCGGAAATTTACCTCGAAAGAGAAAACGAATACACCTTGGCGGGCTCGATTTATAAGGGCCGAGTGACGCGCGTGCTGCCAGGCATGCAGTCGGCCTTTGTGGACATTGGGTTGGAACGCGACGCGTTTCTATACGTCTCCGATTTCATGGATCTGGAACAGCAGGACGAGGACCTGGATGAAGCGATCCCGGCGAATCGTCCGTTGACGGAGTCGCGTCCGCGCCCCGGTTTGGACGCGGATGGTCCCCCGATTGAAGGACAGATTGCCGGAACCGGAAGCGTGGCGGGCGAAGGGGATGAGGCGGAGGCGGCTTCTTCGGAAGCGCCGGGCATCGCCACGGGCGCGCGCGACTTCCGCGGACGTCGACGTCGTCGCGGACGTCGTGGAGAGACTGGAGACCGGGGCGGGCGCGGGCCGAGTGCGGACCGCGGCGAGCGTCCGGAGCGCAGCGAAATTCGAAGCGAACCGCGCAGCGAAATACGTAGCGAGACCGGTAGCGAAACACGGAACGAACGCTTTAACCGTGGCGACCGTCCGGGACGCAGCGGGCCGGACTCGCGATTCCAGCGGCCGGCGCCGCCGACTGCTCGTACTAGTCGCGACTACGATTACGGACCGCCCCCGGGATATCAACCGATCCTGCTTCCCGGCGAATCGATCTCGAAGTACCAACGACAGGGGCTGGGTCAGAATCAGAATCAAGGTCAGGCTTTGCCGGCGGAGACTGCAGCACCGGCGGAGCAGCCGGCGCCGGCGTCGATCATAGCGAACTTTCCCGAAGATGAGCCTATCTTTGCGGCGGAGGTTGCCGAGCCACTTCACGAACAGCATGAGCATGTGCGGGACGCGGAAGTTTATGAAGAGGTGCACGGGACCGTTGCCAGCGCAGCGCCGGAAATAGCGGAAGTCCGGAACGAGGCGCGAGCGGTGGTGGAGACTTACTCGGCGCCGGAGACCCCGGTGCGCGAGACAGCGCACGAAGCGGACTTCGTGGCAGCTCCGCAGGTTACACATGATGTTACCCACGGCGCCGTGGAGGAACAGGAGATCGAGGAAGAAGAAGCCGAGCTTGTGTCCTACGGAGAAGAGCCGGGAGACGACGCGGGCTTCGAGGAACTGGAAGAAGAGACGCGGGCGGCCGGTGGAGAGTTGTCGGGATCCGGGGTTGGAGAGATTGCACCGGGGCTGGCAGCGGGCGAACCGGCAGCGAACGGCGAAGCAGTTCCCGAAGCCGTACTGGAAGACGAAGAGCGAGAAGCGGAGGAGTTGGAACTCGAAGAGGCACAGGCGGAAGCTGAGGCGCTGCTGGAGGCTGAGGCGATTGGCGACGGTACCGTGGATGCGAGCGCGGAAGTGCGTGGCCCCGCACCCGAGGCGAGGTTGTTGCAGCGGACGCAGCGTCGCGGGCCGGAGCGCGGGTCCGATCGCGGGCGCGGACGGCGCGGTGGGCGGCGCTTCCGCAGTCGCGAGAACCAGGTGGTGCCGCAGATCAGCGAACTGCTCAAAGAAGGGCAGGAAGTGCTGATCCAGATTGCGAAGGAGCCGATCGGGAAGAAGGGAGCGCGCATCACCAGTCACATTGCGCTGCCGGGACGATTCCTGGTCTTCATGCCGACGGTGAACCACACGGGCGTGTCGCGCAAGATCGCGTCGGAAGAAGAGCGGCAGCGGCTGAAGCGGATCATCCAGAGCGAGCGCGAAAACGGCGGCGGTGGTTTCATTGTGCGGACCGCGGCGGCAGGCGCTTCGGACGAGGAACTGCGAGCGGATATCCGCTTTCTGAAAAACCTCTGGAGCGAGATCAAGTCGCGCTCCGATAGCAGCAAGCCTCCGGCACTGATCTATCACGATCTGAATGTGGTGGAGCGAGTGCTGCGCGATCAGGTAAGCTCGGAGTTTTCGGTTATCTGGGTCGACACGGAGCAGGAATACGAACGCATTCTGCGGTTTGCGAATCGCTTCCAGCCGGCTCTGGTCAAGCGCGTTAAGCTCTACACCAAGGAGACGCCGCTCTACGATCAGTTCGGGCTGAACGAGGAAATCAACAAGGCGCTGAAGTCGAAAGTCTGGCTGAAGAGCGGTGGGTACATCGTGATCAATCAGACCGAGGCGCTGGTCGCAATCGACGTGAACACCGGCAAGTACGTCGGCAAGACGGCTCGTCTGGAAGATACGATCGTGAAGACGAACGTCGATGCGATCAAGGAAATCGTGCGGCAGGTGCGGCTGCGCGATCTGGGCGGCATCATCATCATCGACTTCATCGACATGGACGAGCGGCGCAACCGGCAGAAAGTGATGCAGGCGCTGGAAGAGGCGTTGCGCCTCGATCGGGCGCCGTCGAAGGTGCTGCAGTTCAATGATTTCGGTCTGGTGGCGATCACCCGCAAACGAGTGAAGCAGTCACTGGAACGGACGATTGGATCGCCGTGTCCATATTGCCAGGCCACGGGCTTCGTGAAAGCGGTGAACACCATCTGCAACGAGGTGTATGTCGAGATGCGCAAGATCTCGAAGCATCTGGAGCACAGCGACGTGATGTTGCGAGTGAATCCGGAGGTTGCGAAAGCGCTGAAGGCGAACAACGCGCATCTGCTGAACGAGATGGAAGAGCTTACCAAGAAGACCATTATCGTGAAGTCGGATCCGGCGCTGCACCAGGAGCAGTTCGATATTCACTGAGTTTGTTGGCTGGTAGTAGCTAAGACGGCGGAGAAGCGAATTCGGATATATCACAAGCGAAATAAAAGCACGAAACGCGAGAATAAATTTGCAGAATTTCTCGCCGACCGTTTGGGCGGGACTCTTGAAGAGAAGGAACTGTTCGCGCTCGATCCGGCCAAACTGAATTGTCCCGTCAGTACTCCGGGGCTACTTGCCTGCCTGAACGCAGATTGCAGCCTGCCGAAGGCGAAGCGCCAGGGGTGCATAGATTTGGTGGGAAGGCTCCCCGCCCAGATTCGGGTTGCGACGAAGCCGTCGCGCATCTCATTTGATCTCGTGGTCGAGCACGACGGGCGCACCTATTACTGGGAGTTTCATGAGGAGCAACATCGTCGCCTGACCGTGAGACGAGCAAGACCCGTGTATAGACCGAACGGCGAGGAACTTTGGGTTCCGAGGTTTCTCCAGCGGCTTGTTCGCGATGTTTGGCGAGTGAAGACTTTCCCCGACTTCACGATCGTCTGGTGCGACTGGTTCGAGACCCACAGGCAATCCTTCGATCCTGTCATCGCTCCCGGCTTCCGAGAGCATTACCTGCCCGGTCGGTTTTCGTTTGAGAAGTTTTGCGCCCCTTACGACTGATGTTAACTACCTCCAGGTGTATGGCCGCCGAACCGGTAACTGACGCCAACGGCCACTCTCTGAAAATGGTATGGATAATGGTAAGTACCATGGTATAATGCCATTATGAATGCCACACTGAGCATCGATCGGGCAGGCCGTCTGGTCCTTCCCAAGCCAGTTCGCGAGCAGTTGCAACTAGAACCGGGAGAGTCACTGGAAATGGAGTCGTTCGACGACCACGTCGTTTTGCGTCCAGTGCGAGGCAACGCAACGGCTTACAAGAAACGGGGCATCTTGGTTTTTCGAACTGGTCCGTTGAAGGCGTCTGTGGTCGATGAGACTATCCGTAAGGTTCGTAAGGAACGGGAGCGGCAAATATTGGGCACGAAACGGTGATATCTTTTTTCGACACATCGGTCCTGGTCGCATCGTTTCTAGACGGTCATGAACACTATGATCGGAGCTTTACTGTTCTTGCCCATGCCGAGCGCAAAAATGCGTGCTGCGCAGCACATAGCCTTGCGGAACTCTATTCGACTCTGACGCGGCTGCCGGGAAAACTAGGCTTGAGTGCGGACCAAGCGCTTTTGTGTCTCGATTCAGTCGCGGAACGGCTAGAGTTGATATCGTTGGACGCGCCTGAGTATCGGCATGCAATTCGGGAAGCTGCAAGCGCGAATATCGTCGGCGGAACAATATACGACGCCTTATTAGGCCGATGTGCCTTAAAGGCGCGCGCTACGAAGATCTACACCTGGAACGTTGCTCATTTTCGAATGCTCGGGGCTGAAATCGCAGCAAAAGTACGAACTCCGTAAGAGTTGTTATCGTTGTGTTGTATTTTCGTGGATGTTTCCGTCTTTCTTTTTCACCATAGCCGTATGGGTTCTTACGCTTGAGCGATGAGCTTGGCGGCCTCGGCGGTGCGCTCGCGCAGCTTTTCGAGCGAACTGCGGAGAGGCTCACTGTTTGCCTGCGATTCCGGCTGCTGGCCGATGACCAAGGCGAGCCGGTCTACGGCTTCAGCGAGGCGCTCGGCGAGGTCGACGAGGACTACCAAAGAATCGGCGTGCAGCTTCCAGACGGAGCGGGAATTCTGCGAGCGCTTGAGTTCCTCCATCTCGGTGGTGATGCGCGCGGTTACCGCGACGATACGGAGCAGCATTCGGGCAGCGTCCGCCCGCGGTCCGGCTTGTTCGAGATAGTCGGCGGTGTAGGCTTCAATCTCGGCGGTACTGAGCATCAGGTTGAAATAGCGCATGGGCACGATCTGGCGGAACCTGGGATCGGCGACGCGCACGAAGACGCGGATCGATTCTTCCACTCTCCGCAACTTGGCTTCTTCGGCCGAAAGCGCCTGCGCTGTGATGGCGGCGGGAACATACTTGGGAGCGAGCGCCGGAGCAGCCGCCGCGCCGCCCGCGCCCACGGCGTGAGCGGAAGGCGTGGAGTCTGGGTGGGCGCGCCGGATAGGCGGTCGGCGCTCCAATTCTTTTTTCAGCCGGGAGACGCGGCGGAATTTTTCCAGGGCCGCGCTGTAGTCGACTTTCAGCAAGGCCTCCTGGTTCATGGCGGCGACATGCTCGACGGTGACTTCGACGCCGTCGACTGTACTGAGGATGCTGCCGCCGAGTTCTTCCAGGCGGTTGGCGAAATCCTTGATTTCTTGCGTGGCGGCGGCGAACAGCGCATGGAAACGATCGCCGAATGCGGCATTGTAAGGCGCGAGAGTCGCCAGCACTCCGGGGTGATAAATCGATTCGCCGAGCGAAGCTTTCAACTGCCGAACCCGCTCGATGATGCCGGAGTCCATGAGCGCGTTGAAGTCCTGAAAGCGATTCGCCTGGTCGAGCAAGGGGCCAAATTCGCGCAGCAGTTGCACATGATTTTCCGGGACTACGGGTACGTCGGACTCCGACAGGATTTCCAGCAGCGCAATTTCAAACGGAGACAGAGGAATCGATCCATCGAGGCCGTAGCCACGCTGTTCCCATTGGCCAGGCACACGGGGATGGCGAAACAGAAAGGTTGCGATCAGGTCGGTCTTGTCGCGATTGGCGCCGGAATCGTCGCGATGGCGCGCGAAGTAGCGCAGCAGCGCCTCGGCAACTTCGGGATCGAGATCGGACTGCACCCCAATCCGCAGCATGGCGGGAGTGATCGCCATGTCGAGGAGTTGGATCCATAGGTGCATGCGATCCAGGGTGAAGCGCACGTCGTCGGTGTGGCTGATGATGTCCGGGGCGAGTTCAGCGGGCGCGGGCAGCTCTCCGCCAAGTTGGTCACTCAGCAGCCGCTGGTAAAAACTCTGCACGGTGGCCAGCAACGCCAGTTCCCATTTGGGATCCTCAACCAAAGTCCGCTCCTTCGAGATCGCGCAGTAATGTGTCCAAATGGGGCCTTCCCTTAGTAAAACCGAAAGAGAACGGCGGCGCAATTGGTTAACTGGTTACGGAAGTGACTGCACCACTACCCGCGTGTAGAGACGGGGCAAGCCCCGTTTCAGACGCGGTCAGCCGCGGCTCTACGGGAATCAGGCGCCCCATCTGGGCTATTGAAAGACCACAGTCTTGTTTCCATACAGCAGGATGCGGTTTTCCACGTGCCAGCGGACGGCGCGCGACAGGACGACTTTTTCGATGTCGCGGCCCTTCTGGACCAGGTCGTCAATGGTGTCGCGGTGGTAGATGCGGACGACATCCTGTTCGATGATGGGTCCATCGTCGAGTACTTGAGTAACGTAGTGAGCGGTGGCTCCGATCAGCTTGACGCCGCGCTGAAACGCCTGGTGGTAGGGCTTGGAGCCGACGAACGCGGGCAGGAAAGAGTGGTGAATGTTGATCAGGTTCTCGGAGCCCAGGGCTGCGATGAACTCGTTCGAGAGTACCTGCATGTAGCGCGCGAGGACGACAAGACTGCATTTGTGTTCGCGGATGAGAGCGATTTGTTTCTGCTCCGCTTCCCGCTTGTTTTCTTTCGTGACCGGCACGACGAAGTAGGGGACGCGATAGAAGTCGGCGACACGCTGGTTATCGGCATGGTTGGAAACGATGAGCGGGATTTCGCAGCGGAGTTCGCCGCTCTGGTGGCGGTAGAGCAGATCTTGCAGGCAATGGTCATACTTCGAGACGAAGATGGCAATGCGCGGGCGGTTGGTGGAGTGGGCGAGTCGCCAGTCCATCTGGAAGTCGCGGGCGACGGGAGCAAAGCGCTCGGCAAACTGGGCAAGATCAAAATCAAACTCGGCCGCATCGAACTCCACCCGCGTAAGAAAGAGATTGGATTCCTCGTCTCCATGCTCATCGTTGAACAGGATGTTGCCGTTGTGTCGGAAAATGAAATCGGCAATCGCGGCAACAACGCCTTTGCGATCGGGGCAGGAGACGAGCAGGATGGCGGAGTTGTGCATAGAAAACTTCTACTTCAGTCGGCTTCCCCTGTGATCCTCTGTGTCCCCTGTGGTTCAAGAAGTTCTTTACCACAGAGGACACAGAGGATCACAGGGGAAATCAAACTACTTCTTCAGCGCCTTCGCAATCTCGCGCGCGGCATTTGCGCCGGAGCCGCCGGTGAGCCCGGTCCCGGGATGCGTTCCACTGCCGCACAAATACAGCCGTTCGATCGGCGTCTGATAGCGCGCCCAATCGAGCAGCGGCCGCATCGTGAAGAACTGATCGAGCGCAAGCTCGCCGTGGAAGATATGGCCTCCGGTAAGGCCGTAGGTTTCTTCGAGATCCTTGGGCGTGATGATCTGGTGGCGCAGGATGGTCTGCGGCAGATTCGGCGCGTACTGCGCGATTGTCTTCACCACGGTTTCGCCGAGTGCGGTACGCTGGCTCTCCCAGTCGCTGTCCTTCAGCTTGTAGGGCGCGTACTGCATGTAGATGGACATCACGTGCTGGCCGGCGGGGGCGAGCGACGGATCCGAAAGAGACGGAAACGTAATTTCAATGTACGGCTGACGCGAGAAGTTGCCGTACTTCGATTCGTCGAAGGCGCGCTCGAGGTAATCGATCTCCGGACTGATCTGGACGCGGCCGCGGAGCAGGTTGCCGTCACCCTTCGCCTTAAGCGCGGTGAATTCCGGGAGCGCCGAGAGCGCGAGATTGATTTTCGCGACCGTCCCCATGCTGCGGTAGTTCTTGATTTTCTGAATGAGGTCCGGCGCGAGGTGCGCGGGATCGACCAGGCGCATAAGCGTGCGCTTGGGATCGGCGTTCGAGACGACGGCGCGCGCGGAAATCTCTTCGCCGGAGGTGAGCACGACGCCGGTGGCGACGCCGTCCTTCACGCGAATCTCGGCGATGTCAGCGCCGGTGCGAATTTCCGCGCCTGCTTGTTTCGCTGCGGCAGCCATGGCTAGAGTGATGGCGCCGGCGCCACCGGCAGGGAACTGAACGCTTCCGGCGGGAACCGGATTGGGAGCCCGATTGGAAAATGGATCGGCAGCGGCGCGCAACAGCAACACCAGGGCGCTGCCCGCCGACCACGGGCCCAGGAAGGTTCCGAAGATGCCGCGGGCGGCGATGGTGGCGCGCAGCGGTTCGGTGTCGAAGAACTCAGCGACCAGATCGGCGGCGGCCATCGGTCCCCAGCGCAGCGCCCGGTACATATCTTTCTTGCCGAGATTGCGGATGGAGCGCCCCGCCTTCAGCATTCCCCAGAGATCGCCGCTGCTTGGGCTGTCAATGTTCGGCGGTGTGAGCGCAAGCGCTTCGCCGATGACCTTGCCGATCTTTCCCAGGGCCGTGCCAAAGTCCACGTAGGAAGTAGCGTCTTTAAGCGACCACTGCACGATCTCCTGCGCGGCTTTCCTGGCGTCGGAGTAGAGGACCAGCGACCGGCCGTCGGGCAGCAGCGAGACGGTGCTCACATCGGGAGTCGTCAGCTTGAGGCCGTGCTTCTCCAGTTGCATGTCGCGTACGATGTCGGCGCGGAGCGGGCCGGTGTTGTGCGCGAGCGTGGAGCAACGGAAGCCGGGATGAAATTCTTCGGTGATGGCCGCGCCGCCCACCTGGGCGCGGCGTTCGAGCACCAGCGGTTTGAATCCGGCTTTGGCGAGATAGAAGGCGGCGACCAG
>JBEKDG010000109.1:0-7860 GCA_050014475.1 Terriglobales bacterium | reverse complement strand
CTCTGCAACGCGAAGGGGCCAGGCTGTCCTAAAGCCTCTCCCGGCGCAGCCGCAGCTTCCGATGGCCGTGACTTGGGCGCCGACATTGACGCCGTCCAAGCGGCCGTTGCTGGCGTGGAATAGAAATCCGTTCGCCGGGTTCCAGATCCAGCATGGCTATGAAAAGTTGGCAATCGGCTGGGGCAAAAGAAGGAAACAAATTACCCACAATTCATGGTCGCTTGCTCAGGAAATTTCACGGCCGCTTTCGACCGGATGTAATATCCTTTAAAATTACATAGTTAGGCTGAGGCGGTTTTGGACCGCAGCTTGCTGGAAAAAGGGTCTTGGGAGCGGTATATATCTTAGACGAGCGGCAACAACCTCTAATAAGCGTCGTCATTCCTGCGTATCAGGCGGCGGGGCGGATTCGGGAAACGCTTGATTCCGTGTTCGCACAGACGTATCCGAACCTTGAGGTCGTGCTGGTCAATGACGGCTCGCCAGATTCGGAGGCGCTGGAACAGGCGATCCGGAGCTACGGCGAGAGACTGGTCTATATACGGCAGGAAAACCGGGGGCCGTCTGGGGCACGGAACACAGCGATCCGCGCGGCACGAGGCAAATACATCGCCTGCCTTGATAGCGACGACGTCTATCTACCCGAGCATCTGGCCCGTCTGGTTCCGCTGCTGGAGGAACATGCGCTAGATCTGGTTTACTCCGATTGCTTCTTTATGAGGGATGGAGTGCATGTTGGCCGGTATTTCGAGCGGCAACCGCAGAGTCCACCGGTGACGTTCGAGAAGTTGCTGACGGAAGAATGCGCGGTGCCGACTTCGGCCGTGGTAGCTTCGCGGCAGGCGATGATCGACGCCGGACTGTTCGACGAACGCTATCGCCGCTGCGAAGACTTCGACCTATGGGTGCGCATGTCGTTTCGCGGGGCGAAAATGGACCTTCTGCGTCAGGTAGGGGTTGAACACCGGCTGCTCCCCGACGGGCTCGCAGCCGACGGCTATCTCGTTAAGCAAGCGCTGATTGAGATCTACCAGAAGGTACTGGCGACCCTGCCGGTTTCGGCACAGCACAAAAGGCTGATCCAGGAACTGATTGCGCGGACTGAGGGGCTCTGCCAGATGGATCTGGCAAAGCGCTACTTGCGGGAGGGCCGTTACCCTGACGCCCGGGTGGCGGCGGGCAAAGCGGCAGAGCTGTTGCAGGACCGAAAGAGCCGGAGAGCAGCGCTGGTGGTGCAGATTGCGCCTTGGGCAGCCCGTCATTTTCTGCGCATGCAGGAAGCGCGGTTGGCGCGGAAAGGCAAGCAGAGACCGGGTTCTAGGGGAAGAGGGCCAGACTTAAAGGTAGTGGGCTAGTCGACCAGGAGAGCGCGAGGTCCGACCTATGATTCAAAGACTGATCCGCGGAACGCGGCGGGCGCTGGGTCTGCATCACCCCGGACGCAATCTGGAGGTGTGGCCGGATGACGTATTCATTCTTTCTTATCCGAAGTCGGGCAATACCTGGACCAGGTTTCTGATCGCGAACTTGGTGTATCCGAAAACTCCGGCGGATTTTTCCAACATCAATCGGCTGACGCCCGACCCGGAGGCGCTCTCGAAACGCGCCTTGGCAAAAATGCCGAGGCCACGGATCATCAAGAGCCACCAGTATCTCGATCCGCGCTACAAACGCGTGATCTACGTAGTGCGCGATCCACGGGATGTGGCACTGTCGCAGTTCCACTTTCATCGCAAGCGCGGTCTCATCGAGGACGGCTATCCGCCGGAAAGATTTGTGGCGCGGTTTGTAGCCGGCGAGACGAGCCCGTATGGATCGTGGGGCGAGAATGTAGCAGGGTGGCTGGCGACGCGTCAAAACCGGCCGGGATTCCTGCTGCTGCGCTACGAAGACATGCTGGAGGATGCCGCGCGCGAGCTGAACAAAGTGGCATCGTTCCTCGGAATCCCGCCGGATGCGGAGCGGATTCGGAACGCGGTGCGGCGCAGCGCGGCCGATGAGATGCGCAAACTGGAGAAATCGCAGGCGCTCCTGTGGTCTTCGACCAAGGACACGCGCCAGGATGTTCCCTTTGTGCGCTCGGCCAAGGCGGGAGGCTGGAGGACGGGTCTGCCGGAAGCCGCGGTGGCGCAACTGGAAGCCGCGTGGGGACACCTGATGACGTATCTGGGATACGAACTCCTGTTTCCGGCAAGGCCAACTAATTTCGACTCGCGGTTTGTGGAAACCATCCTGCACGGACCGTCACGATGATGTACGGGATCAAGCAGGTATTGAAATACGCGCTGGGGCGGGACATTGCGGGACGCACGCTGGCGGTCCGTGGCGACGATACGTTCATCGTTTCGTATCCGAGGTCGGGCAACACCTGGACGCGCTTCCTGGCGGCGAATCTGCTGCATCCGCAAGAGGCGGCGACGTTCGCGAATATCGAGCGGCTGGTGCCCGATGCCGAGGCGCAGTCGAGCCGCTATATGCGCGGCATTCCCAGTCCGCGGACGATCAAGAGCCACTCGTATTTCGATCCGCGCTATCCGCATGTAATTTATATCGTGCGCGATCCGCGGGACGTGGCTCTTTCTTACTACGATTTCTCGCGCAAGTACCGGCACATCGAAGATAGTTATCCGCTGGAGCGCTACATCGGGGATTTCGTGAACGGGCGTTTAATTTCGGCGGGCTGGGGCACCTGGGGAGAAAACGTGGCCAGCTGGGTCTTCGCGCGCGGCGCGCGGCCGGGATTTCTGCTGCTGCGGTACGAGGACATGAAAGCGCGTCCGGAGCTGGAACTTACGCGGATCGCGGAGTTTCTTGGGATCGACGCGTCAGCCAAACTGCTGCAAACGACGCTCGAGCGCAGTTCCGCCGAGCGCATGCGGGAGATGGAAAAGACGCAGGGCAAGGACTGGGTTTCGACCAAGGACAAGCGCAGTGATATTCCGTTTATCCGCAGCGCGTCGGCGGGGGGATGGCAGAGCAAGCTGCGCCCGGAATCGGTGGCCGCGATCGAAGCAGCGTGGGGAAACATTATGGCGCAGTTGGGGTACGAGCTGGTGGCGCCCAAAGCGGAGAGTGCGGAAGCGCAATTCGCAGCCACGGTCCTTGGGGAGCAGGTGGGGGAGCAGCGCGGATGAAGGAGCCGATCCGGCTGGCCATTCTGGGCGGCGGAGCCATCACCCGCAGCGAGCACATTCCCGCTGTCAGCGCACATCCCGGCGTACAATTGGTGGCGCTGGTAGATACCGCCCTGCCGCGGGCCAATGCGCTGATCCAGAATCGCGGGCTGAGCTGTAAGGCAGTCGCGGATTATCGCGAAGTGCTGGGACAGGTGGATGCGGTCCTGAACGCGCTGCCCAACCATTTGCATGTTTCCAGTAACGTGGATTGCCTGCGGGCGGGCCTGCATGTGCTATGCGAGAAGCCGCTGGCGATTACCGCGGCAGAAGCGCGCTCCTGCACCGAGTTTGCGGAAGAGAAGAAGCTGGTGCTCGCCGTGGGCATGAACCGGCGCTTTGCCGCGAGCCATTCCCTGCTTAAGCTAGTCATCGAAGAAGGCCTGCTCGGATCAATTCAAGACTACGACTTTCAATATGGGGGTGCGTTCGATTGGCGCAGCGCGTCAGGCTTTTATTTTGACCGCACCAAAGCGGGCGGTGGGGCGCTGATGGATTTCGGCGTGCACATGCTGGACAGCGTAATCGACTGGTTCGGGCCGGTGAGCGCGTTCGATTATCAGGATGACGACTGGGGGAGTGGCCTCGAGGCGAATCTGCTGCTTGACGTGAAGCACGCGGGCCGCTTCGGTGAAATTCCAGGACATCTGCGGATAAGCCGCACCTTCGGATTGAAAAACCGGATGCTGGTGCGCGGCGCCGCTGCCAGCGCCGAGATTTCGGTGCACGATCCGGAGGTGGTGGTGATCCATCGCGCGATCGGCGGCGCTGCCGTAAGCCAAAGGTTGCAGCTGGAGAAAATTCCGGGCGGCAGTTCGTACTGGCGGCAACTCGACAATTTCATACACAGCATCGCGAACCACAGCCCGCCGGAAGTGGATGGGTGGCAGGCGGTCCGGGTGCTGGAACTGATCGAGAGTTGCTACGCACACAAGCGGCGGATCGCGGAGCCTTGGGCCCAGAGCGGGGCCGAGAGCGGGACAGAGACCGGAACAACGAGCGCGACACCGGGCGGAACATCGAACGGCGAGGCGCGACCGTGAACTGGCGCAACGAGACCGTGTTCGTGACCGGCGCTACCGGATTCATCGGCGGGCGCGTCTGCGAACGGATGATGCAGGCGGGAGTGCCGAAAGTTCGCGCCCTGGTACACGGAATGCATCGCGCGGCGCGGATCGCGCGCATGCCGGTCGAACTCTGCCCGGGGGACCTGCTGGTGCGCGAATCGCTGCGGAGAGCGCTGGGCGAGGCCAAGGTTGTGATCCACTGCGGGCTGGGTCCGGCGAGCAGCATCGTGCGGGGGACCGAAAACATGCTGGCGGCAGCACATGCAGCCGGGGTGAAGCGATTCATCCATGTCAGCACGGCGGCTATCTACGGGATCACACCTTCTCCGGGATCGGAGACCGAGGACGCTCCGCTGCGCCGAACGGGCGATGCGTACTGCGACAACAAGGCGGCGGCGGAAAAAGTTGTACTCCACTACGGCAAGCGCGGACTGCCGGTGGTGATCCTGCGGCCTTCGATCGTGTGGGGGCCCTACTCGGCGTGGTCCACGCGGCTGATGGACGATCTGCACGAAGGGCACGTGGCCTTCATCGAAGGCGGGCACGGCGCCTGCAATACGACCTACGTGGACAATCTGATTGACGCCATGGTACTCGGACTGGAAAACGACCGCGCGCTGAACCAGGCTTTCTTCATCACCGATGGCGAGCGCGTGAGCTGGGGAGATTTCATCCGGGCGCACATGGCGCTGATGAAACCAACGCCGGAAGTGAGGGAAATTTCGCGGGCGGAGATCGCGGCCAGCCGGGGCAGGAGTTCCGGGCTGGTGGTGGACTCGGTGAAGGCCGCGGCACGAGTGGCGCGCAGCAAGGAATTCCGCCAGATGTTGATGCAGATTCCGTTGACGGAAGCGGCGGTGAAGAAGGCGTGGAACTGGGTCGGTTCTCTGCCGCCGGAGAAGCGGGACCGGCTGCGGGCGCGCTTCGGCGTGCGACGGGCGGCGGCGAAATCCGCCAATGCAAAGTTCATTCCGGACGCAGTGACGGAAGCGACGCAGAGCACGACGGTGTTCTTCAGCATCGAGAAAGCGCGAAAGGTGCTGGGCTACGAGCCGCGGGTCCAGTTCGCCGAGGGGATGAGACGGGTCGAACAGTGGCTGCGGTATGCGGCTTATCTTTAGGAACTGGGCAGGAACTGGGCGCGAGAACCGGAAACGAAGCGGAGCCTATGCGGCGGTTTGAAAAAACGCAGATCCTGAAAAACGTCGGCTCAAGCTGGTCGGCGCTGGCCATGAACGTGTTGGTCGGGATTTTTCTGACGCCCTTCATTCTGCACCGGCTGGGCGATGCCGCCTACGGCATCTGGGTCTTGATTTTTTCCGTCACTGGTTACTACGGACTGTTTGATTTAGGAATTCGCTCCTCCATCGTTCGCTACGTTTCCAAATACACAGCCACCGGCGATAACGAGAAGCTCGCGCAGTTCGTCAGCACCGCTCTGTTCAGCTACACCTGCATTGGGGTAGTGAGCATAGCGCTGACCGCCTCGCTCAGTGCGTCGGTTGAACACCTGTTTAAGATTCCGCCCGAGATGCATTCGCAGGCGCGCCTCTTGCTGCTAATGGTCGGAGCATCGGTCAGCCTCGGCTTTCCGCTGGGCGTTTTCGGCGGCATGCTGGAAGGCTTGCAAAGGTTTTACATTCTGAATTGGACGAGCATCGGGTCGACCCTGCTGCGGGCGGCGCTGATCGTGCATTTCTTGAATCGCGGCTATGGACTGATCACAGTCGCACTGATTACGGTGACGCTGCCCATCCTGTCTTCAATTCTGCGCGGAATCATCGTTTTCCGATTTTGGCCGGTGCGCGTCGGCCTGCGCTATGTGGACAAGGAGTCCTTCCGCAACATGGCTACTTATGGCGGAACGACGTTTCTTGTGATCGTGGCCGGACAGCTGCGCTTTCGCACCGACGAGTTGGTCCTGGGCGGAATGATGTCCACGGTGGCAATTACGTATTTTTCAATCGGCGCGCGGATCGTGGATTACGCCCAGCAATTTGTCTCGAGCCTGGCGCAGATTTTTATACCCATGGCGAGCCAGTCGGAGGCGAAAGGCGAGCTGGACCGCTTGCAGAAGGTTTATATCGCCGGAAACCGGGTGTGTGCGCTGCTCATTCTGCCCATCACTATAATCCTGATCTTGCTGGGGAAGCACGTCATCCGGATCTGGGTGGGCGCCCGCTACATTCCGCACAGTTACCCAGTATTGGTGGTGCTGATTATTCCCTTCGCGTTGTCGCTGATGCAATCGGCTTCGGGACGCGTGCTGTTCGGCATCGGCAAACATCAATCCTATGCAAAGGTTACCCTGCTCGAGGGGGTCGCCAACTTGATCCTGAGTATTGCGCTGGTACCGCCGTTAGGGGTAGTGGGTGACGCGCTGGGCACGGCGATTCCTTTGTGTTGCACGTTTCTCCTCTTCATGCCGCGCCACTTAAAGAAGCAGCTCGGCGTGCCCATAAGCAGTTTCGTTCGCCAGGCATATTCGTTGCCTCTTCTGCTGAACTTGCCACTGGTTGGAGTGGTCTGGCTGGCGAACAGGTACTTTACGCCTAAGAACTTGATCCAGCTGATGATGGAAGTTGGAGCGGCGTTGCTGATTTACGGCATTGGAGTGCTCTGGGCTTATAAGACAGGCCGCATGTTGCAGGTTACCAAGTCCGCGGCTCCCGTCCAGCCGCTGGCCCTTCGGGTTGCTACGGAACCAGTAATCTCGGTGGAATACCAGGAAGAATCTTAGGGCGAACCATAAATTCCTTCTGGGGTTGGATCTCAAGAACGCGATGCGCGTTTTGTTCGAGGCCAATCTGCTCGAGACTCAAGAACGCGATGCGCGTTTTGTTCGAGGCCAATCTGCTCGAGAGTAGCTGGGGCGGTTTTAGCCAGACTGGATATTCCATCGTGCTGACTCCCGCCAACCAGTCCGACAAGTGCCCGGTGTGCCGCGTCAACGACGTCACCATCCGTTTCAACCGGATTCGAAATGTTGCCGGAGTCTTGCAGATTGCCAACCCGCTCTCTAAAACCGGTGGTGCTGCCGCCGACGGCGGACGCTACAGCATTCACGACCTCTTCGCCGACGACCTGCACGACAAGGATTACAAGGGCACCGGCAACTTCCTGATTCTGGCCTCCGCGCACCCCGCGGTGCATGACATCCAGATTGATCACGTAACCGCGTTTGTCAGCGGCGTTCTGCTCTCCGTCCTGAACTCCGGGGCGAAGCTGCCAAACTTCACGCTGACCAACAGCGTGTTTTCCATCGGAGATCGACGGCCGCCGGTGGTCTCGGCTGGCGGAGGTCCCGATAGTTGCGCATCCCGAACCCAAGCGCTAGGCTCTGAATCCGTCCTGCAAGCATGCTTTGACCCGTATAAGTTCGATCGGAACTTGATCGTCAGCGGGCGCGGAACCTTCCCGAAAGGAAACATCACGGTCGGATCTGCCGAAGCCGCCGGCATCCGCGACCTCCAAGAAACCGTCAGTAAAGATGCCAGGCTCTGCAACGCGAAGGGGCCAGGCTGTCCTAAAGCCTCTCCCGGCGCAGCCGCAGCTTCCGATGGCCGTGACTTGGGCGCCGACATTGACGCCGTCCAAGCGGCCGTTGCTGGCGTGGAATA
>JBEKDG010000108.1:0-7156 GCA_050014475.1 Terriglobales bacterium | reverse complement strand
TTGATGACGCTCACCCTGGCATCGATGCAGTTCTCCCCGCGCATCATCGTCAGCTTTTCCAGGGACCGCGTGACGCAATGGACGCTCGGTATCTTCCTCGGCACTTTCTTGTACTGCTTGGCGGCGCTTCCGACGGCGCGCTCGCTCCCTCACCCCTTCGCGCCAGTGGCCACCGTCCTGGGCGCGATGGTGCTGGCACTGGTCTGCGTCGGTTTGCTGCTCTTTTTCATTCACCACATCTCGCAGGCCATCAGTGTCAATCACATCGTCGACAGAATCGCGGCAGAAACGGAAGCCATGATCGATGAGATTATGCCCTCGCCGCACCGGCTGAACCACTTGGAGGATGCTGAACCGCTCCGGCCCAACCCGAGCGAGGTGGCCGTCTTGAGCCATGATTCCGGCTACATCCGCTTCGTCGATACGCGACGCCTGGTCGCCCTCGCGAAGCACTATCACGTCACTATCCGCGTTCTGCGTCGGGTCGGCCACTTCGTTCCGGCGGGAATCCCGCTGATGATGGCCTCAAAGGGGAACCGTCTGCCCCCCGAAGGAACCGCCGAGCTGCTTGCCGCGTTCGACTTCGGCCCGACCAGAACGTTGCAGCAGGACGTGGAGTTTGGCGTCCTGCAGATTGTCGATGTTGCGTTGAAGGCGATCTCGCCCGCCGTCAATGACCCCACCACCGCCATCAACTGCGTCGATCAGTTGAGCCGCATTCTGATCCGCTTCGCGTCCCGAGAACCGCCGGAGGATCTGCTCTACGATCCGCCGGGCATCGTTCGCGCCAGCATTGGATGGATCCATTTCGAGCGCCTGCTGGACGCAGCTTTTGAGCAGATTCGCATGTATTCGAAGACAGACGTGGCCGTCAGCTTGCGATTGCTGCGAGCCCTCGGAGACATCGCCGCCTCGACGCCCGACCCGGAGTTCCGCCGGATACTGGTCGAGCACGGAAGGCGGATAGTGGCAGGCTGCGCCGAAAAGCTCCGCGAAGAGGAGCTGAGAGAGTTGCGCGCTCGCCAGGCCGCGCTGGAGATCTTCACCGCGATCTCGCAGCCGTAGATTAGAAGAGAGGGGCCCACCGTATCCGAGACCAAGCAGAACCCGCAGCCGACTTCAGTCTAACCGATCATCTCCGGGCTCAAAGCGATAACCCACCCAGGGATCGGTCACAATGTAGCGAGGGGAATTGGGCGAGGGCTCAAGCTTCTTTCGAAGTTGCGCTACGAAAACGCGCAGATATTCGACCTGTTCTGTGCTTTCACCACCCCAGACCGCGCCCAACAAGGCGCGATGCGTTACCACTTTGCCAGCGTGGCGGGCCAGATACGCGAGTAAGTCAAATTCTTTCGGCGTGAGGTGGACGGCGCGGTCTTTTACAAAAACGCTGCGGGCTCCGGGATCGATCTTGAAGTCGCCCGTCTCTATCGGCTCCAGTTCCGACTCTTCCGTTCGCGCGCGGCGAAGATTGGCGCGAACGCGCGCCAGGAGCTCCTCCATACCGAACGGCTTGGTCACGTAGTCATCCGCGCCCGCATCCAGAGCTTTGACCTTGGTCCGCTCCTCACCCCGAACTGAGAGCACGATGATCGGAATTTGCGTCTTCGTCCGCAGCCGCCGGCACAACTCCAGTCCATCCATGTTGGGCATCGCGAGGTCGGTGATGACCAGATCCGGCGACCAGTCTTTCATGATCTCCAGCGCAGTCTCGCCGTCGTTGGCAACGCGAATGTCATACCCGTGGCTGGAAAGAGAAGTCCGCAGCACCCGCGTGATCTGGGATTCGTCGTCCACCACCAGAATGTGTTTATGCTCCAACGTTTATGCTCCAACATGCCCAATCAGCCGGGTTCCTGCGTCACGATGTGCACGTCCACCGCCGGGGCGTCGCGCAAAAACTGGTGGATCGCCGAAAGATAGAAATATCGTTTCCAGCCCCGCGTCGCGGAGCGCCCGAAAACAACTTGGGTGATGTGTTTCTCGTTGACGAATTCCGCGACCGCCTCGGCCACGCTCTTCCCCTTCAGCCGCACCACCGATGCTCCAACGTTTTCCGCGAAACGCACGTTCGCGGCCAAGGTTCGCTGATTTGCTTCGCTGCTGTCCTGCCCCAGGTCGGTATAGACAACAAAGAGCTCGGCATTCATGCCGTGCGCCATGCGCGCCCCGCGGGCAACCAGATACTGCGCCGCCGGGTTCGAGCTGATGCATACCGCAATGCGTTCGCGGATGGCAACCGCTCCTCGATCTTTCTCTTCCTCGCCGCGGTGCTGTTCCAGGCTTTGATCCACCGCCTGGGCCACCTGGCGCAATGCCAGCTCTCGCAAAGCGATCAAGTTCGTCTCGCGGAAAAAGTTTTCCAGCGCCCGCCCCACGCGTTCCTGCGGATAGACGTCGCCGCGCCGCATGCGGTTCTGCAACGCCTCTGGAGTCAGATCGATCATCACCTCTTCGTTAACTCTTTGCAGCACCCAGTCCGGAACCGTTTCCCGCACGTGGATCCCGGTGACTCCCTGCACCGTCGGGGTCACGCTCTCCAGGTGCTGGATGTTCATGGTGGAGATAACGTCGATGCCCGCGTCCAGCAGTTCCAGCACGTCTTCATAGCGCTTGCGATGCTTGCTGCCCTCGATATTGGTGTGCGCCAGTTCGTCCACCAGCGCGACGCTAGGCTTACGCGCGAGAATGGCGTCCACGTCCATCTCTTCGAAGAGCGCGCCCTTGTACTCGATCGCCTTGCGCGGCACGACTTCCACATTCGTGATCAGATCCGCCACCGTTTTGCGTCCGTGGGTTTCCACAACTCCGATCACCACATCTTCGCCGCGGGTGTGCCGCCGGATCGCCTCCGTCAGCATGGTGTAGGTCTTGCCCACGCCGGGAGCATATCCAAGAAAAAGCTTGAACACGCCTCCCTTCTTCGTCGGCGAACATTCTTCCAGCCACTGGTCGGGGGTCTTGGGCATCGCGTTTATTGTCGTTGAGACATCCGACTTTGTCGATGTCAGTTACAATCGCCTCGTGAGAGCTGCGGCCAGATCCGGATCCGGATACCTGATCGCGGCGCTGTCTGTAGCCGGAATCACTATCGTCGGCGCCGGGTGGCTCCATCTAAATCCGACCACGATCGCGCTCGCTTTCTTGCTGGGCGTTCTCGGGATCTCCGCCTCCTGGGGCTTGCGGCACGCTGTTTTCATGTCGGTGATTGCCACCCTCGCTTTTAATTACTTTTTTCTGCCTCCGATCGGCACCTTTACCATCGCCGACCCGCAGAACTGGATCGCACTCTTCGCCTTCCTGGTCACCGCGGTAACGGCCAGCCAACTGTCGGAGCGCGCCCGGCGCGGGGCGCGCACTGCCGTCGAGCGCCGGCAGGAACTGGAACGCCTTTACGCCTTCAGCCAGTTGCTGCTTTCGAGCGACAGCCCGGCCGAGTTGTTGAACCTGATTCCCCGCTACATCGTAGAGTCATTCGGCATCCGGTCAGCGGCGGTTTGGTTGTCCAGCCGTAGCGACGTTTATCGCTCTGGCCCCACCATCGACGGATTGGAATCGCGCGATCTCCAATTGATCTGCTTGCGCGGTGAACCGCGAATCGACGCTGTCCATCAACTGGCCTTTATGCCGCTGCGCATGGGCATGCGCGTGGTGGGCTGCATGGGCATCTCCGGTTCGGTGCTTTCGCGGCAAACCCTGGCGGCCATCGGCAGCCTGGTGGCCATCGCCATCGAGCGCGCGGGCGCCGTCGAAAAACTCAGCCGCGCTGAGGCCGCCCGCGAAAGCGAGCAATTGCGCTCCGTCCTGCTCGATTCGGTCACCCATGAGTTTCGCACTCCGCTCACCGCCATCAAAGCGTCGGTCACCTCGCTTCTCGGCAGCCCGAGTCATTCGCCGGAGGAGAGACAGGAACTGCTGACCGTCATCAACGAGGAAAGCGATCGGCTGAACCGGTTGATCGGAGAAGCCGCCGAGATGGCCCAGTTGGATGCCAACAAAGTGGAATTCCGCTTCGAATCCGCTCCCATCGGCAACGCGGTCGAGGAAGCGCTCGACGAGCTGAAGCAACTCCTGGTCCAGCATCCCGTGGAAGTCCGAATCCCCGCCGGCCTTCCCACCGCGCGCATGGACTCCGCTCACGTCAAGGAAGTCCTGGTGCACCTGCTCGAGAACGCCGCCAAGTATTCACCCGCCGATACTCCGATCCGCATCACTGCGGAAGCCAAGGACCAGACCCTCATCACCAGCATTGCCGATCGCGGTCCCGGTATCGACGATTTTGAGCAATCCCTAGTCTTCGAAAAATTTTACCGCGGACGAAACCAGCGCGTGCAAGTCCACGGAACTGGCATGGGACTGGCGATCTGCAAAGCCATAGTAGAAGCCCACGGCGGCCACCTCGGCGTCACCAGCCAGCTAGGTCACGGGTCGGTTTTTTACTTCAGTTTGCCGGTGGGGTGATGGGTGAGGGTTTGGTCACGTGGCATGCCTACATCAAGAGGGCGCCAAAGCTCTCCGTGGCAGCCATGCAGAAGTTCGAAGAAAAGCTAGCTTCTGCTCGCCTTCAGTAGATTCTTGTTGCTGTAAACGCATTATAAAAGGGTGCTCCTTTTCGTAGGTGATGATGCTTGCGCTCACAACCTACTCCTAAAGGGGCGCCCTTTTATAATGCGTTTACGACAGTTGTACGATCGCGAATGTGCGTTAGCGCGCGAAGACTGCAGCCCTTGGCTCTACCAATTCCTCGATCTGGTGTAGCAGCAGTATCCCTTCGGGCAACGTTACCCCACATCTTGCATCTGCAAATTCTTTCATCTGTTGAACCACATTGAAAATGCTGCACGTTCAGATCGAAATACCGATCACGATACAGTCCCAGAACCTGTTCCACCGTGGCCAGCGGAACCCGCTTGGGCGAGGGTTGGCCACGCCGCCGGTCGAACAGCCCGTCATAGCCAAACTCTTCGTAGCGCTCGTGCCAGCGCCGCATCTGCCGGTCGCTGACGCCGCGTAGACTGCTGGAGCACGTACGGTAGGGGAGGGAATACTTGCAGCACTTGCGTCGGCAGCGTTGCCTCTACTTCGGCACCACGATCCGCACCGTCCCAAATCCATTGCAAAACCGGCAGCGCTCTCCCTCCATGAGCTTTCCCGAGCCAGAACACTCAAGGCATTTGGCTACGATCTGGAACTCGGCGTTCGTGGTGTCGGGCACCTTGCCGGGAATTTCCTTGACGACTTCCGCCCGGTGATATTTCCGCAGCCAAGACGAGAGCTTCCCTTCAATTTTTTCGCGGTCCACGACGTTGAGCTGTGCCGACAGTTTAGGCCACCACGTCGAGACGCACTCGTAACAGACGAGCTGGCCATAATCAAGAAGCGTACCAGGCTCGGAAGAGCGAAAGAATTGCTTGCACTGGGAACAGCGCTTGATGCCGAGCAAGGCCAATGCGGCAATTACGTCGTTCAGATCATGCTCGACGTGTGACAGAGTTTCAAACAAAGAGGCTTCTGCACCCCTCGTTTCGTTGCCCCGCGAAAGTCCATGGTCTAGTCCTACTTCCATCGCAAACCTCCTTCGAACGAATTGACCGAGCTGTTACTGGCCGCGAGCATTGTTAACAAAACCTGTGAACCTACGCGCCAGCTCGGCAATTCGGTCCGGCTGCCGTAGTCGGATCGCTTCCCTGGGGATCAGTTCCGCGCCAATGCCAAGCGCAACCGCGCCCGCTAGAATGAAGTTGGACGCAGTCTGTTGATTGACACCTCCGGCAGCAATCAACGGCACGTTGGGGAACATGGCCTTCAGGGCCCGGATGTAACTGTCGCCGCCGACTTGCCCGCAGGGAACAACTTTGACAAAATCGGGACCCAACTTCCACGCTGCAATTACGTCGGTTGGAGTCAGCGTTCCTGGGATGACAACTGCATCGGCCTTCACCGCGAACTTCACGGTCTCAGGATCCAGTCCGTCACTGGTCAAGAATTGGGCCCCAGCATCCAAACAGCGGCGTGCCGTTTCGACGTCTAACACACTCCCCGCGCCGACAATTACGTCGGGAGCATTTTGCACCAGGTGAGAAATTACTTTGTATGCTTCTGGCACCGTTAAGGGGACTTCCACGATGGGGATCCCACCGCGGGACACTGCTTCGGCGGCGAATAAGGCGTCCTCGGGGGAAAACGCGCGAACAGCGGGAATGATCCCAACTTCCTCGATCCGGCTTCGCACCTCTTGCTTGTTCACAGCTCCAGCTCCTTTGGAGATCGCGGCCCGACTCGCCGCATGAGTCGCGATGCTGCAGCGAACTCTGCTCGGTGAATCACGGCAAAGCTCTCACGCCGACTGCTTCTCGAAGTTGCTCAAGCGCGAGCAAATAGGCCGCGAGCGCTTGCCGGTAGGCGAGCTGCGTTGCGCGGTAGCTGCGCTCGGCATCGAGAAAGTTGAGCAGGCTCGCGGCCCCGCGCTTGTAGGCGTACTCGCTGATATCCCGGTCTTTCTGCGCAACGTCGAGATAGCCCGAGCGAAAGAGCGTAACCACCTTGTCGTTTGAACGCAAACCTTCATAGGCATCCCGCACGTCCGTCAGCACTTGGCCGTTCGCTGCCTTCTCCTGCTCCTGCGCCTGCGTAATGGCGTAGCCGGCGCGTGCGATTTCACCTTGGTTGCGATTAAAGATCGGGAGCGGGATGCTGCCCAAGAAAGTTGCGGCGTTGATGCCGTTGACGTGTGAGTAGTTGACTGAAAGGGTTACATCTTGCTTGCTGATCGCCTTCTGCAGCGTGTACTGACTGTTCGCGGCGGTCACGCCCTGCTGGGCCGCGCGGAAGTCGGGCCGATTCTGCAGGGCTTTCATTTGCATGTCTTCGAGGTTGCCCTTCAGGGGCTGGTAGTCGAACGGTCCTACCACGTCGTAGTCGTCGGAAATGGACTCGTATCCAAGCAACTGCCGTAGATCAGAGAGCGCCTGGACCCGGGCGAGTTGCGCCTGCTGGAAGTCGGTTTCGAACTGCAACAGCTGCAACTTGATCTTTCACTACTGTCCGGGAGATGACTTTTTCATTTCTCGTAGTCGATTGATGGCAAGGCAGTTAAGTCTTGATTTAAGATTTTTCGATTTGAACTGTTTTTCGCCGGAACTGGCTTCCGGACGTC
>JBEKDG010000107.1:0-7344 GCA_050014475.1 Terriglobales bacterium | reverse complement strand
GGTGCGCCGGTCGGCCGGGTCCACGGCAATCTGGGGGTCAAACTGGCCCGAACCCGATTCGAGCATCACGTGCGGAGTCTGCCAGGTCTTGCCGTTGTCGTTGCTCGCGACCAGCAGCATGGTGGGCACGCGGCAGCCCTTGCAATCGGGCACCCGCCCGTAGTGCGGATAAAGAACGTAGATCCGTCCCGAACCATCGGCCGCCACGGCTGGTTCCCACTGGTCGCCGTTGGTCAGACCGACCCGCTTCTGCCCGGAAAATTGCGGCGGCACCGCCCAAGCGAGGCTGGCCAGCGCAAACAGCAGGATCGCGAGTTTCGAAGAAGCGGAGCGCATGCCAACCATCGAACGTAAACCAGGGTGGAGGGGAGAAACTGGACCCTTGATCTTGAACTTTATCCCGAAGCCGGTCGCCGGTCAATCTCGGAGCACCTATCTCGGAGCACCAACGTCTGCCCTAACCAGCGGTCAGCAAGATGGGCGCGCCGGAAGTAACCACCAGAGTATGCTCAAAATGGGCCGAAAGCGCGTGATCGCCCGTCCGCACCGTCCAGCCATCTTTGTCCGTAAACACCCGCCCCGAGCCGCTGGAGATGATCGGTTCCACGGTGATGACGAGGCCCTCGTTCATGATCTGGCGGGCCTGCGGGTCCGGGTAGTTTGGAACATGCGGCAACTCGTGGATGGTGCGCCCGATGCCGTGTCCCCCTAATTCGCGGATGACCGCGAACCCTGACTTGCGCACCTCGCGTTCCACCATCTTTCCGATTTCAAACACGCGGAACCCGGCCCGGGCAACCAGCATCGCCTGGTGGAAAGCGCGCTCCGCGCACGCCATCAATTGCTCAGCCTGCAAACTCACGCGGCCCACTGGCACGGTGATGGCGGCGTCGGCCATGTAGCCGTCCTTTTCCACCGTCACGTCAAGCTTCACCAGGTCGCCTTCCTCAAGTTCGCGCTCTCCTGGAATTCCGTGGACCGCCTCATCGTTCAAGCTGATGCAACTGGCGCCCGGAAACTGGTACACCATCGACGGAGCCGAACGCGCTCCGTTCTCTTGCATGACGCGCGCGCCGATTTCATCCAGATATCGGGTCGTGACACCCGGCCGCACTTCGGCCTTCATCGCATCCAGCACCATGCGGACGACGCGGCCGGCCGCTTTCAAGGAAAGTAGTTCCTGCTCGTCCTGAATGCTCAACTCTCGACTCCCTTCATGACGGGATCATGACTAGAAGCTACCGCATAAATGGCCGTTTGGGATAGTTGGGGTAAAGGCCTGTCTATCCCTCGCTCCACCGTTTCTCCAACCGCCCCAATGGTTCCCCACGACCGCTGTGCTATAACATGGCGGTAACACGTTGGGGTTGTAGATATGGAGCGCTCGTTGATTTGGATCGAGGGCGAAGCAAACGGCTGGGCCTGCTCGAATTGCCGATGGACATTCCCCGTCCCCACGCTGCTTAGGGGAGAAGAGGCTATGGGTGCTTACCACCGCCTAGCCGATGTGAAGTTTCGCGAGCACAAGTGCGAGGCCGAAACCGGCTTTTCCGCGGCGAAGCAGGTAACAAAACAGGATGCTGACACCGCTTTCGCAGAGCGTGCTCGGATGCTCATCAAGCGAGGATACAAACCGAAGGTTGCAGTGGAACTTGTACTTCACGAGATACTTCATGAGACGGAAATCGGACACGGCAACGATCCGAGGATCATGGAGAAGGCGCGTGCCGATGCCGAGGACTTCCTTCTGAAAGTCCGCAGGGGCCTCATCTGAAAAACTATCCCAGAGGCCACCGGGGCGGTGTGGTTCGTCGCACCGCGGAAGTGGGTCTTCTTAGTGGTTGGCGTAACATCGCCATTTCACCAGTAACGCTCAGTGGCTGGTATATGAGACGAGTTTTAGATCGGTGAATAAGATCGTCTGAATTAAGTCCGCGGCGCTCGCGGCGAATACAGCAACAGCAACAGGAAGCCTCCCAGATAGAAACCCCAGACGTTGGCGAGGGTAAAGCCGGACAGCCGCAGAATGAGCCCGAACACGCCCAGCACCTCGCACAAAGCGTACAAGAACAGGTAGCCCGTTTTCCAGCGCGCCACCGCTAGACTGTCGTCGGACCTTTCTTTCAGCGCCGCTTCCGACGGCAACACCAGCGTCCGCCGCACCACCACGGTCGCGCCCACGAGGCTGATCGAAATAAAAGAGAGGGCGTGGAACAGAGTATTCGCCGGATCGTGAGTAAGTTTCCCGGCAAGCATTTCTCCCGCCACCGCGTACAGCGCGATGCTCACCAGCATGGCGATTTGAACCTGTCGCACCAGCCGTACTGCGGGTCGGATTGCCATAGATTCTGCGCCTAAGAGATTCCGCGCCAAAAACGATTCTGCGCCGAAACTCGAGCCCTGTCATGCCGTATCTTCACTAAGAACACCTTTTGGTAATGGCGCGAACATCCACAACCGGCGAAGTGCATCATGCCGTTAAGTCGTGTTCCAGCGGGCTGCGGAAAAACTCGGGTCTCGTATCAGGGCTTTAGTAGAGACGGGGCTTGCCGCGTCTCTACGGGAAATCATGCCCCCTTAGGGGCTGGGCTTTGATCGCCGCAGTTGAGGGGCGAGACTAAATCCGCAGCGGAGTCGCACCAGCGCACGCGCCGTCACGACCCCGTGATCTTGACCCGTATTTCCTCCGGCAGCCGCTCGCGGATCTCCGCCGGCAGCCGGTCGTGCACGTGTCGCGCCCCGAGTTTGGCCGCATCCACCACCGCCATGGGCGCGGGAGTAGCCACGGCCACGATCAACCAGATCAGCGCCGACAGCGCGAAGCCCGACAGCGCGCCCACCTCCAGCCAGAAAGCATGCCGCGGTCCAAAATACCGGATCACCGCAAACGCCAGCAGAAATACCGCGGCCGATGCCGACGCCAGCACAATCAGCGAAATATCGATGATGCGGTGCAGTTTCTGGCGGCTGCGGCAGCGCTCGCAACTGGCGAAATGCAGCTCGTAGTCCCCGCGCATCTCCGGAGCCAGGCCGGAAATATCGTAACGCCATCCCGCAAGGATTTTCCCTACGATCGGTTCCACACACTCGCTCATAAGAGGCTACAGCCGGATGGGTTCCAGAGCTTCCGTCTGGGTCGCCAGCAGCACACGGTTGTGCCACAGCCCCTGACGGCCGCCGAGCGCCTGTTCTGCCGCCGCTCGCGCGATTTCGGGATGATTATTCTGCTCAGACAAATGGGCCAAAACTAAGTATTCGGCTCCTCCATCATAATCGCTGGAGAAGAATTCCGCGAGCGCGTCATTCGACAGATGCCCCACCCGGCTCATCACCCGCTGCTTCACCGACCACGGATACGGCCCCGAACGCAGCATCTCCACATCGTGGTTCGATTCCATCACCAGCACGCTGCAGCCCCGCAGATGGTCGCGCACGCTTGCCGGCATGTAGCCCAGGTCAGTGGCAAAACCCACCTTGACGCCTTCGGCGCGAAAGGTGAAACCCACCGGATCGGCCGCGTCATGAGGAATGGTGAAAGGCATCACCTCAATATCGCCCACGCGAAAGCCCCGCCCGGCAGAGAAATGTTCCGACTTCGGCAGTTCCGGATTCGCGCCTTTTTCGTCGCGCACCGCGCGGTTCCAGGCATGATGCGTGGGCGCGGTCAGGAAGACAGGCACGTTCAGCTTTGTCGCCAGCCGCTGCAAGCCGGCAACATGGTCGGAATGCTCGTGCGTGATCAGGATCGCGGAGATTTCCTCGGTGCGCTCGCCAAGCGCCCGCAGCCGCTTGAAAGTTTCGCGGCCCGACAGACCGGCATCCACCAGAATGCGTGTTGAACTCGTCGCCACCAGCGCGCAGTTCCCGCGACTGCCGCTGGCCAGCACCGACACCGACACTCCCATAACCCGTAGCTTACCCCTGCCGCCTGTGGAAACGGCAACAGTTTTTCGCAGGCCGGTACCTTTGGTGGGAACTTCCCTAGTTTCTGGTGTGGAGGCGGGGCTTGCTCCGTCTCCGGAGACGCGGCAAGCCGCGTCTCTACGGGAAATCAGACGCTCACTTCCCCGCGAACAAATTGTCCACCACGCCCCGCCCGATCGATCCCCCGAAGGCGCCCGCAATTCCCGGCACGAACGCCAGAAAGGATTCATAGATCTGCGCCCGCTCCGGCTTCTGCGAAAGAAAGAAATACGCCAGCCCCTCCACTACCGGCACGAATACTCCGACCAGCAGCACCCAGCGCCAAGGCTTTCGCGGACTCAGAATTCCAAGCAGCATGCAAGCCGCCAGCACCACCATCGCCGTCAACAGCAAGTCACCCACTTTGATGTCCAACCACCCCGCCAGCGCTCCGGACATGGCCGCCAGCAAATAATAAAATCCGTCGCCGCCAGATTTTCCATTAGGAAGAATTCCACCCCGGGCTGTCGTCATACCTCCTATCTTACGAGTACGTGGTGAAAGTACGGGGAGCAGTGCACGAGCCAAACCACATGAATTGTCATCCTGAGCGCAGCGAAGGACCTATGAATTTGCACCCGCCCCAATGCATAGGTCCTTCGCTGCGCTCAGGATGACAACCCAAACTTACGTCGCGAATTTACAGGAGACGACCTTACGAGTAAGTGTAAAACCCGCGCCCACTCTTGCGTCCCAGCCAGCCCGCATCCACCATCTTGATCAGCAGCGGACAAGGCCGGTACTTCGGATCCCCCAGCCCCTCCTGCAGCACGCGCATGATGTCCAGACACACGTCGAGCCCGATAAAGTCCGCCAGCGTCAGCGGCCCCATGGGATGCGCCATCCCCAGCTTGAACACTTCATCCACCGCCGGCGCCGTGGCCACGCCCTCCATCACCGCGTACATCGCCTCATTCAGCAGCGGCATCAGCACCCGGTTCGACACAAATCCCGGAGCGTCATTCACCTCCACCGGCGTCTTCTCCAGTTTCAGCGCCAGCTCGCGCACCGTCTCAAACGTAGCCTGCGAAGTTGCCAGCCCCCGAATCACCTCGACCAGTTTCATCACCGGCACCGGATTAAAGAAGTGCATCCCGATGACCTTGTCGGCGCGCCCGGTCAGCGCTCCGATCTTCGTGATCGAAATCGAAGACGTATTCGTGGCGAGAATCACGTCCGGCTTCATCATGCGATCCAGTTCGCGGAAAATCTCCGCCTTGATCTCAAACTTCTCCGTCGCCGCCTCGATCGCCAGATCGCAATCCCCCAGCTTCGCCCGATCCACCACCGCCGTAATCCGCTCCAGCGTGGACACCTTGTCGCCCGCCGTAATCTTGTTCCTAGCCACTTCGCGATCGAGGTTCTTCGCAATCGTATCCAGCCCGCGATCCAGAAAGCGCTGCTCCACATCGCACAGCACGACGTTAAACCCGCAGCGCGCCAACACGTGGGCAATCCCATTGCCCATCGTGCCCGCCCCAATCACTCCCACCCGCTGAATCGCCATAACTACCTCGCTCGTGATTGCCTCAGAAAAGAAGGAAACTGGAAAGTTTAGCAGAGTGGACTCTTGCTCTGGCAGGCCCCCGAAAAACTCGGGCTTCGTATCCGGACATCGCTTTAGCGATGCCGAAAGCCTCTTCCGCCTGCAGAGACGGGGCAAGCCGCGTCTCTACTGAAATCGGGCGCCCCTTCAGGGGCTGGGCATCGAAAAGTTGGGGCCCGCTAGTCAAAAAGGCATGAGCGGTTCGCGTGGAGCGGGAAAACCGCCGAAACTATTTGCGGTCTATCCGATCTTCGCCGGTAATTACAGCGGAAAGTGCATCCCGTCGGTCGCGGGGTGCATCCCACCTGAGCAGTATGGCGACCAACAGTGCAACCATTGTTTCACCCGACGTGTCGACGTCCACCTCCAACTACAAAGAGTACGTCAACCCGCAGTGGGTCGCACTTCTCAACCTGCTAGGCATGAACGTCGAGTACGAGCGCTGTCTCGGTTGCGAGCTGTTCACGCGAGACGGCCGTCGCGTCCTGGACTTTTTGTCCGGCTACTGCGTTCACAACACCGGGCACAACCATCCGCACATCATTCAGGCATTGCAGGACGAACTGAATAAATGTGGTCCGACGATGCTGCAAAGTCATGTGCCGGAGATCGCCGGCGAACTGGCGCGGCGCTTGTGTGAGTTGGCGGGCGGGGAATTGGAAAAAGTCTACTTTGGCAGCAGTGGCAGCGAGGGGGTGGAGGCGGCGATCAAGTTTGCGCGCGCCACGACCGGCCGCGCCGCTATTGTTTATGCGAAGAGCAGTTTTCATGGACTGACAACCGGTGCGCTCTCGCTGATGAACGATGCATTTTGGCGCGAGGGGTTCGGTCCGCTGCTGCCCGATACCCAGGGAGTACCTTACGGCGATATTGCCGCATTAGAAAGCGCCGTGGCGGGCAAACGGCATGCCGCGTTTGTCGTCGAGCCCCTGCAGGCGGAAGGTGGCATTCATGTGCCCGCGCCCGCCTACTTGCGGCAAGCGCAAGAGTTGTGCCGGCGGACTGGCACGCTTTTCGTACTCGATGAAGTGCAGACTGGAATGTATCGCAGCGGAACTTTTTTGGCGGCGCACCAATTTGAGGTACAACCCGACATGGTGGTGCTGGCCAAGGCGCTGAGCGGCGGCTTAATGCCGGTGAGCGCGGTGCTGATGACCAACAAGATTTACCACGCGGTTTATTCTTCGCTGAAGCGGGCGATCGTCCACACCTCCACCTTCGGCGAAAACAGTCTGTCAATGAGAGCTGGCCTCGCCACGCTGGATGTTCTGGAACGCGAACAACTGGGCCCGCGCGCGCTGCATCTTGGCGAAGAGTTTCGCGCGAAGCTGCGCCGCGAACTGGCGGGCTTCGACATGGTGAACGAAGTGCGCGGTATGGGCCTCCTGAACGGAATCGAATTTGTTCCGCCGAAGAAACTGGCATTCCGCGTCTTGTATGAGGCATTTCACAAAATCCATCCCGCCATGTTCGGACAGATTGTCGTCATGCGGATGTTCCGTGAGAAGGGCATTCTCACGCAAGTCTGCGGCAACAACTTCATGGTCCTGAAAGCCGCGCCTCCCCTGATGGTGACCTCGGAGCAACTGGATGAATTCGTAGAGGCGATTCGCGACGTGGTTGAAATGGCGCAGACCTCGCCAACGTTCTGGACCGAAGCGTTGGCAATGGTGCGCCGTGCAGTCAACATCTAGTACTACTGTGTTAGAAAGGAGATACCGGCTAACAAAAAGCTGGGGTTCCCGCACAACTCTCCATGCTAAGGTGCTGCTCATGAGCGCCCACTGTGTGGCGCCAGGCGCCCAAGCGAAACGCTTTGCGGCCTATCTCGATCG
>JBEKDG010000106.1:0-12533 GCA_050014475.1 Terriglobales bacterium | reverse complement strand
GTCACTTCCTGCTGCGCATATCCCTTCACCGTCTCCACCAGGTTCGGAATCAAATCCGCGCGCCGCTGCAGCACGATGTCCACCTGCGACCACGCCGCCTTCACCGCCTGATCCTTCGCCACCAGTTGATTGCGCACTCCCACGTACTGTCCAAACAGCGCCAGCACGATCACCACCAGCACCACCAGTACAATCCAGCCCTTGCTCATGTCACTCTCCTGAACCGATATATGTTTGTTTCTGAGTTTCTACTCTTCTATTTTGGTTGATAGGCCAGAAGGACATTACCCGAACGGAACACCTTTGTGTTTAGAAGCTTCATCGGGAGCCTGCCCTTCACGCCTTGAAACAGCGGACGGCCTCTGCCCAACACAATCGGAACGACCATCATCCGGTATTCGTCGATGAGGCCATTTTGTGCCAACGTAGCCGCGAGGTTGGCGCTGCCGAAGATGATCATCTCTTTACCCGGTTGTTGTTTCAATCCCGCGACTTCTTCAGCGGCTTTCTCTTTTACCAACCTTGAATTCGCCCATTCCGCTCTTTCGAGCGTCGTTGAAAACACTATCTTGGCCGTTTCGTTCATTTTGCCGGCGATGAGCGGGTCGCGCTTGACCGCAGCCTCCGTTGGCCAGTAACTTGCCATCAGCTGATAGGTTGCTCGGCCGAACAAGATGGTATTCACCGAATCCAGTTGCTGGATGGCAAATGCATGGAACTCTTCATCGACGACGTGCCAATCGATTGCACCGTTAGGGTCTGCGAAGAAGCCGTCCATCGTAGTCATGTTAAATAGGATTACCTTCCTCATCTTCCGCTGCTCCATTTCGGAATCAAATGAAACTTGAGACCTGCTCGACCTGCTTCAGTCCCGGCGATGTCACCAACTGAGAATTGCCGTGTAAGCTGAAGGCAAAATTAATCTAAACTCTACGCCGCTGGATCCAACATCTTGTCCACCGCCGCCGTCACCTCTTCCACCAACTTCAGATAGCGCGCAAACACATCATCCACCCGCGCTGACTTCCGATCTGTCTTCCGCTCGCGAATATCCAGCAGCTCGCCAAACACGCCGGTATCAATCCCCAGCTTGCCCGCGAGCGCAGCCGCCGCTTCCCGCTTCGACCCCGCGCCCGGATCACCGAGCGCAATCAGCGCATGACGGAATAAAGTTCCAAACGCCGGCAGCGATCGCAGCAACAGCTCCCACTTCGCCTCGTCTTTCCCCGACACCATCAGCAAATGCTGCCGCAACAGGATCGTCTTCTCCCGCAGCTCATACTCCACCTGCGCCCGATGTAAGCGCATCGGAATCTCCAAAGTCTTCAGAATGTCTTCTCCCCACAGGAGCCGGTGATTCCGCCGCATGTCTAAGAATTCGATGGAGAAAACGTCCGCCGACCGCCGCATCTCTTCCGCGCTCATCAGCAGCGGCACCCGATGCTTCTGCTTCCCCCACCATTTGATCGCCGGGGCCAGCGCCTCGATCGCAGCAAAAGAAGTCTCGCCGAGCACGCACAGCAGATTCACGTCCGAGTAGCCGGCAACATAATCGCCCGCCGCCGCCGACCCATAAAGAATGGCCGCCAGCAGATTCGTCCCCGCCGCTCCGCGCATCCGTTCGACAAACTCGTCAATCAGTTTTTCCGGAACCATTCCGCGCCTCTCACTCTCTAGCAGGTGGAGCGACGGGCGTCTCGCCCGTCAAGATTGGGCGGGGCCGGGCGGGGACGCCCGGCGCTCCACTACCAACTACCGCCCGCACCGCCACCGCCCGTGCTCCCACCGCCAAAACCACCAAAGCCTCCACCGCCGAATCCGCCTCCACCACCACCGAAGCCTCCAAAACCGCCACCACCATATCCACCACCCCGGCCAAACCCTCCGCCGCCTAGCAGCAGCCCGAGCAAAAATCCCAGACCGCCCCCACCCCGCCCACCTCCTCCACCCCGGAATATCGCTCGCAAAATGGGAAGCACAATAAAAAAGAGGAGAACGAGAATTACAACCACCGCACCCGGCCCACCGCTGGGTGCAGGTTGTCGGCGCATCGGAGTCAACCGAGGCTGATTGTCCAGCGTGACGCCCGCATCCTGCGCAATTACCGAGGCCACACGCACCGTCAGCAACGTGACCGCTCCCATATAATCTCCGCTGCGCAGCGCGGGAACCATTTCCCGTCCGAACCCGCCCACCTTGCCGTCCGGAAGAATCGGCTCCAGCCCGTAGCCCACCGTGGTCCAATACTTGTGATCGTCCGTCGCCAGCAGGACCAGCACCCCGCGATCCTTCCCTTTCGCCCCGATCCCCCATTTCTGATACAGGGCCACCGCGTAACTCACCACGTCCTGCCCATCCAAGGACTTCACCGTAACCACGGCAATCTGCGCCTGCGCCTTTTGCTCCACCTGCTGGCAAAGAGCGTTCAACCGCGCCTGCGTGGACGCATCGAGAACCCCCGCGAAATCATTGACGTAATTGCTCGGGCGCAGAGAAGCGATGGGCTCCGCGGCAACCCACACCGCTGCCCCCAGCAAAATCCAGAGGATTGCCGAAACTCTCGCCGGCCGCTTCATTGAGAAAAATTGTACAGGAGCGCACTCCGCGAACGGTTGGACACGACAACTTGTCTCATGAACAGGCTGTCCAGGGGACGGCTGGGGTGGTCGCTACTTCGCATCCAGGAAGAGACTGCGGTTCATCGAAAAACAGCAGGCACTTACATGAAAGGGGTCGGGATCGCAGTCCGTTCGCGCGGTCGTGAAGGGGGCATGAGTCCGCCGGAGCGAGTGCAGCGACGACAGAATGTCTTTTACTTGGCTTTCAGCTCGCCAGCAGTCTCCTCCTGCTGGTCCTCAGCCTTTTGCCAACTGGAATTGGGGTTGTATTCCTTCATGGCCTTGGCGAGAACATCGGTCTTCCTGCCGAGATCCTTCTGATAGACGACGCCATCCTCGTTAACGATGAATGTCATCACGCCGGACGACCTGTATTCCGCCGGATAGGCCACGAAAGCGAAACCCTCTGTCATTTTGCCGTTTACGATGTAACTCTTCGCGCCGCCTGGAGCATTCTTTCCCTGACGCGTCAGGATCAGGTAATAGTAACCGCGGTAAGGAGTCGGAGCGCCCTCCAGGCTTTTGCTATAGCCCTTGGCAACGGCCGATGCCACCAGCGGCCCGATGGGGCTCTGGGGTTCGCCATCCGCCGCTTTCCAATAAAGGCCATTGTGCTGCCCTTCATCACTGAAGATTTTCTCGGCGTACTCGTTGTGCTGCGCGGAGTGGAATTCCTTTTCCGCCGCCACGAGCTCCTGGCAAACGCGAATGGTCGATATTTCATTCCGGCCAATTCGCCTGTACAGAATTTCTCTCTTGCCCACCTCGGTGTCGAAATACCACGAATTCCCTTTGTTCACGAGCGGTATGGGGGTGGGCCAATTATGCGCGCCGATATACAAGACAGTGGTTCCATCCGGTTCTTTCACCAGACGGTGCATTTCCCGATATCTCTGTACGAAATTAGCGCGGCTGTTGGCGTCCTCGGTTTCGTCTCCCGACGAGACGATTTGCTTTCCGTCTGGTCCGAGGATATCGAGCATCGCTTTTTCGTCGTTATTCTGCGCTGCCGTGACCAGTGCGTTGCTCGCGTGTTCCGCCGATGAAAATGTTTTCTGGCCCGGCTGCTGCGCCATGGAACGGGTGGGAACGCACACCGTCAAAAGGAGTGCGACCGCGGCTATTTTAGGAAGATTGGCCCAATGAAATTTGTCGAAGTTCAGCGTCGTTCGCCGCATATGGCTCATCTCCATCTCCAAATTTTTCAAGCTACCAGGAACATAACGAACCCTCGATCAATGATTTCGATCAATGGCGCCCGCCACCGCCGCCGCGAGATCCTCCGCCGCCGCGAGACCCACCGCCGCCACGCGCTGCTCCGCCGCCGACGCTGGCGCTTCCGCGTGAGGAAAAGCTCTTGGTCTGTCCGCCATGCTCGTAGCCGCTGAAGGCACCCGAGCGGACGCCGCTCTGACCGCGAGGTGCAGCGTATCCTCGAGCCGCTTGCCTGTTTCCGTCGAAAGGCCTGGTGGTTGCGCCGGGACGGTTGTAAACTCCGCCGCGTGCGCCGATGTTCCCGGGCCTGTTCCCTGCGTTGGTGACGCCACGAGCTCCACCGCGGCCGCCGCTAACTCCGCCGCGCGCGCCTCCTGCTCGGTAGGCATTGCTCCGGTTATAAAACGTTCTGCTCCCGGAGTAGTACCTGCCGTGGTTGTACATTGCGTATCGGTTATGCCAATCGAATCCCCAATGACCCCAGCCCCATCCAAAACCTCCGAACCAACCGATTCCGAAGCCGATTCCGAAATTGAGGTACGGTCCGCCAAACCAAATTCCGGGATACGGGTACCACCCCGGCCACGCCATGATGGGATCTCCGTAAACCAACCACGGATCGTACGCGGGGACGTAAACGACATCGGGGCTAGCAGGCTCAACATCGATGGACGAGTCTTGCGTGGTTACGTTTTGCTGGGGCGTAGTCTTGAGATTGCCGGATGCTTGCGCTCGCCGGCGCATCACCTGCACGGCATCCATCACATCCGCCTGCTGGTTGTAGTAGGCGTCGCCTAGAGATGACGTCCAGGAGAGGTTCTTGTCCATATTTCCCAGAACGGCTGGGAATGCGGCGAGCGCCTTGACGCTCGGGTCCCAGGGCTGCTGGTCCACCGCTTTACCCAAATCGTCGCCCTTCAAATCAGGATTCGCTTGCACCCATCTGTCGGCCTCGACGACTTGCTCGGGAAACGTGGACGCCGCCAGGATCTGCGCCACCAGCGAATCCGGATACAGCGCAATCGGCGCCACCAACTGCTGCAACTGCTCGGGAGTCTGTTGCGCGTAGGGCGGCGCCTGCGCGTCTTGCGCCGGGGCTTGCGCGAAAGCCAACGACAACAGGGAAACCAAACTCTGCTTGCCCAATCGAGGCCTTGAGAACCCTGCGGCACGTCCGAAAATGTTCATGTTCTTGAACCTCCTCTGCACCTTCATTGCTTGAGGCCTTTAGTTAGTAAAGATGCGCAAGACACGGTTTAGGCTGCATCTTTCGTTTTGAGCTTCCGGGTCGCCCGAAACCTGCCCTTCCCGCCCCGTCGTGTCAACCGCAAGTCAACCACTCTGCCAGGGTCAGCCATGATTGCAAGAATAAGCAACTACAAAGACGCCTGTCTGTTCGAAATTGAACACTTTCCGTAAAGTGCCCCGCGATGGCGTGCCCGCTTTCTAACGCCGTGGGTAGCGTGGTATGTTGACTTCGTCCGGCAAGCCGACGCCCGCGCGCATTTTGCGAAACCGTGGGTCCGACACATCGCTTCCAGCATCTGATAAATTCATGATCCGCACCTACAAAGGCGTCACCCCCCAATTCCCCGACACCGCCTACATCGACGACTCCGCCCAACTGCTCGGCGACGTCATCGTCGGCGAACACGCCAGCGTCTGGATGAACGCCGTCCTCCGCGGCGACGTCCACCAGATCCGCGTCGGCCACTACTCCAACATTCAGGACAACTCCGTCCTCCACGGCATGAAAGAACAATACGGCGTCTACGTTGGCGACTACGTCACCGTGGGCCACAACGTCATCCTCCACGGCTGCACCATCGAAGCCCGCTGCCTCATCGGCATGGGCTCCATCATCCTCAACGGCGCCGTCATCGGATCCGGCTCCATCATCGCCGCCGGCACCCTGATCCCGGAGAAAACAATCGTAGAACCGAACTCCCTCTGGATGGGCTCGCCAGGAAAATTCCGCCGCCACCTAGATGAAAAAGACCAGGAGACAATTCTCCGCTACGTCGACAATTACGTGGGTTACACGAAGTCGTACTTGATGGAGAGGAAGGGCTCTTAGCTCTTAGCTCTTAGCTCTTAGCTCTTAGCTGTTGGCTGTTGGCTCTCAGCTTTCCGAAGCCGCGGGCCTTACCAACTCGCCACCCGATGCTTAAAGCTGGACGCCGCTCCCAGTCCGTTCACAATCGCGCCCCCAACCAAAACCGCACGCCCCAGGTTGTCGTGGCGTCTCCTGTGCAACAAATAAGCGGCGGCGATTTCGGCCCCAAACAGCGCCGCCGTAGCCGCAACCTGCACCGCAGTCGTATGCACAAACGGACGTGCCATAGGATTGTATTCTTCGCCACCGCCATCGATGTTCTCGCGCGTGGCAAAGCTGTCCGCAGCCTTCGCCGCTCCGTCGAGCGTGACCAGCGCAATTGTGGACCGCGTCCAGAAGCGCGACGCGCCCAGATCTCCGCGCGTTATGTATGGACGCACCACAAAAGCGCTGCCAGCCACTTGAGCGCGCACATCTTGAGCACGCACCGTGCCGGACATCACCGCCAGCACCAGAATCACCATGAGCATTTTCATCGGAAGAGCGGGTCGCGCGCACCGACCCTGCCATGCTCATCGGAATAAAAACAAAAGTCTTGAAGATTAGCCGAATTTAAAAGACGAAAGTAATTGCGGCGGCGTTCAAAAACAAAATGTTTCAAGGAGGAAACCGCGCCCCCACATTCGTGCGCATTTGCTCGGTAAGAATGCCCGGCCCGCCGCTTGGGTGGCGGCTGTGTGGGGTCGTGGGGTGAAGGCCGGGCAATTCCGTGCTTCTACTCAGGATTGCAACTTGCTCACTTTATACCGCAACAGGCCTTTCCCTGCCTGTGACGCCGGTCACCATTCTGTGTGATCGAGGCACCTCGGGCTGTGATGAAGGTCACCGCCAACCCGGACTTCACTCGCTAAGGTAAAAGGGAAGCGACTTCAGAAAACATCTCAGGAGAAGCACTCATGGCCTATGTAATCACCGACACCTGCATCAAGGACGAGCTTTGCGTGGACGTCTGCCCGACCGACTGCATCCATCCCAAAAAAGACGAGCCTCAGTTTGAGACGGCAACACAGGTTTATGTCGACCCCGATGGTTGCATCGATTGCGGCGCCTGCGTCCCGGTTTGCACCTCGGATTCGATCTTCGTGGCCGAGGAGCTCCCGGAGGACAAGAAAGAGTTTCTGGAAAAGAACGCCGCCTTTTACGCGAAAGCGTAGCGTTCCACAGCCGCTCCCAGGTCTCGAAAACGCGAGACCTGGGCACCCGCTGCCCCTGCCCGTTACTCCGGATGTATTAACCAGTTAGTACGGGGGGTACCCCCCCCTCCCCCCTATCTATTGGAATCATAGAGTTAGGAGGAAAATCCCGCAAAATCTTTGAGTTTAAAGGACTTATAGGTAAAATATTCCGGAATAAGGACTTAGCTTGTCAAAGAGCGCTGAAAATGGCTTTGGGGCAGCTTTGAGGGCCGTCTTGGGAGACGGGCACACTCATACACTGCCCCAATCAGTGGATATTATCGCGCAGAGCGGGTTGTAAGTCTGTGATGGCGGTCACAGCTTGGGTGTGATGAAAAAGGTCAATGGCCCCGTCCCAAATACGAACGCCCCATTGCTGGGGCGTTCAGAGGTCGCTCATTGAGCGGAGCCTTACGACGAAAGCTTACTGAGAATAGCCGAGCAATCGCCGCTCAAGTACACTGTTGTGAGTTTCACCTTCCCCAATTCAATTGTCAAGGTTCTTGCTAATGGACCAGACAGCCGAAGCCGCTGAATATACTCTCGGGCTTGATTTGGGTTCAGCCTCTACTGGCTGGGCGCTCATCGCCTTTGATTCTTCTCACAACCCGCACGCGTTGCTCCGAGCCGGTGTTCGAATTTTTGAGCCAGGCGTTGAAGGCTCGATGTCCGAAATCGAACGCGGCAAGGACCAATCGAAAGCCATAGACCGGCGTAACGCAAGGCTTCACCGCCGCCAGCTTCGGCGACGCGCCGCCAGACAGCGGGACTTGTTTCTCCTGCTTCAGCAGAAGAGTCTGCTGCCGCCTGCTGCGGAACCGTCCGCCAATCTGTCGGATCAGCGGCATCAGGTTCTGAATGACTTGGATCGTGCGCTGACATCGGACCTTCGTCAGACTGTCGAAGCCGGAAGCCTGCGGGCAGTGGAACAATCTCTCCCCTACCACCTGCGCAAGTCTGCGTTGGACCGAAAACTGACCGCGTTTGAATTGGGCCGGGTCTTTTATCACCTCATCCAGCGTCGAGGCTTCAAATCCAACCGCAGAGAAGGCAAAAAAACAAAGGACGATGACGTTGGAGAGGTAAAAAAGGGCATTTCAGAGCTGGAAGCCCTTATGGCGTCTGCCGGGACGCGAACACTGGGCGAGTATTTTGCCGGTCTCAACTCGCACGAACGGAGAATTCGTGCACGCTGGACCGCACGGGCCATGTACGAGCGCGAGTTCGAACTCATCTGGCAGTCGCAGCGAGCCTACTCGCCAGACGTGCTCGACGACGATCTTAAGGCACGAATCAATCGGCTGCTGTTCTTTCAGCGGCCCATCGCGGCGCAAGAGAACCTCATCGGATTCTGCGAATTGGAGAAAGAAGAGCGCCGCTGGCCTTGGGCCTTCCTGGAGGCGCAGCGTTTTCGCGCCCTGCAGAAAGTCAACGATCTGAGAGTCATCGAGCATGGACAGCTTGTAGAACGCCCGCTTACCGATGACGAAAAGACGACCGTTTTCGCAAAACTGGAGGACGAAGGCGACCAGTCCTTTGCCGCATTGAAGAAGTTGCTGGGCTTGAAGAAGGCGGAGTTCAATCTGGAGCGGGGCGGGGAAAAGAAACTTCGCGGCAACCGCACAAATTCGTTCATGCGCTCCGTTTTTGGCGAGTTTTGGGACGAGATGCCGGAGGAAGAAAAGCACCAGGCCGTGACCCTCTGGTACAGGACTGAATCGGAGGAAAAGCTCGCACAGAAGGCGCGTGAGCGCTGGGCGCTCGATGAAAATGCGGCCAGCAAGTTCGCCAACGAGCAGCCCGAAGACGGCTATTGCAGCTTGTCCCTGAAGGCCATTCGGCGGTTGTTGCCGGAAATGGAGAAGGGCGTTTCCTACGGCGAAATCCGGCCCCAACTCTACCCAGAGGAGCGTCACGATCCCAAAGAACTGCTGCCCCTGGTTCGAGAGGCCGTTCCCTCGCTGCGCAATCCAGCCGTGGAGCGTGCGCTTACGGAAGTGCGAAAGCTGGTCAACGCCATCGTTCGCCAGTACGGCAAGCCCTACGAGATCCGGATCGAGATGGCGCGCGAGTTGCGGAAGTCGCGCAAGGAAAGGGAGGAAACCACAACTCGCAATCTAAAGCAGCGACGAGAGAGGGAGAAAGCCAAGGTCAAGATATTCGACGAGTGCAAAATCCAGAATCCGTCCCGCTTCGATATTGAGAAGGCCCTGCTGTTCGAGGAGTGCGGTGGCGTTTGCCCTTACACGGGACGCACCATCGAGTTCAGCTCTCTTTTCGGCGACTCTCAGTTTGACGTTGAACACATTATCCCCACGAGCAGATGCCCCGAAGACTCGTTCCTCAATAAGACCCTCTGCTATCACGAAGAGAACCGCTCCGTGAAGGGTGGCCATACGCCGTGGGAGGTTTACGGAGCAGACGAGGAGCGATGGGCGCAGATACTGACACGGGTCGGCAAGTTCGGCAACCCCGCCAAACTCCGCCGCTTCGAGCTTCGCAGTGAGGAAGAACTCGGTGAGTTTACCGAGCGTCAGATGAACGATACGCGCTACACCACGCGTCTCGCGGTGGACCTGTTGAGCACTCTTTATGGCGGACGCGATATCCCGCGAGGAGATGGCTCCAACCGCAGGGTCATTCATGCGACCACGGGAATGGTCACCGCCACGCTGCGCAAGTCGTGGGGGCTGGAGGCAATTCTGCGGGAAGCGTTGCCTTCCTACAACGGGGAGAGCAAGGGCAAGCCGCGCACCGACCATCGCCACCACGCCATTGACGCCATCGTGATTGCGCTTACCAGCCAGTCCACGGTGCAGAGCATGAGCGTGGCGGCAGCGAATGCGCCCTCCTGGCAACGCGACCGCCGCGCCTTCCGGGGACTGCAAGCGCCTTGGCCGAATTTTGTGGATTCCATTCGTCCGCACATCGAAAGCATGGTCGTCTCTCACCGCCCCGAGCACAAAATGAGCGGCGCGCTGCACAAGGACACAAACTATGGCCGTCCGTATCAATTCGAAGGGCGGTGCGTCGTGAATCTTCGGCGCTCAGTGCAAGGCATCAAGCCGACCCAAGTGGCCGGTATTGTCGACCCAGTCGTGCGCCATGCGGTAGAAACCAAGCTCGCCGAACACGGCGGAGATCTCGCGAAGTTCAATCCCGAAGACCCAACCACGCTGCCCCGCTTGGCGGCCAAGGACGGCGGTCACATCCCCATTCGGAAAGTGCGGATTCGAGAGACACAAAACGCGCTTCTCGAACTTCCCGGAAACCGGTTCGTGCAGTCGGACGAGGTTCACCATTTCGAATTGTTCGTCCAGCGCGAGGGCCGCAAGGAAATCTGGACGCACTACCCTGTGACTTTGATGGAGGCTTATTCCCGGCGTCGTCGGGGCCTTCCAGTTGTCTCGCGAAAACTGGAGGATGATCCTGGCGCGGAGTTTCTCTTCTCGCTCATGAAGGGCGACCTGGTGGAGATGGACTATAACGGGCAGCGAGGGGTCTTCCGCGTGAAAAAGTTCTATTCCGCAGGATCCATATGGTTCGCGCACGCCAACAACGCCCAGCCGGACAAAGATCAGCAGCGCGACGATACAAGATGGTCGAAGACGCCAGACAAACTTCGCAGACTACAGCCAAGAAAGGTCGCGGTTGACCTGCTCGGCAGAGTGCATCCCGCCAATGATTGATCGAATTGTCGAGATCGCGAATCCGGCGGAGCTTTCGGTAAAGCTCGACCAACTCGTCATCGCTGCCGAGGCGGCGTCGCCCGTTTCCACTCCGCTCTCGGAACTCGGCGTTCTGCTCATCGCCCACCCAAGGGTCACGCTGACGCAAGCCGTGCTCTCGCGCATCGCGGCGAACGGCGGGACGGTAATCACCTGCGACGACAAATTTCTCCCCGCTTCGATGCTCCTCCCCGTCCAGGCCCATTACATCCAATCGGAGCGCTTTACGAAGCAGATACAGATGACTCTCCCGCTTCGCAAACGGCTTTGGAAAACCATCGTCCATGCGAAGGTCCGGGCGCAAGGAGACCTGCTGAAAGAACTTCAGGGAAACGACGGCGGACTCATCCCCATGTCTGGGCGAGTGCAGTCGGGCGACAAGGGCAGTCTGGAGTCCGTGGCCGCGCAGCGCTATTGGCCGCTGGTCTTTGGCGATCCCAAATTCCGGCGCGGAGGAATCGGACCCGACCAGAACCGGCATCTCGATTATGGCTACGCGGTGCTCCGGGCGCTCACGGCCCGGGCGCTGTGCGCGGCCGGCCTTCATCCTTCCATCGGAATTCGCCATCACAATCGCTACGATGCGTTCTGTCTCGCGGACGATCTGATGGAGCCGTTTCGCCCGGTCGTGGACCGCCGCGTCTTCAAGTGGATCCAGGAGAACGCCGCCGACGGCCCACTTGACCGCGAGGCGCGGGGCTGGCTGCTGGGCATGTTGACCGAGCGGTATCTCGCGCAATCCGAAGAACGGACGCTCCCCGACCTTTTGGCGCGTTCCGCCGATGGACTGGCGCAGGCAATCTGCGGGGAGGAAGCGCGCTTCATCCTTCCCGGCCATTTGACACCATGCGACGAGTGAATCTTTCCGCGTACCGCGCCATGTGGCTGCTCGCGATGTTCGATCTGCCGGTCGAAACCAAGGACAACCGGCGCGACTACGTTCGCTTCCGCCGCGTCCTGCTGAAAGACGGTTTCATGATGTTGCAGTTTTCCGTCTATGCCCGCTACATCCCCAGCGAGGAAGCGGCCGAGGCCCACCGCAGGACCGTCAAGAGCGCAATTCCTCCGCTCGGGCAAGTGCGGGTCGTGGCGCTTACCGATCACCAGTTTGCGAAAATGGAAGTGTTTTATGGGAAAAAACCGCGAGAACCGGAAGAACCACCCGCGCAAATCATGCTTTTTTAGGATTTTGGCCGCGTGTAAGTGCCGATAAAACTGGCACTTACACGCGGCCTAGTGTACCTGAGCGGCGATTCTCGACCATCCCCAGCCGATCGCGTCTGGACCAACCCTTCCGTGTTAGTGTACCTGAGCGGCGATTCTCGACCATCCCCAGCCAGTCGGAAGGCGGAGCTGCAGGTTCTGATAGTGTACCTGAGCGGCGATTCTCGACCATCCCCAGCGAACTCCGCAGCCGCTCGCGCGAGATTACAGTGTACCTGAGCGGCGATTCTCGACCATCCCCAGCATGGTGCGTAACGCACTCAACGCGATCTGGAGTGTACCTGAGCGGCGATTCTCGACCATCCCCAGCCCGCACTACTACGTCTTCGACGACCTCTCAAGTGTACCTGAGCGGCGATTCTCGACCATCCCCAGCTCTTTGGCGGTCATGGTGTCTTTGCCCTCCAGTGTACCTGAGCGGCGATTCTCGACCATCCCCAGCTCTTTGGCGGTCATG
>JBEKDG010000105.1:0-8336 GCA_050014475.1 Terriglobales bacterium | reverse complement strand
GAATCCGGACCAACTCCGTCTGCGTAATCGTGCTGCAGCCCGTGTTCGTTCCCGGTTCCGGAACGCAAACTTCGAAGTTCTGGTAGCGCTCCGCCAGGACATTGAAGTGAAATCCGTTGGTCGTATTGGAGAGGAAAATCTGCGACCTCACTTCCGAGTCGATCGCCTGGGTGTAAACATCGGTGAAGGCGATGCGGAAAACGAACGAACTCAAATAATCGACATTCGCCACGCCGCGGAAGTTTCCGAAGGTATGCGCGGCAAGAAAACGTGCGTCCTCGCCGCCTTGATCCTGCCGTGGATTGCCGATGCCGCGATCCGCCACTCCCACATAGTTGAAGTACAGGTAGGACGTGTCGCTCGGACGGGCGCGGAATTCTCCGCGTTGCGACCATCCGCGTTTCGAATAGTATTCGCCGCCTAGCGTGGCGTCCATGCTGCGATTCAGGGCCCAGTAGACGGATTCGCCGGCAATCTTTCCCTTGGTGGAGGAGTTGCCGAAACTCGGAATCAACAGCCCGGTCTGGCGCTGCTGTTTCTGAACCGGATGCGTCACAAACGGAAAGTAGAAGACGGGCATGCCCAGCAGCCGGAAATCGCTGTTATAGATTTTGGCGGTGCCGTCCACGTCCACCGAAATGCGCCTCGCGTTGAATTGCCACTTCGGACGCGGCAGTTCGCAGGTGGTGACCGAGCCCTGGCGCACCAGATAGTGGTCGGGCCCGTGTTTCTCGACAATTTTTCCGGTGAAGGCAAATGGATTGGAGGTGGTAAGCACGTAGCGAGACTTCCGCATCCGAAATCCCACCGTTCCGATCACGCTGTAGAACGTTCCCGTTTCCGTGCGGATATTGTAAGTGCCGTGGCTGGCCTCGACGTGCTCGTCATAAGGGCCGCCGTCCAGCTCGACGTGGCCCTCCAGTTCGCTATCTCCCGTGTCCGCGTTGTAGGTGACTTGATCCGCGTGCAGGATGTAGGTGCGATAGTCGATTTCCACCTCGCCGCGCAGGTGGTAGATGGACCCATCCTTCTCCTGTTGTACCGCCCGGATCGTAACCTCTTCTTCCATCTGGCTGGCAGGGGCTGTCGCTGGGGCCGTCGCAGGGGCCGTCTCGGGAGCAGAGATCGTCGCGGCGGCAGGGGGCAGCGTCTGGCTGGTTACTATCCCGTGAGCGAGAAGCAGATGACAGACCAATGCGGTCGTGATAAAGATTCGAGAGCGGGTGATCATTAATGAATGACCATTAGCGGGTGATCTGCCAGCGCGCGTGCGCTCCGCCAGCCGGTCTGCCAACGGGAACGAACTGACCTTAGCACGCGAGCCGCAGGCGAAGCAAAGTTTTGCATGTTTGTGGTCTCCGGAATTCGCGCCTGGCCTGGCTCTGGCTGCTGGCATTCTTCGTGACTTGCCGACGACGACTTGATTCACGACCACCGGATTGATGAAGGCCGGATTGATGACGACCGGATTGACGAACTGTCCGACCGGCGGGGATCCCGCCGTCCAGGGACACCGCTGCGCCACCGCCGCCGTCGAGCTGGCGTGCAGCACCGCCGCCGAAACTGCAGCCGCGGAACCGAACACTGATCCGAACGTTGATCCGAACTCTGATCCCAACCCTGATTCCTGGCGCGTCGAGGTGGCCGCTCGCCTCGAACGCTATCGCACGCGGCGCAAGCCCCGGACTCCGCGCTATCCCTCACTGCTCCTGCCTTTTGATGCGCCCGAGAGCTGGTCCCGTCCTGCGCCGCCAACTGGTTCGGCAGGAACTGGATCGGCGGCAGTTGCGACCGCGCCCGAGCGAGCCGGGCAAGACTTCACGTTCCAAACCAATTTCCAGACAAAAGAAGGACCGGCGGCAGTCGTGGCGCCAAGCCTCGCCGAACCTCGCCAGACATCGGAGCCATCCCAGGAACAAGGCCTGTACCGATATCCCGAGCAATCCGCCAAGGTAATCGAGTTCCCGCGTTCCGCCGCAATTCCTGTTTTTCGCCCGAGCGAACTGGCCGATCCTATCCTCGATCGTCCGCGCATAGTGGAAGTCCCGGAGATTCTGCCGCCGCCGCCCGCATTGGGTGGAATGCTGATCGAACCCGTTCATCAGGAGTCGTCCGACACGCGAGCCGGCGCCGGCTTCCCCCTGTCATCCGCGTCCCCGTCGGCATCGATTGCCCGGCGCGCGCTGGCTGCGCTCGTGGATGGCGCTGTCCTGGGAACGGCTCTGGCGGCCTTTGCCGCAATTGTCCTTCGTCTGAACCCCAGCCTGAATCCCGTTCGCGGACCGCTCCCGATGCTCGCCGGTGCGCTCGGCGTAGTCGCAGTCCTGCTCGGGGCGGCTTATGAATTCTTGTTTGTGGTGTACACCGGCTCGACTCCCGGACTGCGCGCCGCCCGGCTGCGGCTGGCAGCGTTTGACGGCTCACCGCTCAATCGTCGCTCGCGCCGCGGGCGCGTGCTGGCATCGTTTCTCTCCGCGTTTGCTGCCGGACTCGGCTATCTCTGGTGCGTTCTCGACCAGGACGGATTATGCTGGCACGACCGCATCACCCGCACCCACGTTCAGTCGTCAGCGCAGCCGGAATAGAACTGGCTTGAACAAATGCTAAACGGTGGAGCGACGGGCGTCTCGCCCGTCCACGCCGAGCGCAGCTCGGCTGTTGCCTGTGGCCACAGCAAATCTGGATGCGCGAGCCGCCGTCCGATCAGACCAGATCCTCCAGCGCTGCCCGCAGTTCGCGAAAACGGAATGTATATCCGCCAGCCCCAAGTTTCCCAGGCTCAACCCGCTGGCTGGCGAGCAACAATTCCTCCGCGGCCATCTTGCCGAAAGCCAGTCGAAGCGCAAACTCCGGCACCGGAAAAAATGCCGGGCGTCCCAGCACCGACGCCAACACCTTGGTAAACTCCGCATTTCGCACCGGATTCGGCGCCACCAGGTTCACCGGCCCCGAGAGCGACTCCGTGTGCATCGCGTGATGAATTCCGCCCACGATGTCGTCCACATGAATCCAGCTCCACCACTGCTGCCCCGATCCAATCCGTCCGCCCAGCCCCAGTTCGAACGGCTTCAGCATATTCGCGAGCGCCCCGCCTTTCGCGCTCAGCACCAGCCCAATTCGGAGGTTCACCGTGCGGATGCCGGCCTCGGCTGCAATCCGGCTGGCGTCCTCCCACTCGCGGCAAACCTCGGGCAGAAATCCCTGCCCAGCCGGACTCTCTTCGCGTAAAAGTTCGTCGCCCCGATTGCCGTAGAACCCGACCGCCGATGCGCACACCAACACCCGAGGCTTGACTTCACTCTGCGCCAGCGCCGCAGCCAGGTTCCCGGTTCCCTGTACGCGACTGTCGCGGATCGCCCTTTTCTTGTCTTCGGTCCAGCGTCCCACCACGCTCTCTCCCGCCAAGTGGATCACCGCATCGAACCCCGACACCGTCGCCGGTGCCAGCGGCGCCAGCGGATCCCACGAAACCTGCGCCGCGCTCTGAGCGCGTCCCCGCACCAGCCGCACAATCTGCGTCCCCTGAGGTTCAAACGAAGCCAAAAGCCCCGTCCCAATCGGCCCCGAAACCCCAGTCACCAATACCCTTTCCAAACCATGCCCTCCCTAAGCCCGTGTGGACGCGGGCGACCCCGCCCGCGTGCCCTTTGCCGGACAACTCAATACTGGGCCAAAATACCGCCGGCCTAAAGTAGCACCGGGCCAATACCCGATGGACGAACCAGCGTCCACTCCGTCCCCCCGTACTCTACCAGCCCCATGATCCCCTCTGCGAACTCAGCGCCCTCCGCGGTAAATGATCTCCCAGGCGCGTAAACTAAACTAAAAGACGTGCCCAGCGGTATCTCCCCTCCCCGCGTCCGCTAGGGTAAAATCCATCATGGCGACGTTGCGTCAACAGATCGCGACCAACGTGCTCACGGTGACCCGGTTCCGCGAGCTGATGAAGAAGCTGCGTGAGAACCGTCCCAACGACGACCTCAACCTCGTCAAGAAAGCCTACGAATTTTCCCAGAAGCACCACGCCGGACAATCCCGCGCCTCCGGCGAGCCCTACCTCGTGCATCCGCTCGAAGTCGCCAGCGTTCTCGCCGACATGAAAATGGATTCCGTTTCCATCGCCGCCGGCCTCCTCCACGACTCCGTCGAAGACACCTCGGTCACCACCGTTGAGATCCGCCAGGAATTCGGCGAGCAAGTCGCCCACATCGTCGAGGGCGTCACCAAGATCGGCAAAATCGATTTCTCTTCCAGAGAAGAAGCGCAAGCCGAGAATCTCCGCAAGATGATGCTCGCCATGGTGGACGACATCCGCGTCGTCCTCATCAAGCTCGCCGACCGGCTGCACAACATGCGCACCCTCGAACATCTCGATCCCGAACGCCAGCAGAAAATCGCCCGCGAGACGCTCGAAATCTACGCTCCCATCGCGCACCGTCTCGGCATGGGCAAGATTCGCGGCGAACTTGAAGACCTCGGGTTCAAGTATGTCGATCCCATCGGATACGAGCAGGTCCGCGCCGCCGTCGAGTCGCGCCGCAAGGCCGGCGAAGCCTTCATGGCGCGTGTCGAGGGCGTGCTGCGCGACGGCCTCAAGGAAGCCGGCATCACCGGCCGCGTCGAGAGCCGCGTCAAGCGCCTTTACAGCATCCACAGAAAATTGCAGCGCCAGCGCATCAGCGTTGACCAGGTCTATGACCTCTACGCCATGCGCGTCATCACCAATTCCGTGCAGGACTGCTACGCCGTTCTCGGCATCATCCACAACCTCTGGCGCCCCGTGCCCGGACGCATCAAGGATTTCATCGCCATGCCGCGGCCCAACCTCTACCAGTCGCTGCACACCTCCGTCATCACCGAGACCGGCGAGACTTTCGAAATCCAGATCCGCACCGAAGAAATGCACAAGATGTGCGAGGAAGGCATCGCCGCCCACTGGAAATACAAAGACGGCGCCGTCTCCGCCGAGGACGAGCAGCGCCTCGCCTGGCTCCGCCAGGTGGTCGAGTGGCAGCGCGACGTCTCCGATCCCAACGAATTCCTCTCCACCCTGAAAGTTGACCTTTACCCCGAAGAGGTTTACACCTTCACGCCCAAGGGCAAGGTCCTCGTCCTGCCGCGCGAGTCCACGCCCATCGACTTCGCCTACTCGATTCACACCGAGGTGGGCCACAGTTGCACCGGCGCCAAGGTCAACGGGCGCATGGTTCCCCTGCGCCACAAGCTCCATTCCGGCGACATCGTCGAAGTCATCACCCAGCCCGGACACAAGCCCAGCCGCGACTGGCTCGCCGTCGTCAAGTCCTCGCGCGCGCGCAACAAAATCAAGCACTGGCTCAATGTCCACCAGCGCGAGCGCGCCATTGAAATCGGGAAAAAGCTGATCGAAAAAGAAGCGCGCAAATACCGCATCTCGCTGAAGGAAATCAAAGAAGCCGACCTGCAAAGAGCGGCCAGCGAATACGGACTCGGCCGTCCCGACGACCTGATGGCCGGCATCGGCTACGGCAAGTACTCGGCCCGCCAGGTGCTGGCGAAATTCGCCCCCGCCGGCGCTGAACCGATGTCCGACACCGAAGAGCAGGCCGCGTCCCACGGCTTCACCAGCGTGGTGCGCCGCGTCTTTGGCGGCGACGGCAACGCCATCGTCGTCCGCGGATACGGCGACCTGCTGGTTTATCGTGCCCGCTGTTGCAACCCCATTCGCGGCGAGTCCATCGTTGGCTACGTCACCCGCGGCAAAGGCGTGGCCGTCCACTCTGTCAACTGTCCGAACGTCACCAATCTTCTCTACGAACCCGACCGCCGCATCGACGTGCTGTGGGCCGGCGACAAAGACGGCCAGCCCGTCTCCTATCCCGTAAAAATCACGCTGCTCTGCGACGACCGCTTCGGCATGTTAAGACAAATCACCGCCGTAATCAGCGACACCCACACCAACATCCGCAACATCGAAGCCCGCAGCTCGAACGGCCAAGCCAGCGTGGACGTAGTGCTCGAAATCGCCGACCTGAAACACCTCCAGAAAATCATCGACGGAGTCCGCCAAATCCCCGGCGTCCACGACGTGCAGAGATTGCAGAAGATCTAGCAGGCTACGGAAAAACCAGAGTCTCGTATCAGGGCATCGCTTCAGCGATGCCAAAATCTTCGAAATCAAATGCCCCTTCAGGGGCGGGTCCCCTCATTCGCGCTCTTTGAACGAGTGGGCGGCTTGCTTTCCAGCCCCCGCCTTTGTAGTTCACGGGACCCCGGAGCACTGCCTTGATTTGTCGCATGGGCCCGCGCTCATGGCCTTCCAGATTTCATATCCCGGAGCCTTGTTTCTCCCGTTCATGGAAGCTTGAAAGGGGCTAAGGGCCGCTTTTGCTGGCGTTAACCGTTTGGCTCACGGATTGCTCTGATGACCGCAAGCAGACAGTCTAGGCCTCCCCATGCCCCAGGAAATCTCAGTCTCGTATCTGGCGATCAAGACCAAGGTCTACCGGTTGATCGACGCCCTGGTAGTCGGTGAGAAGACAGAAGCGGACGTACAGGAGTCGATCCGCCGCTGGTGGGATCTCATCCATCCTGCGGACCGGCCCATCGCTCAAAAATATCTTCTGACCGTGCTGGGACGCTCGGTGTCTGCCTTGGACGCCATCGGAGACGGCCTCACGTCTTCCAACGGTTGCCAAGCCACATACGGACCGTTGCCTTCCGGACGGATGAAGGTGATGGAACGAATCGTCAAGGAAGCCGGGCTTCGCTCGGCGGTTTGACAGCCTGCGGAAAAACTCCGGTCTTGACTTTGTTTTGAACGGGCGCGGCTTCAGCGTGTGCGTGAGAACTAGTTTTCGGGCACTCCGGTGGAACGAAGCACAGGAGAATCCAGCCCCGGAGGGGCGAACCAACTTAGCCCAGCGCTTCAGCGCTGGGAAAAGTGGAAGAAACGATTCAAGTCCCGGAGGGACGACCCAGTTCTCACGCACATTCTTTAGCCGCTGCGGTCAGACTGCGGCGCAGAAAATACTTTTTCCGCAACCTGTTTAGGGCTGGGCATCGAGAATCGACTTTTCCCGCAGCCTTGCTGAGCCCTCCCCGTCACCAAAGGTCTCGACCGGATGCCCCTTCATCTCCAGCGCCCACTCCTGAAATTTCACACGCACCAGCCCGGACTTTCCGTAAAGGCCCTTTGGTCATCCCGTTAGAGTAACCACAGGAGTTCGAGATTGACTGTGACCTCGATGTCAGTAAGATTGTGACAACCCCACTCCTTCGCAAAAAGCGTGAATGGGTGGGGCACCGGCAACCGAAGGTGAAACCGATGACCGCCGACGAAAAGAAACGGATGCTCTTGCTTGTTCGGACTGTCGAATCCTTATTTTCTGAGACCTGCGCCCTGAAGACGGTGCTTGCTGCTCACCGTATTCCAAAAAGCGTTTGGAAGCCGGAGATGGACAGATTGATGAACGATCCCGAGTTGACTCCGCAGCTTCGCGCAAAATTTCAACACCTCTACGACGAAATTGAGCAAACTCCCGATGAGTCCACGGCTTTTGAAGAACTACTAAAAGCCCTCCCACAACCGAAAAAACAGTGGAATTAACCATTCTCTTCAAAATTGACCAGAGTCCTTGCCGGGTGCCCCAGGTCTCGCGGTTTTCGAGACCTGGGATTCCACCGCCACGTAAAGCTTGGGATTTTCCTGTTGAGGAAGCGCCGGGTGCCCCATGTTTCGAGAGGCGGGATCGTCGACTGAATTGCCGCCCACCGAGCACTGGGTTACTGGGTACTGAGTACCGGGAACTGACTTTTCATCACAAACAACCTGTGACCGCCATCACAGACTCCCACCCCGCCGTACGCCATAATGGCAGTCTGATTGGGGCAGTGAAGAGGTGTACCCGTCTCCCTAGACGACCCTCGAAGCTGCCCCAAAGCCATTTTCAGCGCTCTTTGACAACCTAAGTCGTTGATTCTGGAATACTTTACCTATAAGTCCTTTAAACCCAAAGACCTGGCGGGAATTTCCTCCTAACCCCATGATTCCAAAAGACCGGGGGGAGGGGGGTATCCACCATACTAACTGGTTATTACATTAAGAGTTAATAGGCAAAATAAAGGGTTTAGCTCGCAACGTGGGGAAAAGCCGTCGTGTCTTCCGAACCGTGACGATCTTTGAAACTCTGAAACCTTGAAACTTTGAAACCTGCCTTCGAGTATCATAGAAAAACATTCTTCCCGGAGGGGCAATGGCAGTTCCTGTATCCCAGATGTGGACAGTGGCCTCCTACGTTCTGCGCCAGAAGCTGGCCGGACGCAAGCGCTATCCGCTCGTGCTCATGCTCGAGCCG
>JBEKDG010000104.1:0-8700 GCA_050014475.1 Terriglobales bacterium | reverse complement strand
CTGCCGAATATTCCGCCGAGCAGGTGCGCGCCGGCGCTGACACCATCCAGATCTTCGATAGCTGGGTGGGCTGCCTGAGCGTCGAAGATTATCGCCGCTATGTTCTGCCGCATGTGACGGACATGGTGAAACGCCTGCAAAAGACCGGCGCGCCCGTCATCTACTTCGGCACCGACAGCTCGACTCTTCTCCCCTCGATGCAAGAAACCGGCGCCGAAGTCGTTGGCCTCGACTGGCGCATTCCGCTCGACACCGGATGGCAGAGCCTCGGTCTCAAAGGCGCCGTGCAGGGCAATCTCGATCCGGTGCTGCTCTTCGCCGATTGGAAAGAACTCAAATCGCGGGCGCAAGACATTCTGCGTCAAGCCGGCGGACGCCCCGGCCACATCTTCAATCTCGGCCACGGCATTCTTCCCGAAACTCCGGTGGACAACGTGAAAGCGCTCTGCGATTTCATTCGCGAACACTCGGCCGAGTTCAAGACCGAGTTCAAGGCAGAACCCAAGAAGGAGCGCAAGACGGAGTTGAAGACGGAGTCAAGAAAATGACGCCCTGCCCGCTGGGCCTTGCTGGCCAGTGCTATTGCGCCAATCAGGTGAGTTCGTTTGCCGCCTCGGAACTGCCCGCGAAAACCGCCGTGCTTCTGCTGGCCCACGGCAGCCCCGAGAACCCCGGCCAGGTTCCCGAGTTCCTAAGTTATGTCACCGGCGGACGGCCCTTGCCGCCGCCGGTGGTCGAAGAGATCCGTCGTCGCTATTCGCTGATCGGTTTCTCGCCGCTCGCCTGCTGGACTCTTTTGCAAGCCGATCGACTTTCACAGTCGTTGAAGATGCCGGTCTTCGTCGGCATGCGCAACTGGAAGCCCTTCATCGGCGATGCGGTGAAGGCCATTGCGAGTCAGCGATGCGAGCGCGTCATCGCCATCTGCCTCGCCCCGCAGAATTCGCGCACCAGCGTCGGCCTCTACCGCAGCGCCGTGGCCGGCGAGAGTAATCTTCTTTTCGCCTTGGATTTCGTCGATGAGTGGCACGATCAGCCGCTGCTCGCCAAAGCGTTCGCCGAAAAACTGCGCTCGGGCTGGGAGAAGGCGTGTGCCGAAAGCGGAGCGAAGCTGCCCGTGATCTTCACCGCGCACAGCGTCCCGCAGCGCACGATTACGGAAGGCGATCCCTACGAAAGGCAATCCAAGGAAACCGCCGAGTTGGTAGCGAAAGAGGCGGACCTGGCCGCCGAGGACTGGGCTTTCGCTTTTCAGAGCCAGGGCATGTCCGGCGGCGCGTGGATCGGCCCCACGGTAGAGGAAACGATCAGGAATCTAAAAGAAAAAGGCCATCGCGGTGTCTTCCTGCATCCCATCGGATTTCTGTGCGATCACGTCGAGGTGCTTTACGATATTGACATCGCATTCAAACAGTTCGCAGAAAAAGAAGGCATGCGCCTGTGGCGAGCCGAGTCGTTGAACGGCTCAAAGACATTAACGTCAGCCTTGGCGGAAGTAGTAAGCAGTCGCGTGAAAGCATCGTAGCTCGCAGCACGTAGCCCTTGGCTCTTAGCTAAATGCCCAATGCTACGAGCTACGAGCCAAGCACAATGAAACGCATTGCCATTATCGGCGGCGGAATCTCCGGCCTCTCGGCCGCGTACACGATCGAAGACAAACGCCGGTCCGGCACGCCGGTCCAGTACGTTTTGTTCGAGTCCAGCCCGCGCCTGGGTGGTGTGCTCGTCACTGATCGCGTCGACGGCTGCCTGGTCGAAGCCGGACCCGATTCGTTTCTCACCGAGAAGCCCTGGGCTGCGGATCTCTGCAACAAGATCGGGTTGGGCGACCAACTCATCGGCTCGAACGACTCTGAGCGCAAGACCTACATCGTAGCCAGGGGCAAGCTGGTGGTGATGCCCGATGGGCTCATGTTCATGGTGCCCACCAAGATCATGCCCACCGTTTTCTCGCCGCTTTTTTCCTTGCGCACAAAAATCCGCATGGCTGCCGAATGGTTTCATCCGCCGCGCAAGGCCTCCGAGGACGAAACCGTTGCCGAGATGGTGAAACGCCACTACGGGCGCGAGATGGTCGAACTGCTTGCCGATCCGCTGCTCTCCGGAGTTTACGGTGGCGAGGCTTCGCAGTTGAGCGTGCGCGCCGTGTTGCCTCGCTTCGCTGACATGGAATCGAAACACGGCAGTCTGGGCCGCGCCATGCTCGCGGCCCGTAAGAAAATGGGCGCAGCGGCGAACGTCCCCGCGCGTCCGCTGTTCACTTCGCTCAAAGAGGGCATGCAGCAGATGGTCGATGCCCTGGTCGCGCGTCTGGATGCGAACTCGCTAAAGACGTCTTCGCTCGTGCAGTTAGTGATTCGACAGGATGACGCCTGGACTGTTTCTGCCGGATACCAGAGCGACCAGTTCGACGCAGTGATCATCGCGACCCCGGCGCATGCCGCTGCGGACGTGTTGCAAAGTGCGGATGAGAACCTGTCCCGCGATCTGGGCGAGATTAAGTACAGCTCTTCGGTGACCGTCACGCTTGGTTACGACGAGAAAGTTCGCCGCTCGCTTCCACCGGGCTTTGGATTTCTGGTGCCGCGCAGTGAAGGCCATCGTATGCTCGCGGCGACGTTCGTCCACAACAAATTTCCGCATCGTGCACCGGAAAATCGTGCCCTCGTCCGCTGCTTTCTCGGCGGCGCGCGCGACGAACAGATCCTGCAAACGAGCGAAGAAGAAATTCTCGAAATCGTTCGCGGCGAACTGCGGCAGATCATCGCTCTCAATGCCGAACCTCTGTTTGCGCGCGTCTACAAATGGAAGTCCTCCATGGCGCAGTATTCGGTCGGCCACCTCGAACGCTTGCAGCGCATTGAAGCACTCCGCCAGAAACTTCCCGGTCTGGCGCTCGCGGGCAACGGTTATAACGGCATCGGCGTCCCCGATTGCGTTCGTTCCGGCGCCGAAGCGGCCGGCAAAATCCTCGCCGAAATGGGGATGTGGTCGGCTGCGTAGCGATTGCGCGTTCAATCTCCCCGAAAAAGATCGGCTTCGAGCTGCGAGCAAGCAGATGTAGGGGTTTGTTCGCAGCTCGTGGCTCGAAGCTCGGAGCCGCTTTGACCTACTCTGATATTCTAAATTTTTCCCACTCCTACTCCCATGAGCGTTGCTGCATCCGCGAGCCGATGGAAGATCATGGTTGCCTTCGGGCTCGTCTACGTCTTCTGGGGCTCGACTTATCTTGGCATCGGCATCGCGGTGGAGCAGATTCCTCCGGGCGTCATGTGTGCCGCGCGCTTCCTGGTTGCGGGCACGGTTATGCTCGCTTACTGTGCGCTGACCGGACGCCGCATTCGTTTTTCGGCGCGCCAGCTTGGCCATCTGGCGGCGGTCGGCATTCTGCTATTGATGGGCGGCAATCTCACGCTTTCTTACGCGGAGCAGATTGTTCCCACCGGCCTGGCGGCGCTGCTAACTGCGGTTTCGCCGCTCTGGTTTCTGGTGCTCGATAGCCTGTTGCTGGGCGACCATCACATCTCGCGGCGCGGAAAAATCGGGCTGGTGATTGGGATCGCCGGGGTGGTCGTGCTCATCTGGCCCGATCTGCGGCACTCCAATTCCATCGGACATCGCGAGCTCTGGTGGTCGCTGGCGTTGCAACTTGGATCGTTCAGTTGGGCCCTGGGGTCGGTGCTCTCGAAAAAGTGGCAGACCGCGGCTGCCGATCCGTTCAGCGCCACGGCGTGGCAGTTGGTCTTCGCGGGGATCGCGAATCTGATTTTCGCGCTGCTCGTCGAGAAACCTGCCAGCGTAACGTGGACCTTCCGCGGAGTGGGCGCGATTCTGTATCTGGTGGTGTTCGGTTCCTGGATCGGCTACACGGCTTACATTTGGTTGCTGCAGCACGTTCCGACCTCGAAAGTTTCTACCTACGCCTACGTCAATCCCGTGGTCGCGGTGTTTCTGGGATGGCTGGTTCTGCACGAGCGCATCGACCGCTACATCCTGATGGGGAGCGCGATCATCGTGGCTTCGGTGGTGCTGGTGACGAGCGCGAAGGTTTCGACTCGGACTGCGGCGGAAGAGCTTCCTGCCGTCGAAGCTGCGGGAGATTGAGGTCGCGGCTGCCCCTCCTAGTCAGGACTGGTTGCAAGCGAGTAAGGGCCGAGGAAGCGTTCGCCGTTGAAATGAATCAAGTGAGAGGGGGCATCCGCAACCCACACCTCCGTTTCCCATGCGATCTCGGCAAGATAACGGCTCATGATGGCGCGATTTGGGAACGCTGTCACATAAACCAGTCCGGCTGGTGATCCGGCAAACAGCCGGGCAAGCTCGCTGTGGCGTTTGCCATCCACAGGGCCATGGCTGGTGACAGATTCGACGAGAAGTAGCCAGTCTCGTTCGGGATAGTGCAGCACTACGTCGGGCATCTTGCCGTGTGAATCAACATTCACGCCAAGCTTCGCGAGCAACGGCGCATCGAAGTACCCCCACTTTTCGCCTGTATCGCCCGCATAGATCAACACCGCTCCGGGGACGAAACGTGCGGCAAAATTCTCGATGATCGCCCGGATCAGTTCGCTATGTTCGCCGGGGCTGAGAGCGATTTTCTTGCCTGGCGCGATCTGCACGGGAACGAGGCTTTGCTTGCGCTCCTGAGCATATTGCGCGGCCAATGTCTGCCCCCCGGCAAGATAGACCGTCAGTTTGTCATGCCATGCGGGGGTGTCGAAGCTTTGCAACAAGGCTAACGCGGCGGGTCCAATCTGGTAGACGGCGGCGGGGCTATTCACCGGCCGGTCGGGTTTGTCGGGGTTGTAGAGGGCAATGCCAGCGTCAACGAACTGGTGCATGGTTTGACGACGCACGGTTTCACGGGTATTCGGCGCGTAGGTTTTCTTATAGTGGTCGCGAATCCAATCCATGATCGGCGTAATGCCCATCAAGGGATTCTGGGCCTGGACCCATGTCTTTTTGGGCGTGAGATTCAGCAACGCAAGTAGGCAAAGGGCGGACCGTTCATTCTGCTGCGCGCGCGGCAAGCCGAGAGAAAGCAAAATCTTGTTGGCGTTCTTGAGGTGGCGTTTGGCGCTCATTTGGTAAGTTTCGTCAGTTGGTCGTCGAGCATCTCCTGCGTTGGCGCATCGTGGAACCGTGCCCATTGTCCCAAGGCGACCAGTGTTTCTCTGTTTGGATATTTCATCAAACGAAGATCCGTTGCGTTGACCTGCGTGTGTCCGCTGAAACGGCGAAAATGGTCATCAACTGCTGTTGTGTTCAAGAATGCGGCAAGACCATACGCAATATTTTCCGGCAAGCCGCGCTTATCCTCATGGAAGACGTTTAAGTGATTTTCGAAACCGAGCATCATGGCTTCAGGGAAGGAGGCCGGTGTGACCACGCTTGCGACAATGCGTCGCCGCTCTTCCTTTGACGAAAACCGTCGCACCACAGTATAAAAGCCGTTGGGATAAAGCCATTTCTTCGTGTCCGCGTTGAGCTTGATCGCATTGCCTCGCTTGATGCCGTCTCTCGGCCATTGTGTATTCTGTCCGCTGAAATGCCCTGGATAGAGCAGGGGAACTGTGCCCTTTGCCGGTGTTTGTCGAATGTGCTCCTGCAACCTGAAATCGACCACGGGGCCGGTCGAGACTCCGATCTCGATGTCACGCAAGGAAAAGCGGATGCCCTCGGACAACTCGATAACGTTGTGCCCTAGCGACGTGGGGACGTGAATGAATTTTTCCGGGTCGTCGGGAAACACTATCCGGTCAAAGGGCTGCTCGTGCGTGGTAAGGTCGGAAAAACTGTCGTCTGTCGAATTTGAAACGGTTACGTTGCCTTGGATGCCGCCGCGTTCAAGCCGGATGATAACGTTCTCCTGCAGCACATCGTCTTTCTTGAAAGCCTTCGTTCGCGAGCCGAACAGGTGCATGTGCCGCAACGCGGCATGGTGCAACAAGAATTCACGGAATGGCCGATAGTAGGGGCCATTGCAAAAGCTACGGGGAACGATCGCCACAAGCTGACCGCTGGTTCTCATCAAGGCCAGCGATAGTGCTACGAACGCTGAATAGAGATTAACCGTTTCGATACCGGCCTGTCGCAAGATCAACCGATGCTCCGTCGCGCTGTTGATCTTCTTGTAGGGCGGATTCAGGATCGCATGTGTAAACCGTCCGGGTCCCCGCAGACTTTGGCAGGCCGCCTCCCAGATAAAATCGCTCCCTGAAATCTGGTAGGTGACGGGCAGCCTTTCCGTATAGCTTGCCAGACTGGTTTCGAGATGCGGGCGAAGGTTCTTGTCGATCTCGTAGGCCGCAATCTCTACGCTCTGAAAATCCAAGCCGTCTGCGGAACTCCAGCGATCAAGGAAGGCAGAGGACAGCGCCCCTAGTCCGGCACCGGCATCGAGCAATCGGCATGTCTGCATCCTACTTGCCGGAAAAAGCGAGGCCATGAACCGCGCCACAGTCGCGGGCGTCATGAATTGCCCCAGTTCGGATTTCCGTTTCAGGGTGATCCGCTTCGCGACCTCCAGACCCACGGGGGGCGCATGATCAAATAGTTGAATCGCCATGTCTTATGACCGTTGTTGGTCTGCTCATCGCTAGAATACCCGCTTCTGGGAGGGGCGCAAAGGGGTTCTCGCCCGGCTACTCCTCCGGCTCTTCAGCGTCGTTGACCACCTCAACCACGCGGCTCCGGATGGAGAAGACTAACTTCTGTTTGTCTCCGGGCTGGAAGGTTACGCGCATGGGGGTACGCTCCCAGACTGGAGGCGGGCATTCGGAGTCGGGATCGTCGGCTGCGGCGGGTTCGCCTGCTTCTTTTTTCAGGATGGGTTTGCGGCGTCCTACCTGGGCTACGACCGCGTAGAGTTTCTTGCCATCTTCGGAGACGCCGCAGTAGGCGATGTAGTCGCGATACCAGCTGGCCGTCGAATAGAAAGGATCGAACTCGGGCAGGTTGAGCTGGGAGACTCGTCCGGTGAGGCGGTCGATGAGCAGCCAGCCGCCGCGTTGCCACTGCCAGCGCGTGGCGTTGGCGTTTGCGTTGGCACTTTCAGTGGGCAGCGCATCGTTCACGCGAAAGGCGCGGCGGACTACGAACAGGCGGTCGGTCAGTTCGTGCGGAGTTCCGGTGGTGTATTCCTTGAGTCGCGTATCCACAAACAACGGACGCACTTTCAGGTCGAGCAGTTTCTGTCCGGTTGCGTTGGGCCACTTGGCGGAAATCCATTTTCCGAAAGTGATGACATGTGGTTTCGGGACGGCGGCGCATTCGCTCCACGGCAGGCAGAGCATGAGGAAGATCAGTGCGAGTTTCCGCGGCATGATGGAAGACTGACACGGGGGCGGAAATCGCCGCAATGACGTTTGAACAGGGAAAATGTTCGGTTTTCTGGGCTGGGGATTGTCCGATCAAGTTTTTGTGGGAAAGACTGGATGCTGTGAAGGGGCGACCCGCGGCGGCTAAGAGGCATAAAACCCGACTTCGCTCCGGTGCGGGCTGCCCGGCGGCCCACGTCTCGAAAAGCGCGAGACGTGGGGCACCCTGGTTTTCCGGTGGTGGCGCAGTTTCCGGCGGTGTGGGAGACTTGAATCATGGCAAAGCGCAGTCTTCGGATCTTGAAACGGGTCAGCAACGTCCCGTCGCTGGGAATCTGTGAATCGTGTAATACGCAGTTCTCGGCAGATCCTCGTCAGCTCGGGCAGTCGGGAGTTCAGCAGCAGTTCAACGCGCACAAGTGCGACACCGGGCAGAACGCGGCGCCGATCGCGAGAGAAACTGCCAAAGTTGCGGGGAAGTAGTCGATTGGCGAATGTTTTCTCGCTGGCGAGCTGCGGAAAAATGCTGTTCGGGGAAGAAGCGTAGAACCGCAGCGGCTGAAGCCGACCCATTTTTTGCGACTTGCGGTATGCCTGAAGGCATACCCTGATACGAATCGCGCGTTTTTTCGCAAGCTGCAATCGAGCTTGCAATATCGCAGCGAATTGAGCAAAGTGAAGCGATGAGTCTTCCACCACGACAGCGCCGGACAACCCTTTCTCCGCATCCGAAGTCTTACTCGGGTGTGGGTGATCTGCTGGCAGGCCGCCGGAAGCAGTCGATTCTGGTGGTCGACGACAACCTGCCGATCGCCGTGCTGCTGAAGGAGATGCTGGCGAGCCGCGGCTATCAAACGGTTGTGGTGCAGAACGCGGCTGCGGCGGAGGCGGAAATCCGGCGCGAGGCTCCGGACCTGATTTTGCTTGACGTGGTCATGCCCGGCAAGAGCGGCTACGAACTGTGCCGCGAACTCAAAGAGGATTCCAAGACGCGGCTGATTCCGATCGTCATGATTACCGGCCTGAGCGCTCAAGAAGACCGCCTGAAGGGAATTGAAGCGGGCGCCGACGATTTTCTGACCAAGCCGATCAGTCCCGAGGAATTGTTTGCGCGCGTGAGTTCGTTGCTGAAGTTGAAGGAGTTCACCGACGAACTGGAGACGGTGGATTCGGTGCTGTGCACACTGGGGCTGAGCGTGGAGGCGCGCGACCCTTACACCGAAGGCCACTGTGAGCGGTTGGCGCGCAATGCCACGGATCTGGGGCGTTTTCTCGGGGTGGAGGAAGAATGCATTGTCGCCCTGGGGCGGGGCGGCTACTTGCACGACCTGGGAAAGATCGCGGTGCCGGATGAAATCCTGAAGAAAGGCAGCGATCTGAC
>JBEKDG010000103.1:0-8975 GCA_050014475.1 Terriglobales bacterium | reverse complement strand
GGACCGTAGGCTCTCGTGGAGAAAACAAGATGGAAGCAATTGTTCTGGTGGATGAGAAACTAGACTTAAGGCATAAGCTGGAGGAAAAAGTATGTTTCACTTAATGTGGTATATTCTTGTTGGGCTAATCTCGGGGGTTATCGCGAAATCGGTGATGCACGAGCACATAACGATCTTCTGGACGATCGTGCTCGGCATCATCGGATCGATCATCGGCGGCGGCGTTACCCACATGTTTTCGCGCCCGACAAACGAACGATATCATCCCGCCGGCCTCATTTTTTCCACACTGGGCGCGATCCTGGTTCTCTACATTTGCTATAAGCTGAAGATTCATTTTCCCCAGGTCAACCCGTTTTAGCTCATCGACGACTAACCTCGTATTCCGATAGGACGGTCACGTCTCGGGCTCATGGAGCCACTGGCCTGCCTTTTTCACGCCCTTTGCCCCCCAGAAAACGATAAGGCTCTCAGGTCTCAGGTCTTAGGTCTTAGCGGTTAGCCAAAATCCCTTGGGGGTTGAGCTAAAGGCTAAAGGCTAAGTGCTAAGTACGAATGGCTAACGGCTGATCCTCGTTTTACACTTCGGGAATCAGCTCGCTCACCGTCCCACGCTGCAGCAAATACGCTCCCGGACCCTGCTGTCCGCGAATCGAACGGCAGAACTCGGCCACGAAGAATCCCGCTTTCAAGGCCTCGCGGAACGCCCACCGCGTCGCGTCGCGCCACTCTCGCGCCAATCCCATGTCCGTGCGCTCGACCGCCAGAATGTCGCCCGGGATTTCAATGCTTACGCGCTGCCGCGCCAGGGATTCCGCCAGATCGGCCCGCCCCGGTTTCCCGCTGGGATCGAAGCGCACCAGCGGCGCCAGCAGTTTCATGGCATCGAGCGTTTCCACTCGCCCATTCTTACCCGCCAGCCGATCCCGCACCCGCTTGGAACTCAATATCCACCGCACCCACAGCCGGTCCGTTCCGTTGCGATGCAGCATGCTGGAAGTTTCCGGCCCATAGAAATCCACCTTATAGGTATCGGAAACCACACCCAGCTTGGAAAAGTTGAAGTGCGCGTTCCGGCTCTGCAGCGGATCGTAGGTCCACGTCATCTCATGAACGCCCATGGCCATGGCCCGTTCGCGCTGCGCCTGCTTCAATCGCGAGCCAAGATCCAGATGCCGATATGCATCGAGCACCGCCAGCATGTGGGAGTGAATCGTCGTCTGTCCGTGCTCGCGGCCGAGAAATCCGAAGGCGAACCCAACCAACTTGTCCTTATCGAAAGCTCCGACGAAAATATTGCCCGCCGCCTTGCAGGCAATGGCCAGCGTCAGGGGCAAGGTGTCCTCGTCCGTCATCCCCCAGACTTCTTTTTCCACCGCCTTCAACTGGCTGAGGTCGTCGATGCTCTTGAGGTCGCGAACCGCAATCGGTTGCGCGCCACCGCGGGACATCATGGCCAGCCCTTCGCGCGCTTCGAGTTCTGGTCCCCAGGCATGGCAATCTCCGCGCACAAGTCCGGCGCTGAAGAGAACCCATCGTGTACAGCACCGGTTGCATCCTTGTCAACAGCAATCAAAGCAAGACAACGCTAGTGCCCCGACCGCGTGACGGTTACTGCTGTTGAAAGCTTACTGGTGGAGAGCCGGGCGTCCCCGCCCGGCTGGACGGGCGCGACGCCCGTCCCTCCACCGTATGACTTATCACGAGATCACGGTACCAAAGACTCAGCCCGCGCGACCCATTCCACGCATCTTACCCTACATGCTACCCTCGAAGCCGGAGACGAACACTGCCGTGAAACCGATTACCAAGCTTCTGCTTTTGACCGTCCTGATTGTGCTGGGAAACTCCCCGCTGCTGGCCGCCGATCGCGGCACCCTGGTGCGCGAGGCCGTCCTCTATCTGTCTCCCGACACGACTTCGAGCAAGCTCGGCCAGGTCGAACGCGGACGGGAACTGATTCTTCTCGACAAAAGCCGCAACTGGCTGCACGTAGAAGCTCTGCTCGGCTCGCAAACTCGTGACCCAGCCTTCGTTTTGGAAGACGAGGACGAGGGCAAGACCATCAGCGGCTGGGTGCTCGATATGGGGGTGGTCTGGGCGTCCACTCCCAATGGCGACCGCATCCTGTTCGGCGCCGCCGTCGATTCTGAAGACGAGGCCAGCCGCCGCCACGGACGCCGCGGCGCAGCCCAGGACGCCCTGCGCCTCTATCACCGCGTTTACGACATCTTCCCGGCCGCTCCGCTGGCCGGCGAAGCCCTTTACCGCGCCGCCGACATTCGATGGCAGATCGACAAGTCAGACATGCAGTCCCGCCCCTCCGCGCGCGAGAAGGAATCCTACCTTCGCGCAGGCATCGACGAACAATCCATGAAGCAGGTGATGAAGAAATTTCCGGACACCAAGTGGGCCCAACTCGCCGCCTTCCACCTGCTCGACAACAAACTCTGCGGAGACTGGCAAGGCTCTTCCAAGTGTCCCGACAAGGAAGCGGAAATCTACGAAAAATATGTAAAAGAACACCCCGAATCTCCCGCCGCTCCCGAGGCGCTGTACAACGCCGCTTCTCGCCGAGCCGCCCTGATCGAGATCTACAAGACGGAAGAACAACCGAAGAAGTCCGACCAATCCAAGAACCTGGCCATCTCGCTCGCCCAGCAGTTAGTCTCCAAGTATCCGCAAAGCGACTGGTCGTCGCGCGGACAAACCCTGCTGTTCCTCGTGCAGGGTGGAGTACCGACGTACGGAAACGCCATTCAGTAGGACATCGACTCGTGGGGCGCGCCGCAGTCACCCGCAGCGGCTAAAGCCGACACTGAAAATAAGCCAGCTATCGCAGCGCTGAAGCGCTGCGCCGCCCAAAAGCAAGAACAAAATCGAGTTTTTCATGAACCGCATGGAAAAGGCGGAAGCCACCGCATTTCGGGAGTAGCGTTGATAGTTGCCAGCCCCGCCGATCAGACCATCATTTCCGGAATGTCCATTAGGCCCAGGTGGAAGCAGGTTGAGAAAGCCTCCACCACCCTGGGGTCGAAGTCCGAACCGCCGGCTTTGACGATGGTTTCTTTGGCGTCGAACGGGGACATGGCTTTGCGGTAGGGCCGGTCGCTGGTCAGGGAGTCGTAAACGTCGGCCACGGAGAGAATGCGGGCCTCGAGGGGGATCTCTTCGCCGTGGGTTTCGTGGTAACCGGTGCCATCAAACTTGTCGTGGTGCGCCAGGATGATGGGGATCACGCGCGACAACGGGCCGGCGACTGGCTGAAGCATCTGTACTCCCAAATCCACATGCTTCTGCATCTGCTGGTATTCGTCGGTGGTGAGGCGCGCGGCTTTGTGCAGGATTTCACGGCTGACATCGAGCTTCCCCAGATCGTGAATCAGGGCGGCGGCGCGAATGTCCTCAATGGTATCGACGGGCAAGCCCATTTGTGCGGCGATCTTGGCGGCATAGACGGAAACCCGGTAAGAATGGTTCTGGGTGTATTTGTCTTTCGAAATGAACTGGCTGAGGATGATCAGCACGCCATGGTAGGTACTGCGCAACTCGCGGAAGTGTTTCTGCTTGTGCTCGTACAAAGTGCCCATGGCGTAGGCGTTGACCAGCAGAATCCCACCCCACACGGTAATCTCAAACCATTTCTCCGCGATCGGCAGAGGAGCCACCTGACGGCCGAACCACACGGGGTTGAAGTAGGTAATCAGCACCACCAGCAGCACACTGCTCAGGGCAGTCAAGGTGGCGTGGCGCCGGCCATACACGTAAGCCGAAAACAGCGTGGGCAGCGTGTACAAGCCAAGCAGCATGTGGTGGGAGTCCAGCAGGGAATTCAGCAGAGCCGTGAGAACGAAGATCGAGAGCAGGAGCCAGAGCTCGCGGTTCGCTTCGCTGATGCGGCGTAGCCCCTCGGACCGCAGACGCTGCAGCCAGGGCGTGGAACGCGCCGCGGTGAGACGGGCAGTTGCCTGCCCGGGTGCGACCGAATCGATTTCCATAGCAACCCACTTCTGACCGGCGCCTGTTACTGCCCAGTACGACAGACTGACTCGCAACCGCGAGAAATAATGAGCCCCGCGGTTTGGTGATGCTGATGTTAGGTACCTACTTGGAAGATCGCAAGTTACTGCTGTAACCCGGGAGCATGGCTGCCGGATTGAGCGGCGATTCCCAGATACCTCCATTGCCTTCAGGGGGGCCGGATGGGAAGAGGTTCCTGGTGGACACATAGCAACCGAAGAGGCCACGGCACCGCTTATTCTGGTTCTGAACTGGACTGCGGAGTTAAAGAAGAGAAATGAACTCGACGGGCCTGAGTCGCTCCAACACCAAAGCAGCCGATCACCCTCTTCTGACTCAAAGGCTCAAACGGACTCGGCAAAGCCACTTGGTCGTACAGCGCGCTACCCTGGAAGTGGGTGCACTCGGCATTTGGATTCGAGTCACCCTACGATAACTTCCATATCGTCGCCCACTCCGAAATTAACCTCGAACCCGATTCGCAGTGAAGATAAGTTGGAAAGCGGTTCTAACGTCCACGGATCGCCACCAACTCCCGCCTAGCCACTGTGTGAGATGACTTCCTTCCACGCCGCTTCTGCTATCCTAGAAACCTTCGCCCAATGAGGGCCATTATGAAAATCAAGTCATCGTGTTTACTGCTGGCGCTGCTATTCGCGGTTTCCGCCGCGGCCCAGACCGCTCCTCATTTCGACGGCCAGACCTGGTGGAATCACATCAAAGTTCTCGCCGACGACAAACTCGAAGGCCGCGACACTGGCAGCCGGGGCGAGCGCGCCGCGCAAGCCTACGCCGTCGAGCAGCTCAAAAGCGCGGGCGCGGAACCCGCCGGCACCGACGGTTTTTACCAACGCGTCAAGTTCGTCTCCCGTCAGATCGTCGAAAAGGATTGCAGCCTGACCCTCATCCGCGACGGCAAACGCGAATCGCTCACGCTCGGTGAAGATGCCATCATCAGTACACGCGTCATGCCCGCGCCCGAGGTCGAAGCGCCGCTGGTTTTCGTCGGCTACGGTCTCAAAGTCCCCGAGAAAAATTATGACGACTTCGCCGGCGTCGACGTCCGCGGCAAGATCATCGTGATCTTTTCCGGATCGCCCTCCGAGATTCCCGGTGCGCTCGCTTCGCATTACCAGACTGCCGCCGAGCGCTGGAAAGTGCTGCGCGCCGCCGGCGCCCTCGGCATCGTTTCGCTGATGAACCCCGCCTCCATGGACATCCCCTGGTCCCGCATCGCGCTCAACCGCGCCCATCCCACCATGGATCTCGACTATCCCGAGTTCAACGAAACCGAAGGCGCCAAGCTCTCCGCCATCGTCAATCCCGCCAGCGCCGGGAAGTTCTTTGCCGGCTCCGGCCACACGTTCGAAGAAATCGCCGCTCTCGGCAAAGATCGCAAGCCGCTGCCGCACTTTCCGCTCACCGTTTCGCTCGCGGCGAAAACGAAAGTTGAACTCACCAAAATCGAGTCGGCTAACCTCATTGCCAAACTCCCCGGCAGCGACCCCGCTCTGAAAGATGAATACGTGGTGCTCTCCGCCCACCTCGATCACATCGGGATCGGAGAACCCATCAACGGCGACCGCATATATAACGGAGCCATGGACGACGGCTCCGGCAGCGCCCTGCTCCTCGATATGGCCGCGAGCTTCAAGAAGAATCCGGAAAAGCTGCGCCGCTCGCTTCTCTTAGTCTTAGTCACCGGCGAAGAAAAGGGCCTGCTCGGCTCAAAGTACTTCGCCGCTCATCCCACGGTCGCGCCAAAATCCATTGCCGCCGACGTCAACGTCGATATGTTTCTGCCCATCGTGCCCCTGAAGCTGCTTACCGTGCTCGGTCTCGACGACTCCGATCTGGGCGATCGCGTCCGCGAGATCGCGCAATCGTTCGGCGTAAGAGTTCAGCCCGACCCCGAGCCGCTGCGCAACCTTTTCATCCGCAGCGATCAGTACAACTTCATTCGCCACGGTGTGCCTTCGGTGATCATGAGCGTCGCTCCCGAGCCCGGCTCGCCCGAGCAAAAGATTTTCAAAGACTGGCTGACCCAGCGCTATCACGCGCCCTCGGACGATGTGGACCAGCCGGTCAACCTCGCCGCCGCCGCGAAATACGAAGAGATCGTCAGAGCCTTGTTGATCAACGTCGCCAATGGCGACCATCGCCCAGAGTGGAAGCAAGATAGTTTCTTCCGGCGCTACGCGGAATCTGCCAAGATTGGACAATGAATTCCCGTAGAGACGGGGCTTGCCCCGTCTCCGCTTAAGACGCGGCAAGCCGCGTCTCTACCTTATTTTGGAGAGAACACTTGAACGACTATCTTTTGTCCGTGCTGCTTGGAATTGTCGAAGGCCTCACTGAGTTTCTTCCCGTCAGTTCCACCGCGCATCTCCGCATTTCCGAAGTCCTGCTGCACGTGCCGCTCTCGAGCGGTTACTGGAAGATGTACTCGATCGTCATCCAGCTAGGCGCGATCCTGGTTCTGCCAATTTATTTCCGCCACCACATCGCGAAGCTCATCTCGACATTTCCCGAAGGCGAGCAGAAAGACTGCGACTACCTGACCCATCCGTTGAGCCTGGTCATGATCGCGTTCGTCGTGACTGCAATTCCGTCTTTTCTGCTGACCAAAGTGATCGGCAAGAACCTCGAGAGTCTCTACGTTATAGGGACAGCGCTGCTGATCGGCGGCATCGTGATGTGGATTATCGATGCCATGAAGGCTCCCTGGGAAAAGGCCGGGCCGGGAGCGGCCGGTTCGCCCAAGCAAGCTTCTCCCATCCAGGCTTCACCCATTCACACCTGGAAGATGGACGACATTCACGGCGGCCAGGCCATCTGGATCGGGGCCTGCCAGATTCTCTCCGCCGTTTTCCCCGGCACCTCGCGCTCCATGTCCACGATTGCCGCCGGACAGCTGATGGGAATGTCGCGCGCCGCCGCGCTCGAGTTCTCCTTCTTCCTCTCCATGCCCACCATGGCGGTGGCCACGCTGTACACGCTCTTCAAGTCGCTTCGCGGCAAAGAAGAAAATCCCATCGGCGTCGCCCAAGTCACCCCTCACCAATGGGTCATCCTCGCCATCGGTTTCGTCGTCTCTTTCATCGTCGCCTACGGAGCAGTCGCCTGGTTCATGGGCTATGTCCGCAAGCGCGGCTTCGCACCGTTCGCGATGTATCGCATCGTGGTTGGAATCGCGGTGCTGGCTTGGGCCGCGGGAATGCTGGGAAAGTAGCAGACACAAAGCAGACTGAGGATTACGAAGGAGGATCTGCCGGGCCTTGATTTCCCTCGCGCACCTTAGAAGCTATTAAACTGTCTCATAGGTGACTGTTCGGGACAGTTGGTGCAGACGCCTGTTTGTATCAACTACTCTCGCGGTATCGCGACATAGATGACGAGTATAGTGGGCAGCCGATCTCTTCCCAGCAGCAATCGCGTGAGGCTACGGCGCTTGCCCAGCCTCACGCAGCAGGCTCAAGATGTGCAGTGCCCGAGTGATAGCGTCCTGCTCTTTTCTATTGTTGCCTGGCGACTTTGATAAGCTTCGCGATCGCTCGAGAATCGCGGCCTCTGCGTTCTCGATCCGCTGCAGCAACTTGCTCCGGTCAGACTCGAGGACTGCGGCGCGGTAAAGCTTTCCCCAATCTTGGCATTTTGAATTATTCAGCGTTTTTGCTCCTCAGTGCTCTGGGCTCTTGGGTGATCGGCGCAAACATGCAATGTAAACGCCTTGTCGCGCTGCAACTCAAAGTTCCGCACCATTTCATCGAAAAATTTGCCAGTCGGCGCGCCAGAAGGGTTGAAGACCCAGGCGCATTCGGAGCAACCCCAACCCCGAAAATGCTGTTGTTCAATCCATACCAGCTTCGGACTCATGGTGGCCCTCGTCGCTGTGCCCCGACGAGTACCCGCTTGCTATCAAGGTACGCAACGTTCTGGTTCGCCATTAACGGCTCTTTTCGCAGCGGCGTACTGATTGCAGCAGAAACCGTCACCCAGTCTGGGCGTGGCGGAAGATGCATAAGAAAGATGCATAAAAAGATGCATAAAAGGACGGGCGAAGCTTACATGCGCCAATTTGGATGGTCTGTCGGGCATCCTACATATATGGAAAAGTTTTGTTCGAGCGAACGTCTGATTTCGGGGGTCTCGTTTGAAGTGAGCGGAATCGCTTTAAGTGTGGGTCCCGTTCGTGCGTCGCGATGCTTGCGCGTACCAGCGGCAAAGCCAATGTAGGATGCCCTACAGAAGCGTCGTGTTTGGGGGATGTATAATTTTCTGAGTAGTGCGACTAAGCCGGGTTCCTGTTTCCCGTATCTGGGAGAGGTTTTCGGCTGTGACTCTAGTGTCTTAAGGTCGTTTGTGGAAAGCAAAGGCCTCCAAGTCGTGCAGTCTGGCGAGCGGACGAACACCGATGGGAAACCAGTCAGCAACCTAATCCTTCTGTCGATCTCCGATAGCGACTACAGCTCACTTCGTCCTCATCTCGAATACGTCAGCTTGCCAAACCATCTAGTCCTTCACGAGGGGGGTGGAAAGCTGGAATTTGCGTATTTCCCGAATCGAGGTTTGGTTTCTCTTGTAGTTGTAATGAAAGATGGAAGGACCGCCGAAGCGGGCATAGTTGGCAATGAGGGCTTTACAGGAACACCGGCGGCGGTTGGCCTGAGCAGGAGCCCGCTTCAAGCGGTGGTACAAATCACGGGGGATGGGTTTCGGGTAGAGGTCGCAGCTTTGCAAAACACTTTGGAATCCACTCCACAGCTGCAATTGATGTTGAGCCGCTATGCAGTAGTTCAGGGAATGCAGGTTGCACAAACAGCCGCGTGTAATCGGCTCCACGGTATTGGGCAACGCCTTGTGCGGTGGTTGCTCATGACTCAGGACAGAGTGGATTCGGAGTCGCTGCCCATCACCCATGATTTTCTCGCAACGATGCTAGGGACAGATAGGCC
>JBEKDG010000102.1:0-9115 GCA_050014475.1 Terriglobales bacterium | reverse complement strand
ACGGCGATTATCTGCGCCACCGAAAACATGCCCTCCGGCAAAGCGCAAAAACCGGGAGACGTGCAGATCGCCATGTCCGGCAAGTCCATCGAAATTATCAACACCGACGCCGAAGGACGCCTAATCCTGGCCGACGGCCTCTGCTACGCCCGCCAACTCGGCTGCACGCATCTCGTGGACGCCGCCACCCTGACCGGCGCCGTAGTCGTAGCCCTCGGCTACGTAAATGCCGGCGTCTTCGCCAGTGACGACCAGATGTACGAGCGCTTCGCCAACGCCAACCAACAAGCGGGCGAGAAGATGTGGCGCCTTCCGCTCGACGACGAATACAAGGAAAACCTCAAATCCAACATCGCCGACATCGTCAACTCCGGAGGCCGTCAGGGCGGCGCCATCGCCGCCGCCATGTTCCTCAAGGAATTCGCCGAAGACACACCCTGGATCCACCTCGACATCGCCGGCACCGCCTGGATGGAAGACAACAAACCCTGGATCGCCAAAGGCCCCTCCGGAATCGCCCTGCGCAGCCTGGTGGAGTTCGTAAAAGGATGGAGCGCCTAGAAAATATCTGCCTTCTTTCGAAATAAATCAGCTTCGCGGAGGACACACAATTGGAATCACGTCTCGCCGGTTTCGCCGATAGACACGGAAATCGCGTTCATCGACTGTGAACACGGGAAGTGTTTCGTACAATTCGCTCATTCGGATGAGGCACAAATCTGCAAGATCGGGATTGCGATCTCGATAACGTTCAGCGAGGTCCAGAACCTCACCGAGATTTCCTCGAAGATCAAAGGCAAGCTGTAAGAATCCCTCCTGCACCAGTCCGAGAACTTCGGCCACCGATCCCACCTGGAAAATGGTTTCCGCCAATACCGCGTCACATGTCAGCAACGGCTCTGAAATTTGCATCCCGATCTCGTCAGCCCACACGTGATGCCGGTCGCGCCGATTCAGAAATGCCACCACAAAACCGGTGTCCGCAATGCCCTTCATTTTCTGGAGAATCCTTTACGCGAGGAGAGATCGGGAGGGCCATCGATCGACCCGGAAAAGCGCATGAAGGACTTAGTTCCGTTTTCCCGCTTCGCGCGCTCCAGTTCTTCACGAACCAACCGGCCAACCGGAACTCCCGTCTTACGAGCGGTGCTCTTCAGCCAGGCTGCCAGGTCCTCGGGAAGACGAATTGTGATTGTGTTACCCATAGCATTATTGTAACACACTTCCGTCGATGTGTTTTACATTACACTAAACATAGCAGCCATGGATCTCCCCCACAACATCCGCAGCCTGCCCACCTCCCCCGGCGTCTACCTCTACAAAAACGCCGAAGGCGAAGTCATCTACGTGGGCAAGGCGAAGAACCTGCGCTCCCGCGTCTCTTCCTACTTTCACGAAGGCCGCTGGGAGGACGCGAAAACCGGCACGCTAGTCCGCGAAGCGGTTGACGTCGACTACATCGTGGTCGCCAATAACAAGGAGGCGCTCGCCCTCGAGAACCACCTCATCAAGCAGAAGAAGCCGCGCTTCAACATCCTGCTGCGCGACGACAAGACCTACCCCTACGTAAAACTAACCCTAGCCGAGCGCTTTCCGCGCGTGTACGTGACCCGCCGCCTGCGCAAGGACGGCAGCGCCTACTACGGCCCCTACTTCCCTGCCAATCTCGCCTATCGCATCGTCGACCTCATTCATCGTCACTTCATGGTCCCGTCCTGCAAAGTGGACTTAACCCGCAACCATCCGCGTCCCTGCCTCCAGTTCTATATCAAGCGTTGCCTCGGTCCGTGCGTAAAAGATCTGACCACGCCCGAGATCTACGCCGAAGCCGTGCGCGACGTGAAGTTCTTCCTCGAAGGCCGCCAGACTGACCTGGTCAAATCTCTGCGCGAGCGCATGTCCGAAGCTGCCGAAGCGCAGGAATTCGAGCGCGCCGCCCGCTGTCGCGACCTCATCTCCACCGTCGAGCAGTTGCAGGAGAAGCAGCGCATCGCCGCCGCTGAAGGCGACGACGCCGACGTCTTCGGTTATCACTACGAAAATCAAATGCTGGCCGTCAACCTCTTCCACATGCGCGGAGGAAAAGTCCTCGACCGCCGCGAATTTTTCTGGGAAGAACTCCCCGAGTTCACCGCGCAACAAAACGAACAAGACGATGGAGAGACGGGCGTCCCCGCCCGTCCCCCCGCCGACTCCTTCCACCCCGGCGAATTCTTCTCCGCCCTAGTCAAGCAACTCTACCTAGCCCAGCCCTACGTCCCCCGCAACATCTGCGTCCCCGTCGACTTCGAAGACCGCGAAGAACTGGAAGAAGCCCTCAGCGAGCAGCTAGCCGGCGAGGGCGGACGAGCCACCCGAGTCCACATCACCGTCCCCCAGCGCGGAGACAAGCGCGAGCTAATCGATCTCGCCGGCACCAACGCCAAGCAGTCCTACGACCAGCGTTTCCGCGTCCTGAAGCCAAACGCCCGCGCCATCCAGGAATCCCTGCAAGAAGCCCTAGCCCTCCCCGAGCTCCCGCAGCGCATCGAGTGTTTCGACATCTCGCACATTCAGGGAGCGGAAACCGTCGCCTCGATGGTCGTCTGGGAAGAAGGCAAGATGAAAAAATCCGATTACCGCAAGTTCATCATCAAGACCGTAGCCGGCGTGGACGATTTCGCCTCCATGCGCGAAGTAGTCACGCGCCGCTACCAGCGCCAGCAGCAAGAAAAAAAGCCCATGCCCAGCCTGGTGCTGATCGACGGCGGCCTGGGACAGCTCCACGCCGCCGCCCAGGCCCTCGAAGCCCTCGAAATCATCAACCAGCCGCTAGCCGCCATCGCCAAGCGAGAAGAAATCATCTACGTCCACGGACAGGAAGACGACCCCGTAGTTCTAGACCATCATTCTCCCGTCTTACATCTCGTGCAGATGATCCGCGACGAAGCCCATCGCTTCGCCGTAACCTTCCATCGCAAGCGCCGCCAGATCCGAGACCGCGCCACCGAGCTAAGAGAAATCCCCGGCGTAGGCGAATCCACCACCCGCCGCCTGCTGGAACATTTCGGCAGCCTGCAAGCCGTGAAGCAAGCGGACGTAGCCGCGCTGTCGGCAGTAGTGACCAAATCCCAAGCCGAAGCCATCCTCGACCATTTTCGAAGGCTCGTGTAGGGACGGGTCTCTGACCCGCTCGTGTAGGGACGGGCGCCCTCGCCCGTCCAAGCCGAGCGCAGCTCGGCAGCTGTCGGTGGCCTCAGCAACTCTGAGGAGCGAGCCCTGATGACGGCATCGGCTATTGTCCTGGGGCACACGCTACCTCGGGCTCACGGACAAGCGGCGGGTGTCGGCGTACAATTCCAATCGTAGCTCGTGATCGCAATCGAGCGGGAGGCCCCCATGCCCGTGTACGACTACGTTTGCAAAGATTGTCATAAAACCTTCGAATTAATTCTTACCCTGAAGGAACACGAAAAAGACGCGAAATGCCCCAAGTGCGGCAGCAAGAACGTGGAGCAGGAAGCAACCGCCTTCTACGCCGTGACCGGGAAGAAGAGCTAGGCTGAGAATCGCCTGGGTGCCCCACTCATCGCGCACTTTGCGATGAGTGGGATTTCGCCGCGGATGGTTGGCCCACGCCGCGTGCCCACGTTTGCCGCTTTTGCAAACAGCCTGCCCTGAGCGCCAGCCGAAGGGTGGGTTCCGCCCGAAGCCACGAACCTTGCCGTGCCCATAAATTGTCATCCTGAGCAAAGCGAAGGACCTGCTTTCCTACCGCGTCACCTCAATTTTGTCATCCTGAGCGAAGCGAAGGACCTGCTTTTGGCCCTCTTAGCTGCATCTCTCCGAGATTCTCCGCGTCAACCCACCCGCCGTATCCAGGCTCAACCGCCGCGCCGATACGTGCGCAACCACGCTCCAGAATTTCGTCAAAGCCCTGGCCGGAGAACTAAAAATCACCCCCAAGTTCCCGGAAGGAACCGTCGAGATCACCCAGTTTGAGGACGTAAAGAAAGCAGCCGCCGGCAAGGATTGAAGCGGGGGCAAATTTCTCTGCCGAGGGCAAGCTTGTGGAGCGGGCATTCAAGTCAACTTAGCGGCGTATAATTTTCCCCTATGACGCAATATATCGTGTTCACTGCCGATGTTCAGATAGCACAAGCGGCAAAACTAAGGGATGCCATAACGAAAGCCTGCAATGCTGGCCATGACATCTATTTGCTGATGTCCTCCGGTGGCGGAAACATATTCGAAGGGCTAAGCATCGCGGCCTTCATGAAGGCACTTCCTGTTAAAGTCACAACCCACAATATCGGGCAGACGGATTCTATTGCGAATCTGATATTCGCCGCAGGAACGACAAGATATGCGAAAAAGGACTCTTCCTTCCTTTTCCATGGAGTGTCGATGCACTATGAGAGGCAAGATTTCATTGAGAGTCAGCTAGAGGAACAATATATGGGTGTTAAGAGATTCCGGGAGAATATTGCTACCGCATTTGCTGCATATACTGGGTTGAGTGTGCCCGATACCCAGGCTCTCATGATCAGCGGGGCCACCATCCTGACGGCTCAAGAGGCCTTGAGTAAGGCCATTATTCACGAAATACGAGATGCCGCAATCCCCCAAGGTTCCCAAGTCGTAGCGATAGGGAATGCTTAAAGTCGAACATTCAGCTAGGTATTTTTTGATATCCATGTAGCACCGGCTCCTATTTTCTCAAGCCGGCATTTTCCGTCAATGCGCTGTGGTATATGTCCTTCCTTTTCCCTTCTACCGGAGCGAGAGGTCCTTTTCAAATTGCTCTAGTAGTTCGATGTGCACACCCGTGGGAAGTGGGGCCTCGGAAAAATACTTGTTGTCGGAGAAGGGCATATTTTCCCTCCGCTGTATCGAAAAAGAGCCGATAGGATTCTTTCTCGTCAGAAGGTCAAAGTTGAAGTGGACGGCCGTTGCCTCGTAACGAAGGTCCTCACCCATAAGCGTCTTCAGAGTTTTATTGATGCTTTCGGATAGGTTTGAGAATGCTGGAGCTGCGGCTGTTAAATTAAGCGGGCTGGTGAAGACCAGCTGACTATAGTACTGCCACCGCCGGATCATCCCTGGCGTATATGCGAGGCCAATTTCGCTTGCCGCCCATTCCAGCGCCCGTTCGAGCAGCCTCTTTGAATCTTCGGTCGAGGACCGTGTCTCCAGAACAACGCCGTTGGTGTATATCAGAACTTGCTCGATAACCGAATCTCCGTCCTTCCCGTAAACAAACGCTACCCCCTTGCTTTCGTCGTAGTCCTCAGGCTTTTGTGGAAACTTTGCAAATCCATACCGTTTGACCAAAGCCTCCGTGATCGCGGGATAATAAACCTTTCCGCGTGGGTTTAGATCGTGTGATTCCACCCATGCCACAGCCCTAGCCAAGAGCACAGACGCTAGCTGCATTTTTGAAACCTCCTTCCATGTGATGCCCCTCGTTTTCGCAGTGCGAGTTCAGTTAGGCCCATAGCTCCGATTGGGATTACTTAAGCCCCTACCCGCAGGCTGAGCCCCACCCCCAAGTGCTTCTATGAGATCAGCTTGAGCCATACCCTGAGTTCTCACACCTACCACTGCCGCCATCGCCCTTTCGTGTATTGCGGCCTCGGCTGTCGCCTTGTCTGCCCGTTCCTGACGCCTCTTTTTTTCACTCCCTTGCAAATACTTACCAACCAAGAAGACGGCAAAACAAAAACCGAGGGTTGCGAGCCACGGAACGATAAAATTCATAGTTCGTCCTTTCCTTCCAAAACCATCCCTAGCCAGAGCAAGAATCCCACCATCGCAAATATTAGAATACAAATATCCCAGTCGAACTTGCCTTGCAAACCAGCATCCAATGGATAAAAGACAACCACCAGAATGGCGACGTCCCTGAGAAAATCCCCCAACATCCGCGATTTTTCTCTGTGCTCGGCCACGGGCCAACATTCTACCCCTTTTGAGACGTTCGGACCGGCGGGTGGCCGGGGCTATCATTGGACTTCGACTGAGGCTATCGGAGCGTGTCTTCCGGCTCGGGCGCGACCTTGGGCGCGGTGCGAAGAAACTTCCTGAGTCCTTCGCCGGTGGCCTTCCCTGCTCGCTTCTTGAAAAAATCGGCCGCGGCTTCCAGATGAAAACCTATTTCAAAATGTCGCCAACAGCAGAGATGGGGATTACACTTATCGCCGTGTTCGAAGTCAAAAAAGAAATTGGGGTTCGAAGGAGGATTTGATATGTCGTTTTTTCGACAGTGCATCGTCGCCATCGTTGTTCTTTCGTTTGTGTTGCCGGCCATCGCGGACGATAAAAATGAATCGGACGAGTCGGTCTCAAAGGAGATGGAACTGAAAGCCTGCGGCCCGAAAGAAAAAGAAGTGAACTTCAAGGCCGGTACGGACAAGAGCCAGCATCCGACTCCAGCGCAACCTGCTGACAAGGCGCTCATTTATGTGATTCGTCCTTCGATGATAGGCAATAAGATCCAAAGCAAGCTGGCAGTTGACGGCGACTGGAAAGGAACGAATCGAGGCGACAATTACTTCTACTTTGCCCTCGATCCGGGCGAGCACTATTTCTGTTCGTTGGCGGAGAATCACAGTGTGCTGAAACTGGATGTGGCAGCGGGCAAGACCTATTATCTTCAGCAGCATGTTCGCATGGGGATGATGAAGGCGCGCAACAAGCTCTCCGTGATGAGCGAGGAAGAAGGCAAAACCAAGTTGGCGGATGCTCACCTCAGCACGTGGGAGGCCAAGTAGACGAGTTGTCAGGCGGGTGGCGCGGCGTATCGCAATAGTTTGAAATCCGGTGCCCCGTCCAAGCTCTGCTTGGGCGGGGATTTTGACTGAGTCTATCGGAGCGTGTCTTTCGGCTCGGGCGCGGTCTTGGGCGCGGTACGAAGAAACTTCATGAGTCCCTCTCCGGTGGCCTTGCCGGCCCGCTTCCTGAAAAAGTCGGCCGCGGTTTCCACCACTCCAACTTTTTCGGCGGCCGCTGCCGCGATCCGTTGTTCCAAAGTACGGTTCAAAGACAAACCCTCTTTTTCGCCAGCTACTGGGCAGCCCTCTTGTTCGTTATGAGGGCTCCCGACTTTTTCATCACACTTGAGCTGTGATCCCCGTCACAGATTTCCAACCCGAGCGTTGCGACAATGAAGTCTCATTGGGGCAGTTCAGAGGTGTCCCCGTCAACCAAGACGACCCTCGAAACTGCCCCAAAGCCATTTTCAGTGCTCTTTGACAACCTAAGTCCTTGATTCTGGAATACTTTACCTATAAGTCATTTAAACTCAAAGACCTGGCGGGAATTTCCTCCTAACCCTATGATTCCAATAGACCGGGGGGAGGGGGGGTACCCGTAAAACATGGGTTATTACCTTCGGAGTAAACAGGCGAAAAATAGCGCCCCGCAAGCGAAGCTCGCAGCCTAGCGACCGTCCATAAGTTTCGTCGCCAGAAACGACTTCACTACGATCTGATTGGGTTGCATGCCGACGGGGATGATGGTCAGCAAGGAATATTCCGAGGGCTCAAATTTTTTCTTCGGCTGGCGTTTCTGAATGACGGCCAGGTCTCCGGAACCAGAGTCGAGTACCAGCAGATAGTTCTGATTCTGCGAGAGCGCCAGCGCGTCGGGATGCGTTCCTACGGGGAGATAGGCGATGATCTTGCCTAAGTCGATGTCATAGACCGCGATGTTATTCGATCCAAAGTTAGAGACGTACAAGCGCGAGTTATCGAGCGACACCACTCCGCGAGTAGGTTGGTCGCCGGTGAGATAGCTGCCCGACACTTCATTGCCCGTAGTCTCGATGATGGAGATACTGCCGGCGGCGAAGTTGAAAGCAACCAGTTCTCCGCCGTCGGGTTTCAGCGCAAGGCTCACCGGAGATTTTCCTACATCAAGCAGCGCCAGCAGCTTGTCGTTCTGGGTTTCATTCTTAAGCGCGACGCTCGCAACCTGGCCCGATCCGGAGCAGGAAACGAAAGCTTTGCTGGAATCCGGCAGGATGGCGATGTCCTCAGGATGAATACAGATGTTGATGGCGGAGCGCACGGCGAGGCGCGCGGTGTCGATGATCGAGACAGAATTGTCGGCGCGATTGGAGACGACCACGGTGGATCCGTCAGGCGAAACGCGGGCCAGCCCGGGACTTCCGCCGACGTGGAGCGTGGCCGCAACGCGGCGATGGTCAAGATCAAGCACGGAAACGTTGTCGGAGCCGGAGTTGGCAACGTAAGCCCGGCGTCCGTCAGGAGAAACATCAATAAAGAAAGGCCGTCCGTAAACGCCGATAGTGGCAACAACTTTATTCTGCTCGGCGTCGATCACGCTGACGTTCGAGGAGCCGGCATTGACGACGTAAACTTCGTTGCGCTTGGGATTAGCCGCGACTCCGGTGGGCTCAGCGCCGACCTGCAGCGTTCTCACCGGACGAAAACTACGCAGATCAATAACCGTAACCGTATTGCTCTTGCCGTTGGAAATGTAAGCATATTCGCGGTAGAGCGGCCCGTAGGCGGGGAGAGTGCGCTCGTGGAAGTAGTACCACGCGGCGGCGAGGACGAGCGGGACGAGGACGGCGATGAAAAGGAGTTTTCGCAAAATGCTGCGCCTTGGTAAAGGCAAGAGATTATCAGATGTGGCCGGGTCAGCGCGGCGAGACGCGGCTCAATGCTGACGTTTCATAAAATCAGTCCGCGGAACTTGTGACTACAGCCTGAACATGGCTTGATGCGGGGACACGACGTCCCAAAACCGCCGCGATCTGCCTGACCTGCGCCATCAGCGCGTCGAACTGATCGGGGAACAGCGACTGCATGCCATCCGAGAGGGCGCGGTCGGGATCGTGGTGGACTTCCACGATCAGGCCGTCGGCTCCGACGGCGACGGCGGCGCGGGAGAGGGGGGTCACTTTGTTGCGCTTGCCGGTGCCGTGGCTTGGGTCAACGATGATGGGCAGGTGGCTGAGGCGCTGCACGGCAGGCACAATGCTGAGATCGAGCGTGTTGCGGGTGTGATCGGCGAAGGTGCGCACTCCGCGCTCGCACAGGACGATGTTGTAGTTGCCCTCGCTCATGATGTACTCGGCGGCCATGAGAAATTCTTCGAGCGTCGCCGA
>JBEKDG010000101.1:0-9199 GCA_050014475.1 Terriglobales bacterium | reverse complement strand
GTGGCGAAGGATCAGGCGGTGAAGGCGGCGTGGTCGCAGGTGGACATCGTGCTGCAGCGGCGCGCGGATTTGATTCCGAACCTGGTGGAGACGGTGAAGGGATATGCGCAGCAGGAAGTGACAGTGTTTGGGGACATCGCCAAAGCGCGGTCGGCGCTGCTTTCGGCGGGGACGCCGTCCGAGAAGATGGCCGCGAACGGGCAGTTGGATGGGGCGATCGGTCGGCTGCTGTTGATCGTGGAGAATTACCCGCAGTTGAAGTCGAATGAAAACTTTATGCGCTTGCAGGATGAACTGGCGGGGACGGAGAACCGGATCGCCGTCGAGCGCAAACGGTATAACGACACGCTGAAGGATTACAACACTTATGTGCTGCTGTTCCCGAACAATCTGTATGCCGGGTTTGCGGGCTACAAGCAGAATCCGGCGTACTTCCAGGCTTCGGAAGCTTCGCGGCAGACGCCGAAGGTGAACTTTGGCACGAAGCCGGCGGCTCCGGCAGCGGCGCCGGCGACGGCTCCGGCACATTGAGTGGGTGGTGCAGTCGTCGGTCGTTGGTCGTTCTCAGTTCGACTCGGGCTGCTGGCCAGAGGAAATCACCTGGCTGAAAGGCTTTGTCCGCCAACGACCAACGACTGACGACCAACGACTAGCGATTCCCCAATAACTGAACATATCGCCGGTACATGCGTCACATCCTGGCGCGATGCACTTTGGTATATAGATTCGTAGGGTTTCTGGAATCCCCTCCGATTCCGAAGTCTCGGACACGAGGGGATTGGTATGTGCCGCCGCGGTGAGCCATTTCTGGCTACGATTCGCAATGTTGTTCGTGTAGTGGTCTTCCTCTTTCAACTTATTCCTGGTGCTTCCGTGGCTTGGGGGCAGGATGCGTCCACGGGCGCGTTGCGGGGCGTGGTATTGGACGCCCAGGGAGCGGCGATTACGAACGCGGACATCGTGGCCATCCGGGTGGAGACGGGGATCCGCTACCACTCCGCCACGGATTCGGCGGGACGATTCGCCGTGGACCTGCTGCCGCCGGGGCAGTATTCGGCGCGGGCGGAGGCGGAAGGGATGTCGCCGCAGATTTCGCCCTTGATTAGGGTGGAGATAGGAGCGGCGACGCTGCTGACATTCAAGCTGAAGGTGGCGGGACCAAAGGAAACGATCACGGTGTCGGATGCGCCGCGGATGGTGGAGGCGAATCCGAGTTCGGTCTCGGCGCTGGTGGATGAGCGGGCGATTAAGGATCTGCCGCTGAACGGGCGCAGGTTCACGGATCTGTTGTTGCTGATGCCGGGGGTGACGCAGGATCCCCGGGGACTGACGTCGGGATCGAACGGGGATCTGTCTTACGGCGGGATTCGCGGATACAACACGAGCTTCCTGGTGGATGGAGGGGACAACAACAACGGGTTCTTCGCGCAGGCAGCGGGACGGTATCGCGCGCCTTATCAATTTTCCGACGAGGTGGTGCAGGAGTTCCGCGTGTCGTCGAGCGGTTATGGGGCGGAGTCGGGGCGGGCTGGGGGCGCGGTCGTGAATGTGGTGACCAAGTCGGGCACGAACCAATGGCACGGGAGCGCCTTCTATTATTTGCGCGACAGTTCGCTGGGGGGAGCGGCGCCGGCATTTGTGGGGTTCAATCCCAGCAATCAGCAGCATCAGTTTGGAGCGACGATCGGGGGTCCGATCGAGCGCAACAAGACGTTCTTGTTTGCGGGCTACGATCAGCATATTTTTCATGTGCCTGCGGTGGTCGAGTTCGAGAACGGTTCGACGGTGGTGGTGCCGCAGTTGGGGACGTACCCGACTCCAGGGGACTACGAGGTCTGCGATCCCGCTATAGGGGGGCCGGCCTGTGACCAGGCGCTGGTGTTTGCGTCGGCGGCGCAGCTTTCCACCATGGGCGGGACGTTTCCCGCGAAGTTGCTGGGCAACACCGGGTTTGTGAAGCTGGATCGGGTGCTGACGCCGCATCAGTATCTTTCGGCGCGGCTGAGTACGTCCCGGTATTACGGTACGAACAATGTGTTTCTTGATCCGGCGAGCCCGGTTACAAATAATGCGATCAGCGGAAATGGGGAAGAGGACGTGGCGACGGAAAGCGCGTCGCTGAGTTTGTTGAGCGGTATCACGCCGCGGCTGACGAGCCACCTGCGGGCGCAGTTTTCGCGCGACCTCCAGCAGTCGTTTCCAAACACGACAGGAGTGCGTACGAGCATCTACAACTGGCTCCAGGATTTCGGGCAATCGTCGATATTGCCGCGGCAGACGCGGGAACACCGGCTGCACCTGGCGGAAACTTTGAGTCTGAGCCGCGGACGAAACCAGTGGAAGTTCGGGGGGGACGCGATGTTGACCTGGGACTACAACTACTTTCCCTCGCTTTTTGGGGGAGAGTATTTGTACAGCAACATTGTGGTGAATCCGTTTACGTTTGTGCCGATGCACGGGGGGCTGTCGCTGACGCCGCTGCGGGCGTGGGCGCACAATGTGCCGCGATATTACATACAGAATTTCGGGAATCCGGTGTCGCACCCGAACAGCAACGACTATGCGGGCTTCGTGCAGGACACGGTGCGCCTGACGCCGCATTTCACCTTGAGCCTGGGAGCGCGCTACGACCTGCAGACGTTTTCGAAGGCGGGAATGGTGAGTAATCCGCTGTGGCCGGCGGCGGGGAAGATGCCGTTGCAAGGGACGAATTTTGCGCCGCGGGTGGGAATTGGATATGCCCTCGGCGATGACCGGCCCCTGATGGTGCGGGCGGGATTTGGAATGTTCTATACCCGCATTCCGCAAATTTATCAGTCGGCGGTGATGAATAACAACGGGCTGAGCGATAACTTTCTCTACCTCGACAAGACGGATTACTACCAGGGGCAGGTGTTTCCGGCGTATCCGAATGCGGCGGTGAACTGTCCGCGGGGTCCGGCCTCGTGTACGCTGCCCGATGCGTGGAAGCAGTATGCGACCAGCGAGGTGGATGCATTTGCGCCGGCCTTCAAGACGCCCCGGGTGCAGCAGGCAAGCCTGAGTCTGGAGCGGGAACTGGCCGGCGGGTTTACGGGGACATTGTCCTACCTGTATGTGCACGGGGTGGACATGATCCGGGCGCGAGATGTGAATCTGCCGCCGCCGACTTATTACAGCTATCCGATCTACGACCCGACCGGCAATAATTTTCAAAATGCGTTTTATAACGTGGAGTCGTTTGCGACGTGGCAGACGAGTTACAGCATCAGTTGTCCGTTTCCGCCGTGTATCAACACCGTGGATCGCCCGGTATCGCAACTGGGGGCAATCGACCAGTTTGAGAGTGCGGCCTCGAGCGTGTATCACGGCATGACGGTGTCGCTGCACAAGCGGATGTCAGGGGGGATGTATTTCCGGCTGGCGTATACCTGGGCGCACGCGGTCGATACCGGGCAGGATGCGCTGGTGGCGGGATCGCCGGCAACGGTGCAGAACTCGTACGCAACGAAGAGTGAGAAGGGGCCGAGTGTGACGGATCAGCGGAACCGTCTGACGATCTCAGCGATCGAAGAGCCGCACCCGTTTAAGGAGGGGCAGAAAGTTCTGGCGGCGATATTCAATCACTGGAAAATTTCTGGGATCATGACCTATGGCAGCGGACGCCCGACGAACGCGACGGTGTCGGGCGATCCGAATCAGGACGGGAACACGAGCAATGACCGCTTGCCGAAGTATGGACGCAATGCACTGCTCGGTCCGGACTACGCGAGCATGGATCTGAGGGTGACAAGAAAGATGAATCTGGGCGGACGGTTTCATCTGGAGTTGACCGCGGAGTCGTTCAATCTGTTCAATCGCGACAATAAAAGGTACGGACTGACCGACAATGGCTTCTATAATTCGGCAGGCCAGTTCATTAAGTACACGCAACAAGCGGGAACAGCTTACTATCCGGCTTATTATCAGCAACCTACGAGTTTCATGAAACCGACGAGCTCGTTTGCTCCACGACAGATGCAATTGTCGATGCGGTTGAATTTCTGAGGTGGAATGAAGATTTCTGTACATTCCGCTTGACTTAGGAGGGCAATGCTTGCCATAACTAACGAGTCCACTTAGGACGAGTGGGGGGGTGTAGTCCGTTGGCGGAAGTTCGACTTCAAGAGGGTGAATCCCTCGAAAACGCGCTGCGGCGGTTCAAGCGGAAGGTACAAACCGAGGACATTATCAAGGAAGTAAAGCGTCACTCGTATTACCTGAAGCCCGGCGAGAGGAAGCGAGTAAAAGAAGCGCTGGCTCGCAAGCGCAGCCGCAAGAAAGCACGCAAGGAACAGGACTAAGGAAAACGGGCCGTTCGCTGCTGGGGGCGGCCCGTTCTTCGCACTTGAAAGTTGGACGTGAGATGCGGCAAGCCGCGTCTCTACGGAGTGTTTAGATCTAAGATTGATTGAATTTCCCCGGTAGTTGTCTTAAATCAGTAAAGCAGTAACCATGCGGTGCACACCGTATGGCGGGCCGAATTCAGGGGTCAGCATGAGGGGGATGTAAATCTCCTGCCCACGATGTGAACCGGATCCTTCCCTATTCGGGTCTCCCGTGCAGAGCAGGGACGCGGAATGGGAGCGCCTCTTCAATGGAATACCAGGACAAGGTTTTGAAGTGCATAGATTGTGGCACGGAATTCGTGTTCACAGCGGGTGAACAGCTGTTTTTCCACGACAAGCAGTTCAAGAACGAACCCAAACGCTGCAAGAACTGCAAGGGCAAGCGCGTGGCCGTGGTGGGAGCCACGTCGCACGGACCGTCGCGTGGGCATTCGTACACGAAGACGGAGACCCGGACGAACTGCTCGCAGTGCGGGAAAGAGACCACGGTGCCGTTCCGGCCGACGCAAGGGCGTCCGGTGTTGTGCCGCGAGTGTTTTCAGCACGGGCGGCAGGTCGCAAGCGCCTGATTGTTCTTTGATCGTCGAGGGAACGATCGTTGAGGGAAGTCCGGCCAACGGGATGCTCATCCCGCGCGGCGGAGCGGGTCTTGCGCCTTGGAGACGGAGTTCCGCTGGCGGAGTTGCTTCTCGGCGTGGCGGATGAGCAGGGCTTCCACATGACGCAGAAGATCGCCGGTGCCGAGCGGCTTGATGAGCAAAGAGTCGGAGTTTTCTCCGGTCCAGTCTTCCCCGTCGTCCCGATGTTTTCCGTCCCAATGTTCGCCCGATGCGGATGGTGAATAGGCGGTGAGCAGAGCGGTCGCGGGATGGTAAGCCTGGCGGCGCGCGGCGCGGATGACTTCCAGTCCGACCTCTTCGGTTTCCATGCGCAAGTCGCTGATGACCATCTGGTAAACGCCGGACTTCATGCGGGCAAAGGCCTCGCCGGAACTGCTGGCGGTGTCGACTTCAAATCCGTGGAGTTCGAGAACAGCCTTGAGGGTCAGCAGGACGGCGAGATCGTCGTCGACAATAAGAATGCGGCGTTTCATGCGCGCCTCTCAAGGGGGAGCTGGAGATGCAGTGCAGAATCAGCCGGCCGCTCCCCTTCAAAACAAAATCGAACCCGGAGTTTTTCAGCGGACTTTTCAGCCGCAGCATCCACTCGTTTAGTATAGGAGCGTGGCTCGCTTCTACATAGAGAATTTTGGCTGCCGTGCTACGCAGGCGGATGGGGCGGCACTGGAACGCGAATTTCTGGAGCGCGGACTGGAGCGCGCCGGGGCGGCTCGCGACGCCGAAATTGTTGTGCTGAATACCTGCACGGTGACCGAGGGCGCGGATAAAGATGCGCGCGCATCGATACGGCGGCTGCAGCGGGTGAATCCGGATTGCCGCATTCTGGTGACCGGCTGCTACGCGCAGCGCGCGCCGGAAGAGCTGGCAGCGCTGCCTGGTGTGACGTGGGTGGTGGGCAATTCGCACAAGCACCAGGCGGCGGAGATTGCCACGTCTCCCTCGGTGGGGTTTGTTTCACTAGCGCAGCTTTCAGGAGAGCAAGAGCGAATCCCGCTCTTTCGCAAAGAACGCGAAAGAGCGGGGCACCCGGCGCTGGGGCAACTTTCTAAAGATCAACTTACCCGGCATCAACCTGCCAATGTGATTGTAGGGGATATTTTTGCGCATACCGAACTGCTGGCGGCTCCGGTATTTGAAGCGGTCAACCAGCGGACGCGTCCGAACCTGAAGGTGCAGGATGGATGCGACAACCGCTGTTCGTTCTGCGTGATTCCGTACGTGCGGGGGCAGAGCCGTTCGCTGCCGTCAGAGCGCGTCATCGCCGAAGTGCGGACGCTGGTGGACGCGGGCTATTGCGAGGTGGTGATTTCGGGGATTAATTTGGGGCGGTGGGGGCGGGATCTGGCGGTCGTTAGTCGTCGGTCGTTAGTCGTTGGCGAGCAAGAAGTCGTTGGTCGTCAGTCGTTGGTCGTTGGCGAGCAAGAACCTTTCAGCTCCGTGCATTCCGGCCAGCAGCGGGAGTCGAACCGCGAACGACCAACGACGAACGACCAACGACTGGGTTCTCCCCGCGAACGACCAACGACTAACGACCAGCGACTGGAATCTCTGATTCGCGCCATCCTGGAGCGGACGTCTCTTGAAAAATTGCGGATCAGTTCGGTCGAGCCTATGGACTGGAGCGATGAACTGATCGGGTTGGTGGCGGCGTCCGGGCGGATCGCCAGGCACGCGCACGTGCCGATGCAGTCCGGAAGCGATGCTGTGTTGCGGCGCATGCATCGCAAGTACCGGCCGTGGCATTACCGGGAAAAGATTTTGAAGATTCGAGCGGCCATGCCAACTGCGGCGATCGGCGCCGACGTGATGGTGGGATTTCCGGGCGAGACGGAGGCGGAGTTCGGCGAGACGCGGCGCATGATCGAAGAGCTGCCATTTACTTATCTGCACGTGTTCACCTATTCGGCGCGTCCGGGAACGCCGGCGGCGGAGCAGCCGGGGCAGGTTCCGGCAGCAGTGGCTCGGGAAAGAAACCGCGCGCTGCGGGAGCTTGCATCAGGGAAGAAAGCGGCGTTTATGCGGTCGCTGGTGGGGACGGTAGTCGAGGCGATCACGCTGCAATCGGGCGGAGCGGAATTCACCGAGGCGCTGACGGACAATTACCTGAAGATGAAAATTTCCGGGCATCATGAGGCGAACCGCTGGCTGGATGTGAAAGTCGAAGGGGTGAATGGCGAGATGCTCGTCGGGTGGCCGGTCGCCGGCCAAGATGGCGAGCTTGCTGGTGGAGAGCCCGGCGTCCCCGCCCGGCTGGCCTCTTCGACTTCGCTCCGGGCAGGCTCGCGAGACGCCCGTCCCTCCACCGTATGACTCATCACGCGGTCACGACGGTAGTGACTCAGGAGTGCCCGGAAGCGAACAAACGCATTGACCTGTAACCCTTTACAGGCTTACGATAAAAAAAACCTAGAAATGCGGGAGTGATCCAAACCCATGTCACAGTCAGCGTTTCGGTCTGCTGTGTGCTGTTTGCTGGCGATCCTGTTTCTGGCGCAAGTGATGCTGGCGGGAGACACGGCGTCGGCCATGTTGTACACGAACGGAGCGGCTTGGTTGAACGGGAGCGAGGTGCCGAAATCGGCAGCCGTGTTCTTGGGAGACATGTTGCAGACGCGGCCCGATTCGACGGCCAGTATTCAATCGAACGGATCGAATGTGATGGTGCTGGCGGACTCGCTGGTGAAATTTGAGGGGCCGGCAGTGGAGCTTGAGCATGGCGGGGTGCGCGTGACGACGTCGCGCGGACTGGCGGCGCGCGCCGGCGATGTGACGGTGAAGCCAGCGGCCAATACGTGGACCGAATTTCAGGTGACCGATGTAGATGGGCGCGTGCAGATCGCGGCCAACAAGGGTGACGTGACGGTGCAGGACGACAAGGGAACGACGACCACCGTGACGCAGGGACAGCAGACCACTCGCGATGACACGACCAATCCGGAGAAGAAGAGGAAAAAGCGCCGGCGCGGAGCTGGGGCGGCGCCGGCGGCGGGTGGAGGAATCATGAGTTCGACGCCCGTGGTCTACGGCGGAGTGGCTGCCGTGGGCGGCGCTGCGATCTGGATATGGACGCGGCAGGAGCCCCCGGTGAGTCCGGCGTGCCCGACGAACCCCTGTCAGTGATTTTTTTGCGAGCGAGTTCTGGCCGTGAGTTCTCGCACTGAGTTCTTTCCAATGCGTTCCGGGGTGGGCGACTGAATCGATGTCGCGCTACGTTTCCTACCGAGATTTCGACTGGGTCCTGATGGGCTTCGTGCTGGCGATCTGCGCGCTCGGCGTGGTGCAGATTCACAGTGCGACCGAGCACACGAAATTCGCCGGAGCCCACATCAAGCAAATCTATTGGATTCTGGCGGGCTTGGGCGCAATGTTCATGGTCAGCCTGCTCAACTATCAAGCCGTGCTCGAACAAATCCACTGGATGTACATCGCAGCGCTGGCGTCTCTGATCGCGGTGATTTTATTCGGGCAGAAATATCTGGGCGCGCGGCGCTGGATCAAGATGCCGGGGGGCGGGCATTTTCAGCCGTCGGAGTGGGTGAAGCTGATCCTGATTCTGGCGGTGGCGAAGTACTTTGCGGATTTGAATGAGCGGGAACTGTCGTGGTCGGACTTTCTGAAGGCGGGCGCGATCGTCGGTTTCCCGATGCTGATGGTGTTGGCGCAACCCGATCTGGGGACGGCGCTGACGTATCTGCCAGTGGCAATCATGGGCTTGTTTCTGGGCGGCCTGCGCTGGAAGCAGGCGCTGATCGTGCTGATGATCGCGGGGTTGCTGGTGCCAGTGGCATGGATCAAGTTGAAGTCGTATCAGAAGGAACGGTTGACGAGTTTTATCAATCCGGATGCGGATCGGCAGGGCTCCGGGTATCAAGTGAATCAATCGCTGATTGCGGTGGGGTCGGGCGGAATCTTTGGCAGCAGCCAGGGTTCGCAGACGCATCTGGCGTTTCTGCCGGTACCGCAGACCGACTTCATTTTTGCGGCGTTTGCCGAGGAACACGGGTTTGTAGGAGCTCTGGGGCTACTGCTGTTATACTTTATAGTGCTGATGCGGTTGACCCAGAATGCGCAAACGGCGCCCGACCGCGCCGGGGCATTTCTGGTGATGGGTGTGGTGGCTGTGCTTAGCTTTCACGTTCTGGTCAACGTCGGCATGGTGGTTGGCTTTATGCCAGTCACGGGAATACCTCTGCCGCTCATGAGTTACGGTGG
>JBEKDG010000100.1:0-9305 GCA_050014475.1 Terriglobales bacterium | reverse complement strand
ACGTCCGGACGCCAGTTCCGGCGAAAAACAGTTCAAATCGAAAAATCTTAAATCAAGACTTAACTGCCTTGCCATCAATCGACTACGAGAAATGAAAAAGTCATCTCCCGGACAGTAGTGTCTTTGAACGTTGAGACAAAGCAACTGGGGGTGCGCCACTTCTCACGCTTTTTGAGAAGTGGCCCGCGTCGCTGTCGCCATCGCCCAGGTTTATGGTTGTCCGCAGGCCAACTTCTCAAAAAGCGAGAAGTGGCGCACCCGGCTTTTTCCTATTTGTCCCGTCGATACAATCTCCTAACCCCAAGGTGAACGTCTGCCGCCTAATCTAATGGGACTCGGATTCATCGGCTTTTCATGAAAGAAATGGTGACACACCAAACACTGTCTTCGGACACCGCCGCTCCACGGTTCTGATGGGGTCAGAGCTACAAGTTTTCCCTTATCGTCATAACACGGTTGGCAAAACGGCCCTTCATCGCCGACAAAGTAATAGATGGCCTCTCCTACCTGTTTTCTTTTTGGCTTCTCAGTTGACTTCTCCCGCTCTGCTCGTAGTTGGTTGTTCTCTTCAGTGACAAGAAGTACCGCCTGCTTCAAGTCCAAAACAACGTCAAAAAGAGAGTTAATTGTCTCTTTCAGGTCGGTGTCCTTTGACCTCTTTGCCTGCTCTCTTGCGGATTTAAACAAGTCCAACGCTTCATTCAGAAGCTTCGCAGCAGCGGCAGCGGCGGTTAGAGACATGCCTCACAAATATCATCATGACCGATGACAGTCAATGGTTGGACCCCCAACCGGTGCCAAACTGGGGTGTTCTAGGCCAGAGCTACAATACGTGCGCGAGATTTTGTTCGTCCCTCCGGGACTTGAATCACTCCTCCACTTTTCCCAGCGCTGAAGCGCTGGGCTAAACTCGGACGCCCCTCCGGGGCTAGGATCTCGGCAAGACAAAAAACGATCCTCGGCAAAATAAAAAACCCTCTCGACCCATCCGAGAGGGTTTGCGAACTGGTAGGAGAAATTTATGCCGCGCGCACGACGTTGCCCGCCTGGAAGCCCTTGGGGCCTTTGAGCAGATCGAACTCGACGGTCTCGCCTTCGTTCAGCGAACGATAGCCGTTCTCCTGGATGGCCGAGAAATGCACGAACACATCCTCGCCCGTGGAGCGCTGGATGAATCCGTATCCCTTCGCCCCGTTGAACCACTTCACAGTACCCTTCTCTCTCACAAAGAACTCCTTTCGATTCATCTAAGAATTATTCTTCCGTCGCTTGTCTGTTTGCCCTGGGGTACCGGACACCCGATACCAGGACACCCCCTCAAAGGAACGGTAAGAACTCTTACTGGCGTCGCCGCGCGCCGCCGATGCCGCGCCAACAGAAACGGCTCCCCCTGTATTCCGTCGAACGGTTGCCCGCGACGCAATACGGTGGAGCCGCGAAAACGAAGGCGCTATATCGGACCGCTGACACAGAACGTCAATCCTGCTGCTCACTCGCCAACCGGGTCCGGCTGACGAAGCACCAGATAATAGCAGGAAGATTCCCGTTGGCAAGAGCGAAGTTGCGGGAAATGAACTGAAAACGAACATAACCCCCGGATCAAGCAAAAGACCCGCAGCCGGCGAGCCTCGACGAAAAGCCGTAAGTATTTGATAATATTTGAGAAATCAGTGTCTTCGATCACTCCCATCGAGCTTTCCGACAAGCACGGCGCGGCCGAACTTCGCGCCGCTCCGGCCGAGGGTCTCGTGCGCTCCACCGTGCGCTATCTGCTCCGGACCGAGGTCCACACCTTTGCCTTCTCCGTCGCCGCCAACTCCATTCTGTCCTTCTTCCCATTCCTGCTGTTGCTGATGACGCTGATCCGCTACGTCTTTCGTTCGCGGGTGATGTACGGTGTAGTCGAGAACCTGTTGCGCGACTATATTCCGACCGGCCAGGAATTCGTGATCCGGAACCTGAATGCGCTGGTCGGCGCGCACCATCGGGCGCAGGTGTTCTCGCTGGCCATGCTGCTGATTACTTCCACCGGAATTTTTCTGCCGCTCGAAGTCGCGCTCAACCGCGTCTGGGGCTTTCGCAACAACCGCTCTTACCTGGGAAATCAGTTGATGTCGCTCGGGCTGGTGTTTGCCTGCGGATCGCTCGCCCTGCTCTCGGTAGGATTGACCGCCGGAAACGTTGCCATCTTGAAGAGTGTGCTGCACGGCTATGGCGCCTGGTATGTGCAACTGGTGGACTTTGTGACCATGAAGATCTTTTCGATCGGGGCCAGCATCGCCATCTTCTTCCTCGTCTACTGGCTGTTGCCGAACGGCAAGGTGCCGGCCCGGGGAGTCCTGCCGGCGGCGGTGCTTATGGGATTGCTCTCCGAGGCGCTGAAGTACGCTTATATCTTCGCCCTGCCCCGGCTGAATTTCGCGGAAGTGTATGGCCCGTTCGCCATCTCGGTCAGCCTGATGTTCTGGGCGTTCCTGTCGGGGATGTTGCTGCTGACGGGAGCCCATCTGTCGGCGCGAAAAATACTTCGCAATTTGTAATTGGTAATTTGTAATTTGATGTGGCCGAGACGTGGCTTTTCAAATTGCAAATCGGAAATTGCGGGTGCCCCACTCATCGCGCACTTTGCGATGAGTGGGATTCATCGGCCGGACTACTTCTTCGCCAGTTCACCCACGGCCCGATAGGCCTGATCGAAGGCGCAGTCGGCGTAAGCGTATGCGTCCGCGTCCGCGTTGGCGATCGCCAGCCGCCCGAACGGTTTGCGCGCCACCTGGCACGGCGTCTCGCCGCCTTCCAGCCAGAACTGGTCAACCAGCGAATTGTATTCATACGCGTAGCCGTGCGGCCAGCGGTTGACCGTAATTTCCAGGATGTCGCGCGCGGGGTCGAATCCGCCCGGGCCCAGCATCCGCGCCAGTTGCTCGCGAATGTTGCGCTCGTGAGTTTCGAACGTCGTGGTGTAGAGCTGGATGCGCCCCAGCCTGTGCTGCTCGCGCGCCGGGCGTCCCGGCTTGCAGGCCGCCTTCATCATGTGCACCACGATGGGCTCGTCCGGCTTTTTCGTGCACTCATAGCCGCCGATGCTGACCGGAATATCCAGGTTCACGCTGGTGTGGTACATGCCGGGCGCGTAAATCGCACTCGTGCCCAGCTTCTGGAAGGCAGTCCAGTTGCGGATGAGGACGTTGTTGTAGAGCAGCGGAACTTTCTGCGCCGAAGCCAGCGCTTCTTTCTGCGCATCCGGCAATTCCTGCGCGATGTACGGAATCACCACATGCCAGCACGCCAGAATGCAGTTCGCGGCGCGCACCGTGTTGAGCTTCTTCTCGGTGAAGTAACTGACTTCCACTTCTTTCGCCGAGGCCGGATCGCCCCGGTGATTCACCTTGACCACCGTACTGTTCAGCCGGATGCGCATCGAAGAAGACGGCTCATCGAGCTTTGCGTAATCCGCCTTCGCCAGCACCACGTCGGTGGCCGAGCTTCCTGAAATCGCCGCCGGGATCAGTTTGCGCACCAGCAGCCGGGTGATGGTGGCCACGCCGTCGGGAAAGTGAAAGAAGTATTTTTCCGCTTCGTCGCTGCGAATGGCGTCGCGGTTCATTCCCTTGCCCGGCGTGGGATCGAGTTTGAGGCCGTTGAATCCAGGCATTTCCAGGCCCCAGGCGTCTTGTGCGGGGACCGCATCAATGCCCACGCCGAACAGCGGGTGCGGGAAGGCCTGGAACAATTTCACGATTTCGTCGCTCACGCCAACCGTGTCGGTCAGGTACTTCGCATAACTCATGCGAGCCAGGCGCGCCTTCTTTTCGTCGGAGCCGAGACCGGGGAAGTAATCTTTCTCTTCCGTGAGCAGACGCTGGAAATCTTCCTTGGCTTTCGCCGAGAGCGGAGCTTCTTTCAGAAAATCTCGCAAGCCCGCTTCGCCGGCCTCGTCGTTGATGCCGCTTTCGTCTCCTCCGGTATGCACCGCGTTCAAGACCAGCTTGTCGGTCCCAAACGTTTCCTTGTCGAAGAAAATCCGCGGCTTCAGACCCAACGAACGGTAAAGATCTTTGCTGACATACTTGTGATACGAAGGCACATCAATCCCGAGCTCTTCGATCAGAGCCTTCGAGACTGCGCTATAGGGCGCCGGACTTTCGATGGAATACGTGCCGCCGAATCCCAGAATCGTGCGGCCGCCCGCGCGGAATTCGTTGCGCTTGGCGTGCCCGCCAAAGTCATCGTGGTTCTCGAGAATCAGGACGCGCGCCTTGTCGCCCGCAGCCTTGCGGAAGTAGTGCGCCGCGGCGAGTCCGCTGATGCCTCCGCCCACGATCACCAGATCGTAGGATTCGCCCGTATCCACGGCCTTGGGAGCGTCGCCCCAGAAAGCGCCGTCGCGGAGTTTGTGCGTGGCTTCGAATGATCCGGCGTGGTCGCCGCGCAGGCCGGTCTTGCCGGGAGGATAGTAACCGGGGACATCCTGCGCCTCCAGATCGGCGGCTGCCGCAGCCCACATTTCCGGCGGAATGACGGCCGCTCCCGCCGTGATTGCGACTCCGTTCAGAAAATCCCGGCGCGTGATCCTCGCGCCCATTCCCAGTGCTCGGTCCCGTTCCTTAGACAGAGATTCGTCTGACACAAAACCCTCCGGCGAGGCAGTGTATCACTCCCGCGTCGCCAGTGCCGTGACCCCGTGATGAGTCATACGGTGGAGGGACGGGCGTCTCGCGAGCCTGCCCTGATTTGCCGAAGCCCCGAGCGAAGCCGAGGGGGAAGTCGAAGGGTCCAGCCGGGCGGGGACGCCCGGCTCTCCACCAGCAAGCTTGCATCGGCAGCGCTAACAATCGCGCGGTCGGGCCGCTAATGCCCCGTCCCGCCGTCGTTTCCGCGCACGCTGGCCGTCTCCAGCCCTGACTGCGCCGTTGCTGCGAGCACTTCATCCCAAAACGAAGTATTCGGATCGACCGCCGCCACACCGATCTGACCTGCTGCCGGAGTGTCCTCTCCCCCTACCCACGCGACTCGAAACTGTTCCTTTTTTTGCAAGCGGGCGAGAGAAATTATGTCGCCCTGTCCAAGCATTCCGTGGACGCCATCCAACAGCGCTCCGCGCCGGCTTATATTGATCGTCATCACTCTCTGGTCCAGAGGACGACCGCTGACGTCGGTCCCGGTAAGCAGCACCGGCAACGCTAGATCAATCCGCGGGTCGCGGCGCTTGCCGAGCCGCTGCGCTCGCAAATCGTTCAGAAACTGTTCCACGGTCAACGACGCCCCCTCGCGAACCAGCTCCAGAAGCGGGTCGGGCAATTCGGCCTCCCGCGCCGCGTCAGTCGCCGGACTCGGCGCCGCGTGCTGATCTTCTTTCCGACCCTCTTTTTGGTCTTCTTTTCGTCCAACGAAAATTCGCGGAACCTCGCGATTGCTCATCAGCCGGCCAATCAGTTCCTCCACCCGCGCACGCTGATCGTGCGCTTGTGCTCCCGTGAACTCGACTCCCATTCCCGTGTGCGCATGCGCCACCCGCACCACTCCGTCCAGCAGACACTCCGTGTCCAACGCCCGAATACTCAGCAACACCGGAGTATCGGCGGGAAATGGCGCAGCCGTCTCCAGGTAGCAGGCGCCCGCGCTGATGTCGGTCAGGCGCCAGCGTCGCGAACGAGCCGGCTTCGCCGCCGCGCTCGGCTCTTGATCTAGTTGCTGCTGCTCTGCGGCAGGCGATGGGCTCTCCTCGATCTTCCAATCCGAAGGCGCATACTCGATTCCCCAGAAGTTGCCAGGGACGTCGAGTTCCAGGCCGATCAGCCAGGTCTCGGGATCGCCGCCCAGTGGAACCACCTCCGCCACCCGCGCCGTGGTGTGCCGTTTTGCCGAAACGATTTCCAGCCGGACCTGAATGCCGTGCGTGAGCGCGCGTGGAACGATCAGCCCACATCCGTGCGCGTTCACCAGCGTGGTGTTGCATTGCTCGGAAAATGGCAGTGCGGCGTCGAGGCTGGTCACAAGCACCGGAACTTCCAGCGGCAGTCGAGTGCTGCGCCGAATGGCGTGCTGTGTTTTTTCCGAAGCGCCCATAGCGTTAGCAGGCAAAAAATTCTTCGGCCTGAAACCATCGATTTGAAAACCCGTGCCGGCAACTCCGGCAACAATTGCCCATTGATCATGCTAGATCACAAGAAAGCCCCAGGCACGGAATTTCGCCACCCCGGTTTCCAGTTAGATACTAGGCTAGGACCCCGTGGCGAAAGCGGGGTCTCGCTCTTCAACTCTCAATTCGCCAGACTTTGTCATCCCGAGCGAAGCGAGGGATCTGCATTTTGCGGCGAACTGCATACCCCTCGCTTCGCTCGGGATGACAATTTCAGGAAAGAAGTCCCCTCGCCGAACCCCGCACTACCCGTTCTTGATCGCCGTATCGGGCGCCTGGAAGGCGATCTTGTGACTACCGTCGCAGAAAGGCCGGTTGGCGGAAGCTCCGCAGCGGCAGACGGAAAACGCCGTCTTGCCCGTCAGATCGTACTTGTTGCCATCGGCGTCCACCATTTCGACAACGCCGTTGGGATCGTCTATGCGCAAAGGACCGTTCTTGCGCACCGTAATCGTGACTTGCGGCATGGAACCTCCGGTGAAGATGCAGAGCTTTCAAACTATCGCACAAGAGAAAAAGTTGCCAGTACTCAGTACTCAGTACTCAGTACTCAGTACCCAGTACCCAGTTCAAAGCCCGCAATCGCCGTCTTCTTGCGCTCGAGTCTTTGACTGGGTACTGGATACTGGGTACTGACTACCGCCATCGGTCCACCGCCTCCCACCACAGCATCTTCGACCACTCATCAAAAGTCACTTTTGCCCATTCGCGGTTCGTCCACCAGGCTTCGCCGAAGTGCGCCGGATCGCGAACCGCGGCCGCGTTGAACTGGTATTGCGGCAGGCGATGACGAAAGATCATCAAGGCGCGGCGGGTGTGAGATTCGGACGTCACGATCAGCACCCGATGTGCACCCAGCGACTGCAGGCATCGGCTTGCGTCGTCGGCCTCAGCGATGGTCGACAATCCAACGATCGGGCATACCGAGACGCGGTTGGCTTCCCCAAGACCGTTCACGTATTTCTGCGCAATGTCTGCCAGTCGCTGATCGTAGATCAGATCTCGTGTCTCAGCATCCAGAAACACGTGCGGCGCCACTCCCTGGCGCAGCAACTCCAGAGCGCGGGCCGGACGGACATTGGTCTCCCCAGCCAGCACCACCATGGCATCGGACTTTTCCGGTTCGTCCACCACCAGAAAGCGCGCCGCCTGGCTCGCCAGCGCGGCAAAAATCAGGAACACAATGAGCAATCGTAAGATTCGCATCTGAGGCGCATGTTACTGCACTCGCATGTTACTAAGGAAACCACTGCGCGGGCGAATTCGATTACGGAGGTAATCAAGATCGCAATCGCCTTGTAAAAATCGCATGAACATCGTATGACAACCGCAGCTTCCGCGGCCCAAACGCAACTTCCAATGCTAGAATTATTTTTTGCCATATATGAACACTCAACTCACCGCTTCTTCCCTCTTTACCGACTTGAAAAGCCGCATCGATGCGCGCCAGGCTCGGGTCGGAATCATCGGCCTCGGTTACGTGGGATTGCCGCTGGCCCTGCTCTACAGCGAGCAGAAATTTCCCGTCACCGGTTTCGATATCGATCAGCGAAAAATCGATACCCTCGACAACGGCGGCACCTACATTTTCCGCATCACGCCCGAGGAGATCCAGGCGGCCAAAGCGAACGGCTTCAAAGCCACGGCCGACTATTCGCAGATCACCGCCATGGATGCGATCATCATCTGCGTCCCCACGCCGCTCAACGAATATCACGAGCCCGACCTCAGCTACATCACCAACACCGCCCACGCCGTTGCGCCCTATCTGCGCGCCGGTCAGATCGTCATCCTCGAGAGCACAACCTACCCGGGCACCACCGAAGAAGTCCTGATTCCGATTCTCGAAAAGGAAAACAAAGCCGGACTGAAAGCTTCCCGCAAAGGTGCAGCCGGTGACCACGATATCTGGGTCGCCTTCTCGCCCGAGCGCGAGGATCCCGGCAACACCCAGGTGGCTCGTCACGATATTCCGAAGGTGATTGGCGGACTCGATCCCCAGGCCAGCGAAATCGCAGCCGCGCTCTACGGCGCCATCTTTCGCCGCACCGTTCCCGTCTCCTCGCCCGCTGCCGCGGAGATGACCAAGTTGCTCGAAAACATCTACCGCTGCGTCAACATCGCGCTCGTCAACGAACTCAAGATGCTCTGCCTGCGCATGGGCCTCAACATCTGGGAGATCATCGACGCCGCCGCCACCAAGCCCTTCGGCTTCCATCCGTTTTATCCCGGGCCGGGTCTCGGCGGACACTGCATTCCGGTCGATCCGTTCTATCTTTCGTGGAAAGCGAAAGAGTTCGATTTCCGCACCCGCTTCATCGAACTGGCCGGCGAAATCAACGTGGCCATGCCCTACAACGTAATCGCTTTCACTATCTCCGCGCTCAACCGTCAGAAAAAGCCCATCAACGGATCCAAGATTCTGGTGCTGGGCGTCGCCTATAAAAAAGATATTGACGACCTGCGCGAGTCGCCCGCTCTCACCATCATCGAGCTGCTGCAAAAAGAGGGCGCCGCGGTCAGCTACAACGACCCCTACTTCCCCTTCGTCGGCCGCGGCCGCAAGTACGACCTGCAAATGAAGTGCTCCTCGCTCGACAATCTCGGCCAGTACGACTGCGTGCTCATCGTCACCGATCACTCCGACTACGACTACAAGAAGATCGTCAACGAGGCCAAGCTGGTGGTGGATTCGCGTAATGCCACCCGCGGCATTAAGAGCGACAAGATTGTGCACTGCTAGCGATAACGTGTGGCGCGGACACTCTTGTCCGCGAGCACTGATTCCAAAACCGGCTCTCCGGGCGGCATGCCAGTGATGCCGCCTTTTTGTGTCGAGCCGCAGCGGTCAGAACGCGCCGCCGTGTGCTAGTATTTCGCGTTGAGCCGGGGCAGCGTCCGCATCGCACGCTGCGTCCCTACGGTGTGCCGATGACGGTGTGCCCATGAAAGATACACTCGGAATCCTGCTCGCCGGAGGCGCCGGCGAGCGTCTCTATCCGCTCACCCGCGACCGCGCCAAACCGGCCGTGACCTTCGGCGGCATCTACCGCATCATCGACATCACGCTTTCCAACTGCGTAAACTCCGGCCTGCGCCGCGTCTATATCCTCACGCAATACAAGGCGCTTTCGCTGAATCGTCAGATCCGCGAAGGCTGGAA
>JBEKDG010000099.1:0-9443 GCA_050014475.1 Terriglobales bacterium | reverse complement strand
GACCTGAGACCTGAGACCTGAGACCTGAGACCTGAGACCTGAGACCTGAGGGCCAAGAGCCAGCAACTCCTGCTAAAATCTCTCAACGCCCGTGGGGGGCGACTCTAAATCGGCTCCAGCAGCCGTGAGTGTGCGGGGATCCTGCTTGTTCCAACGAGTTTGTCCGGCAATCTTTCTGTTCGCATCCATCATTCTGGCGAGCGCGCAAGCGCCCAGCGCCCCGGGCAAGCCGCTTCCCCCCGGACCCGCGCAAGCGAAAGTGAAGGCCGCCTGCACACAGTGTCACAATGCAACCCGCATCACCGAGCAGCACATGACCCGCCAGCAATGGTCCGACCAACTCGAAAAAATGGAAGGCCTGGGCGCCGTCATCCCCGACGCCGATCGCAACGCCTTTCTGAATTATCTGACCAAAAACTTCGGTCCCGAAAAAGGCGCAGCCAAGGACGCAGCAAAGACCGCAGGAAAGAAGTCCGGAAGCGCAGCCGACTAGCGCGGATTGCTAGTGTGAGGACGGGGCTTTGTCCCGTCCAAGCCGAGCGCAGCTCGGCAGCTGCCCATGGCCACAGCAGCTCTGGATTCGCAAAAATCATACAAGAGCAAAGCGCTGCCGACCCAACGCCCGAAGTGGCCATTACGGCAGCGCTGCCCGTGACCAAGCTCTAACTAGCGTCAGCATGAGCTGACCGCAGTGAGACTTCAAGTGATTGTTTAGGTGCGGGGCGAATCCAACACTACTTTTCCTCCGTGTCCCCTGTGCCCTCTGTGGTAGAGGTTTTCTCCGGCCGCAGCAACGGAAACAGAATCACATCCCGAATCGTATGCGAGTCGGTGAACAACATCGCCAGCCGGTCCACTCCCAAGCCCACCCCGCCCGCCGGAGGCATGCCATAACTCAGCGCGTTTATATAATTCTCGTCCATCTGGTGGGCCTCTTCGTCGCCGCGCTCGCGTTCTTTTAACTGAGCCTCGAATCTTTGCCGCTGATCTTCGGGATCGTTCAGTTCGCTGAAGCCGTTTGCGATTTCCATCTTCCCAGCGAATATCTCAAAACGTTCGGTCCAGTCGGGCTCATCCGGCTTCTGCTTTGACAGCGGCGAGACTGCGGTGGGAAATTCGTAGATGATCGTCGGCTGCATCAAGTGTTCTTCCGCCACCGCCTCAAAGATGGCAGCGATCGTCTTGCCTACCGGCGCTGCCGCATCGTATTTCAAACTAATCCCCGCGCCGCGCACTCGCTCTACCAACGCCTCGACCGAATCGCGCGCCGCGAAATCGCTGCGCTCGGGCTTTGCGCCCGCCTTCTCCGGCCAGAAGTGGAGGATCGCCTCGCGCATCGTCATCCGCCGCCAGTTCGCGTGCGACCAGTCAATCTCATGCTCGCCCCACTTCGTCTTCATTCTGCCCGTCACCTCTTTCACTGCCTGCTCGATCGCGCCCTGCGTCGTGTCCAGAATGCCGAGATAATCCGTGTACGCCTGATACGCCTCGAGCATCGTAAACTCAGGATTCCATCTCCACCCCAGCCCCTCGTTGCGGAAGTTGCGGTTGATTTCATACACGCGATCGAATCCGCCCACCGTCAGCCGTTTCAAATAAAGTTCCGGAGCGATGCGCAGAAACAGGTCCATATCCAGCGTGTTGTGATGCGTCTTAAACGGACGCGCCACCGCTCCGCCCGCGATGGGCTGCATCATCGGCGTTTCGACTTCCATGAATCCCTGCCCATCGAAATACCGCCGCAGAGATTGCACCAGCTTGCTGCGCTTCAAAAATACTTCGCGCACTTCCGGATTCATTACCAGATCCACGTAGCGTTGGCGGTAGCGCAACTCAACGTCAGTCAGCCCGTGAAACTTCTCCGGCAAGGGCAGCAGGTCTTTCGACAGGAAGGTCAGTTCGTCGGCATGAATGCTGAGCTCGCCCGTGCGGGTGCGAAACAGATATCCGCGAACCCCAATGTGATCGCCCAGGTCAAGCAGCTTCCACAGTTCGTAGCCGGCATCGCCGACCGCGTCTTTCTTGACGTAGATTTGCAGCCGCTGCCCGTCCTGCTGCAAGTGAGCGAACCCGGCCTTGCCCATCAGCCGGATCGCCATGATGCGTCCCGCAACCCGCACCGTCACCCGCGGAGATTCCAGTTCCTCCGTCGTCTGCCCGCCGTACTCGGCCAGAATCTGCGGCACGGTGTGGCTGTAGTTGTACTTCCGCGGATAAGCCGGATGCCCGAGAGCCTCAATCTTCTTCAGCTTCTCGCGCCGGATTTCATAGATGTTTTCGTCGAGTGCCAATGAGTGTCCTTAACGCCGCAAGAATTCAGCTCGCCCGCCGACAGCGGGCGAATCTCCGATTATAAACATGCTGGAGGCAGGAGACATTTCCTAGCTGCGTGAGGCGGACCTCACCGCGGTGAATCTCCATCGGGCAAACCTCAGCGGCGCGAACCTTGGCGAGCGCGGCAGTTGGTTGCGGCACGTTATGCCAGTTGAAGACGTGGCCCGCGCCCAAGCACTGCCTTAGGTGATGTAGATCACGGCAGGTTCAGACAGCAAGACTCAAAATAAATATTGGCTGCGGACACTGCGGCCGAGTCTCACGAATACATCGCCATGATGGACCTAGAGGAAAAACGAGAAACCGGCGCCAGCTTGATGTTCCTTGGGCTGGGGTTCTGGATGATGGATTTGCTCGTTGTCTTCTTCCTGCCGTCTGGCATTAAGTTTGGGCACTATGCGACGTTCCTCGGCATCATCATCGCGATGGGCGTACTGGGCCTGGTTCTGCTGATCATCGGCTATAAGGTACGCGGCAAGTCCAGCCCAGAGTAGAACGGACCTCGCCAATGGTTCCGGGGAGGTTTTGGGAAGGGCACGGCTTCAGCCGTGCCGCTCGGCGCCGCGAAAAATGCGGGCTTTAGCCCCTGAGGGCCAGATGTGGCGCCCCCGGAAAATTATTTGTGAGATCAGTTCCAGTCTTTTTAAATTCCTAACACGATGGAAAGGAAATTATGGCTTACTCATACTTGGTTCTGGGAGCCGGACGGCAAGGCATCGCCGCGGCATATGATCTGGCCCGTTTTGGCGAGGCCTCGAAAGTTACGCTGGCCGACTTCAATCGAGAACGGGCGCAGGCGGCAGCGGACAGAGTGAACGACCTTGTCCGCAACCGAATCGCCGATGCCATCGGGTTGGATGTCCGCGATGAAAGTGCTACGCGCCGCGCGCTGAAGGGTTACGACGTCGCGCTGAGCGCCGTACCGTACTTCTACAACCTCGACCTGACCCGGGCAGCGATTGAAGCGGGCGTGTCGTTCTGCGATCTGGGAGGCAACACGGAGATCGTCCGGCAGCAGCATGCGCTCGATCCGGAGGCGCGGCGTGCGGGGGTGCGCGTAATCCCCGACTGCGGCATGGGACCCGGCATGGGCAATACACTCGCAGTCTATGCCATGGAACTGGTGGGCGATCCGGAGGAGGTGTATCTCTACGACGGTGGCCTGCCGCAGAAGCCGCAGCCACCCTGGAACTACGCGCTGACGTTTGCCATCGAGGGTCTGACCAATGAATATTACGGAGGCATGACCATCCTGCGGGATGGCAAACTGTTCCACGCACCCTGCTTCACTGAATTCGAAATTGCAGATATCCCGCCCATCGGAAAACTGGAGGCGTTTCTGATCGCGGGCGGCGCCTCGACCGCGCCCTGGAGCTTTCAAGGCAAGCTGCGCACCTACCAACTCAAAGTGTTGCGCTATCCCGGCACCTTTGCGCAATTGAAGGCTTTCTCCGACCTCGGGCTATTCGACCTCAAACCGGTTCGTGTGAAGGGAAATGAAGTGGTTCCGCGCGAGTTCTTCCATGCTTTATTCGAGCCCCAGGTGCGAATGGACGACCGAGTGGACGACGTACGGGACGTGTGCATTGTCCGGGCGCACGCGAAAGGAAAGAAAAACGGGCAGCCCACCGAAGCGGTCGTGGAGATCATCGATTACTACGATGAGACTACCGGATTTACCGCGATGCAACGAATGACGGGTTGGCATGCTTCAATCGTTGCCGCGATGATGGCGAAGCAGGACACCCCAACGGGCGCGATACCGTTGGAGCTGGCAGTGCCGGGCAGGGCCTTTGTGCGCGAAGCCAAAAGGCGCGGATTCAAGATCACGGAACGCAGTGGGCCGGCCGCGGTAGTCGAAGAAGCGCTCGCTCACATGGGTTAGCCATCTTCCAGGATTTTGCTTAAGAATTATTAGAGCGTGTTTCATAAATCGGTTTTGGGTAGGGCACGGCTTCAGCCGTGCCGTTCAGGGCCTGACAGAATGCGGGCTTTAGCCCCTGAGGGGCGCAGCCTTCTTCCCCCCACACCATATATGAAACACGCTGTAGTGACCCTGCGGGAAATACAGGAGGCCCGGCCTTTTGCCGTCGAGCGGCGGCGGAGCGAGTGTCCTCACTCTTGACGTAGCCGGGCCCAATTTGCGGTATTCAGTTTTTCGTCCTCCTAATTTATTACTAGACCCTTCTGACCCCGGCTGTCGGTGACATTTATCACAAATGCGCGGTCAATTCGCCGGATTCTGGACCGCAGTCCAGTGCGCGCAATCCGTGACGGACCGCTCCGCTATTTAAAGCTGGTATTTAAAGCTGGCGGATGCGCATTCATAATGCTGGTCACAGTGTTGCAGGTCAGCAGCAGTGACCTATGAACCTTCACGGTCTCGCGGTGGGTCGATGACGTGGCCTTACGCAATTCATCGGAGCGCTGGAATCGAACCCGCCGGTCGGCAACCACAGCGCGAGTGACCCCAATCACGGGACTGGGTGAGGAAGGGCACTGCAGCACCTTGCCGGAACAGCAGAGAATGTCCTGCCGGGAAGTTTGGAACGTCTGCAGTTTCCAGGCAATCGGGATGGCTTGAGCTTTGCCCCCAGCTCAGCTCTCCGCGATTGGCCCCAAGGGCACCGGCAAGAGGAGGATTCACCATGGCGTCAAATACTCTCACCATCACGGATAATCGCACCGCCACAAACTACGACCTGCCGATTGAAAACGGCACGATCCGGGCCATGGACTTGCGGAAGATCAAGACCGGCCCTGACGATTTTGGGCTCATGACCTACGATCCCGCGTTCATGAATACTGCGTCCTGCCGCAGCAGCATCACCTTTATTGATGGCGAACGCGGCATCCTTCGCTACCGGGGCTACCCCATCGAAGTGCTGGCCGAACACTGCACCTTCCTCGAGGTCGCCTACCTGCTGCTGTTCGGCGATCTGCCCGCTCCAGAGGAGCTGAAAAACTGGGTCGACGCGATCACCCATCACACTATGCTGCATGAAACGACGAAGAAGTTCATGGAGGGCTTTCTCCACAATGCCCATCCCATGGCCATGCTGGTGAGCACGGTGGCCGCCTTGTCCACCGTCTATCCCGAGTCCAGAAAGATTCACGATCCCGCCAACCGTCTGCTGCAGATCAAACGGCTGATTGGCAAGATGCCGTCCATCGCGGCCATGTCGTACCGGCACAGTCTCGGCTTTCCTTACGTTTACCCGGACAACGATCTCAGCTATCCGGAAAATTTCATGAACATGTTGTGGAGGATGGTAGAGCCGAAGTACATGGCCAATCCCGTGTTAGCCCGCGCCTTGGACATTCTCTTCATTCTTCATGCCGACCACGAGCAGAACTGCAGCGCCAACGCCATGCGGGCAGTGGGCAGCGCCCAAACCGATCCCTACCTGTCCACCGCGGCCGCGGCGGCTGCCTTGGCCGGACCTCTGCACGGCGGAGCCAACGAAGCCGTTCTGGAGATGCTCGACGAAATCGGCTCCAAGGAGAATGTCCCTGCCTACATCAAGAAAATCAAAGAAGGGCACGGCAAGCTGATGGGCTTTGGCCACCGCGTCTATAAGAACTACGATCCGCGCGCCAAGATCATCAAGTGGACGGCGGAGAAAGTATTCGCAGTCACGGGCGGAAACCCCAAACTTGACATCGCGCTGGAACTGGAGCGAATCGCCCTTGAGGATGAATATTTCGTCACCCGCAAACTGTATCCCAACGTGGACTTTTACTCGGGGATCATCTATCAGGCCATGGGCTTCAAGCCGGAGATGTTTACCGTGCTGTTTGCCATCCCGCGCACCGCGGGCTGGCTGGCCCAATGGCAGGAGATGCTCACCGACCCCGAGCAGAAGATCGCGCGTCCGCGGCAGGTTTACACCGGACACGAAGTACGGCAGTTTGTGCCGGCTGAAAAACGCGCTCCGGTCTTGGCCACGACGCGTTAGAGCGGATTCAGCGTTGCTGTAGCCCGCTCGTGTAGAGACGGGGCTTGCCCCGTCTCCGTCGAGCGCAGTTCGGCATCTGCCTGTGGTCACAGCAACCCTGGATTCGCTATAGAGAGCCTGGCGCCTTGTGGTGCTGGCAGAGCAACCGGGCCGGAGAGTTACTCCGGTTGGGGGAGATTGACGGGCGGGCCAGCACCGGAAGGTTCGCCCGTCCGGCGGAGCAGCATTTGGCGAGGCACCCCGCTGCAAACAAAAAAGGACACCGCTCACGCGGTGTCCCCACCTACCAGCAACTTGATTTACTTATTCTCGTTCTGTGACCCGGCGCCAAACTCCTTGCGCTGTATCACCGGCCGCGCCGCTCTCGCTGACGCTACCGCCGGCATGGCCGCCGCAGCCCCGTAACGCTCGAGCAGCATGGGCACCATCGCGCCTTCCGCTTCTTTCACAAAGGTGAGCTTGCTCTCGCCCAGCAGATCGACGCGGACGAAATCTCCCAGCTTCACCTGTCCCGTCGCCACCAGGTTCGCCAGCGGAAACACCAGATGCCGTTCAATCGCCCGCTTCAGGTGCCGCGCCCCGTACTTTGGATCGGTGCCCTCCGCCAGCAGAAAACTCTTCACTTGTGGCGTGCAGTTGAACACGAACTGGTGCGCGCCCGCCGCCATCAGCACCCGCTGCTGCACCATCCCCAGTTCGATTTCCAGGATCTGCTGCAGGTGCTCGGGACGCAGCGTTTTGAACACGACGACCTTGTCGATGCGGTTCATGAACTCGGGCGCAAACTTGCGTCGCGCCGCATCCACGGCCGAGCGGTTGATCTTTTCGTCAAGCGAATTATCCACCTGCACCGCTTTCGGCGCGAAGCCCAAGCCGCCATCCACCAACCCATTCATCTCCGCGGAGCCCAGGTTCGAGGTCATGATGATGATGCAGCTCGACAGATCCACGCGCCGGTTATCGCCCAGCGTCAGCGTCGCCTTGTCCAGTATCCCGAGCAGCAGTTGCCACAGCGAGTCGGAAGCCTTCTCGATTTCGTCGAACAGCAGGATCGACAGTTTCAGCTTTTCCGTGTGCCACTGGTTCAGCGCTTCCTGCGTCAGCAGCGGATGCGTCTCCCGGTGTCCCAGGTATCCCGGAGGCGAGCCGATCAACTTGGCAATCTCGTGCGAATGCTGGAACTCGGCGCAATCGATCTTGATGCAGGCCCGCGCGTCACCGAACAGCGACTCCGCCACCGCTTCCACCACCCGCGTCTTGCCCGAGCCGGTCGGCCCCAGGAACAGCAGATTGCCCACCGGACGACCCGGCGCATTCAGCCCGGCCAGAAACATCTGATAGATTTCCGCCACCTTTTCGATCGCCTGGTCTTGCCCCACGATCTTCCGGCGCAGGGCGGTCTCAAAGTCGCGGGCGTCGTTGCTGCGGCGGCTCGGATCCAGCACGGTTGCAAGGTTCGTTCTCATCTTTTCGGGCCCCTGTTTCCTTTCCGTGAACTGTATGTTTTCTGGGAAACTGCTCATTTTTGTCACTTGCTTGCCACTCGGGATGAAGCTTGCATCTCCTCACCCACCCCTCCTTGTGCAAGCCGCTAGCCATCCTCCGGAGGCGCTGTATTCCCCCGCTTCTCATCGTTTTAGATGCGGCTAGCCCGCCTCACCTCAGGACGGCCATGTTACCCACAGCTTCCCCAAGAGCAATTGTTTGCAGTCTGCGGGAACTTTCCCTTGCGCTCTCCAGGCCGCTGAAAAACTCCGGTTTCGTATCAGGGCATCGCTTCAGCGATGCCGAAAGCCCTTCGAAATCAGGCGCCCCTTTCGGGGCTGGGCGGCCTGCTAGTCACCCCTACGCCCATGTCCGGTAAGCCTTAACCCGCTTGGCCTGACGTAACTGGCAGCCCAGGTTACCGCTGGCTCACAATATAATCAGATTCCCTGTCTGGAGAATATCCTTGTCCCAATTCTCGACGGCTGGACTTTCCGTAGTCAGACTCTCGACGGCCAGACTTTCGGCCGCCAGACTCTCGGTGGCGACCGTTGCTGCCTTCCTGGTGCGACTGGTCGTGGCCAGCTTCGGCCTCTTCTGTCCGCCTGTGGCCGCAGTACAAAATCCGCACGGCGTGCAGTTCGTCCAGGTGAAAGCCGATGCCACCAAAAAGCCCGACCTTGCGGCGACTGTCTCCGTTATTGCGCCCCCCGGCTCCGATCTTTATATCGCCCAGCGCGGAGACAGCATCCCCTCCGTCGCCCGCAAATATCTGAAGCGAACCAAATACCTGACCTCAACCGAACTCGCCGAAGCCATCCGCGAAGCCAACCACAACCGCCAGGGGGTCTCGCTCAAATCCGGAGAGCCGATCATCATCCCCGGAATTCTCGAAGGGCCTATTGTAGAGAAGACGGTCCCAGTTGCAAGAGATTTCGAAGTCCGCGCCATTTACCTGACCGGGGTAATGGCAGGCAGCGATCATGGACTGCGTATCATCCGCCATTGGCGCGAGGTTGGCGGCAACGCGGTCGTTTTCGATATCAAGGATAGCGACGGCATCGTCAACATCGCCTTCGACCACCCGCTCGCCAGCGGACAGCGCCACTATATTTCCGATCTGCCGAAGTTCATTCACTTCCTGCATTCCGAAAACATGCACGCCATCGCGCGCATTGCCATCTTCCGCGATGAGCATCTGGTCACCAGCCATCCCGAACTGGCCGTACAGTCCCGTAGCACCGGCCAGTCCTGGCGCGAGAACGGCAAGCTCGTCTGGACCGACCCCTCCAACCCCAAGGTGCAGGACTACGACATCGCCCTTGCCAAGTTCGTAGCCCAGGCCGGCGTCGATGAAGTGCAGTTCGACTACGTCCGCTTTCCCGCCGAAGGCGACCAGAAAGATACCGCTTTCACCTTCCAGACCGATCATCCCGAACACAACTGTAGAGACGGGGCTTGCCCCGTCTCCCCAACAACCGGGCCTCCAACCGATCGTCCGAAAACAAAAGACGTTCAGCGCTCGGAAGTGATCGCCGATTTTCTCCAGCGCGCCTATGCCCAGATCCATCCCACCGGCGCCCTGTTCTCGCTCGACGTCTTCGGAGTCATGGCGTGGCAGCGTCCCGTCGATCTTTCGCACACCGGGCAGGACATCGTAGCCAT
>JBEKDG010000098.1:0-9563 GCA_050014475.1 Terriglobales bacterium | reverse complement strand
GCAGTTACTCTCTAGCGCCGCCGTAGCGGAGCGAAGCCCCTGCACAGCGCAGCGCAGCGGAGGCGGCGCCACATCCAGCTTCCACCTTCGGAAGTGGGGCGCTCTTTCATAATGCATTGACCTGACGGTGCGAATCTCAGTGAATGGCATTCCTACGGGACGCGGCAGGGACGGGCAACTCAGGGTTGAGATTGCGGTGGACCCTTCGGCTTCGCTCAGGGCAGGCTTGCGAGGACGCGTCGCTCCACTTACGTCTTCGGTGTTCTCAGACGCGCAGCGAGCCACGCCACGCATGCCAGCATCCCACACCATCCCAGGAGGCGGACGATCGCGGCGATCCTGGTGTCGTAGGGCAGAAGTCCGAGACTTGAGAAAATCGTGTTCCAGTCGTGCTCGACGTAATCGGAGTCTCCGGTGGTCACCAGGGGCAAAGCCATGGCGCGGGCGTCGGCCATGTAGGTTGCTGTGTAGAGCCAGTTCTCAAAGAAGAAAAACAAGCAGAACACGAAGGCCGCGGGCTGGCGTTCGCGGAAGAAATAGGCTGCGAGCAGCAGCGGGACCAGCCACTGCAGAATGGTTCCTCCCCAGAGGCCGAGCGTTGGGCCGAACCACCCGAAGAGCATGTGGCCGCCTTCGTGGACGACGAGGTTGGCGGAGTCGATAAACAAGTATCCACCGCGCATGCTGAAGGCGTAGATCAGGAAGAGAACGTAGAAGACCAGCCACGCCGCGACAGTCCAGCGCGAGACGGGACGCCACTCCTCTTGGGCGCCGGACCATTCCAAGATTGAATCTATGTACTCGCGCATACGACGCAATTGCCGTGGCTGTTTCCAGAATGCTGTCTTCCAAACACTAGAAGGCTGGACCCTCAGGGGCTAAAGCCCTCGTGGTTATTGGCTCTGGGCGGCACGGCTGAAGCCGTGCCCTTCCCAAAACCATCTATGAGATGGCTCGTGTTTGCGAAACGCTACTTCCCGAACACTACTTTCCAAACATGGGATAGTGGCTCGCGGCCCCCATCAGGAACAGCATGGGGAACGAGAGCACGAAGTTCGCGCGCGAAGTAAGGAATGCCTGCCGCGCCAGATATTTTGCTTTGTCTGGCATTGGGGTGCCGTTGGCCGCGTTGTCGGCGGTCCACTTAATGATTTTCTTCTGCGCGCGCCACATTACGCCCCAGACGTTCAGCATCATCACCCAACCCATCCCACCGCCGATGCCAATGGCCAGCAGGCGATTGCTCTCCCAGCCATGATCGTTGAGCCGCAGAAACAGGCAGGAGGCCGCGACCACGATGACGGTGTAAATCACCGCGAGCACCGGTCCTTTGTCGAGCGCGCCCTTACCGGGAATCTGGCAGGCATACATTAGCGCCCAGGCGACCGTCCAGATCACATAGAAGGTTGCCATCGGACCACCGGAAGATGCGCCGCCGTTTTTGGCGTCGGAGGCGACGATGCTGGCCCAGTACGCCATGCCCATCAGCACGGTGAGCACCGATCCCCAGCGAAACCACCATAGGGCCCGCGACATCAGGCTGGGCAGGATTTTGCCTTTGGTGGCGGGATCAAGTCCTTTCATGAAGGGAACATTGACCAGATTAAAGAAATACAGCAGGCCGAGCCAGGTCACGCCGCCGACAAAATGCAGCCAACGAAACAGCATCAGAAGGTTAGTGTTGGGGTCAGTGGGGAAGTTGATATCAGTCAAGGTCAGGGCTCCTATTCTGAAACTCTGCTCTGGAAGTGACGATTGTAGATGGCTGGCTTGCGAAAGGAAACCCTCCTGGGCTTTTACGAAAGCCGGAAACGGAGCGTTGGCCGCGCCAGGCGCCGTGACGCCCATGAGAATATTGCCGAGCGGCAAGTTGAAAAGCGCGAGACAAGGCCGTATTGTAGGAGCCGACAGGAAGAGAGCTGCCGCCGATTGCCCTTCCCTAAGCTCGCGGCGCAGCCTCGAACCAGAAAAAAGGAGATCGGCAAATGGAAGCCAAGCCGGCGCAACAGAACATTCAGGATTCCTTCCTTAACACGGCACGAAAGGAACGGCACAATGTTACGATCTATCTGGTCAGCGGCGTGAAGCTGACGGGTCGCATCCGATCGTTCGACAAGTACTCGGTGGTCCTCGAAACCAGCAACCAGGAGCAGCTCATTTTCAAGCACGCGATTTCGACTGTCGTCATCGCGCGCGGAGCCCACAACCACATCGATTCGAAGCCGGCGGCGGTGGCGGCTCATGGGGAGGCGGCGATCCCGAGCTCCGCTTCCGGCACTGAAGGATGAAGTGAGTTTGCTTGCGCCGAGATGACTCCAGACTGAGCAGCCGCGCCCCTTCGCGGAATGAGCCCAAGGTGGTGTTGAATCCATCGGAGCAGCAGGAACGGGCGTTCCTGGTGGGGGTGGAGTTTCGCACCAGAGGCCGCGCGGGCCACTCGGGAAAGACAAGTTCTGCAACCATCACTCCGGGCGCCCAGGCGGCTCGAAACCACGCCACCAGTGTGGCCGCCTCGTCCCTGCCGGCGGACTCCCCGGATTTCAGCTCCGAAGAATCGCTCGACGAACTGCGGGCGCTGGCGACGAGCGCGGGCGCGCAAATCGCCGGCGAATTCACCCAGCGCCGCGACCGTCCGGATCCTGCCACACTGATCGGTAAGGGCAAGCTGGAGGAAATTGCGGGCGCGGCAGCCTCGGTTTCCGCGGATGTGATTCTGTTCGATCACGATCTCTCGCCGTCGCAACAGCGCAATATCGAGCGCGTCGTCAACACGCGCGTCATCGATCGCACGCAGCTGATTCTCGATATCTTCGCGCGGCACGCCCGCACTCGTGAAGGTCAGTTGCAGGTGGAACTGGCGCAACTCGAATACATGCTTCCGCGGCTGGCCGGGCGTGGCGTCGAAATGTCGCAGCTCGGCGGTGGCATCGGCACTCGCGGACCGGGCGAAACTCAGCTGGAGACCGACCGGCGAAAGATTTTCCGACGCGTCCGGCACGTGAGGCAGCAAATCGAAAATGTGCGCCGCATCCGGGCGCAGCAGAGGCAACGGCGCGAAGCGGTTCCGGTGGCTACGGTGGCGCTGGTGGGTTACACGAATGCGGGAAAGTCCACGCTGTTCAATGCCCTCACCAAGGCCAACGTGGTGGCGTCGTCGCGCATGTTTGCCACGCTCGATCCGACCATCCGAGGCGCCGATCTGCCCTCAAAACGTAAAGTTCTGTTCTCCGATACGGTGGGTTTCATCCGGCATCTTCCTCACACGCTGGTTTCGGCGTTCCGCGCCACTCTCGAAGAAGTACAACGCGCCACGCTCATCATGCAGGTCTCGGATGCCAGCAGCCCAGTCTCCGCCGAGCAGGACGCGCAAGTCGAAAGCGTCCTCAAGGAACTCGAAGCCGACAAAAAGCCCCGGCTGCGAGTGATGAACAAAATCGATCTGTTGCTTCCCCAGCAGCGCGAGTCGCTGCGAGATGACGATCAGACCATCCATGTCTCGGCGGCGAAGGGAATCGGACTAAGCACGCTGCTCGATCGCGTCGATGCTTTGCTCGAAGAAGACCGCCCCCGCCGCGTTCGCCTGCGCATCCCACAAAAAGAGGGCAAGATGCTGGCCCTGTTGGAGGCCCGTGCCCGTATCTATTCGCGCCAGTATCAGGACGGGTCGGTGATACTCGAAGCGGAAGCGCCCGCGTCGCTGCTGCGTCGCATGCGGGAATGGGTGGTGGAGTGAGCCCTACTTCCGCCTGAGTTCTACGCCTTCCCGAACGGGTTCTCCAGAGATGGGCTTTGCGGAGTGAACAACTCCGCTCCGCTTTCCGTGATGTGCATGTCGTCCTCCAGACGGATGCCGAATTCTCCGCGGATGTAAATGCCCGGTTCATCGCTGAAGGTCATCTCCGGCTGAAGTTTCGTCGAGTTGCCGCGGACCAGATACGGCCACTCGTGGCCGTCCATGCCCATGCCGTGTCCCAGGCGATGCGTGAAGTATTTGTAATCCGGGCCGTAGCCCGCGTCGGTGATGACTTTGCGCGCGGCGGCATCCACGGAACCGGCTTCCACTCCGGGCTTCGCGGCCGCCAGCGCGGCGCTCTGGGCTCGATGTACGATGTCGAAGACCTGTTTCATTTTGTCGCTGGCTTTGCCGAGCACAAACGTGCGCGTGATGTCGGAGGCATAACCTTCCACCGAGCAGCCACCGTCGATCATCACGATGGTGCTTTCCTGAATGCCCTGTGGTTTGACCGAGCCGTGGGGAAAAGCGGAAAACTCGCCAATTTGTACATCGGCGCCGCCTTCGAATCCCAGTTTGCGGTGCGCTGCTTCCAGAAGTTCTCCGACGTCCCGCTGCGTCATACCCACTTTCAGAGAACGATAGGTTGCCTCGTAGGCGGCGAGCGTGACCTTCGAGGCCAGCCGCATCAGGTCGATCTCGTGGCGGCTCTTGATCATGCGGCATCCGGCGCTGACCGGAGTCGCACTCGTGAATGTGGCGCTCGCTGCGGCTTTCTTCAGGGTATCGCTGAAGACAAACTTTGCCGTCTCTTCGACGCCGACCGCGCCGCTCGCGATTCCGCGGTCGCTGAGCCCTTGCGCGACGCGCGCGTAGGGGCTCTCGTCTTCCTGCCAGATGCGCACATCGGAGCTGGGCTTGCCGCCATCGGGCGCTTTCGCGATCTGCTCGCGCGCCCGGCCTTCCTCGAACGCCGGAGACACGTAAAACGCTTCGCCCTTGGCGGGTAACACCATGGCGAAGAGGCGTTCTCCACCCTCCCAGCGTATGCCGGTGAAATAGGCAAGGGATGTGCCCGGGGCGAGCAGGATGGCGGACAGGTTGTTCTCGCGCATCAATCGGCGCGCCTTTTCCTGGCGCCCGGCGCGCTCTTCCACAGTGATGGGCTTGGCCTCTCCGCGGAGAGTTCGAAGAGCGGCGATGGCTGGCGGGAGAGATTTATCACATTCAGCCGCCTGGGCCAGCGTGGGCAAAGCTACGCTGACGCCGGCAGCGAGGGAACCGGTTTGCAGGAAACGGCGGCGCGAGACCATGAAGCCTCCGGGGAAAAGAGGACCATTATAGTGAAGACGCTGAATTAGAATGAAGCGTTGTTATAGCGACGAGTCTTTTCCGGAGGAGCGATGGGCAACTATGCCGTAACCGCGGGACGGATGGTCCCGCACAACATGGTGACCACGCAGTTCGAGCTCGATGGCTTTCGCGTCGTGCGCACGCTGGGTGTGGTGCGCGGAATCGTGGTGCGATCCCGGTCGATCTTCGGAACCATTGGAGCCGGGCTGCAGACGCTGGTCGGCGGCAACATTACCCTGCTGACCAATCTCTGCGAGAAGACGCGCGCCGAAGCGTTCGACCTGATGTTGCAACACGCAGCGGAAATCGGAGGCAACGCCGTCGTCGGCGCCCGCTACGACGCAACCGAAGTGATGCAGGGTGTCACGGAAGTTCTGGCCTACGGCACGGCCGTCGTCGTGGAAGCGGTAAAGTGATTAGCTCTCAGCTCTCGGGTCTCAGACTTCGGGGTGTTTGATTCGACCTCTTCGGTTGAAAAAAACTTATATTGCATGCTTTAGAATCATGAGTTTGGGCAGGAAATCCTGCCAAATCTTTGAGTTTAAAGGACTTATCGGTAAAATATTCTGGAATAAGGGGTTAGAGGCGGTTCTCGGGTCTTAGTTCTCAGTTCTCGGAAAAGGGCGGGGCGCTCTGGGTTTCTGGCGCAGCCGCTAAGTTGCGTTCGGGCCGGTCTAGAAAATTTGGATCGCGGGCTACGCCGGCGCTCAGTCGCATCAATTCCGACATGAAGCGTCGGCCTTCCTGATCCGGTTTGTCTTCGTTCTTGTCCGCGTGGCCCTTGTCCGCTCCGTCGTTGTCGACGAGGTCGTAGTCGCGTCCTTCGACGGTGGACCAGGCGGTTGCGCCTAGCGGACGATTCTCTACACACTTGGGGTCGATTACGATGTGGGTCGGCTTGGGCTCCAGGGAAGTGAACTTGACGTTGGCGGCGGCGGTGCGAAGGGCGCGCAGGAGCAGAGAGGCGGTGCGGTGATCGATCTGTTGGGTCACGAGCAGGCGCATGACTTCGGCGAGGCCGAGCTGGATGGAGTCTGCGTCCTCCAGGGTGGGGAGCTTGATGATGCCGTGCTCGCTGAATTTCATGTTAATTTCGCGGCTCATGAGGCGGCATTGCTCGTGAAAGAAACAATGTCTTTCATTGCGCAGGGCGGGCGATCCGCATTGGATGCCGTTGACTTTGATGTGCTGGCAGCGGCGGATGGTTACGGGATAGGTCGACATGGTGTTCTCCTTTGGATCAGGTGTTAGGTGTCAGGTCTCAGGTCTCAGGGTCCCGGTTGGTTGGGGCGCTTTTTTTCTGGTTGCTTTACTTGGGTTACGGTAGAAACTCTTTACACTTGGCCGGGATGGGTGCGGGCCCAATGGAAAAAGGGTGCGGGAGTGGATCCGCACCCTTTTCTTCTACTATTTCTATTATATCAATTCGTGGGGGGGTAACCCGCCAAAGTTTCCGACTTTATTTTCCTATCCTATTCATGGACTTAGCGGGAAAATCGGGAAAATGGGGGCTTGACAAGATTTGCGACGGGGGTTGCGCCATCGGCTGCACGTTAAGAGCACGTTCTGGGTCATCCTGGGCTGGTGTGAAGGCTTAGGGAAGCGTGCGGCAAGGTTCGCTGGTGGTGTAATCGCCTGTTTTCAACCGCCATGTGTCACCCGCCCCGCCGTGGCGCATAATGCGAGTTGCACGTGGTGGGATAATGCCGTGTAGGCGGTTGTGCGAATGAAGAACTTCATCGTGTTCTGTTGTCTTTGCCTCACCGCTACCGCATGTGCACAAACCGGCATAGCAGCCCAAGCTGCGGTTGATGCGGGAGTTCTCAAAGGTCGCACTTATACCAATAAACTGTTGGGCTTCTCATGCGAGATTCCCAAAGGCTGGATGTCATTCAGTGAGTTGCTCGACAAATCCGCTGCGCCAAAAGCTGCAACCGAGCACGAACGGTCCTTGCTGAGAGGTCAAGGTGTGCTGCTGGCCGCTATTGAGTTCCCAGAACAGTTCCGTAACGTACCGATATATTTCGTTGGGTCTCAGCAAGGCTTTTCGTCAATTGGCGGAATGAAAAGTGAGAGCCTAGCCATAGTTGCGGAGCCGTTTCCGCCGGGGGCTGCGCCCGACGACCTGCTTGTTGTCCTTGGGCCGGAGTTGGACCGTCAAAAATCCGAAGACCCTAAAATACAGCCCGCACCGCATGAGGAACTGGTCATTGATGGACAGAAACTTCTTCGAACCACTTTTTTCTCGCCCAAAAATAGCCGCTACACCTCCCTTCTCGTCTCCGCTCGTGGGGGATACGCCATGAAATTCTTCTTGAGGTCCAATAGTGAAAAGAACCTGCGTAAGCTTATGAAGGTTATGGAAACCGTGCACTTCGATCCTAGCCACTGACTCCGCTCGGTGGGTAATTGGCGAAAAATCCCGATTACGCTAACTGAGAAACGGCCGAGGGATGGGAAGGAGACGCGGCAAGCCGCTTCTCTACGGTAACCTTCCCCGCTTACTCCTTGTATAAGAAGCCCGCAACCACCGACGCCAGGATCGCGCCTATCCACATGTCGAGCATCCATCCGAGCGGCAACATGCGGGGAACCGGCGACCAGGCTGCTTGCGCAAAGTTGCCCGGCACGCCCGCGCAGAATCCAACGATCATTCCGATTTTGAGAGCCGTCTTCGGTCCGGCACCGGCGGTCGCGCGACTCAAGGCGTAGAGATATGCCAGAAGAATCGACATCACGAAGATCAGAAGGATCCAGTGCCCGGCGAAAAATGGATAGCGCGATTGCTTGAGGAACAATCCTTGCTTCTGCATGGCCTCGTAGAACGGACCCTGCCGCATCCCAATAAAGAAGCTCCATGCACTCCACACCACTCCGCCCGCTACGCCTCCCAGCCACACCCGAGTCGCATTCAGCTTCATTGTGCCTCCTGTTTGCGTTTGGTTTAAGACGGCACAAGTGTACTCCAGCAGGTCAATGCGGTGGAATTGCTGCAGTTCTCCGTTCCCAGTTCTCAGGTTGGACTCGTGAGCTTTCACTGAGAACTGGGAACTCCCTCGTCGGCGAACCACTTTTCTAAACACAAGCCCTAGTGGTCATCTTTCTGGTTAACCGCAACATTTCGCGTTTTGTACCTTGAGTCCATTACCGAAGTCTCAACCTGAAACTTTCTTATTGACAACAAACGATTTAGGCGTAGGATGTGGACAAAAGTGGTTGAAAGTGGAGTAAACAATAGAGGTCGCGGGCATAAACCCTAAGTTTCGAGGCGCCAGTGGTTTCTGAGACTGACACCGACAAAAACGAGCCCAACGAACCCGAATCCACTGCTTTTGCGACCGCTTCTACCTCCCTCGTGGTGGTGGCTGTGGTAGCAGCCATAAGTAAACGGACCCCGATAACGAGCAGGGCACATGTTTCGCGGAAATCATCCAACGCGCGTCGACGAAAAGGGACGGTTAAAAGTCCCGGCGGAGTTCAAGCGCGTGATCGACGAGAAATATGCCCAGAAATTTTACATCACAAGTCTGGATGGGATCGTTGCTCAAGTGTATCCCTTCGAGGAATGGGAGCGGATCGAGCAGAAGCTGGCCGCGCTATCGACTTTCAATCCCACGAAGAAAAAGTTCCTGAATCGCACGAATTATTACGGGCAGGTCGTGGAGATGGACGGGCAGGGGCGCCTGCTGGTCCCGCAGATCCTGCGTGAGTCGGCGCAGATTCGCGGTGAAGTAGCAGTGCTCGGCAATCTGACCTACCTGGAAGTGAGGAACCTGGAAGCGTTCCGCAAGGAGATCGACGAGCAGGCCTTTACGGATGAAGACACCAAGACGCTCGACGAATTGGGCATCTAGTGGACACGGATTCAGCAGACACCCCCGAGGGGGGTGGGCATGGAGCGGGTGGCCATGTCCCGGTTCTTTTAAAAGAAGCGATCGATTTTCTGGCCGTAAAGCGTGGCGGGACTTATCTGGATGCCACGGTGGGCTTGGGCGGGCACAGTTACGAAATCGCAAGACGCCTCGGCGCACCGGGACATTTGATTGGCTTCGATAAAGATCCCGCGGCGCTGGAACGGGCCCGCGAAAGACTAAAGCCAGTCGATAGTCGTTCGTCGTTAGTCGTTGGCGAGACTGATGCCCAACGACCACCGACCGCCGACCAAGGACTGGGGTTGGACTGGCCGACAGTCACGCTGATTCATGGATCGTTTGCGGAAGCTGGTGAGCGCATCGCTCCCGCATCCCTGGACGGCCTGATGGCGGATCTGGGTGTGAGCAGTTTGCAGCTCAGCGACCCGGCGCGGGGATTCAGTTTTCAGGCGGAAGGACCGCTGGACATGCGGATGAACCCGATGTCCGGCGAGACCGCCGAACAAGTGGTAAACCACATCGACGAGCGCGAGCTGGCCGATGTGATTTACGAATTCGGTGAGGAAAGGAGGTCGCGGAGAATCGCCAGAGCCATTGTCCGGTCG
>JBEKDG010000097.1:0-9766 GCA_050014475.1 Terriglobales bacterium | reverse complement strand
TCTAAGAATGAGGTGGGGCTGGATGCAAGTCACCACATCCACGTCTCCCCGGAGGGGAGGGGGAAGTATTTTTTTCTTGACATCCTCTTTCATAGGATGAGTGTAATGGCGATTTTTCGCCAGTAATCCTTCCAAGACGTCGCTAAACCGATGACCTTCATTGACTTGCCCTTCTCCCAGACGTAGGATTCTGCTCCAGTGATCGGGCGCACCATTTCGCACTACCGCATCGTCGAGAAACTCGGTGGCGGCGGGATGGGTGTGGTCTACGAAGCCGAAGACACCAAGCTCGGACGCCATGTTGCCCTCAAGTTCCTTCCGGAGGAGCTCGCCAGAGACCCTCAGGCCTTGGAGCGATTTCAGCGTGAGGCACGGGCCGCGTCTGCTCTCAATCATCCTGGTATCTGCACCATTTACGAGATTGGCGATGAACAAGGGCAGCCCTTCATCGCGATGGAGTTGCTGGAAGGCCAGACGCTCAAGCGCGTGATTTCCAATAATCCGCTTCCCACCGAACAACTGCTGGATTACGGCATACAGATCAGCGATGCACTGGATGCCGCCCATGCTAAGGGAATCCTCCATCGTGATATCAAGCCCGCCAACCTCTTCATCACCCGGCGAGGGCAGGCTAAGGTTCTCGATTTCGGACTCGCAAAGGCACTGGACCCCGTTTTGAAGGCCGACGCGGGATCGTCAACCCCGACCCTTTCGGCAGAACAACACCTTACGAGTCCGGGCACAGCCCTCGGCACGGTCGCCTACATGTCGCCCGAGCAGGTTCGCGGAAAGGAACTGGACGCTCGCACGGATCTGTTCTCTTTCGGCGTGGTCCTCTATGAGATGGCAACAGGGGTGTTGCCATTTCGCGGCGACACCTCGGGAGTGATCTTCGACGGAATTCTGAACCGGCCACCGACTTCGCCTGTGCGCCTGAACCCAGAGGTCCCGTCGGAGTTGGAGCGCATCATCAACAAAGCCTTGGAGAAAGACCAAGACATCCGCTACCAGCACGCGTCCGATCTGCGGGCCGACCTGAAACGCCTCAAGAGAGACACGGATACGAGCAAGTCCGCAAGCGCGGCTAGCTTGGATGCGGCACCGCCGAATATCCGAAGGCGATACCGCAAGCTAGTTCTTGTTGGATCGGTGTTGGTTCTAGTGCTCGCCGCGGGATTCTGGCTGCGCACTCCCTTCCCGCCGCCACGAGTGCTTTCCACTAAACAGATAACCAACGACACGCTGCCGAAGGGGCTAGTAGTCAGCGATGGAACGCGACTGTATTTTACGGAATCGGTGAATGGTCGCTCGCTGCTTGCACAGGTGTCCGCCGCGGGAGGAGATATTGCCGAGATTTCAACTCCTTTCCCCTACGTAGGGCTAGACGATGTTTCTCCCGCCCGCTCGGAGCTTCTTGTCACCTCGTATACGGGAGGGGGAGGGATGTTGTCGGAAGCGGGAGGGCCACTCTGGACGATTCCTGTTCCGGCGGGTTCGCCTCGCCGAATGGACGCACTCATTGTGGAGGGCGCCGCATGGTCCCGCGACGGTCTCCAACTGGCCTATGTAGCGGCCCATGACCTCTACCTTGCGAAGTGGGACGGGAGTCAGGCTCATAAGCTCGTTACCCTTGATGGATTTCCCTCCAGCCCGCAGTTTTCGCCAGACTCTAAGCACTTGCGCTTCTCGTTCATCAGCCCCGATCGCTCTACTATCTCCCTTTGGGAGATCGCCACCGACGGGAGCGGACGGCGAGCCCTCCTTCCGGGTTGGCATCACAATGCTGCAACGTGCTGTGGAAGGTGGAGTTCTGACGGCAGATATTACTTCTTTCAGGCCTACCAGGATGGCCAGACCGATATATGGGCGCTGGAAGAGAGGGCCGGGATCCTGCACTGAAGAAACGCGGAACCCCTGCCGATTACAACCGGTCCATTGAGTTACTACGGTCCCGCTCCAGGCGCTCAGGGCAATCGGCTTTTCGTCATCGGTGAACAACAGCGCGCTGAATTGCAGCGTTACGATGCCAAGTCGGGGCAGTTCGTGCCTTATCTCTCTGGCATCTCCGCCGGCCAGATCGATATTTCGCCGGACGGCCAGTGGGTAGCCTACGTCATGTATCCTCAGAACACATTGTGGCGAAGCCGGTTGGATGGGAGTGAGAAATTGCAATTGAGCAACCCGCCTCTGATTGCTGACATGCCGCGTTGGTCTCCTGACGGGAAGAAGATTGCCTTCGTTGGTGCAAACTTCAGCCTCAACAAGGTTTATTTAGTCTCGGCAGAGGGTGGAACCCCCGAAGAGTTGCTGCCAAGTGCAAAGGATAATGAAGATGATCCCTTCTGGTCTAAGGACGGCAAATCCGTTCTTCTTGCCCGTTATCCACCTCAGCTCTTTGGCGGAGCCACAAGCGAGTACTCCATACTGAGCGTGGATTTGGACACTCGGCAGGCCTTTACTCTTTCTGGCTCGTCCGGAATGTACGGGCCACGTCGCTCTCCTGACAGTCGCTACATCGTTGCGCTTACTGCAGATTCTCGCAAGCTGATGTGCTTTGAGGTAAGTACGGGCAAGTGGTCAGACCTAGCTACCGGTCAGGTGATTAGTTATCCAGCTTGGTCTCATGACGGGAAATATGTCTATTTCCAGGATAGTCAGCAGGATGGTCCAGAGCTTGATCGGGTAGCCCTGGCAGACGGTAAGAAAGAACGTATTATCGCCTTAAGAGGTCTTCCTCTGGTTCCCCTGCCTTTATCGAACAGTCCCTGGATCGGGTTGGCTCCCGACGACTCCCCGCTAGTTATGCGCGACAATGGCAGCCGCGAAATCTATGCACTCGAACTGCAGGTGCCTTAAATCGTCGGGCCTTCGTCAGTTGTCAAGCGCATAGTTGCAATAGCTGGAAGAAATCCTGCCCAGTCGCTTATTGTTTGGCGATAGTTGATGTAATCAGGCGTGGGTGTTGAAAAACTCTTTTCAGGGTGTTTCAACAATGAAGTTCGTTCGTAAGTTATTGAATATTCGTTCGCCGTAGACGCTGGAATTCACTGAAATTACTGTTTTGGTTCCTTTTTCAACACCCACAGGCGTTTACGCTCAGAACCCCGCAGACTTCTAAATCAGGTTCCGCTCTCTTACCGACCGGCATTGGTTGAGCACAGCGGCTGAGAGTCGAAGGGTGGCGCGTCCAAGCCTTCGCTTGTGATGGACCTTGATCTCTTTCATCGCAAACCATCTGTGACCGCCATCACAGACTTCCCACCTGCCCGATGCGACAATACTGCTCTGATTGGGGCAGTGAAGATGTGTGCCGTCGCCCAAGATGGCCCTCGAAGCTGCCCCAAAGCCATTTTCAGCGCTCTTTGACAAGCTAAGCTGAGGCGATTAGCGGGCGTGAGCGAAGCGGGAGCCCGCTGTCGAAATCCTGAGCGAAGCGAAGGATCTCGCTAAGTCCTTATTCCGGAATACTTTACCTATAAGTCCTTTAAACCCAAAGACCTGGCGGGAATTTCCCCCTAACCCTATGATTCCAATAGACCGGGGGGAGGGGGGGTACCCACCGTACTAATTAGTTATTGCCTTCGGAGTAAATAGAGAAATTCTACAGAAAATCCTAGAACGTCACCCGAACGCCGAGCTGCGCGGCGAACGGAATTCCAACCGTGGTGCCGGGGCCGAAGAAATCTCCCAAGCCGCCCGCCGGTATCTCGAGCTGCTTCAGGCTGGTGACGGGCACGGTTACCGAACAGTCTTGGACCGTACAGATCTGGGTAACGTTGCCGCTCGCAATCTGAGCAGCGGGGACGGGAAGCGCGGACACGTTGGCGATGTAGTTGGCGCCGGGGTTGTTGCGGTTGAAGAGGTTGAAGAACTCGGCGAACGGGTTGATCTGCCAGCGCTCGCCGATCTTGATGGGACGGCTGACGCGCAGGTCCATCTGGATGTAGGGCGTTCCGCGGAATTCGTCGAGGCTGGTCGGCACTCCGTTCACGGAAATGCGGCCGCTGTTGTCAGCCGTGGTAATCGTGATGGGGCGGGCGCTTTCGGCCTGAGTCATGGTGGTCAGTTCGAAACCGCCGGGGATGCGCACGGTGCCGGCGAGCACAAAGCGATGGCGAACGTCTTCGCCGGACGGGCCGTAGTCGCCGGGTCCGAAGGCATTCAGCGGATCGCAGACACCGTTCACGTAGTCGAAGAGTTCGCCGAGCACGCAGCCCCAGGTCTGCGCCTTGGAGAGCGTGTAGTTCGCGACCAGGCTGAAGCGGCTGGACACGTTCCCCTGCAAATGAAGCATCAGAGCGTTGTAACTGGAACGATTGTCGGACTTGTACAGATTGAATTCCGGGAAAGCGTAGGCTCGATACCCGTGGTTGCCCTCTTCGTGCGTGTAGTCGGCGCTCATGGCCCAGTGCTCATTGAAGGCATGTTGCACGCCGCCGGTGGCGTGGATCGCGTATGGCGTCCTGTAGCGTGGGTCGATGTAGGACGGAGGACTACTATCGATTCCTCCGTTGACGGCTTGCAACGCAGTGGCCCATCCGCCCTGCGCCAGATCGTTGTAGAACATGCCGAAGCCGGCGCGAATCACGGTCTTCTCGCTGCCGCCGGGCGAGTAGGCGATTCCGATGCGAGGAGCGAATTGCTTGCGGTAATCGTGAGGAACCGCAGCCGGAACGCCGTGGAACGGAAGCGTTAAGAAGGTTGGATTGTCAGCCTGGCTGTGTCCCGAGGCGAGGAAGAGGCCAAAGGTCGTTTGATAGCGCAGGCCATAGTTGACCGTGAGGTGGCTTGAAACGCGCCAGGAGTCCTGGGCGTAGAGTCCCAGTCTTTGAACGTTCTGCGAGAAGCTGCCGTCGCCCGCGGGCGTGCTTACCTCGCCCGCCGCCAAATCGACTGGAAACTGCTGGAGGTTTATGGCATTCAAAGTGTAGAACGTGGGGTCGTTGGGGAACGTGACCAGCGTCTCGGCGTTTGCCGACAGCGCGCCGCTGAGCACCGGCTCGTGGATGAAGTTGACGCCGAACTTGAGCGAATGATCGCCGGTAGCGCGGCTGAGGTCGTAGCGGAGCTGGTATTTTTCCTGGTTGCGGAGTTCGGGAAAGGCGGTGATGGGCGTGGCGAACTGGTTGTCGCCAAACGTTTCGTGGCCCGACACGGTCAGCGAAGTCAAACTGAAAGGAAATTGCAGAGCGAAGCCGAGGGTCGAGTTGCGCGTTTGGGTGAGGTGCAATTCGCTGGCGTCGAAAACGAACGTGCCGAGCCAGGTAGGGCTAATGGCGTAAGTGTTGCCGATGACGGTGTTGAAATAGTTGTTGTGCGTGGTCAGTCCGGTGGAGGGCAGCGTTGCCTGCTGCACCAGCGCGTTGTGCGTGAGGTAGCTGTCTTGGGACGTGCGCAGGAACCACTGCGACTTCGAAGATTGCGCCCAGTCAAAACGCATCGAGCCGATGTAATCGCGGAAGGGGATGGGAACGTTGGCCGGGACCGGAATTAAAGTGATCGTCGTTCCGTTCACATCGATTAAGCCATCCGCTGCCAACTGCGCCAGCGCATCGAATTGCGCGGTGCTCTGAGGGCTGTAGGCGATGCTGGCGTTTTCATGGACATGCTCGAATGAAGCAAACACCCAGAATTTATTTTTTGCGAGCGGCCCGCCGATGGCGCCAACGTAGTTCTGGCGGGAGAACGGCTGCTTGGGATTGGGCGCCGGATTCTCGATCGGGAAACGGGCGTTGAGCTGTGCCGCGCGTTCGTAGAAAGCCGCGTCTCCGTGCCACTCGTTGGTGCCGTGCTTGGTGGTGATCACGACGGATCCGGCAGTGGTTCCACCGGTGTCCGCGTCTTCATTCGCCGTGCGCACGGCAAATTCCTGGATACCATCGGGCGAGAAGTTTTGCAGGAAGCCGCCGATCCAGTCGTCGGAGTTGTCGCCGCCGTCAACGGACAGGTCGTTGTTCAAGCCGGAGCTTCCGCCGGTGGAGACAGCGGTGATGCGCGCCTTGGTGGGATCGGAAGGCTCGACGGGCTCGGTTCCGGGCACGAGGTAAGCGATGTTGGCGAAGCTGCGTGCCGCGAGCGGAAGAGTTTCCAGGTCCCGGCTGGTAGCCACGCCCCCATGCACAGCACTCGCCGTGTCCATCGACTGGGTCGCGATCGAGGAAGAGTTCCCCCGCACATTGACCGTCTCGCGCCCGCTCTCCGGTTTGAGCGTGACGGCGATATCGCGCACCAGGCTGACGGCGATGTCGACATCGGCCGTGGCATCGGCAAAACCTTTGGCCGTCACGGCGACGCGATAGGAACCGGGCAGCAGGCCCTCAATGCGGAATTCTCCTCGCTCATTTGCGGTTGCCTCGCGGGTCATGGAAGATCCGTTTGACTGCACGACGACCCGAGCACCCGCCACTCGCGCGGCGCTCGCGTCTTGAACCTCTCCCCGAAGCGCTCCGTTCGGATTCTGCGCGCGCAGGAGCGAAGGTGGAAAGATGAAGATCAAGAGGAAAATCGGGAGGATGACGGCGCGGCTCAGCGAACTCGATCTGTGTATTTCGTGGCGTGGAACTCTGCGGAGCATAAGAAACCATCCGACGAACGAAGGTATCCCGTGCCTTGCACCCCCAAACGAAGTAATCGGAAAGCGCATTCCGTCAAGAAAGGCACAATGTTTGCACAATCGCACAGAGACCCCGGAGTAAGTTCTTCCTCTTTTTCCGCTTCTTGGATCGCCCCGGTTCCGTTATTTCGTGGCCGCCGCTGGCAGTATTTCTTCCACGTCTATCTTAGTGGGATATTGTCCCGTATAGCACGCGGAGCAGTAAGTGGTCTTCTCCCCATCCGCGCATGCTTTCTTAAGACCTTCCAGCGAGAGATAGGCGAGTGAGTCGGCGACGATGTATTCGCGAATCTCCTCGACCGTCTTGTTGGCGCCGATGAGTTCTTTTTTTGAAGGCGTATCGACCCCATAGAAGCAGGGCGAGATGGTCGGCGGGCAGGAAATCCGCATGTGGACTTCCTTCGCGCCCGCGTTACGAATCATGCGGACGATCTTCTTGCTGGTGGTGCCGCGCACAATGGAGTCGTCCACCAGAATCACTCGTTTGCCTTCGAGCAGGCTGCGAACCGCGTTCAGTTTCAGCTTCACGCCAAAGTCGCGGACCGACTGTTGCGGCTCGATGAAAGTGCGTCCAATGTAGTGGTTGCGGATGAGGGCGAGACGAAACGGGATGCCGCTTTCGGCGGCGTATCCGATGGCCGCGGTATTGCCGGAATCGGGAACTGGAACGACGATATCGGCGTCCACCGGAGCTTCACGCGCGAGTTGGCGTCCCATGGCGTCGCGGCTTTGATCGACCGAGCGGCCAAATACCAGGCTGTCGGGACGCGAAAAATAAACGTGCTCAAAGATGCAGCTCGACTGCGTTGGAGACGGGGAGTAAAAACGCGAGCTGATGCCTTCGGGCCCGACGATGACCAGTTCGCCAGGTTTCACGTCGCGTTCGTAGGTGGCGCCGAGCAAATCGAAAGCGCAGGTTTCGGAGGCAAAGACGACTGTGTCTTTTTTCTCGCTGGTCAGAGCCGGGATGCGGCCCATGGCCAGTGGGCGGAACCCGCGCGGATCGCGGGCGGCGAAAACGCGATCGCGGCTGAGCATAACCAGCGAAAAGGCGCCTTCCGCGCGGCGCAGGGCGTCGGCGATGGCATCGGGCAGCGTCTGCTCGCGGGAGAGCGCAATCAGGTGAACCAGCACTTCCGTGTCGCTGTTAGTTTGAAAGATCGAGCCCTGGCCTTCCAGCTTCGCGCGAATCGCGTGGGCGTTTACCAGGTTGCCATTGTGAGCGATCGCGATCGTGCCCTTATTCGACGTCACCATGATGGGCTGGGCGTTCAGCAAGGCGGAATCGCCAGCGGTCGAATATCGGGTGTGGCCAATGGCGAGAACACCGCGCAGAGAAGCCAGCACTTCATGGCTGAAGATGTCGGCGACCAGCCCCATGGACTTGTGCTGGCGCAAGCGCTCGCCGTCGGAGGTGACGATGCCCGCCGATTCCTGTCCGCGATGCTGGAGGGCGTGCAGTCCGAGATAGGCGAGCTTCTCCGCCTCGGGATGAGCGTGGATGGCGACCACGCCGCATTCATCGCGAAATTTGTCGGAAGTCAGCATTTAGCAGTTAGCCTTTAGCACTTAGCCAATTCAACCTTGCTTATGGAGCGACGGGCGTCTCGCCCGTCCCCGCCCGGCAACCTCAGTCCGCAGCGGCAACGCTCGGCTCCGCCCGCAACGCCCTCTCCAGCGCGCCTTCATACGCTTCCCGCAACTCGGCGATGCTGGCGGAAATCACGGGCTGGTCGTCCAACGTGATCTCAACCCTGTCTGAGCCCGTTTCGCCCAACACATCCGCGAATACGCCGTACTCCTCCGCCACCTGTTGGATCCGCGGCAGGTGGCGTGGGTCGCAGCTCAGTACGACCCGGCTGGCGTCTTCTCCGAACAGCAGAAACTCAAGCGCTACTTGCTGCCTGGGCAATCTGACGCTCAGGCCTACTCCGCCCGGCAGCGCCGACTCCACCAACGCCACGGCTAGCCCGCCATCGGAACAGTCGTGAGCGGACTCGACCAGCCCCGCCCGGATTATGGCCACCAGTGCACGTTGCAGCGTGGCTTCTTTCTCGATGTCCAGCTCCGGCGGATAGCCCCACACGGCTCCGAGAATCTCTTTCGCGTATTCGGACGACCCAAACTCCAACTCGGCGTCAACGGCGTCGCCGGCTTCATTCGCGCGCAGCAGGACGATTTTTTTTGCGACACCGTTTCCGGCCTGCGCGAAATGCATTTTCGCCGTTTTGTGAACGTCTTCGAGAAGGCCCACCACTCCGATCACGGGAGTCGGGTAAATTCCCTCCCCGAGAGTTTCGTTGTAGAAGCTGACATTGCCACCGGTAATCGGCGTATCAAGTTCTTCGCAGGCTTTGGTGATGCCGTCAATCACCTGCGAAAACTGCCACATGATATGCGGTTTTTCGGGGTTGCCGAAGTTGAGGCAGTTGGTGGCGCCGATCGGAATCGCTCCGGCGCAAGCCACTTTGCGGGCAGCTTCAGCGACTGCGTGCATGGCGCCGAGACGCGGATCGAGATAGCACCAGCGGCTATTGCCGTCGAGCGCCATGGCGAGTCCACGATTGGAGCCCTTGATGCGAATCACGCCAGCGTCGCCCGCTCCGGGCGCTTCGACAGTGTTGGTCTGCACCATGTGGTCATACTGCTGCCAGACCCAACGCTTCGAGCAAATGTTGGGACTCGCGAGCAAACGCTTGAGATCTGAGGTGGAATCGTCACCGCCGGTTTCAAGAACAGGTTTTGGGAAGGGCACGGCTTCAAGAGCCTGCCCTGAGCGAAGCCGAAGGGTGCCGCCGCCAGCTCCAGAAGCAGCGGGCTTTAGCCCCTGAGGGCCGCGAAGGAATGAGAGCTTGATGCGCTCCGGCATTTCGCGCTCGACCGGCGGTTCCCAGCGCGCCAGCGGACGTTTATACACGGGCGCATCGTCGGTGAGAGCGGCGTTCGGAATTTCAGCGACCACCTTGCCGTGTTCGAGCACCCGCATCTTCGCATCGGAGGTGACCCGGCCGACTTCCACCGCATCCAGTCCCCACTTCTGGAAAACGCGGAAGACTTCTTGTTCGCGGCCTCGCTGTGCGACCAGCAACATGCGCTCTTGCGACTCGCTGAGCATGATCTCGTATGGCGTCATGCCGGTTTCGCGTTGCGGGA
>JBEKDG010000096.1:0-9950 GCA_050014475.1 Terriglobales bacterium | reverse complement strand
ATGACAGTCGAGAGTCGCTAACTTTCAACGGAGTTCCGGGCAACGTCCTTCGAGGTTCCACTCGGCACTCATCTAAGGATGTGAAATTGATATGCTTTCGCGCTAGTAACGACACCAAGCTTTAAGGGGGCGAAGATGAAGCGGCTGTTTTGGTCTGGATTGCTGTTGGCATGGTTGACCTTGGCTCAGGCGATGGCACAAAGTCCTTTTGACGGTACGTGGAAGATTGACCCTAACTCGTATCAACTTCCGACGAAGCCGGATGTCTATCTGCTGCAAGACGGCACTTATCATTGCCCAACTTGCGATCCCCCGCTCGAGATCAGGGCAGATGGCCAGGACCAGAAGATCACCGCAGAAGCGTGCTACGACACCGTCAGCGTCAAGGTCGTGGACGGTCGAACGATAGAAGAGACAGACAAGAGAAATGGAAAGACCGTGGGAACCGCGAGAATGACCGTCTCGTCCGACGGGAACACGCTTACCGACGATTGGACGGATAGCTGCAACGCCAAGGGCGATGTGGTTTCCGGGAAGCAGCTCCTGAGCCGCGTAGCAAAGGGCCCCGGCGGGTCACACGCAATTTCCGGCTCCTGGCAGGCCTTGAAGGACGTAAGCCATTCCGACAACGCACTCGTGGTGACTTTGAAGCTCGAAGCAGATACGTTCACCTTCGCCGATCCGACGGGGCAAAGTTACGCGGCGAGGTTGGACGGAACGGAGGCGCTTTTCAAGGGCGGCCTAGAGAATACCACGGTCTCAGTGAAGCGCATTGGCGAAAACACGATCAAGCAGACAGACAAACGCGGCGGCAAGACAGTGGGAATCGTTCGCTTTACGATCTCTGCCGACCGAAAGTCCATATCCGTTTCGATGGAGGACACCGTGAAAGGAACTACCGTTCACTTTGTATTGCGCAAACAGTAGCATCAACACCTGCCACATTTCTGCGTGGTTTGTCGGCAATCCGGAAGCTGTCTGGCTTCCACGGCGGGATTAGTACTGGGAAATCGGCTTTGCTCCGGTCAACTTCCGGTTTGCCCGTCAACCGCCCAGAATCGTTGGCGAGCGTTAATGGAACTGTCTGTTTGCGCCAATAAACCCCTCCTGCTTCTCTCCCATGCCTGGATTTCGCGCCTAGCCGCAGAGCCTCTACAACTGTAGAACTGCGGAACTGCGGCCCGGTCTTGGCTTTCTCTTCCTTGCGAATCTTCTGTGCGTTGAACATCGCTGCCGTGGGGTCCACCTTCCATTGTTCGACAACCCGCTCCTGGACTCTGACATCCAGCGGTTTCATGGCTTCTTGGTGTTGAGCGTTTGCTCCGGTAAACTAACAAGAAATCCTATTACCAAGGACTCATGCCATGCTGCTAAAGAACCGCCTCTTTACACCCGGACCCACACCTTTGCTCCCTGCGGGGCAGACGGCCATGGCCTCGTTTGCCATGCACCATCGCACCGCTGATTTCCGCGCGCTGTTCACGCGGGTGTTGAGCGACATGAAGGACTTCATCGGCACGAAGAACGACGTTCTGGTGCTGGCTTGCTCCGGCACCGGTGTGATGGAAGGCTCGGTCTCCAATCTGACCTCGCCTGGGGACAAGGTACTTGTGCTCACCGCCGGAAAATTTGGCGAACGCTGGCGCGACCTCGCCAAGGCTTTTGGCTGCGCGGTCGAGCTGATCTCGGTGCCGTACGGTGAGACGTTTTCGCTCGACGAAATACGGCAGAATTTGTCGCCAGACGTGCGCGCCATCTATGTACAGGCGACGGAAAGCTCCACCGGCGCGCGGCATGACGTCCAGGAGATTGCCAAGCTTGTGCGCGCGCAGGGCGATGACACATTGCTCGTCGTAGATGCCATCACCGGGCTGGGAACGACCCACTTCGACGTGGACGGTTGGGGAATAGACGTGATTATTGGCGGCTCGCAGAAGGCGCTCATGATTCCTCCCGGCCTTGCTTATGCGGCCTTCAGCGAACGCGCCTGGAAGCGCATGGAGGCCGCGAAGTCTCCCCGCTACTACTTCGACTTCCGCAAAGAACGCAAAAACGCAGCCAAGGGCGAGTCGGCCTACACTCCCGCGACTTCGTTGTGGGCCGCATTGGGTGCGGCATTGGATTTTGTCCGGCAAATGGGCAGCGGCGACATGGTGGCCGGGCGCAAAGCCCTGGTGGACAACGCCGAGCTTGCCGCAGAGATGACCCGCGCCGGAGCGAAGGCGCTTGGGTTGACGTTGTTTTCTCCTTCGTGCCCGGCGGCGGCGCTCACCGCCATCAACGCCCCCGCGGGACTCGATTCCGGTGCGATCGTGAAGGAGTTCCGCGAAACCTTCTCCGCGGTTGTGGCCAACGGGCAGGGCGACATGAAGGGCAAGCTGTTCCGCATTGCCCACATAGGCTACTACGACTATCTGGACACCATCGGGATCCTGGGCGCGCTGGAGCAGGTCCTCACGAGCGTGACTGCGAAGCCCGTGCAATACGGCTCCGCCGTACGGGCGGCCCAGGAAGTCTATGCCCGGAGCCAAGCCGCGCGGCGGCAGCCGGTCGGGGCGTAACTTCGGGGCGTAACTAAAGCTGCGGCATTTCTTGCCGCGGTTGTCCGCACGTATCAGAGTGGAATGCGCGTGTGAGGGGGGCCCTCAGAGTTGTGTCGATTATCACACTCAACAGTGACTGAGGGGCCCCGCGCATAAGGCCGGGACTGCTAGACTGTGCTGCTCATTGATCGGACACAGCCATGAAAATCATCGTAGCGGAAAAAATCTCTTCTTCTGCCGTGGACCTGCTTAGGGAACCGCAGTGGACCGTCATTACCCATGACCAATTGGATGGCAAACTGGCCGTGGAGCTTGAGTCGGCCGATGCTTTGGTCGTCCGCTCCGCCGTGCAAGTAGATGCGGCGTTGCTCGAACACGCGCGCAGGTTGCGGGTCATTGGCCGTGCGGGCATTGGGGTGGACAACATTGACCTCGACGCGGCCACGCGCAAAGGCATTGCGGTCATGAACACGCCCGGAGCCAATGCCGTGGCGGTGGCCGAGCAAACCATCGGCATGATGCTGGCCATGGCGCGCCATTTGTGCCGGGCCGACGCGCTCATGCACGCTGGCAAATGGGAGAAAAAGTCGCTGCAGGGGACGGAACTGCGCGGCAAAACGATCGGGATCGTCGGCTTGGGAAAAGTTGGCATGGAAGTGGCGCAGCGGGCGCGGACCTTTGGAATGGAAATCATTGCCCATGATCCATTCGTCTCAGCGGCCATCGCGAAAGATCACAGTATCCGCATGGCATCACTGGACGAAATCTATGCTGCCGCGGACTACCTCACGCTACACGTGGGTCTTAATCTGCAGACCACTGGGATGATCAATGCGGAATCCTTGAAGAAGATGAAAAAGGGCATACGTCTGGTGAACTGCGCCCGGGGCGAGCTGGTGGATGAAGCAGCCCTGGTGGAAGCGCTCGAACAAGGCCAAGTGGCGGCCGCCGCGCTGGACGTTTTTGTCCACGAACCTCTCAAAGATTCGCCCTTGACATCCTTGCCCAACGTGGTGCTCACGCCGCATATTGGCGGTTCCACGCATGAGGCGCAGGAGGCGGTGGGCTATCAAATCGCGCTCCAGGTGAAGGAATACCTGAAGCACGGTGTGATCCAGAATGCGGTGAATGTGCCGTCGGTCTCGCACGAGGAATACCTCGTATTGCAGCCCTTTACGGTGCTAGCGGAGAGGCTGGGCGCGTTTCTTGCCCAAACCAGCGAAGGCACGATTGAGGAAATCTCGGTGCGTTACAGCGGCCATATCGCGGAAGGAAAAACTGAGCTGGTCCGCAATGCCGCCATCAAGGGCATTCTCAATCAGGGGCTGGAGGAACAAGCCAATCTGGTAAACGCCGCAACTATCGCCGCTTCTCGTGGTTGGCGGGTGCATGAAGCCAGCAAGCCCAAAAGCTCCCGGGGAGAAAGCGTGATTTCCATTTTCCTCAAGACCAGCAAGGAAGAACATTTCGTCAAGGGAACGGTTTTGCATGGAAACATGCCGCGCCTTTTGCACGTGGATGGCATTGATGTGGAGGCGCCTCTGGAGCGCGATTTGATCTACATGCGGAACAAGGACGTGCCGGGGGTCATTGGGCGGGTGGGCACGATCTTGGGCGATCACCAGATCAACATCGCCAATTTTTCTCTGGGCCGGCTGGCGGAAAATGAAGACCCCAGCACTCCGCGCGAAGCAGTGGCTGTTGTTCATGTGGACGGACAAGTGCCGGAAACGGTGTTGGCTGTTCTGAGAAAAGTACCGGCCATTCAGCGGGCAAAGGCGATCCGGTTATTCTAGCGCTGAAGACCTTATCAGAGATCGATCAAAGTACTTGGCCCGCATCGGAAGTCTCTCGACCCGAAACCAGGTAGTAGGAACCGTTCTGGTTGCCAACGTCGAAGATAGCGAGAAGGTTGTTGTGGTTCAGCGAACTGAGAAATCTCGCTTCCTGCTGAAAGCGCTGCAGACGATCGGCGTCAGAAGAAAAGGCTGCTGGAAGGATCTTGATCGCGACGCTTCGATCGAGGCGTGTGTCACGAGCGCGGTATACCTCGCCCATACCGCCCGCGCCGAGCGGCGATTGAATCTCATAGAGGCCGAGTTTCGAGCCAGAGGTGAGGGCCATCCGTGCGCGTAATCTTAGCCTGCCCAGCACATTGCAGAGGATGCCACGATTCTGGATGGATTGTCGGCAAGCAGGAAGTAATCCAAATGGGCAGCAAGCGATCAGTACTGACAAGTCGCGCAGTGTTTACCAATAGATTTACTTAGGTTGTTGACGGCGCACTCGGGAGCAATCCACCGGAACGTATAACGGGCTATCCGTAGAAGTGGACGCACTGAAGTTAGCGCTTATGGGGCGAAGCCCGGCAGACTCCAGCCAGCGACAACCGTCACAGCCGCTTGCCAACTGCCTCTGCTAGAATCGCCACATTATGATGGAAGCCTTCCTTGTTCCCGAAAAAACCGTGGTCAACGCCAAAGGAGACGGGCCTGCGCTCGATGTGAGTCGGGCGGAGGGCCGGATTTTTCTGCTGACGCTCGCCATCACCAACATCGTTGAGCAGGAATCGCTCGAGGTCAGCATCCACGGGTCGGCGGATGGCGCGACGTGGGATCCGAAGCCGGTCACGGCTTTTCCGCAGAAGTTTTATCGCGAGGAAGTTCCGCTGCTGCTCAATCTGACGGCGCGTCCGGAGGTCAAGTTTGTCCGTGCGCATTGGGAAGTGGGCCGGTGGGGGCGCGGGACGGAAACGCCCATGTTCGAATTCTGCGTTACGCTGCGGGAAGTTCCCCAGGAGATCCTCGCGGAAGCCGCCGGGCGAGTGCGCGCGCAGTAGGCTGGTCCCGCTATAGCGAATCCAGAGTTGCTGTGGCCGCAGGCGGCTGCCGAGCTGCGCTCGGCTTGGACGGGCGAGGGCGCCCGTCCCCACACGAGCGACGGGCGAGGGCGCCCGTCCCTACACGAGCCGGCAACGCTGAGTCCTCTCTCGGGTCGGAAATCTCCGTTATATTAAATTCATGCCTGATGATTCGAGGCCTGATGGATCGAATGTCATCGTCCGTCCTGCGCGCGCGGTGCGCGGAGTCGTTCGCATTCCCGGAGACAAGTCCATTTCGCACCGCTATGCCATGCTGGCGGCGATTGCGGAGGGCACGAGCCGTTTCCAGAATTTTTCAGCGGCGCGGGATTGCGCGAGCACGCTCGATTGCACGGCGAAGCTCGGCTGCGAGTGGAAGCGATTGGAAGACGGAACGATTGAAGTGCGCGGCGTGGGGCCGCGGCTGAACGCTCCAACGCAAGTGCTGGATTGCGGAAACTCCGGCTCGACCATGCGCATGCTGAGCGGAATTCTTGCCGGCCAGCCCTTTACCAGCGAGTTGTGCGGGGATGAGTCGCTCTCGCGGCGACCGATGGCGCGCATCATGGCGCCGCTTTCCGAGATGGGGGCGAGGATTTCGTCGAGCGAAGGTGGGCGTCCACCACTCAAAATTCAAGGCGGACCGCTCAAGGCAATCCACTACAAACCGGAAGTGGCGAGCGCGCAGGTGAAATCGTGCGTGCTGTTTGCGGGACTGTTTGCCGAAGGCGAGACCGTGGTCGAGGAGCCCATCCGCACGCGCGATCATGGCGAAATTGCGCTCCGGGCTTTTGGGGCCGAAGTCGAGCGCACCGGGAATGCGTCGCGGATTGTGGGCGGACAGCGGCTGCGCGCGATTGAGGCGCATGTGCCCGGCGATCTCTCGAGCGCCGCATTCTTTCTTTGTGCGGCGGCGCTGTTTCCCGGATCCCAGATCACCTTGCCCGGAATTCTGATGAATCCGACGCGGGCGCGGCTGCTCGACATTCTCGTGCAGATGGGGTTGAAGGTTTCGGTCGCGCACCTGGAAGAACATCAGGGCGAGCTGGTAGGAACGATCGAGGCGCGTGGAGCGGCGTGGAAGGGAGCCGTAATCGCCGGCGCCGATACGGCTGCGTTGATTGACGAGATCCCGGTGCTGGCGGCGGTTGCGCCGTACTCCGAGGGCGGCCTCGAAGTGCGGGACGCCAAGGAGTTGCGCGTGAAAGAGTCGGACCGCATCGCCGCCGTTGCCACCAATCTGCGAAGAATGGGCGCGGAAGTCGAAGAGTGTCCCGATGGATTGCGGATTCCCGGCGGCCAGCATCTGCATGGCGCGGAACTCGATTCGTTCGGAGATCACCGCATCGCCATGGCGTTCGCCGTGTCCGCGTTGCGAGCGGAAGGCGAGACGACGATTCACGGAGCGGATGCGGCGGGAGTGTCGTATCCAAGTTTCTTTGAGGATCTGGAAACAGTCGCTGGTCGCTAGTCGTTAGCGATGTTTTCCCAACGACTAGCGACCAACGACTTTATTGGAGAAATCCTGTGTCGAATGACAAGCCCCAATCCCCCGACGAGCGCCTGCAGCAAGAGTTCAATCGCTGGGCCGATGACGGCGAGGGCGCGAAGATGGAGCGCCATCACCTCGACATCACGGAGAAAACGATGCGCCGCATGGATCTGCGTCCGGGTGAGCGCATTCTGGATCTGGGCTGCGGATCGGGGTGGGCGACGCGCTTGCTCGCGCGCATGGTCGGCGAAGGGCCACAGGGATTTGGGCAGGTGGTCGGAGTGGATATTTCCGACGAGATGGTGCGGCAGGCGCGGGCTGCTTCGAAAGAATTCGACAACATGATGTTCGTGGTCGGCTCGGCGGCGCAGATTCCCTGGGAGGAAAACTTTTTTGACAAGGTGCTTTCGGTGGAATCGTTTTATTACTATCCGGATCAGGAACGCGCGCTGGCCGAGCTGTTTCGCGTCATGGCGCCGCATGGACGGCTGTTCATCTTGATTAATCTCTACAAAGACAATCCGTATTCGCTGCAATGGGTGCCAAAGTTGAAGGTGCCGGTGCATGTTCGTTCGGCGGCAGAGTACGTCGAACTGCTGAAGAAGCACGCCTTCGAAAATGTGGAGTACGCGCAGATTCCCGACGACACGCCCACGCCCGACAACTACCAGACGATTTCATTCCACAGTCTGGACGACCTGCGGGCCTTCAAGCGCGTCGGCGCGCTGCTGCTGATGGCGTCAAAGCCAGATGTGCGGAATCCGGCGCCGGGGTACACGATCTACTAGGACCGAGACCGCGTGATGAGTCCTACGGTGGAGGGACGGGCGTCTCGCCCGTCCAGCCGGGCGGGGACGCCCGGCTCTCCACCGGCAAGCTTGGCTCGCGGCTGGAGTGTGACCGCCATCACTCCGGGGCGTATGATTCATGGGTTATCCTGTAGCGAACGAGGCCTCATGAGCTGGCTCCAGAACAAGTTCGAAAAGAATTTCATGATCTCGACGGTGGACTACGTCTTTAACTGGGCGCGCAAGTCGGCGCTCTGGCCGATGACGTTTGGGCTGGCGTGCTGCGCCATCGAGATGATCGCGTCTTCAACCGCGCGGTTCGATATCGCGCGTTTTGGGTCGGAGGTGTTTCGGCCCAGCCCGCGGCAGTCGGATCTGATGATCGTCTCCGGCACCGTCACGCTGAAGATGGCGCCGGTGGTGAAGCGCATATACGACCAGATGCCCGAGCCGAAGTGGGTGATTTCGATGGGCGCGTGCTCGTCGGTCGGCGGACCGTTCAATACCTATTCCGTGCTGCAGGGCGTGGACCGGATCGTGCCGGTGGATGTGTATGTGATCGGCTGCCCGCCGCGTCCGGAGAATTTGTTTTACGCGCTGCTCAAGCTGCAGGACAAAATCGACACCATGACGCTCGCCAAGCGCCCCACCGAAGTGCGGCTCGAAGAGCGGATGATGGAAAATTTCAAGCGCCAGGTGATGGTGGCGCAGACGATGCAGCCGAAGTAGCACTCAGCAATCAGCACTCAGCCGTCAGCTAAAACCGCCGCCATACACTTCTTCCCCTATATACTCTTGTCATCCTGAGCGAAGCGAAGGACCTGCTGTTTTTGGACAGCAAGAATGCCGCGGGCGAGCCCGTACTGCCTAACTGCTAACTGCCATGTTTACCAGACTCGCTTCCCAATCCGAACTCCCAGCCCTCGACGAAGCCAAAGAATTCCCCTGCGGCGACAAGACCATCTGCGTCGCCAACGTGAACGGCGAAATCAGCGCCATGGATAACATCTGCCTGCATCGCGGAGGCCCGCTCGGCCAGGGCGTGATCTCGGGAGGGAAAGTTGTTTGCCCATGGCATGGCTGGGAGTGGGATCCGAAGACGGGCGAGGCCGGTCCGCCGGGAGCGAAGGTAGCGGTGTATCCGGTGAAGATTGAGGGCGGGGATGTGCTGATCGAGATGTGATACGCCTGAGCTACGAAGTGCGAACCTTAATGGCCCACTTCGGCATGGGCGGATTCTAGCCAAGCGGCAGTGAGCCCACTTTGCGCCGATGGGTTTACTTCCCCTCCAGCGCCTTGATCTCTTCCAAAAGAGAATCGTACTCTTGGACAAAATCCCAAGCCCTCTGGGCAGACTCAACAACATCTGCCGATGACCCCGAGCCGGCAATCAGCTGCCTGTCGAAATATTCTGCTCTTCGTTTCTCGATGATTGCAATTATCGCCTTCGCATCCATTTCGCCCCTCTCAATCGCTTGGCGGTTGGCCGAGTTCGTCCATCCACTCGACCCCGGCGGCCTTGCGCAGCAGTTCAAGCGTTTGCCCTAAGCACTCCTTATTTTGGAAAGCGTGGTCCTCTCGACTTCGAAGATTGCGCAGACATTGGCGGAGAAGTCCCGATGGTTGCACCTTCCAATTTTGAGCTTTGTGACGCTCAAGCATGTGCTGGTAAGTTAGATGCACTAGAAGATCAGCCGCTTGCAGCTGTGGAGTCTGACTAGCAAGTGGAAAAGATGGCTTTCCCAGTCGGTCCTTCGTTTTCCAATCGGAGTCCTCACGCGACTGGCTCTTCATCTGCTTGAACAATTCCTTGGCGTATCCAGCAAAAGGTCTATCGAGGCCGAAGAAGAAGTCGGCTCTTCCGCCAACAGGAGCGTACTCGGTTACGCTCTTCAGGCAAAGCTGGAAAGGAACGAAGTACGCCTTATTTGGGCAACCGCTCGTTACCAATTTCGCCTTACTGAGGGTCGCTCCAGTGAGGAACCTCCGCTGTGTCAAGGAAAAGGAATTGAAGTCAGCGACTACGATGCCGAAGCTCACGGGATGGATTTTTTTCTGTAGCGCAATTGTCCCGGCGAGATCTTTTAACATCTGCTGATGATCGTGAGTTTTGAGCAAGTCTGTCGCGTGAAAATCCTCTATTTTGTCATTCGCGTCCAAATTAGCTGTTTGACAACATTCCCCACATTGAAAACATTGGGCATAGCCCAACTCTGATCCTGGACGCGCATCTGCGCTCCGGCCCAGGCCGAAGTAAGTGCTTCCCG
>JBEKDG010000095.1:0-10466 GCA_050014475.1 Terriglobales bacterium | reverse complement strand
CGATGCCAGGGTGAGCGTCATCAACAGGATGGCGAACACGATCGACACCACCGTCATGATGGAGGCGGCGATGCCCGCCAGAATGACCTGGGCGACTTGCGGGTCGGCGTGCGAGGGGAATAGGACAGTGGGCACCCAGGCGCTGGTGACTGGAAACTCCTCTTCCAACCACGACAGGAACGCGCCCGCGCAACCGAGCGTCAGCGCGATGGTGAGCGGGCGAATCAAAAAGCCGCCACGCAGGTTATACATAGCGTGGCGAAGCATCAACGGCAGGCTCTTCCTCATGGCTCTATCTGTTCAAGTGTAGTGGGTCAGACCCGCGCGTACAAAGAAAACAGGAGAGACCGCCATGTCCCGCCTCAGATGGAAGTGGAGAGCGCGTTCCTTCGTTAAGCTAACGGAGAGGATTCGTCCACGCGATTTACTTCCACTGCGGCGGCCTCGATCTGGTGTCCCAAGCCACTAAATAGCCGGAAGCGCCCTTTTTCTTTATGACTTCCTTACGAACTCTTTACTCCCCTTTTATGGTGCCTCGAATTTAATAGAGATGGCACGGAAGCCGCCTCCGAGAGAGGACCGGAATGATTCATTTTTTGCTCATTGTGTGCGCGTTTGCTGAGGGCTTTTTGTTGTGGTTCCTGGTGGCTCTGATCCGGGAGAGCCGACACCTCGCGCCACGCACGGGGAAAGCCGATCGCACGCGGCGCGGACCGGTGAGCCGGATGGAGAACTGATCCCTATGAATACTGGAACGACTCAAGACGAGAATGCAGGAAAGCCAATAGGAAAGCGCACGCTGCTGATGGTGCTGGGCGCATTGCTGTTCACGCTTCCACTGCATGGGCAGCAGGCGGCTTCTGACGCGAGTGGTACCGCTGTCCAGGAGGGAACGAGGTCAGATCAACCGATTCCGCCTGCCGTCATGAAGGAACTCGAAGCCATGAAAGCGCGGATCGAGCAACTCGAAGCCCAACTGCAAAAGCGGGACGGGCAGCAGGGGCCGATATCCGCCGTGGAAGCAACTGCAGCAGGGTCCAAGGGGCCGAATGTTCCGGAGTCGCGCTTAGCTGCTGCCTCGCTCGCTCAGCCCTCTCTTACTCAGCCGCAAAGCGAGTCCGCAGCGCCGCCGCCCGTCGCCAGTAACCCTGCGACAGCGCCGGCTGAGCCTTTCGCCTTCGCCGACTGGACCTGGCTCAACGGCAACGCCCGCACCAAAGAGGCGGCGTTTGACAGCAAGTTCTTCACGCCGGAAATCAGGGCCGACGCCTCGTATATTTACGACTTTAACGCTCCAAGAGACAACACGATTGGTGGGTCGAGCGAAGTATTCCGGTCGGGCGAAGTACAGCTGACGCAACTTGGTGTGGGCGGCGATTTTCATTATGACAATGTTCGCGCCCGGCTGATGACGCAGTTTGGCATGTACGCCCAGACGACACCCAGAAACGACGCCAGCGTTGCTCACGGCCAGTGGAACCTCGACACTGCTTATCGTTATGTGTCAGAGGCGTATGGCGGGTACCACTTCAATGCGCTGCACGGGGTCAACCTCGACGCCGGCATCTTCATGTCTTATGTCGGCTTGTTCAGTTACTACAACTTCGATAACTGGGCGTATCAACCGTCTTATGTATCGTCAAACACGCCGTGGTTTTTTAACGGTGTTCGACTGCAGATGTTTCCGACTGCAAAGTTGAAAATCGAACCGTGGTTTATCAACGGTTGGCAATCGTACGGCAAATTTAACAAGAAGCCCGGACTCGGCGGCCAGGTAAACTACCGCCCGAATGGGAGAGTGTCGATCATTTCGAATAACTATGGCATGGGCACCGACACACTGGGAAATGCCAACCGTACACGCTTTCACACGGATAACAGCATCGAGGTGAAGTACTACGATAATCCCGGAAAGTTTCTCGACAAGGCCGCCTTTTCGCTCACCGGCGACATGGGCTGCGAAAGCGGCGGCGGCGTAAGTTGCTTTGGGAATACCGTAAAAGTAATCGGGGGGCAGCGCATCGTCGATCCAAAGCAGAGCTTTGTTGGATACATGATCTACAACCGCCTGTGGTTCCATAAAGACCGATACGCAGTAACGATCGGCGGCGGCAAGATGAACAACCCGGGCCGTTACCTGGTGCTGTTGCCGCCCATCAATGGTGCGACCGCTGTTTCGGGAACTCCCTATTTCACGCAGAATCCCGGCGATCCCTACAAAGCCTGGGACATGACCGCAACCTACGATTACATGCCCAGTCAGTACATAACCTTCCGCTGGGAGTACAACTATCGCGCGGCCAACGTGCCTTATTTCTCAGGGCGCGGGGGAATTACTCCTCCGGGAGGCAATACGGGGCCCGACGGCTCCTATGTTTCGGGGTGGACGCCGGATCTCCGCAAGGATGAGAACCGGCTGAACTTGGCTATACTGGTCAAGTTTTGATCGTGAAGAAAAGTTAGTTTGCATTTGGAGGAGGTTGTATGCAAGACCTGATCTTTGTCGTGGTTGCGATAGCGTTCTTCCTGCTGTCGCTGGGTTATGTGCAATTCTGCGATCGGATTCACTGAGGACAAATCGCTATGAATGCTGAATCGATCATCATGCTGATTGTAAGTGCCGGGTTGATGGTCTACCTGCTGTATGCGTTGCTGAGACCGGAGAAATTCTGAAATGACAACCAATGGCTGGATGCAGATCGTCGTATTTCTGGCTCTGATTCTGGCAATCACCAAGCCGCTCGGCGTGTTCATGGCAAGAGTGTTCAGCCGTGAGCGCACTTTTCTCGACCCCGTGGTTCGGCCGATCGAGCGCTTGCTTTATCGCGTGACCGGCGTCGATGAAGAGCACGAGATGCGCTGGACTGAATACGCTTTCTCCATGCTGCTGTTCAGCGGCGCCTCCATGCTGCTGCTCTATCTGCTTGAGCGCGCGCAGCATTTGCTGCCTTGGTGGAATCCGCAGAAGTTTGCTGGCGTGCCTCCAGCACTGGCCTTTAACACCGCCGCGTCCTTCACCACCAACACGAATTGGCAGAACTATTCCGGCGAGTCCACCATGAGCTATCTCACGCAAATGGCTGGCCTGGCCTACCACAACTTTGCGTCGGCGGCGGTGGGGATCGCGCTTGCGATCGCATTCGTTCGCGGCATCGCGCGCAAGGAAAAGGAGACCATCGGAAATTTCTGGGTCGACATGACGCGCGCCACGCTTTGGCTGCTGCTGCCAATGTGCATCGTCTACGCTCTGGCTCTGGTCTCCCAAGGAGCCGTGCAAAACCTCAGGCCGTATGACACCGCGAAGCTGATCGAGCCGCAACAGGTCCAGAAAACTGGAGCGGATGGCAAGCCGATGGTCGGCCAAGACGGCAAGCCGGCGATGGACACCGTAACCGATCAGACTATCGCGCAAGGCCCGGTCGCGTCCCAAGAAGCCCCCAAGATGCTGGGCACGAACGGCGGCGGATTTTTCGGTGCCAACAGCGCCCATCCCTTTGAAAATCCCACACCACTTAGCAACCTTCTGCAGATGCTTTCCATCTTCGCGATCCCGGCAGGTCTTACTTACACGCTGGGCCGAATGACGGGGTCGCAGCGTCACGGGTGGGCGGTCTGGGCGGCGATGGCGATTCTATTCCTGTGCGGTGTTACGACGGCTTACTGGGCCGAGGCGAGAGGCAATCCTCTGCTGTACGGAGTTGACCAACACGCCACCGCGCTGCAACCGGGCGGCAACATGGAAGGCAAGGAAGTGCGCTTCGGCATCGCCAATTCTGCGTTGTTCGCCACCGTCACCACCGACGCAAGTTGCGGCGCCATCAACGGCCAACACGATTCCTTTACTCCGCTGGGCGGACTGGTGCCGCTGGTCAACATTATGCTCAGCGAGACCGTTTTTGGAGGAGTGGGCGCGGGCCTCTACGGCATCCTGATCTACGTGGTGCTGTCGGTGTTCATCGCCGGGCTCATGGTCGGGCGAACGCCAGAGTATCTGGGCAAGAAGATTGAAGCCTATGACGTGAAGATGGCGATGCTGGTCACGCTGGTTTTCCCGCTGATCATTCTGGTGCTCACGGGCATTTCATCGGTCGAGGGATTTGGCACATCGAGCATCAGCAATGCGGGTCCACACGGCCTGACCCAAATCCTTTACGCGTTCACGTCCATGGCGGGGAACAACGGTTCCGCGTTCGCCGGATTGAACGGTAACACGCTTTGGTACAACACCGCGGGCGGGTTCACGATGCTGGTGGGACGATTCTTCATGATCATTCCCATGCTGGCGATTGCCGGCAACCTGGCGAAGAAGAAAACGGTGCCCGCTTCGGCGGGTACGTTCCCGGTGACGACGCCCCTGTTTACCGTTCTGCTGGTGTCGGTGATTTTGATTGTGGGAGCGCTCACATTTTTCCCGGCCCTTAGTTTGGGGCCCGTACTTGAACACCTGCAGATGGTGGCAGGGAAAACTTTCTGAGGCGGCGCATGGCAGAAAAGAAAAGCAAGAGTTTGTGGAACGCAAAAATCATCCGGCGGGCGTTGGTCGATGCCGTGGTCAAACTCGATCCCCGCACCATGATGAAGAATCCGGTCATGTTCGTGGTCGAGGTTGGCAGCGTGGTGACGACCTTGCTGTTATTCCGCGGGAAACAGAGCTTCGCATTCAATCTGCAGATCACGCTGTGGCTTTGGTTCACGGTGCTGTTTGCGAATTTCGCGGAAGCGATGGCCGAGGGGCGCGGCAAAGCGCAAGCGGACACGCTGCGCAAAGCCAGGTCTGAAACCGAGGCCCGGCGCTTGCTGGCGGACGGGACGATAGAAACGGTGCCGAGTGCGAAGCTGCGTTCGGGCGATGTCGTGATGGTGGCCGCGAACGAACTCGTCCCGGGCGATGGCGAAGTCATCGAAGGCGTTGCCTCGGTGGACGAGTCTGCGATTACGGGGGAATCTGCGCCGGTAATCCGCGAAGCCGGAGGAGACCGGTCGGCGGTCACCGGTGGCACGCGCGTGCTTTCCGATGTGATCAAAGTCCGTATTACCTCGAATCCAGGCGAAACCTTCCTCGACAGAATGATCGCTTTGGTCGAGGGCGCGGAGCGGCAGAAGACTCCGAACGAGATCGCGCTCAACATTTTGCTGGCGGGCCTGACCATCATTTTCCTGCTTGCTGTGGTTACGCTGCAGCCTTTCGCGATTTACTCGGGATCGCCGCAGACAGTATTTGTGCTCGTCTCTTTGCTGGTCTGCCTGATTCCGACCACCATCGGCGGCCTGCTTTCCGCGATCGGCATAGCCGGCATGGACCGCCTGGTGCAGCACAACGTGCTGGCGATGTCCGGGCGCGCCGTGGAAGCGGCCGGGGACGTGAACACGTTGCTGCTCGATAAGACCGGAACGATCACGCTCGGCAACCGCCAGGCAGCGGAGTTTATCCCCGCGCCGGGGATTACCGCGGCCGAGATGGCCGATGCCGCTCAACTCGCGTCGCTCGCCGACGAAACGCCCGAAGGTCGCTCGATTGTTGTGCTGGCGAAAGAGAAGTACAGCCTGCGCGGCCGTGAACTGGCTTCGCACGAAGCCGTGTTCGTCCCCTTCACCGCACAAACGCGCATGTCGGGCGTGAACCTGGACGGCCGCGAGATTCGCAAAGGAGCGGTCGACGCCATCACCAAATACCTGCATCAGTTCGGCACATCGCTGCCGCGCGAGATTCAGGCGAGCGTGGAACAGATCGCGCGCTCGGGAGGAACTCCGCTGGTGGTTGCGGAGAATCAGCGGGCGCTGGGCGTGATCTACCTCAAAGACATCGTCAAAGGCGGGATGCGCGAGCGCTTCAATCAACTGCGCGCCATGGGGATCAAGACGGTCATGATCACCGGCGACAATCCCCTGACGGCGGCGGCGATCGCGCGCGAGGCGGGCGTGGACGATTTTCTGGCGGAGGCGACTCCGAAAGACAAGATGGATCTGATTCGTCGCGAGCAGGCCGACGGTAAGCTGGTCGCCATGACCGGCGACGGCACCAACGATGCGCCCGCGCTGGCTCAGGCCGATGTAGGCGTGGCCATGAATACCGGCACGCAAGCGGCGAAAGAGGCCGGAAACATGGTGGACCTGGATTCGAATCCCACCAAGCTCATCGAGGTAGTGGCGATCGGCAAACAGTTGCTGATGACGCGCGGAGCGCTCACCACCTTCTCGATCGCGAACGACGTGGCCAAGTATTTCGCGATCATTCCGGCAATGTTTGCCGGAACATTTCCGGTGCTGAATGCGCTGAACATCATGCGGCTTCAGACGCCGCAGTCGGCAATACTTTCTGCCGTTATTTTTAACGCGCTCATCATCGTTGCCCTGATTCCGCTGGCGCTGCGAGGGGTCGCGTACAAGGCGATGAGCGCCGAATCCCTGCTGCGGCAGAACCTGCTGGTGTATGGACTTGGCGGACTGGTGGTCCCATTCATCGGCATCAAGCTGATTGACATGTTCATCACCGGCATCAAGCTGATATAGGGAAGACCTATGAAGAAGAATCTGATCACAGCGGTACTCATGACGATCGCGACGACGGTCCTGTTGGGAATTCTGTATCCCCTGCTGGTGACCGGACTCGCGCAGTTGATCTTTCCCAAGCAGGCCAACGGCCAGCTCATCCGGGGGAAGGACGGAGTGGTAGTTGGTTCGCGGTTGATCGGGCAGCCATTTTCGGGGCCGGGCTACTTTCATTCGCGGCCATCCGCCGCGGGCGCCGCAGGCTACGATGCCAGCGCCTCCACCGGCTCGAACCTGGGCCCGACCAACGCGCAGTTGATTGCTCGCGTCAATGGAGACGTTGCCAAGCTGCAAGCCGAGAATCCCGGTACTCCCATCCCTGTGGATCTGGTTACGACATCGGGTTCAGGACTGGATCCGGATATCTCGCCAGCGGCGGCGGAGTTCCAGATTCGGCGCGTGGCGTCGGAACGCAAGATTCCGGAAGCTGAAGTCGCACGCCTGGTTCTTGAGAACTCTGAGAACCGGCAATGGGGATTCCTGGGCGAGCCGCGCGTTCACGTACTCGAACTCAATATTGCGCTCGATGCCCGGTACGGGCGTGTTCGCTAGGAGTCCGTTTGAAAGTCGGGTCCGGAGGGCTGAGAAAATCTCGCGCTTTGATAAACGATTGCAGTGGAGACCAAGGCGAAAGCCCAATAGAGAATGTTTTCTGAGCATGTAACGACGCCTCGGTCGGTCTGCTTCTGAGTAGGGCTGGTGGATCTCTACAGCGCAATTCAATACGTGTTGTTTGTGGCCATCGTCACCATCCTGGTGAATCCCTTGGGCGGGTACATGGAACTGGTCTTTTCCAGGAAGCGGACCGTACTTGATCGTTTATGTCTTCCTGTTGAGCGGCTTGTCTATCGCATTACCGCGGTTAATCCCAACGAGGAGATGACCGGCAAGGAGTATGCGACGTGTTTCGTGCTCTTTGGTTTTGCCGGCACGCTCCTGTTGTATGCCATTCTCAGAGTGCAGCAGTTTCTTCCCTGGTTCTTCCCCCAGTACCACACGACGCCGTTATCCCCTGACCTGGCTCTGAATACGGCGATCAGCTTCTCGACGACCACTACTTGGCAGGCCTACGCTGGCGAGAACACGATGAGCTATTTCAGCCAGATGCTGGGACTCTGCGCACAGAACTTCCTGGCTGGCGCTGCTGGGTTAGCCGTGGGGGTTGCCTTCATCCGCGGTCTTGCCAGGCAGCTCTCCGAGACGCTCGGCAACTTTTGGGTTGATCTGACACGCGCCCTGCTCTGGATCCTGTTGCCGGGAGCATTGATAGGCGCCCTGCTGCTTGTCTGGCAGGGTGTTCCGATGAACTTCCGCCACTATGCGGTCGCCACTACCGTCGAGGGTGCCAAGCAGGTCATACCGCAGGGTCCTGTAGCCGCACTGGAGATCATCAAGAATCTGGGCACGAATGGCGGCGGCTTCTTTAACGTGAATGGGGCTCATCCCTATGGGAACCCCACGCCGCTTACAAACTTTATCGAAATGTTGGCTATCGTGCTCCTGCCTGCGGCATTGACTAACACCTTTGGCAGGATGGTTGGCCAGCCTCGACAGGGATGGCTTTTCTACTACGTGATGGTGCTTCTCTTCGGCTGCGGACTGGTCTTCGTACATCACTTTGAACAACGGGTGGATCCCCACCTCGGGAATGTCGATTTCCGAAATAGTCGCGTCCAGTCTGGTGGGAACATGGAAGGGAAGGAGGTGCGCTTCGGCATCGGCGGTTCGACCCTCACGGCTGTCGTTACATCAAACACGGCCACGGGATCATACAACTCCATGCACGACAGCTACACCTCGCTCGGTGGCATGGTTTTGCTATTAAACATGCTGCTCGGAGAGCTCGTATTCGGAGGTCTGGGAACTGGTCTTTACAGCATGGTCATGGCCGCTGCGATCGCTGTGTTTCTAGCGGGACTCATGGTTGGGCGCACGCCTGAATACCTGGGAAAGAAAATAGGGCCCGCGGAGAACAAAATGATCATGCTGTACGCTTTGGCCGCGCCGCTGGTCGTCCTCCCGCTCACCGCGATTGCCGTGAACACCAGGGTGGGACTGTCCGGGTTGACAGTCAACGGCGGCCCGCATGGTCTCACGGGGATTCTGTTTGCTTATACTTCCTGCTTCGCCAACAATGGCCAAAGCTTTGCCGGTCTGAGTGCGAACACTCCGTTTTACAACCTCACCACAGCATTAGCGATGATGGTGGGTAGGTTCGGCTTGGCGATTCCCGCATTGGCATTGGCAGATTTATTTGGTCGTCAGAGAAGTACCCCTTCTTCGTCGGGAACTCTTCCGACCCATTCTTTTTCGTTCGGGGTCCTACTCACAACCTGTTTGGTAACGATGGTGGCTCTGAGCTATCTTCCTGCCTTGGCCCTCGGTCCCGTACTGGAACGATTGCTCTTCGGAAGATAAAGGGTGTGAATTACTCGTTTCCAAGATGCACAGCCGCCCACCTGGCCTTCCGGGCGGCGCTGCCGGCGACAGGTTCACGCGGGAACCCGTCCGCGTCTGTCAGGTCCGCAGTTTGCGGATTGCGCAGCTGGATCCGGCTGCGAAGAAGATTAAATGGTAGTTGGCGAAATGGCTAAACGGAATGCTCACGGACCGCAAAGTAGTTACTCTTCTTCAGGCACTGTACAATACCGTCTCGTGGAACTCTGGTAACGGAAATGCTGGTAAAAACGGGGTGGAGCAATGCCCGAGTCCATTGACTGGCCGCCGACGCATCCGCTGCGGCGGCGGCGCCGCTTCCTTCTCATTCTCGCCGTCCTTGCCGGCATCGTCTTCGGCGGTCGGACCGCGTTGTCGTATTACGTGGACGTGCTCTGGTTTGGGTCGCTCGGCTACGGGGACGTGTTCTGGAAAACACTGAGCCTTGAGTGGGGAATCTTCACGGCTTTTGCAGCGGCCACATTTCTCATTCTGTATGGATCGTTCCTGGCTCTGAAGCGGGCGCATCTCCCCGATTTGCCGAGCGGTCACACGATTTACATCGGCGGACAGCCGCTGAAGCTGCCGGTTGAGCGTGTCCTGAGCCTCGTCGCGCTCGGCGTTTCGCTCGCCATTGGCGCTGCAACCGGCGCCGGCATGATGGTGGAGTGGCCGACGCTCGCGCTCTTTTGGTACGCACCCCGCACCACGGGTGGCGTCGTGGACCCGATTTTTGGCAAGCCGCTGAATTTCTTTCTGTTCGCCCTGCCCGCGTGGCAGCTCATCGCCGGCTGGCTGCTTACGCTAGCCGTGATTACCTGTGTACTCGCCGTTTTCTTCATCCTCATCACGGGCGGAACCCGTGTGCTCACCGGGCGTCTCAGCCGGTACGTCACATTACCTTGGCGCGGGCTCTCCATCACGTTTGCGTTCCTGTTGCTGATCCTCGCGATGCGTGTGTATGTCGGTCGGTTCGAGCGATTGTTCGATGATCATACGATCTTCGGGGGTGTGACCTACACTGACGCGCACGTGACGCTCACAGGGATGCTCGTCGTCTGCGCGGCGCTCGTTCTCGGCGCGGCGATCGCAGCCGTCAACGCCGTGCGGGTGCCACGTGGGCGCTGGCTTGCCGCGGCGATCCTTCCGGCCGCGGTCTGTTATGTCTCCGTTCAAGGAGTCGCCTGGTACGTCAGCAGCTTTATCGTCAAACCGAACGAACTGGTTCGCGAGAAGCCCTACATTGTCTACAACACCGACTTGACGCGGCAGGCCTACGGATTGAACCGGGTCTCGCAGCGCGAGTTTCCCGCTGAGACGACCGTCGACGCGGCCGACCCGGCGAACAATCAGGCTACGCTTCAGAACATCCGGCTGTGGGACTGGCGCGCACTCCAGGACACGCTGCGTCAGATTCAGGAAATCCGCACTTACTACGACTTCCCCGACATCGATATTGATCGATATGACATTGACGGCAC
>JBEKDG010000094.1:0-10509 GCA_050014475.1 Terriglobales bacterium | reverse complement strand
GAACCAAGGTAGTAATTTCAGGGCTTTTTGAGTCAAAAATACTCCTGTAAGTTGTTGAATCTTGGTTCGAGAAAATGCTCGGATTACTAACTTGAGTCATTTTTCCGCAGCCTGTTCAGCCGCGCCGCAGTCCGCAGTGCAAGTGGGATTCGTATCAGGGCACGCCTTCAGGCGTGCCGAAAGCCGGGTGCCCCAATCCTAACGTCGTGCTCTTCGACGTTAGGACGGGGTAGTTGACTTGGGAGCCGTGAACGTCAAACCTGCATCAACCGCGCTCGCACTTTCTTGCACGCCCGGACCAAGTCCTCGTCCAAGGTAGCAAGTGGCAAGCCGCTACCTAGAGCCAGATCGAGGTAAGCCGCATCGTACGCCGTCAAGCCGTGCTCGCGGCTAAGGTGCTGAATCCTGTCAAAAACAACTTTGGCGGGGAACTGTTCCAGCACGATAGGGAGCGCTGCCAGGTCATCGAGGAAGCTTCGCACCAGCTCCTTGGAAATGCGCTTGCGTTTTTCTCCAACCAGCAGGGCGTTCAGAACCTCGTGCGGCCAGAATGATGGCGCCACTGCGGTGTCGCCTCGCTTGAACATGCCGGCGACATGCTGCGCCATGACAGCATTCTCATCGGGGAAGCACCAGGTCAGGACGACGGAGGCGTCGACGACAAATCGGCTCACCGGCGTCCTTCATTGATCAGATCTCTGATTTTGAGCCCACGCAAAGAGAGCCTGTGTCGCTTGCCGAAACTCGCCAGTCGCTCCGCCGCTTCCGCTGCAGAACCGCCCTGGGCCGAGATGCGCTCTTTCAGCAGCGCTCCCAGCAGCCGCGAAACGCTGGTATCCCGGCGCGCCGCCTCGATCCGAGCCCACTGGGCGACGTCTTCTTCCAGGGTCACGGTTACATTGCGTAGGCGACGAGTGGATGACACGAATCCAGTGTAACACGAAAAGCGTGTCTTTTGCGAGTAAGGATTTGACACCTGTTTTCGAAAGGTTAAGGCAGGTCTTTCTTGGCGCGGACGGGCAGGGGTGGTCCCTCCGTGGGCAATGCAGGTGCAAACATTCGCGGACAGGAGTGTCCGCGCCACACGTGCGTCCTACGCGAACAAGAATTCCTTCGTCCGCAGTTCCCTGATCGTATCCCGCAGCTTAGCCGCTTTTTCAAATTCAAACCGCTTGGCCGCTTCTCGCATATCGCTCTCTAACTTTCCAATGTAGGCGTCTAACTCTTCCTGCGATTTCAGGTCTGGGAGGCCTTCGGCTTCGGGGCCGGTCAGGTCGGTGTAGTCGGCGCTTACGATCGCGACTAGCGTCATGTCGAGCGGGCGAATGATGGATTCGGGGGTGATTCCGTTTTCTTCGTTGTAGGCGTGCTGGATGGCGCGGCGGCGGTTGGTTTCGTCGAGCGCCTTTTTCATGGAGTCGGTCATGCGATCCGCATAGAGAATCGCCCGGCCGTTCAGGTTGCGGGCGCAGCGTCCCATGGTCTGGATCAGCGAACCGGCGGAGCGCAGGAAGCCTTCCTTGTCGGCATCGAGGATCGCGACCAGCGACACTTCGGGCAGGTCGAGGCCTTCGCGCAGAAGATTGATGCCGATCAATACATCAAACTCGCCTTTGCGCAGGTCGCGCAAAATCTTCACCCGCTCCAGCGTTTCGATTTCGGAGTGCATGTAACGGCACTTCACGCCAACTTCACTGTAATACTCGGCCAGGTCTTCGGACATGCGCTTGGTCAGCGTCGTCACCAGCACGCGCTCGTTGCGAGCTACGCGGTCGCGGATCATGTGCAGCAGGTCGTCGATCTGTCCTTTGACGGGGCGTATCTCGACCGGCGGGTCGATCAGGCCAGTGGGGCGAATGATCTGTTCAACCACCACGCCGGCCGACTTAGTAAGTTCGTAAGGTCCCGGTGTGGCGGAGACATAGACGATCTGGTTGGTGCGATGCTCGAACTCCTCGAAGGTGAGCGGGCGATTGTCGAGCGCGGACGGCATGCGGAACCCGTATTCGACCAGCGTCTGCTTGCGCGAGCGGTCGCCGTGATACATGCCGTGGAGTTGCGGCACGGTCTGATGAGACTCGTCGATGAACAGCAGAAAGTCGCGCGGAAAATAGTCGAGCAGCGTGGGCGGCGGCTCGCCGGGAAGCCGTCCGGTGAAATGGCGGGAGTAGTTTTCGATGCCATGGCAGTAGCCCATGGCCTTGATCATTTCAAGGTCGTACATCACGCGCTGATGGATGCGCTGCGATTCGACCAGGCGTCCCTGCTTCTCAAGTTCCGCTTCCCACCACGCGAGTTCGGTCTTTATAGAGGCGACTGCGGACGCGCGGGTCTCTTCTTTCATCACATAGTGCGTCTTCGGATAAATCGGCAGCCGCATGTAACGCTGCTTGACCGTCCCAAAGAGCGGATCGATCTGCGAGAGCGATTCGATCTCATCGCCAAACATTTCGATGCGATAAGCGTTGTCGTCGTAGGTGGGATAAATTTCGATGACATCGCCGCGCACGCGAAAAGTCCCGCGGCGGAAATCGCCTTCAGTCCGCTCGTAAAGAATTTCCACCAGCTTGCGAGTGATGTCCGCGCGCTTGATCTTCTGTCCCTTTTCCAGGAACAGCAACATCCCGTAGTAAGCTTCTGGCGATCCCAAACCGTAAATGCAGCTGACCGACGCAACAATCAAACAATCGCGCCGCTCAAAAAGCGACCGCGTCGCCGAGAGCCGCAGCTTGTCGAGCTCGTCGTTGATGGTCGCTTCCTTCTCAATATAAAGATCCGCCGCCGGCACGTATGCCTCCGGTTGGTAGTAGTCATAATAGGAGACGAAATACTCGACGGCGTTGTGGGGGAAGAAACTTTTGAACTCGTGGTAGAGCTGGGCGGCCAGGGTTTTGTTGTGGGCCATGACGAGGGCAGGACGGTTGGCGGCCTCGATCACTTTGGCTGCGGTGTACGTCTTGCCCGATCCGGTGACGCCGAGCAGCACCTGGTGCTGCTCGCGATCAAAGACGCCGCGGGTGAGGCTGTCGATGGCTCGTCCCTGGTCGCCTTGGGGCTTGTAGTTGCTTACCAGCTTGAAGTCCACAATTCATTATATGGGAGGGGAGAGAACGGGCTGAGGATGTACTTCTGTGTAAATCATGCTCGTTGGCAGGCAGGTACCCCGGAAGTTTGTACTAAGTGATTCACCCTAGACGCCGAGCAAAACTGGTGTGCGTCTGTGCCCGCAACCTGCCTGCAATGATCGAAGTAACTGTGGTTTTCCCAGCAAAACGACGCGCAACCGAAGTTTTCACAGTTAGTTAACATTTGCGGCGCGATTTGGCCGCGTGAATGCAAAATGAGACGCAAAGATCCGAATCCAGATGTGCCGAGAGACCTGATTGCTGAGCCACTTGCGGCGACCGGGGCGCTTCGGTCAGGTGCAGTGTTTATGGAAGAGAAGTTCAGCCAAGTGGGGCCCCGGGAACGGCAGATCATTGAGCTGCTTCTTCAGGGATGTGACAACTCCGAAATCGCCCGCGATCTGAACATTGCCGAGCGAACGGTCAAGGCACATTTCAACCGCCTGTTTCTGCGTTTCGGAATCAAGGGCGGCATCAAGCGGGTTAAGCTCGCGACTTTACTTTATAGGAGGCAATTATGGTTGGAGAGACAGCAAACCGCCGCGGGCCCAGCGAACGCGAACAATTGATCATTCAGCGCGTAGCCGAGGGCTGCAAGAACCGGGAGATCGCCGATTCGCTCGGGACCACCGAGCACGTGGTGAAAAATTATTTGCGATTGATCTACGACAAGCTGGGACTGTGGAACCGCGTCGAGCTGGCGCTGTGGTACGAAGCGCGGCGGAACGAGCGGGTTTATCACGCCTGAGGTTTGGCGGAGCTGTCGGCAGCAGCCCTGCTTGACGGCGGATTCAGGAGACGCTAAGCCGACAAAGGGGCTAAGGCGACATTCGTGAAAGGGGCGGGGCTGGCATTTCGCCCGCATCCCCGCACCGCACAGCGCATTCCAGTGGTGTGCGGTACGGTTCAACAGTTCCCGCTGCGCCATTCCTTTTTGATTCGTTCCTTCTTACGCTACTGCTTCTTAAGAGGCTGCGGAAAAAGTCATCTTACTAACTCGGTGGCGCCGCAGCGGCTAAAGAGACTGCGGAAAAACTAATCGGACGCGCAAGAAGCTCACCTCAGGCGCTAAAGCGCGGACACATTTTCAGCAACTTAACGGCACGACGAAGTCGTGCCCTTCCCAAAACCCGCTTGAATCGGAGTTTTTCCGCAGCCTGTAAAGCCCGGCGTTCATGCGGCTCGTGGCGGCCCGGCTGAAGCCGGGCCCTTTCAAAGAACCATGTATGAAATACGCACTATGAAGATTCGACCGCCGGCCGCGTAAGAGCGGGAACTGCAAGCCGGTTGCCAGAGCCGTATTGACCTCCGCAATTAGTGCTACGACCTCCGGTGCGGATTGCCCGTCCCATAACTGCTAGACTTTGCTCAGAGCCACAATGCCACGTTTCTCTTATGTCGCAGCTTTGCTGGCCGCTGCGGCCTTGTTGCCGGCGCCGACTTGCGCGCAGATGTCTGCGCAGAATAGTTCGGCAAAGAGCGCGCAGAATGGCGCTCGCGTCGAGCACGTCGCAGTGCGCGGAACGGGCGCCGCCATGGAAGTGGAGATACAGATTTCGGGAGCACCGGTAGCGCCCGAGACCCAGGCCATCACCGGTCCGGATCGCATCGTTGTGGATTTTCCCGGCGCGCTTCCCTCCGCCGCGTTGCGCGCCCTGAAAGTCAATCGCGGCGCGCTGAAGGGAATTCGCTCCGGACTTTTTTTCAGCAACCCTCCGATTACGCGGATCGTGCTCGATCTCGCGGAGCCGCAGTCGTATCAGATTTCGACAACCCAGATTTCGACAACCGGGAATGCGATCGTCGTAAGACTGGGTCCGGTAAAGCTGGGTCAAGTAAAGCCGAGTCGGGCCACCGCCGCTGCCGCCAAGGCTCCCGATGTGCCGGCTGCCCCCACCGCAAGACTTCAGAATGCCTCGCTTGCCGCGGGCACGAACGCCGCGGCCGCCAGAGTTTCTGCCGCAGTTGCAAATTCGCCGGCGCCGCCACTTCCCGCCGCCGTCAGTGAAGCGCCGCCACCGCAGCCGCTCGTGACCGTGACCTTTGAAAACGGAATGCTGCGCATCCGCGCCGAGAAAGCTACGCTGGCGCAAGTGTTGTTCGAAGTGCAGCGCCAGACGCAGGCCGAGATTGCGATTCCCGCCGGCGCCGAGCAGGAACAAGTGGTCGCCGATCTGGGTCCGGCCCCGGCGCGCGATGTGCTCGGATCGCTGCTGAACGGCTCGCCCTATAACTTTATTTTTGTAGGCAATGAACTAAGCCTCGAGCGCGTCATCCTGACTCGCCGCGACCCCAGCATTTTCTAATGTCGTGTCCCGCAAATTCACGACTTAAGTTTGGGTTGTCATCTTGAGCGAAGCGAAAGACCTCATGCATCGCGAATTCAAATACATGGGCCCTTCGCTTCGCTCAGGATGACAGGGTGGATTTTTGGATGACAGTTTCGATTTATGCCACGGACTTGCGGGACACCACACTTAGGACTCATCCTCATAATGGGCACGGCTGGGAAGTCGTGCCCTTTCCGGTTCGTGCCTCGATTCGAGAAATCTAAATCAGACAATCCTCAGCTGATTTCCAACTACTACGGCGAGATTAGCCGCACCGCCACAGGAGACGCGCCATTGCCGAGAATCGGCGTGCCGGTGGCGCTGGTTCCGCAACCAACCAGGTTGATGACCGTGGTGTTCACGGCGCCGCTCGGTAGCGTTGCGTTGCCGTCAGGATTCAGAAATAGCTGCACGAACCCGATGATCGGCACGCTGGGCACATTGGGGCTGTAGTTGGTAACGTCAAAAACCGGCACCGTGACCAGCGAATCGCTGACCATCACATCCTTGCTTGCCGTCCCCGTAATCGGATTGTCGGCCCCCGCGACGAATTGAAAAGGCGCAACCGGCGGAGCCTTAGAAGCTACCGTATCGCCTTTGCCCGCCGTCGCATGAGTCAGGCAATTCACCGCATCTGCTGTGTCAGAATTTCGGCTCGGATTGGGATAGGGCTGAGTGTCGATATTGGCGGGTTTTTTTGCGGGACTGCTGCACGAGATTGGTATCTCAATGCAACCCGCAACACTCTCCTGATAATTGGTGGTCAGCGCCGGATTGCAACTCGGCTGCGAGTTGATCGGGTGTGGAAAGGTTGTGCCATCATCTCCAGGGAAATAGCTCCAAGGTTGTAGGGTGGTGCTGGGCGTTAAGGGCACCGTGCATGTGCCGTTCGCGGAGGCGCACGCGAGGGTCATGGGGACTCCGCTGGGGTCGGTTGAACTCCAACCCAGAAGCGTCGTAGTCTGAATCGCGCCCGACGTCGGATCAAAAATCGGGGCTGTTGTCGATCCCGTATTGCTGGGATCGAGGTTCGGCAGCAGCCACGGTTTCACGCAAATGGGCGCGACCGGCGGGCCGCCAGTCGATGTTCCCCCGGCGTTGGGGGAAGGATTGTAGGCCTCCGCCGTGGCCGACGCACCCACCGTGACGAATTTGGTCCCCCAGATGCGCGCGAAGAAGGTTGGCAGATCGGTTTTTTGCACGCTTACGGTGACCGTCGGGTTGGTATCGGTTCCACCAAAAACAACGGAAACGGCGGTCAGGCTCGATCCTCCCACTTGGTTCTGCCCCGCGACCTGAAGGGCGACCCCCTGGGCGAGAGTATCTGCGGCCGCCACCAACCCGCCGCCAGCTTCCGAAGTTATTCCCGAGTTAGCCAGCACGCGCGCCGCGGCCAACGCCGCGCTATCGGCCGCCAGTTGCGCCTCGCTGCGCGCGGTGTAGAGCGTCACCACGTCGATCGACAGTGCGGCCATCGCTCCGATCACACACAGGATGAACACCGCGACCAGCGTGATGATGATCCCTTGCTCGCTTTTCCGCCCCGAGATGTTCTTCTTTAAACGCATAACTCACATCTGATTGTGGACCGTAGCGCTCTCCGTCAACTGCGTTGTAGCCGCATAGCCGCTCGGGCCGGGGAATAACAATTGAATCACGCTATTGAACTGCCAGTAATATGTGTACTGTACAGTCACGACGGTCCCGACGGCCATCGGCGACCCGGATCCAGTCACCCATCCGCGGTTGATAGTAATAACGAGTTTGTCGTTGGGGTGAGCGCTGTTACACCCGGAAATCGTGTAAGTCCAAGTCAGTCCAGCCGGTCCCGATGCTGCGCCCGGTGGCACGCAAGCTCCGTTTGCCAGCACTCCACTGCCAGTCAGCGAGTTGAAAACTGCGGTCGCCACCGCTTGCAGAGAATCCGGGTTGCTACCGGGTATCGACTGAATGTCGCTCATCGGCTGGGCCCCGGCAATGATGGCGCCTTCCTGCGCCGCCTGCTCGATCTTCTGCTTCTGGTTGAAAGCGCCGCTAAAATCGTAGATGCCCACCACGAACACCACCAGAAGCGGCAACGAGATGGCAAACTCCAGCAACGCCGCTCCCCGATCATCCTTCCGCAAACCGACCGAGCCGGGTGCCCCACTTCCCGCACACATCGAGATGTGGGGACTTTCGCGACGATGCAAAATTCGAAACCGGAGCATCTAGTTCTCCATCCTGCTCTGCGCCTGCGCCGACATCGTAATCGACGGCAGGGGTGTGAGGGACAGCAGGTTGAACGTGAATGGATATTGAAAGCTGACCATGGCTCCGCATTGTGCGGGCTGGGTCGAGGAATTCAGCAGCACAGAACTGCAGACCCAGATTTTATTGCCCGTCAGTGTACATGATACCGGTGGCGCTGGCGCCGGACACGATTGCAAGCCAGGAGTAGGATTATTGGCCTCCCACTGCTTGATCTGGCTGGCATCGAGACTGGACGCCTTCAACACCGCCACAACCACGGGGTCCACTGCGGTGGTAGCGTTAGGGAGGGCGTTTCCACATGTGGCGCACGAATCCCGTGCCGCGGTGATCGCTCCCTGCTGCGCCGCCTGCTGGATGGTCGAGTAGATGTTGAAGGCCCGTCCAAACCAGATGATGCCCAACAGAAGCGTAAACACCAAGGGCAGCACCAGCGCGGCCTCGGCGATCTCCGCCCCGTCAGTGCTTCCGAGCTGTTGCGCGATTCGTTTGATGTTCAGCAAACTGCAGATCCCTCGCTGCGCTCGGGATGACAAATCATAAATGGATTTACAAATCACAAATTGCAAATTACAAATGCCCCATCGCTCTGCCCATCCCATAGAACAAAACCGTAAGTGCCATGGCCACGCCGAACGGAATTTTTGTTGACTGCGGATCGTCGAGGGATACCTCAGACCCAGGCATCCGCAGGCTCAACAACGCCGCCAGCAAATGCGCGATGTTCAATAGCGTTTGTTTCAGCCGCCCTTTCCAGATGACCACGGCCAGCGCCATGACTCCCGCAACCAGAATCGTACCCATGAGCACGGAGAGCAGTTGCCGCGGACCGAGACAAGCTCCCAACGCGCCCGCCAGCTTCCAGTCGCCGGCGCCGAGGCTGCGGACCAGTACGAAAGGCAGTAGCAACCCCAGGCCCAATAACGTCCCCAGCAGCGCCGCTTTCAGTCCCGGCCAGCGGTAGAGAATCGTGTTGACCGCGATGCCGGCCGCCAGGCCCGACACCGTGAGCCAGTTCGGAATCCGCCGGTAGCGCCAGTCGAGAAATCCCGCGCCCATCGCCACCAGCACCGCCGGAATCCAGGGGGCGGAAATCCAAGGGGCGGAAATCCAAGGGCCAGATTGAAACATGATTGCCGCTGGCAGACAGACGCCTCCGCGCGTTTCGCTTCCTGTACTTTAGGGCTTTCGGAGGCCACACTCAAGAGCGAAGTTCCCAGTTCTCAGTTCTCAGTGGCATTCGATAAACAAACTGGTTTTCCTGAGAACTGAGAACCGGGAACTGAGAACTCCCGCTTTAACCAAAGCAAAAGACCCGGTTGTCCGGGCCAGTAATTGGAATCGAAGTACGGCTTGCCTAGCGTGTGACCGGAGCGGCCGAATTTCGTTCCGCAACCACTTTCTTGGCATTGTCAGCCAGAGCGCGCGCCTGCGGCATCAGTTCCAGAGCCTTGATCACCTCCGGATCGGTTTCGGCGCGCACCTTCAAGCCTTCCTCCTGGCCGAAGGCATCCACGAAGAGTTCGCTCTTGATGTTGGAGCGCAGCCAATCGTTGCTCTCGATCATCTCGGCTTCGGTATAGGGTATTTTTTCTTCGTCGAGGAATTTGCGGAACTCCTGCAGCAGCGCATCGTCCACTTCGAAGTTCTGCGCGATCTTGTGGGTGAGCGCGTAGTGCTTGGCAAAATTAAACAAAGCGTAGTGCTGCAGCAACGCGTCCTGGAACTTGTTGGACTTGTAGGGCGCCAATTTCACGTCGGGTGTGATGCCGCCGCCGCCATACACGGTGCGTCCGCCATCGGTGAGCTTGATTTCGTGGTTGGCGTTATTCTCTTCGCTCTCCCGGTTGTAGTAGTAATCGTACAAGGAAAGATTGGAGTAATCGCGCTGGATTAGGCGTCCGCTTGGGGTGTAATACTTCGCGGTGGTCAGGGCCAGGCCGGTATTTTCGGCCAGCGGATACACGGTTTGCACCAGGCCCTTGCCGAACGTGACCTCACCGGCGATCAGGCCGCGATCGTGATCCTGAATTGCTCCGGCTACAATCTCGGCGGCCGAAGCGGTGCCGCGATTGACCAGCACTACCAACGGATATTCTTTACCACCGTTGCCGCGGGCTGCTACGTACCGCTTTTCTGGTGACGACCGGCCGTGGTGCGAGACGATTAGCTGTCCCTTCTTTAGAAATTTGTCGGCTACGCCTACGCCTTCACTCAACAGGCCACCAGGATTCTGGCGCAGATCGAGGACCAGGCCCTTCAGGTCGCCCATGTGATCGAGAGCCTCGGCGACTTCATGCTCGGTGGTTTCCTGGAATCCGGCAACGTGCATGTAACCGATGCCGGGCTTGATCATGAAGTGCAGGTCCACGCTGTAGCGCGGAATCTCGTCGCGGATGACGCTGAATTCGAGCGGATGGTCGGAACCTTCGCGCAACATCGTGATGCGGACAGTGGTGCCTTTCGGTCCCTTGAGCAGATCGGCAACGTCGGAGGTGCTCATGTTGTCGGTGGGCTTGCCGTCAATGGCGGCGATAATGTCGCCCGGGCGGATGCCGGCGCGATAGGCCGGGGTGCCGACGAAGGGAGCGATGACGATGACTTTATTGTTGCGCGGGCCGACCGTCATGCCCACGCCGTAATACTTGCCGCGCTGCTCTTCGCGCAGCGCGGAATAGGATTTGGGATCGAAAAAATTCGAGTGGGGATCGAGCTGGTGCAACATGCTCGGGATGGCGCCGTTATAAATTGCCTTGTCGGGATTCACCGGGTCGGCATAGTTCTGCTCGATCGTTTCATACACC
>JBEKDG010000093.1:0-11809 GCA_050014475.1 Terriglobales bacterium | reverse complement strand
CGCCTGGTTACAACAGTTACATGGAGGCTGCGCTGGGCCGTCATAAGATATGGGTATGCACTCCTCCATTCTGTACCCACTGAGACGTCTATGTCCCGCTCCGGTCCTATGTGTGTGCGTCCTCATCGGTTTTGCGCTGGCGCAAAGTACTCCGGTGCGGCTGGACAGCTCCGACTGGTGGTCATATACGAGGCTAGAAGAAGCCCCGTATCGCGAACCCCAACAACCCATACACTTTCAGAGTAGAGAACCAGCGGAGAAGAATTTTCAGATTGCTGGCATCACGTTGGGTGCACCGCGCCACGATTTTTCCGAGATTCGTTCCAAGTTTGGCGAAGGTATTGAAGTTGAGCGCGGGGATGCGGCTAGCGGCCGAAATCAGATTTGTTATATGTCCGCGTCCGGCAGCGTGCACCTGATTTTCGAATTCGGCGAAATAAACTCAGTTCTGTACCTGTTCGAAGGCGGGCCGAAATGGAACGGAAGCGAGCTTTGCACACGTTCCAACGCCGTATCGGCGAACAACTCGACTACGAGTGGGCTGAGATTGGGGATGGGGCCTGAGCAAGTGAAAAACATCCTCGGTGATCCGAGTATCGCTACGCCAAAGAAGCTCGTCTATTACTTCGATTACAAAAAGAAAACCACCCCCGAAACTCTGGCCCAGCTTCGAAAAAGCAGTCCCGAGACGGGGAGGCGTACATCGAGGCTCGGTTTGCCTCAGGGAAGCTGAACTACTTGGCGATCTCCGTGTCAGAGACATACTAAGCTCGAAGCCGAATTCGGCACTCAATTGGCGAAAAATCGCGTTTGCACTCATTGACCGAGTCTGTGCCGATTTCAATGACTTGGCGGCACGAGTGAACTGGCGCCCTTCCCGTTCGTTGAGAAGTTTGAGTTTTTCCGCTGCTGTTTACGTCCGCGATTTCCAGGTGAATGTTGCCCCAGCTAGCCTGGGTTAACATCCTGTGGTGAAAGTCGGTTGTCGGCGCCCAGCCCCTAAAGGGGCGTCTGTTTCGGGAAGTTACGGCATCGCTAAAGCGATGCCCTGATACGAATCCCACTTTGCGCCACGGGCTGTTAGGCGGCGCTTTTCCGGGTGACTGGCTTCTCCAGCACTTCCAGAAACGCCGCCAGCCAGGCCGGATGCGCGGGCCATGCCGGAGCGGTTACCAGGTTTTCATCCACACACGCTTTGTCGATGGGGATATCCGCATAGGTTCCACCCGCCGCCACGACGTCGGGACCGACGGCGGGATAGCAACTGCAACGGCGGCCTTTGAGCACTCCGGCGGCGGCCAGCAGTTGCGCCGCGTGGCAGATGGCCGCGATCGGTTTGTTCGTCTCCGCAAAGTGCCGGACGATTTCGAGCACCCGCGGGTTCAGGCGCAGATATTCGGGCGCCCGCCCACCGGGCACGACCAGCGCGTCGTAGCTCTCCGGATGCACTTCATCAAAGTTCGCGTTGAGGGTGAAGTTGTGCCCGCGCTTCTCGCTGTACGTCTGGTCGCCCTCGAAATCGTGGATCGCGGTGCGCACCGACTCGCCCGTCTTCTTTCCCGGACAGACGGCCTCGACCTGGTGTCCGACCATCTGCAGGGCCTGGAACGGCACCATGATTTCGTAATCTTCAACGTAATCACCAACCAGTATGAGGATTCGCTTCTGCGGCATGAGAACCTCCGGGAACATTGTGCCAGAAGCGAGGGTGGGTGTGCAGCGTGGAGCCTTGTCTAGTTTCCCAACAACGAGCCCGCTTATCTCGTGGGTCCAAAAAATATCCACAGCTCCCGTACATCCCGCGCACCTTGGTGCCCTTGGCGGTCTGCGAGGTTACAGCTTATGCTGAAAGTAGACCGAAAGGCTCAGGTTCCGTTTGCCAATGATTTCGCTTCGTCTCTACACACTTGCGCTGGGCACAATTGGCCTGGCCGTCGCCGGCTACGCCCTGCTGCGCCGGAAATCCAAGAACGCGAACGACGTCGAGCTCGAACGCCGCACCTGGCTGAATACGGTTGGGCGCATCACCGATGGCACGGTGATTGATGTTCAGGAAATCGCCGTGGAGACGAACCGTCCCGCCACCATGCTGATTTACCAGTATGACGTGGCCGGCGTTTCCTATGAGGCGTCGCAGGACGTCACCTATCTTCGGCAGTGGATCAATCTACATTCCTGCCGGCTGGGCCTGCCGACTTCCGTGAAGTACGATGCTCGCAACCCCGGAAATTCCATGGTGATTGCCGAAGGCTGGATGGGGTTGAGGCAGTAGAGACTGCGGAAGAACAATTCACCACGGAGGCACTGGGATCGGGTGATCGGATGATCGGGTCATCGGGTGATCAAAACCCAAGTTCCCAGCGGTTTTTCGATGACCCGATGACCCGAGCACCCGATGACCCGATCCTTTAGAGTTTCCCTAAAGCCATCGCGGCCATGTAGAGGATTTGTGCGGTCGCCAGCCCGATCCAGATTCGCTGCCGCATGCGCGAGCGGCGCAGGTCGCGCAGCAGGTCGGCGGAGGTGGGTTCGATGACCAGAGCTTCCCGCCTTTCCGCCGGCAACGCCACCGGTTGCAGATTGGCCGGCCTCACCGCATCGGGCGGCTTCGGCTTGTCAGGATAAAACACCTTTGGCGTGTCCACGACTTCCGACCACAACGGCAGCAGGATCCATGACTTCGGAATGATGTCCAGAATCGGCTTGGAAGTCAGATGGAGCGCCGGCAGTGTTTCCGGCGCGACGCGATCGGCCAAATTCCGCAGCAGCGAGCCCCACCAGAAGTGGCTGAGTTGATCGGTGATCAGTTCGCCGACATCGACGGGCCGCGATTCGAGTTCAAGCGGCGGCAATGTTTCCGGAGAGATCACGTCCCCGATGTTGGTGAACACGGTGCGAAACCAAGGCAGGCGTAGACGCTCCCCAAGCAGCAGGCCGACATTCGCCGGCCGTGAAGTGAGTACTAGCGGCGGCAACTTCTCCGGCGCGAAGGTATCGCGGAGATTGCCGGCCAGCGACCTCCAGAGCGGCTGCGTCAGGCTCGGCGGCGTGAGCAAATCCAGCGGAATCTCCGGCTGTGCCGCCGTGGACTGCGGGTTGGGATACCAGGCTTCGGCGGCGTTTGAGCGGTAGGACATAAGAATTCAGATTACCCCAGTGCGGCTCCGGCAGCGTTATCCCCAGCAGCCTGGTACCGATGTTAGATGCGCAGAGAGCGTCTGTCACGCGTTTTTACGCAGCTTTACAGCCTTGGAAGGGGCATCTGCTTCCCGTTAGAGACGAGGCAAGCCCCGTCTCTACCGGCGGAAAAGAAATGCGCAAACGTGGCAATGCGGCACCGACTCCCCTCGCCCGAACGCTCACTTCGTTAGTACATGGACTTTGATGCCGTTGAGGACACCCCTGTGCTGAGGCACAATCGCAAGGCGAGGAGTTTCAGGCAGGCCAAACTCGCAAAGTCGGCGAAAGCTGATCCCCATTTCCCCGCGGCTGGGGAAAGCGGGTCGGAAATCATGATCTGAAAGAGAGATCTGAAATGGAGAATCTGAATTGAGCGACCACGCCCAAGCGGCAGCCAAAGCTCAAGGGCGGCTGCGGCGTTTCTCCCGTTATCGTTTTGACGTGCGCGTTCAGGTGTCGGTGTTTCGCGAAGGCCTGACGACCACATGCTGGGGCCGAACCAGCGAACTCGGCGAGGACGGCGCCGGGGCGACCCTCAGCGGTGAGTTGCAGGCCGGCGAAGTTGTTTCCCTGGAGTTTCCCGTCCCGCTCCCGCCTCACGTCATGAAGTTGCGAGCCGTGGTGCGCTATAGCGAAGGCCTGCGCTGCGGATTTGAGTTTCTGGTCGTGACCGACGAGCAGCGGCTGATACTGCGCCAGGTGTGCGTAGTGCTGGCGAACGCCTCCTGAGAGGCTCCGGACCCGATTTCCCGTAGAGGCGGGGCAAGCCCCGTCTCTACAGGCGAACCGCTTCCCCAATTTGAAAATTTTTATTACTGCGGTAACTTTCGGCGGATAACCCGGCCCGCTTACCATCGCACTATCGCCAGTGCACACTGGGAAAGGACTGTATGGGGGAGAAAATCGCCCCGGCAGCAACTTCGACCGAACTGCCGCGGGGGGAGGCGCCGCAGGATGCTCTTGAGCACGGTGCGCCGCCGATCTTCATCCAGACCTCCGATCCAGCCCCGGCCACTTCGCCCGCGAACGGCAATGCCGCCGACGTTCCGCTCGCCGTGGAGAAAGCCTACTTCGAACAGATCATCGAGAACGCGCCGGAAGCGATCAGTATTGTGGACCAAGAGGTACGCATTCTGCGTATCAACGGGGAGTTCACCCGCCTGTTCGGCTTTACCGCCGCTGAGGCCGTAGGAAAGCGGCTCGACCACCTCATCGTGCCGCCCGATCGCTACGCCGAAACCGCGTGGATCACAGAGACCATCAAGACTGAAAGCAAACTTTCCCTGGAGACCCGGCGCCAGCGAAAAGATGGCTCCCTGGTCGAGGTGCTGCTCTCCACCGCGCCGGTAACGCTGAACGGCAGAAGAGTTGGAGCGTACGCCTCCTATCGCAACATCACCGAGCAGAAGCGCGCCGAGGAGTTGAATGCCGCCTTGTACGCCATCGCGGCGCACAGCCAGTCGGCCGAAGATCTGCAACAGTTTTTCGCCGCCATTCACAACATCGTCGGCCGGTTGATGAATGCGCGCAACTTATACATCTCCCTCTACGATCCGCAGTCTCAGTTGTTGAGCTTTCCCTACTTCGTCGATGAAGAGGACCCTACCCCCGCCCCAAAGCCTCTGGGCCGCGGTTTGACGGAATACGTCCTGCGATCCGGCGAGCCCCTGCTGGCGACACCGGCAGTTTTTGAGGAACTGGTGCGGCGCGGCGAAGTGGAATTGATTGGCGCTCCGTCGCTGGACTGGCTGGGTGTTCCCCTGAAGAGCGGCACGACCTGCATTGGAGCCCTGGTCGTCCAGAGCTACAACGAAAACACCCGCTTCGGAGAGCGCGACTGCGAGATTCTGAAATTTGTTTCGCAGCAGTTGGCCGCGACCATCGAGCACAAGCGCTATGAAGAAGCGCTCCGCCGCTCCGAAGCCCGCTCCCGCTCTCTGATCTTGAGCGCGGCCTTCGGCATTTGCCGCTGCACGCTCGGCGGAAGATTCCTGGACGTGAATCCGGCGCTCATCATGATGCTCGGGCATGGATCGGTCGAAGATCTTCTCCAACTGGACGCGCGGCGGGAAGTCTTCGTCAATCCCCAGGAGTTGGGCCGGCTGGCCGAGGACTATCGCCGTACCGGAAGTCTGAATGGCGTGGAAGTGCAGTGGAAACGCAAAGACGGCCGCGTCATCATCGTGCGGCTCAGTGGCTGCGCCGCCATTAGCACCGATGAACCGGAAGAGGTATTGGAGCTGATCGCCGAAGATATCACCGACCGGCGTCAGCTCGAAGAGCAGCTTCGCCAGTCGCAAAAAATGGATGCGGTCGGCCGCCTCGCCGGCGGTGTCGCCCACGACTTCAACAACCTGCTGATGGTGATTAACGGATACACCGAGGTGTTGCTGGAGCAGTTGGAAAAAGGCAGCGCCATGCACCATAAGGTCCAGTCCATTCAGCAGGCAGCCGACCGCGCCGCTACCCTCACCCGCCAGTTGCTGGCGTTCAGCCGCAAGCAGCTCCTCGAACTCAAGGTAGTCGATGTCAACACCGTCGTCGGCGACATGGAGCGCCTGCTGCGGCCCCTCATCGGCGAAAACATCGAATTGGTCACGCGGCTCTCCACCGAAACCGGACATACCCGCGCCGACGCCGGCCAACTCGAGCAGGTCATCATGAACCTGGTCGTCAATGCCAAAGATGCCATGCCCGAAGGCGGCAAGCTCACCCTGCAGAGCTCGGACGTTACCGTGCGCCAAAACTTCAGCGAACACCGTTTTATCCAGCCCGGACGCTATGCCGTGATCTCGGTTGCCGATACCGGCCACGGCATGGACAAGGAAACTCAGTCCCGCATCTTCGAGCCGTTCTTCACCACCAAGGAAAAAGGGAAAGGCACCGGCCTCGGCCTCTCGACCGTTTACGGCATCGTCAAGCAGAGCAATGGATACGTGTTCGTCCAAAGCGAGATCGGAGCGGGCACGACTTTCTACGTTTACTTGCCCCGCGTGGAAGATTCCGCCGAAGAGCTGAGCCCGGCCAAGCCCCAGCAGAACGAAGCAGGCGGCTGCGAAACCGTCCTGCTGGTGGAAGACGAGGAATCCGTGCGCGAACTGGTGCGTGTAACCCTCGCCTCTCGCGGCTACAATGTCCTCGAGGCCGAAAATGGCGAGTGCGGTCTGCGGGTCGCCGAGGGCTTCAAAGAACACATCGACATCCTTATCACCGACGTCATGATGCCCGGCATCGGCGGCCGCGAACTGGCGAAAAAGCTGCTCTTGCTGCGTCCTGACATCAGCGTGCTCTATCTTTCGGGCTACACCGAAGATGCCGTCGTCACCCCGGGCGCGCTCGGTCCCGGTACCGCCTTCCTGCAGAAACCCTTCACCCTGCAGAATCTCGCCAAGAAAGTCCGTGAAGTCCTTCGCTCCAAGCCCGCCCCCAAGTCAATCGCAAAATCAGCCTCGAACTAGTGGAGAACCGATAGTCGTTGGTCGATGGTCGTTAGTCGTTGGCAAACAACTGATCGCGAATGACTAACGACTAACGACCGACGACTAACGACTATCGTCCCTGCCCGCAGTCTCGAGCGCTTGCAACTTTTCTTCCCTCCGCGCGTCCTATACTTGATAGTGGGGTGAACCATGTGTGGTGAACCATGCTGATCGAGAAACCGGCTGCGATTCCGTCTTCTGAAATTACTCCTAAAGCGATCTACCTGAACCGGCGCAACTTCCTGGCCGGCGCGGCGATCGCCAGCGCGGCCGCCGTCACCGGTGTCGCCTTCCGTGATCTGGCTGATCTTGTCGCTCCGGCGCTCACCGTCCACGCCAACGCCAAAATTGATGGCCTCCAGAAAAGTCCCTTCAGCACGACGGAAAAAGAAACGCCTTACAAAGATGTCACCAACTACAACAATTTCTACGAATTCTCCACCGACAAATACGAGCCGGCCGACCTGGCAAAGAATTTCAAGACCCGTCCCTGGACGGTGACCATCGACGGCCTGGTCAAGAAAAAGCAGGTGCTCGACGTCGACACGATCCTCAAAATGGCTGCTCCCGAAGAACGCATCTACCGTCATCGCTGCGTCGAGGGCTGGTCGATCGTCGTGCCCTGGGTCGGATTTTCCCTGAGCGAACTGATCAAACGCGCCGACCCTCTGCCCAACGCAAAATTCGTCGAGTTCATCACCTTGTACGATCCCAAACAAATGCCCGGCCAGCGCAGCAGCGTATTGAAGTGGCCGTACGTCGAGGGTCTTCGCATGGACGAGGCCATGCACCCGCTCGCCCTGCTCTGTTTCGGTTTGTACGGCGAGGCGCTCCCGAATCAGGACGGCGCGCCGCTGCGCATCGTGCTTCCATGGAAGTACGGATTCAAAAGCGCGAAGTCGATCGTGCGCATTCGCTTCACCGGCGACCAGCCCATGAACACCTGGCAACTGGCCACCCCCAGCGAATACGGATTCTATTCGAACGTGAATCCCAACGTCGACCATCCGCGCTGGAGCCAGGCCAAGGAACGCCGCTTGGGTGAATTCCTCAAGCGGCCGACCCTGATGTTCAATGGTTACGATCAGGTGGCGAGCCTCTATTCGGGCATGGACCTGAAGAAAAACTTCTAGAATTGTGTAATTTGGTAATCGGGGAATTTGGTAATTTACCCCTCTCTTCAAATTACCAAATTACCCGATTACAAAATTACAAAATGACCTTGCGTTTCACAAAAATCGCGGTCTTCCTCGCCGCGCTCGTCCCGCTGGAGCGCCTCGTCTGGAAGGCCTTTCATGACGGGCTGGGCGCCAATCCCATCGAGGTCATCACGCACTCGACCGGCGACTGGACGCTGATCCTTGTTCTCACCACTCTCTCGATCACGGCTCTCCGCCGGATCACCCGCCAATACTGGCTGATCGGTGTCCGCCGCATGGTCGGATTGTTCGCATTCTTCTACGGAACGCTGCACTTTCTGACCTACATCTGGCTCGACAAGTTCTTCAACATCCACGAGATGGTGAAAGACATCGCCAAGCGTCCATTTATCACGGTAGGATTCTCCGCCTTCGTCCTCCTGATTCCCCTGGCCCTGACCTCGACGGCATGGTCGATTCGTCGCTTGGGCGGCAAGAACTGGCAGCGCCTGCACCGCCTCATCTATTTCACCGGGATACTGGCGGTGGTGCACTACTCCTGGCTAGTGAAGGCCGATCTCCGCAAGCCGATCGAGTACGGCATCGTCCTCGGCATCCTGCTGCTCTACCGCGTAGGCGTCTGGGTGTCCGAAAAGCGCAAGCAGACCGAAAATCCAGCACCGGCCCGGAGTCCGGCGGAAGTCACCAAAGCCTGAGTAGAGACGCGGCTTGCCGCGTCTCCGGAGACGGGGCAAGCCCCGTCTCTACAGGGAACGCTCCCGCCATTTTTTCACCGAAACTTTCTTCTCCAATCCGGGTTAGCGCATCTTAAGAATTAAAGACAGGAGTGTCTTATGAATCCCCTTGCGTCCACGAAGTGTGCCAGACGTTTGCTCATGGCTCTGGCGGCGACGATAAGCATCCTTTTGACAGCCGGTTGCGGCTCCAGCGGCGGGCCAGTCCCGCCCCTGGGCGGCAGCTTCAGCAATGCCAGCCTCAACGGCCAGTATGTGATGAAGCAGACCGGCACCGGAATCAACCAGCAAGGAACCGCCGTCGACCCATTTTCCGAGACCAGCGTTTTCACGGCCGACGGAAAGGGGAACCTCACGATAACCGTCGATGATTTCGATCAGGTCGGCGGCCCCTATGGCGGCGTAGAGAGTCTGGCGGGCACTTACCACATCAACAGCGACGGGACGGGATATCTGATTTTCAAGTACACCACTCCGTCGAACTATAGCATCACCATGATCGACGACAGTCACTTCTACCTGATCGAAGGGGACACGTACGCAACTTCGTCAGGTTACGGAGTGCTACAGGATACGAGCGCATTCGGCGCTCCGCCTTCGGGCGCCTTCGTATTCAAGGGACACAACGTTGACACCAGCTCGCGGGTTGGTGGAGTCAGCATCGCCGGCGGCGCTATCACTGGTACCGAAGATTTTCTCACCCTCGGAACGCTGTTCCCGAACCAACCGATCTCCTCCACGGTTGCCATGAGCTCGACTGACGCGAACGGTCGCGGCACGTTCACGCTGAGCGACGGCAGTTCGTTCAATTATTACGTCGTAAATTCGACTGAGTTCTATTTCATGTCGAACTCCGCTTCCGGCTCGCTCGAAATCGGCCAGGCGGAAGCGCAAACCGGCGGTCCGTTCTCTGCCGCTACTCTTGCATCGGGCAATTCGTACGTATTCGGCAGCGCCGGCGACACAACCGTTAGCGGACCAGCAGGCATTCACTCGGCTGGCGTGTTCACGACCGACGGCGTTAGCGCGATCACGGGTGGCACCGTGGACTATGTGCAGGATACGACTGTGAACTCCAATCTCGCGGTCTCGGGCGGCACCTACACCCTGGCCTCGAACGGCCGCGGAACCATCAACCTGTCTCTGGTCGGCGGCTCGATCAGCCCGCAGATTTTCTGGATGATCAATGGAACCAGCGCCTACTTCCTCGCCAACAACACAGCTGCGGTCGAGGATGGCACTTTCTCCCTGCAGCAAGCCGCTCCCACGCTCAGCGGCCAGGCCGCCTTCGTCATGGATGGCTTCGACAGCGGGGGGCTCAAAGACCGAGTGGGAGACTTCGAGCCCACCAACAGCGGCGCCTTTAACTGGAACCAGACGGCAAACTCTTTCCTCCCGAGCTCGGGCAGCGGCATTGTGTCATCACTTGGCACCAATGGTACGTATACGGTCAGTTCGAACGGCCGGGTCGCCGTGGTCGTCAATGGCGTAACCAGCAGCGTGGTCTTCTACCTGAGTTCGGCCAACACCGGATTCATGGTGCAGGAAGATGCCGACGTAGGAGGAGCCTTTACCCAGCAGGCCAGCCAGTAAAGGTATTTTGAATAATGGAGCGCCGGGCGTCCCCGCCCGGCCGGAACGCTGCCTGCCCTTGGCCGGGCGGGACGCCCGGCGCTCCATTGACACTAGGAAGCGGCAGTGACAACCGTTGGTCCTGTCCTTCGCCGTATCCAGGGATAGTCCAGCGGATTGCTTACCAGGCCCGCACGCACGGGATTCTCAAGCATGTAATAAAGCTTCTCTTCGAATTGTTCCTCTTTCCTCAAGGCGCGGTCGAAAGATTCTTCTTGCCAGACTTTGCCCCGGCGATTCAGAAGTTTGTTGATGCCGTGCGCCGAGGCGCCTTTGATGGCCTGCATGATCTCGGCAATCGGGATGGGCCCCTCGGGACGACAAATCGGTACCAGGGCAAGGTGGACGTGATCCGACATGACGACTAGACCGTAGAGGTCAAACTTCAGACCATTTCCAGCTACGCAGGTATCGACGACAATCGTTCTGGCTGCCGGAGGCAGGATCCAGCGCAGGTAGGTGCAGAAAGTCGTGAAGAAGATCTTAAAGTCCGGCTGAAAATGAGGGAGACGGCGGCGGTATTCGTAGGAGTACACACGCAGAGCTTTAGCACCGCTCCCGGATCAATACTAGGAGTTCAATCACACTGGTTTCGTGATGATTTTGGGCTGGGGGCCGGGCGGGGACGCCCGGCGCTCCACAAACCAAGTTACTTAATCGCTTCGGCCGCGATCCTCTCCGTCACGAACGCTTCGATCACGTCGCCGGCCTTGATGTCGCCGTAGTTCGAGATCGAGATGCCGCACTCCATGCCGCTGGTCACTTGGGACGCGTCGTCCTTGAAACGCCGCAATGACGCCACTTTCCCCTTGAACACGACCACGTTATCGCGCAGCAGCCGCACTTCGGAATCGCGCTTGATCAGTCCATCGCTCAGGCGGCAACCGGCAATCGTCCCCACCTTCGGAATGCGGAATGTCTCCAGCACATCGGCGCGTCCCTGGTAATTTTCTTTGATCGTCGGTTCGAGCAACCCGGTCATGGCGCGCTTGATCTCGTCTTGCAGTTCGTAAATGATCGAGTGCAGCCGTATGTCGACTTTTTCCTGATCGGCCAGTTCCTGCGCCTTGCGCTCCGGACGCACGCTGAACCCGATGATAATGGCATTCGACGCCGAAGCCAGCAGCACATCGGTCTCGGTGATGGCGCCAATGCCCGAGCGCAGCAGCTTCAGCCGCACTTTGTCGTTCGACAATCGGCCCAGCAAATCGCCCAGCACTTCCACCGATCCCTGCACGTCGGCCTTCAAAATGACGTTCAGTTCCTTCATGCCCGCCGTCTTCAACTGCTCCGCCAGGCCTTCCAGCGAGACTCGTGAACTCTTGGCGAGCGTGGCTTCGCGCGCTTTCTGCCCGCGGTATTCCGAGATATCGCGCGCCTTCTCGCGGTCGGTGACCACCACGAACTGATCGCCCGCCTGTGGCAGCCCTTCCAACCCGATAATTTCCACCGGCGTCGAGGGCGGCGCTTCCTTCAAGGGCTTGCCGCGATCGTCGAACATCGCTCTGACTTTTCCGTACACGTTCCCCACCACGAAGTTATCGCCCGCGCGGAGCGTGCCGTTCTGCACCAGGATCGTCCCCACCGGGCCGCGTCCCCGATCCAGTTTCGCTTCGAGCACCAA
>JBEKDG010000092.1:0-11483 GCA_050014475.1 Terriglobales bacterium | reverse complement strand
CGATTTCGCGATAACCCCCGAGATTAGGCCAATAAGAACATACCAGATTAAGTGAAACATACTTTTTCCTCCAGCGTTGGTAGTGGGCCAATTTGCGAAACCGTTAACCACAAAGGCCACGAAGGTACACGAAGGAAACACTGAGAACAAAAGCCTTCGTGATACTTCGTGCCCTTGGTGGTTCAGGTTTTTGTGGGTTGCATCGTGAAACTGACCCACTACCCCAGCGTTTGCCTTCAGAACGTCGTCGAGTATAACCCAGGGTTTGGCAATTAAGCTAGAATTTCCGTTTTAGCCCCCAATCGCCCCGCACTATACACCCATCGACGGATTCCAGCGCACTACTATTTTCTCTGGCTGGGCGCAGGGCTTGGGACAGGGTCCATCTGCCCCAACGCGAGTTCCGCAAGTGCTGTCCCTAAGACCTAAGACCTGATTTGCTCAGCGTCAGCGCGTCTCGGCAGCCTGACGCTGTTCGCGCATCTGCTGCAGGAAGGTTTCGACCGGCGCCTGAAACTTTTGCCGGAACAGATCGACGAGTGTGTCCTCGGTTCCGGAGACCTCGATTGCGGAAGCCTGGAACGCAGCCAAGCCCTCGTCGTGCGATCGCGTTTCCAGTCCGTCGGGTTCGACCTGAATCGCGGGAGATTTATCTCCGTTGGCGCGCAGAGTCGTGATCATGCGGTGCACCCGATCGTGTTGCTCGGTCGTGGCCTGGAGGAACTCCACTCCCATCCCGAATTCCGAATGCGCCACCAGTACGACGCCTCCGGCGCGGACTTCGAGGTCGGCGGTCTTGATCGAAAGGATAATCCGCGTGCCCCTCGGGAAGGGTGAGTTTGTCGTGAGATAGCAGCCCCCGAGGCTGAGGTCGGTGAGACAGCAATTCACGGGTGGGTCGTCCTGCTCGGGCTCGGGAAGCTGGCTGTTCAGCCACTGGCGAATGGTGTTGCGCTGCTCGTCGGTGGCGTTCTTGAAACGGACACCGGCCTGATGGCCATTGCCTTCCCAAGCCAGCTCTCCATGGATTTCGAGCTTCCGGTCCATGCCCGGCAATTCGAGCGAGAAGCGGAGCGAGTTTTCCTTCGCGACGCGGCCGGAAAACTGGATCGCCATCCCGCCTTCGGAGAGGTCGAGGGTCTTGGCTTTGTACCGGCCCGAGCCGTGACACTCGATCGGAATTTGCACAGCGACCCGCGACTGCAGCCGCCGTTCACGTTTCATCAGGGCTCGAACCGCACGAAAGCTGGCTTTGGCGCGCTCGACCGCAAGCGGTTTGTGAAGCACGAAATGGGCCCCCATTTCGAAACCGCCCTTGAGTCCGGCGGGAGATTCCACCAGCATGATCGTGAGGGCTCGCTTGTTGACGGGAGCCGCTTTGGCTCCTCGCAACACGCTGCCAGCTTCCTCCGCATTCGCCCCATCTACGATGATGGCTTCGAAACGCTGACGGGTGATCCGGCGGATGGCATCGTCCGCGGCGGAGCAATATTCGACGTCAATTTCCAGGTCGCCGAGGACCCGGCGCAGGACGCGCACCGTCTTTTCGTCAGAACTCAATAGTAGAGATTTCAAGCTCATCCTGCACTCGGTCGGGGCGGATCGCCGGTCCCGAATGGGGCGATCGCGGTTACACTCTCTGTTCGCACTCTAAGTGTATGAGATTCCGTGGTCAACGCCATGGCCTGGTCTTCCGGTTACTCCAGTCACCTTTTGCCCCGCGCGCGTTTCCGAGACCACGCCCTTACTAGTCTTATCGGCTGGGCGATTGCGGTTCACTAGGGGTCATTCATGGCCAGACGCCCGTGCGACGTGTTCCCTCGCGGCCAACTGCAAGTGGCTGTGCACAAAGGGGATATGTCACCGGGCTTGACGGAGTCATCTTTTCTATTGACTTACATAGAAAAACCTATTATTATCAATAGCTTCCATAGAGGCCGAGGGGCTGGAATCTGTGGTACCGATCTCCCTTTTTGTGGGTGAATCCCCTGGGCTCTCCTTGGAATCAAAAGAAGATAGCGACTTAAAAGAAGAAGTCCTTATTCCACAAGAGGGTATATTTTTCATGGCTAAGCGACGCGGAAACCCCAACTGGGGCAAGCCCGAACCTATCGGGCCGGTTGTTCCGACAATCACGGAATTCGAGCAGGTTGTGCACGAGTACAAGCTCTCCCCCGACCAGTATTTGCGGTCTACACGGCTGCGGGAATGGGCGCGCCGGAACAAGAATTCCAAGTACATTCCCGAGCCATTGCTGGAAGCTTGGGGCTTTGAAATCGAATCCATCCTGTAACCGCAGGGAACCGGGTTTTACTGAACCATGTTTAGTGAAGAACGTTTACTGGGAGGGTCGCCGTAGGCGACCCTTTCCTCTTTTACGCTGCATCTTACAGACCGGGTCGCAAGAATCGTACCCCTATGACTCCTCATCTGCCCTTTACCGATGTTCCCACCGCGATCGAAGAGATCCGTGCCGGGCGAATGATCGTCGTGGTGGACGACGAGGATCGCGAGAATGAAGGCGATCTTACCCTCGCCGCGGAGAAGGTTACTCCCGAAGCGATCAACTTCATGGCCAGGCACGGACGCGGGCTGGTCTGCCTGGCCATGACCGAAGAACGGCTCGACCACCTGCGCATCGGTCCCATGACCAGCGAGAACACATCGCAATACGGGACTGCTTTTTGCGAGGCGATTGACGCTCGCGATGGCGTGACCACGGGAATTTCAGCCTATGACCGCTCGCATACCATCAAAACGGCAATCGATCCGGCGACGCGGCCCTCCGATCTGGCGCGACCGGGGCACGTCTTCCCGCTGCGCGCGCGCAAGGGCGGAGTGCTGGTGCGCGCGGGGCAGACCGAAGCTTCCGTTGATCTGGCTCGGCTTGCCGGCATGGTGCCGGCGGGGATCATTTGCGAAATCATGAAAGACGACGGCACCATGGCTCGCGTGCCCGACCTGATCGAGTTCTGCCGCACCCATGAAATGAAAATGCTCACGGTTGCGGAGTTGATCCGCTACCGGATGCAGCATGAGCGCTATGTGCATCGTGTGGGTGAGGCGATGGTCGAAACCAAGCACGGGGAATTCCGCGTGATCGCCTACCAGAGCGAAGTGCACGGCGGCGAATCCCACATGGCCCTGATCCGAGGCGACATCGGACGCGGAGACATCGGCCGTGGCGATATCGGCGATTCGTCGGCGCCGGTCCTGGTCCGCATGCACGCGCACTGCCTGCTGGGCGACGTTTTCGGCGCCACCGGATGCGACTGCCATCAGACGCTCGAGGCTTCGCTAAAGGTCATCGCCGAGGAGAATCGGGGCGCGTTGATCTACCTGCATCAGACGTCCAAAGGTTTCTCGGCGGAAAAAATTGGGGACCAGTCGTTTCTCACGTTTCATCGGGAGCGGCGCTTGCCGTCGCTTCCCGAAAGCGAGCGCAAGATTCATCGCGAAATCGGACTGGGAGCTCAGATCCTTTTCGATCTGAATTTGAAGCGCATTCGACTCTTGACCAATCACCCGCGAAGGGTGGCGGCGCTGGAAGGATTTGATATCGAGATTGTCGAGCAGGTCCCGGTGAAGTTTTCCGTCCCGAAATCGTAGTTGCCTGTGTGGGGACGGGCGCTCTCGCCCGTCCAAGCCGAGCGCAGCTCGGCAGTCGCTGCGGCTTGCCGGGTCCCGGTCTGCAGAAAGCTTCTGATTTACGCAAGTTCCCTGGAAGGCGCGATCTAATAGCTGCGGAAAAACTCCCGTTTCGTATCAGGGCATCGCTTCAGCGATGCCGAGTTTATCGAAATCAGACGCCCCTTTAGGGGCTGGACGTCGACATGTCAGCAATCCGAGCCGCGGCAAGCCGCGTCTCTACGACTAGAAGGGTTTCCGCGGCGTAATCTCTTCATCCTTGATAAAAAACTGCGCTGAGCATTGCGCGGAGCCGCAGATGGTCGGCAGCAGTCCGGCCATCTGCTTGCGCGTAATCAAGCCCAGCGTGCCGCACGAAGGGCAGGAGAGCACCGCCCAATAGGGGTCCTCTCTCTCCCCCACTTCGCCTGCATTCTCCAGCACGAACACGGTACCGGGTTCCATCTGCTCGGGAATCCACTCGTTGATAATGCTCAATTCACCGATCATCATGCCTCCCCGCTTTCCGTTTACGCTCTTCGAGCCCGCCGTACAGGCCGAACCCGTTCCGAAACCACAGTTTTCTTGCGCGACTGAATTTCCGCTCGAACCCGGCGGACTTCGTCGCTCAGGCATATATCGAACATGGGCTGCCGGGCGTTCTTTATCAGGTCCACGACCTGTCGCGCCGAGGTTCGCAGATAAAGATGAGTGCCGTCGGTAAGAAGGTGACACTCCGACGACGCACTGACCGTGGCGGCCAGGCTGGTGCCGAATTCCTGTTGCAGGAACCCAATCACTTTGCGCATGCGCTGGAGCGAAAAGCCCCGCCGGCGGAGTTGGCAGATGACCGCCACGGTGACGAGCTCGTCCCAGTTGTAGATGCGGCGGTGCCCCTGGCGGCCGGGCGCCACGATGCCCCGTTCGTCCCACCATTGCAGTTGACGCGCGGTGATTCCGGTCAGGGCGATCACGTCGTTGGATGTGAACTCTCGTTGCATTCTGAACACGTTCCGTTTCAAACAAGAAAATTAACAAATGTTTGAAACATTCTAGGCGGCGGCGGCAGAAATCAACCAACGTTTCGTTCTTCGTTATGTTGACTACGCGGGTACGTGTGAATCCCCCTGCGAGCTTGCCGGTGGAGCGCCGGGCGTCCTCGCCCGGCGGAACGGGCGAGACGCCCGTTACTCCACCGTATGAATGATCACGCGTTTCCTTCGTGCTCCTTCGTGTCCTTGGTGGTTAATGAATTCTTCGGGCACCAACCTTAAGGCGTCCGTTTGTACGTTTCGTGCTTCTGGCATTACCATGAGCGGGCAGCAAATTCCTTTTCCGGGGCCATTGAATTCATGATCCAGTTCATGTTCCGATCTACCATCCAAAGACTGCATGTGCGCGTCGCAGTGCTTGCCTTGTTCGTTCTGTTGTCGGTCACGCTAACCTTCTCCCAGCAAAAAGAGCGGAATCGCAAATTAGATGCCGCGCAAAAAAGCGCGCCCGCCGCGTCCGCGCTGTCCGCGAAAGACGACAAAGACGACAAGAGCGAAGGTGACCCGCTGTTCAAGGGCATGAAGTACCGTTCCATCGGCCCGTTTCGTGGCGGCCGCTCTCTTACCGCGGCCGGAATTCCCGGCGACCCAACTACCTACTACTTCGGTGCGACCGGTGGCGGCGTGTGGAAATCCACCGACGGCGCGAACACCTGGTCCCCGGTTTTTGACAAGGATGGAGCTCCTTCGATCGGCAGTATCGCGGTCGCTGTGTCCGATCCTAACGTCGTTTATGTGGGCACCGGCGAAGCTTGCATTCGCGGGAACATCTCGCAAGGTGACGGCGTCTGGAAGTCGGTGGACGCTGGAAAATCCTGGAAGAGCGTCGGCCTGAAGGATTCGCGTGCGATTGGCAAAGTGATCGTGAATCCGCGCAATCCCGATATCGTTTTTGTGGCCGCGCTCGGTCATCCCTTTGGTCCGAACGCGGAACGGGGTGTTTTCCGCACCACCGATGGCGGCAAGACCTGGGACAAGGTTCTCTACAAAGACGAGAACACGGGTGCGATCGATGTGGTTTTCGATCCACAAAATCCCAACATTTTATTTGCCTCGCTGTGGGAGGCCCGACGGACTCCATGGACGCTCTCCAGCGGTGGGCCAGGCAGCGGCGTGTATCGCTCGACGGATGGTGGCGCCACGTGGAAACGGTTGGAGGAGCACGGGCTTCCGAAGGGGCCCTACGGGCGCATCGGGCTGGCGGTGGCGGCGAACTCCGAGCGCGTGTACGCGCTTATCGAGGCTAAGGAAGGCGGACTTTACCGCTCCGACGACGGCGGGGACACTTGGGATCTGGTAAACGGCAGCCACGGACTATTTCAGCGGCCATGGTATTACATGCACGTGATCGCCGATCCGCAGGATGCTAATACGGTTTACGTGTTGGATGTGGAGTTCTTCAAGTCCACCGACGGCGGGCGCAACTTCAATAAAGTGAAAGTTCCGCACGGCGACAATCACGGTCTGTGGATCGATCCGAAGAATACGAAGCGCATGATCGCCGCGGACGACGGCGGCGTTACGGTCAGCCTGGATGGCGGCAAGTCATGGACACGCCAGGACAACCAGCCGACGGCGCAGTTTTACCACGTCATCACCGACACGCGGACGCCTTACTACGTTTACGGCGCGCAGCAGGATAATTCCACCGTGGCGATTGCCAGCCGCAGCGATGACGGCGCGATTGGCCGCGACGATTGGTATCCAGTCGGGGGCGGGGAAGCGGGATATATTGCGCCTTATCCACCCGATCCGAACATTGTGTATGCCGGCGACTATCAGGGCAACATCACGCGCTTCGACCGGCGCACGAACCAGGTCAAGAGCATTGCGGTGTGGCCCGAACTTTCGGATGCGCGCGGTGCGGCCCCGCTCGATCACCGTTTTCAGTGGACAGCTCCCATCGTGACTTCTCCGCACGACCCGAACACGATTTACTACGGAGGCGAGCGCGTTTTCAAAACCACCGACGGTGGAACGCACTGGGAAGCGATCAGTGGCGACCTGACGCGCAATGACAAATCGAAACAACAGCCCTCGGGCGGGCCGATCACCGTTGACGATACCGGCACCGAGTATTACGACACCGTTTTTTCGATTGCTCCCTCGCCCCTGGCGAAAGGCCTGATCTGGGCGGGCACCGACGACGGCTTGATCCAGATCACGCGCGATGAAGGGAAGAATTGGACGAACGTCACGCCCAAGAACCTTGCCGAATGGAGCCGCATCAGTTTGATCGAAGCGTCTCCCCATGATGCCGGCACGGCGTACGTCGCGATTGACCGCCATCAGAATGACGATCTCGCGCCCTACATCTACAAGACGAGCGACTACGGAGCGACGTGGAGCCGGATCACAACCGGAATTCCAGATGGAGTTTTTGTGCGCGCTATCCGCGAGGACCCGAAAAAGAAAGGTCTGCTCTATGCCGGGACCGAGCGCGGCGTGTTTGTCTCCTTTGACGACGGGGCGCACTGGCGCTCGCTGCAAATTAACCTGCCGATTACGCCGGTCCACGACCTTGTCATCAAGAACGACGATCTGGTAGTGGCGACGCACGGGCGCTCGTTCTGGATACTGGACGATGTCTCGCCGCTGCGTCAGTTCGCCGATTCGGTTGCCGGAGAAGACATGCATCTCTACCAGCCCGCGGCGGCGTATCGCGTGCACACCGGAGAGGCTCCGGCACGATTGGTCTTTGCCGGAAAGAATCCGCCAACCGGCGCGGTGATTTATTTCTACTTGAAGCAGGCGCCGAAGCAAGAAGTGAAAAAAGAAGAAGTGAAAATTGAAATCCTGGACGCGGCGGGCAGTGTGGTCCGCAAGTACTCCAGCAGTAAGAACGAGCCGCTCGATGAACCGCTCGACCCCGACGACAAGAAGCCGGAGAAGCAAATCAAGCCGGAAGACGGTCTGAATCGTTTCGTATGGGACCTGCATTACGATGCGGCGAACCGCGTCCCAGGCTATTTTCTGTGGGAATACAATGACGGCGCGAAAGGGCCGCTGGCGCTGCCGGGCAACTATCAGGTGCGCTTGACGGTGAATGGCAAGAGTGCAATGGCTCCCTTCGAGGTGAAGATCGATCCGCGAGTCACCACTGCGCAGAGTGATCTGGAGAAGCAGTTCAAGCTGCAGATGGACGTGCGCGAGCAGTTGAATCGCGTTTACGACGCGGTGAACCAGATACAGGATGTCCGGGAGCAGTTGGACGGGATGAAGAAGCGCCTGGTGCCGGGCGCTTCCACGAAAGCCTTGTTCGATGGCGCGAGTGCGCTGGACGCCAAGCTGATTGCGGTTCGCGATCCGCTGATTAATTTCAAAATCAGCGCCAGCGAAGATTCCCTCGCCTACGCGCCGGGGATCGACGCCAAGCTGGCGTTTCTTTCCATGGCCGTGGCGGGTTTCGCCGACTCTGCTCCGACCGAAGCCCAGTACCAGGAATTCGACAAGCTCAAAAAGCAGACCGATGAATTACTGGCGCGCTGGGAGCAGGTGCGGAACGCGGATATCACGACCTTCCAGAAGCTGGCCGCTGAACAGAACGTCCACTCGATCTACGTGCCCGATGTGAGAAGTGAGCGGGTGCAGGGCCGCGGCGAAGAATAGACGAATAACGAGATGTGGCGCGAATGTCCTTCGTGTACCTTCGTGTCCTTGGTGGTTCAAGCCTTTTTCTCAACCACGAAGGACACGAAGGGAATCTCTTTAGATAAACATCTCGTCTTGCGGCACGCCCCCGCCATTTTTCGGATGGCGTCTTTTCTGGCCGAGGAAGACTTCGACGCCGGTGCTGATCGCGCTTATCAGTCCGTTGACCTGGCGCAGCGGAGAGAGCACGGTTTTGTGGACGACTTCGCTGGTCTCTTCCACCCTGTCCATGGTGCGATTCAGCAGTTCATCGGCGCGGATGACTTGCAGCCGGGTGCGGTCGAGGGCATCGGTGAGCGTGGCGTCGATGCGGCCGAGTTGATTGCGCACCAGGTTGCTGGACTCGGTGAGGTTGACGGTCATGACCGCGATCTGCGGGCGCATTTCCGCCAGCATGCTCTGCACCGTTTCCATGGTGGGCAGAGCCTTGCTCGTCACTTCGGTGGCAAGAGCTTCCATCTTCGCCGTGCTCTTGCGCACCGCGAGGTAGAGGCCCACCAGAATTCCCGCCTGCACCACCACCGCGAAAGTCGTCACCGCGATAAAAATTCTTAGCAGAGTATCATCCATGGCTGCTCCTGCTGCCACTAACGGGCGCGGAAAAAGTTGGATTTCGATGCCCAGCCCCTAAAGGGGCGTCCTGATTGTGAAGAATCTGCGGTATTGCTGAAGCGATACCCTGATACGAAACCTGAGTTTTTTCCGCAGCCTCTTAGATATTCTTGGGCGGTTCGGCCCCGGCGGCGGTCGTCTCCTTATATGCCTGACGGCCAGCCTCGTAAGCGTTGCGGAACTGCTCTTTCTGCTGGTTGAGCACGTCGCGTCCGCGATCCACCCAGTCACCCGCCTGTTCGCGTGCCCGACGAGCGGTCTGACGCGCGCGCTCGCTGCCTTCCTGCGCCTTGGAGCGAATTACGTCGCGGGTTTCATCGCCGGAGCGCGGCGCGTACAACACGCCCACTACCGCTCCGATACCGAGACCCGCCAGGAACCACAAGAAGCCGTTGCTGTCACGATCCGCCATAACTACCTCCTCAGTTTCTTTCTACATCGGATGGTAGCACCGTGATATGTGAAAGACAATTCACCGCGTCACCGATTGCAGCCGCTTTGGCAGCCCGTGGTGTCACTGAGATTCGTATCAGGACATGCCTTCAGGCATGCCGCAAGTGCGTTAGCATTCATGCGCCTTCAGGCGCTGGATTTTGAAATTCGAGTCTCATCACAGGCAGCTAGAGGACGATCTCCGCAGCCAGTTGCTTCGGTCGCGCCAAAGAAACGCTTGTGCCGGGCGCGCCAAAGGCGGAGAATGAGGCGTTTCAGGAGGCGCTTTTTGTCCGACCGCAAGTATCGCCAACGCGGATACCAGGATTCCGGAGCTGGACCGAAAAAAGAGTTCGAGAAGCCGGCGGCCCCCAAAAAAGAGAACACGTTCGGGCCGCGGCCGATTAACATGCCGGGAACGCGGACCGTCTCCCGCTGCGCGGAATGCGGCGCGCTGCTGCAGAATCTCACGGATCCAGTCGGGCAGTGCCCGAAGTGCGGGTTCGCTCTGCACGCCTGCAAACAGTGCGAACACTTTGACCCGTCGAGCCGCTTCGAATGCAATCAGCCAATTCCCGCCAGAATCTCTCCCAAAGACAAACGCAACGATTGCTCGCTGTATTCCATCCGCGTGATGGTCGAAAAAGAAACATCCAGCAAAGCCAGCCAGCGTCCGAATGACGCGCGCGCGGCGTTTGACAATCTGTTTAAAGATTGAGTTCTCAGTTCTCGGTTCTCAGTAAGAACGGACTCTGCTGAAACGCTATAGGGCGGGGAACCGGCCCATCACTTCTTGACCTCGAGGCTTTCGAATCCTTCTATAAGCGGGTACTTGCCCCAAGAAGTATCGGTCTTACCCATGAGCCGCAGGACATTCCTTTGAACGCGTGCATCGCCATCCTTGCAGACGAAAATTGGGTGGAAAGCGGACCGCAGGATACAGCCCTCATGAGTGCCTTCAGGCCACTGTTTGCCCAGGATGAGTTGGAAGGTCATCCCCGGAATATGTAGCGTGTGACAGTAGCAGGACTCGGCCCGAACAGTGTCGGGAAAATTGAACGCGAGGTGGGGGAATTTCAGTTGCGACAAAATGACGGTGACCGCCGCATTCTGTGGAAATTCTTGCTTACCGAGCAGGTACCACCGTATCTGCTCTTGATACGCCTTTCCCAAGCTGATTGCTTCGTATTTCCGGCCCGATGCAGTCCAATCGCGGACAGATGCTCGCCAAAATACGCTCGTGCAGAAATAGACAAGCTGGTTGATGTTTATATTCGGATCGGAGGATGCCGAATAGACAAACTCGCTGGCTGCGGTGTCAATGGGTTTGCACCGCTCGACAATGTCTCGCAGACGGAACCTGCCACGGCCTCGGTAACAGTGGCTCAGCACCCAACTCTCACCGTTTCGGCTGAACTGCCCCTCGCAGTCGCCGCAAAGGAGGTGTTGCCAAGCCTGATGCGAGGTGTGTTGTCGACCAGCCGCCGTTGCCAGGACGGGGTCCGGTTTCGGCTTGTTAGCGGCCCTAACCAGTCGGTACACGGCTGCGGGGAGGAAGTGGCTCCTGCGCAGCTCCCGAGGTTGCTGGCAGAGCGCACATGTACCCTTAACCTTCAGTTCTGCCATTCAGTAAGTCTATCCGCTTTCCTCACGCCATCGCCTCGTGTCCGACCGGTTCAGCCCGCCGCACTCGGACTTTCACCTCGATGCGCGACCCCAACCGGTTAATGATCGACATAAGGCGGGTGGCCCACTCATTCGCGCTGCTTGCGAATGAGTGGGGTCGTCACCGCACCCGGACTTTCACCTCGATGCGCGACCCCAGCCGGTTGATGATTGACATAAGGCGGTCAACGGTGAACCGCCCCAGGTCCGCATTGCGGATGCGCGAGAAGTCGGCCGCCACAATGCCGGTGCGGCCGTGCGCAGCGCTCCCGGTCAGGCGCTCCCGGTCGAGCGCCTTGATGATTTCGGCCGCGAGGATCGCCGGGTGCCCCTCGATAAGAGTGAAGGCTCTGTCAAGGACAAACTGATCCTGTGCAGTGCCGAAGCACCGTTTTTTTCGCCAGAGAGGTTGAGGACCAAGGCTCTGGAAATCTCACGCGGAAT
>JBEKDG010000091.1:0-11903 GCA_050014475.1 Terriglobales bacterium | reverse complement strand
CGTCAACGCTGGTGATGCTGTAGCCCAGGTTGGCCGTCAATCGCTTCTCGGGCTTGAACCTGATGGTGGTCATTCCGAAATGAGTGTGGTTGGTGTAGTAGGAGTTGGCCAGCAGAGGGTTGGCCGGCGTAGGATTGGCGGGCGACGCACAAGAGGTGGCATTGGTCACGAAGGGAAGGCTCGCCCCGACTGGTGGCGTGTCGGCGAAGCAGATCAGGGCATTTTGGATCACGCTGTTGAAGTTGTACGCTAAGTCGAGCCCGAAGCGTTCACGCGGCGCGAGCGAGGCGGTGAGTCCATAGTTTTGGTTGTGTCCCACGTATTTGGTTAATGCGTCGGCGTTGGCATCCTGCAGAAGGTTGATGGACCCGCCCAAGACCGCCCACGGACGGGGTGTATAGGTCGTCTGGAAGCGGTAGCGCGATTCCTTGCGCGGAGCCATGCGAACAATTACGTTGTCATAATTGGTGTGCTCCAGATCGAAATTCAATCGCAAGGCATGGGTGGGCCTTGCCCAGAACCCGAGGAGCGCCGTGTACTCGTTCACCACGAAATGGTCCTGGCCCGTCGTTGAAAAAGCGTTGAAGGTCTCGGTTCCTGAATAAGTGTTAAAGAGGTCGAAGACCCGATCGCCATAGCGGAACCCGACGCGGGCTCCCGCTTTCTTCGAAATGTCCCAGGCCAGGTCGGTCTGATTTCTCTTCCAGGTCTGGTTGAATGAGGACGCAGCCAGCGTATTGGACGTTGTCGGGGTGGTCGCGCTCGGCGAAGTCAGCAGGGTGCACGTAGCTGGCACTGTACAATCACTGTCGACCTCGGTGAAATTGCCATTCTCCGGAATGCGGTAGGCCCAAAAATAAAATTTCTCGATCAAGCGCAGATGTTGGGTCAGATGCAGCGTGGCCTCGGCATCGAGCACGTTGGAAATTCGCTTCGCGCCGGCTGTGCCGGTGCCGGTGAAGGCGAGGGTGTGGGTACGCGTGATCAGACCGGCGAAATTCTCGTCCAAGGGCGTGCTCATGTTGGCGGAACTGTAGGAATAAGAAGCGACCAGGTCTAACCGCTGAATGTTATTGCTGCGCATGCTGAGCCGCTCGGTGGGAGTGGAAGTGCGAATCCGCTGGTTCCGCGAATAGCCGAAGTAGGCGCTGCAATTGTTGTTGGTCAGGACGCCACTGGAATTAATCAGGCTGGTTGCCGGCGCCTTCACGGCACAGGGCTCGCTGTTCTTAGTGTCGATGGACAAGCCCAAATAAACAGGGGTTCCGGTGGACAGAAGCGCCGGCGCGTTCTGGCCGGCGCCGGTAGCCAGAGTGTAGTCCGTGTCTCCCTTGTAGTAATTGAAAAATTGGTCGTAACTGATCACCGTTCGCGGCGCGGCTTTCCAGTCCACCCCCAAGCGGTAGGAGTCCATGGTTGTGTTCCAGTCCTGGAGGAGCAGAGCGTCTGTACCCTCGTGGATGCTGCTGTAGGAAGGGCCGGTCATGTTGTTCCGCGAAAACCCCAGGCGAAAGCTCACACGGGACTGCGGAAGCAGGGTGAGGTCGAGGTCGCTCATGCGCCGCGTCGTGTCAAATAAGTGGGGCGAGTTGAGCTCCTGAATCGTCGGAGTGGAGGTCGATGGATTCAGGGGATTGGCCAGCAAGTCGAAGTCGGAGAAACTCTGATCGCGACGGAAACTGCCGACCAGGTTGTACCATTTGTTCTTGTCCGCGCGCATCCGCAAGGCGTTGTTGGGATCGCCTCCCCATCCAAAGCTGTTGATATAAAGATCGTCGAACAGCAGGCCCTGATGATCCAGCGATTGCATGGAAAGCGTCTGGTCGAGAACCCGCGGGCCGCTCTGCAGATTCACCAATGTGTCGTACATATTGCCACTGCCGGTCACGCTGCTGTACCGGCCCCCTACATCAAACGAGGAGTGAATCCGGTAACCGCCGCTGGTGACGCCTTCCGGCTCCCCGGGCGGATTCTGGCCAGCGCCGGAAGATTGCGCAAAGAGCCCTGGCGGCGACACCAGCAGGCCGCAAACCAGCACGGCGAGGAGTATGGCGAATCCAGAGTTGGCGGCTGCCGGGCTGCGCCCGGCTTGGACGGGCGAGGGCGCCCGTCCCCACACGGACAAAGATTGCAGATCGAGTTTTCTTGGCGATGGCATCGGTTCTCCCTCACTTGAAAAAGACAGCGCTGAAGTTGGACCCATGAATCTGGTTGTGACACATGGTGCAGGCCTGGTACTTCGCCGATTGATTGTGTGCGGGCCCGATTGGACTCACAGTCGGGAAGGTATGGCACTGCAGACAGAGCATGTTGACCAGGCTCACTTTGAGGAGCCGGGGATTGGTGGAACCGTGGGGCGTGTGGCAAGCGGTGCAGCCCTCGGTCTTGACCGGCACATGCTCGTAAACGAAGGGCCCCTGCTTGTCCACATGGCACTTGTAGCAAACGGCATCCCCGCCGGGCAGGGCGCGCAGCTGGCGCACGGTCGCCGTGCCATGAGGGTTATGGCAGTCAATGCATTGCACCAGACCCTCGTTGACCCGGTGGTGATAGGGTTTGGCAAAATCTGCTTTGGCCGAGGTATGGCATCCGTAGCACAACTGGGGCTGGTTCTGGACCAGGAGGCGCTGTTTTTCCTTAGCGTGATGGGGAGAGTGGCAGTCGAGACAGCCGACCTCGTTACTGGCATGGGCGGATTCGGCAAAATGCGACTGCTCATGACCTTCGCCGTGGCAAGTGAGACAGCGAGCGCTGGTATCCTGCCGAGAGTGGTCCTCGAACACGAAGATCTTGGTTTTGTCGCCGCCGCCCGCCACGTGGTCCGCCCCGGGACCATGGCAGCCCTCGCAACCTTGGAGCGAGGGGCCGCCCTCTTTATTTAGCGTGGTCTTCCAGTGCGGCGTTTTCTCCCAGGCGTTGTAAAGATCCTCGTGACAGGTCTTGCAGGTCTCCGCTCCCACATACTTGGAGCCTTCGGAGGAAGGCGCACTGGCCACGGGTGAGCTGGCGGATTGGGCGCTCGTCGATTGGGCGCTCTTGCCGGCAACCTGCTGGCGAGCCTGGCCTGGAGCAAAGGCGACGGATACGAAAAGACATAGCACCGAGAACAGAAGAACTCGAGTGGCTCTGGAATTTTCTGGCATTAGCATTAGCACTCCCCCCTCGACGCGCGCGGTTGGTCATGAAGGTGTAAGCAAAGAATTTTGTGCCTCACAAGATTGAAGTCTCCGGCTTCATCTCATCCACCAGTCCTATCTCCTCAACGAGGCCCGCCATTCCGCATCGTCCTGACTCTGGATGACAGGCGCGGCTTGTCTTCCCATGCGCATTTGCCCGGACCGCGATAGACCAGCGCTTTCATGGTGGTGCTGGCGCCTGGAGTTGCGGCACTCGCATTCGCCAGTTCGAGTTCAGCGGTTGTCATTGATATCTCCTCGAAAAACAAGCAATGCTACAGCGAATCACAACGCCGGACCGTTCAATATTGCACACTTTCGCAAAACAACAAAGAGAGCTAGCTGCGTAGTGCACATTAACGTCAGGCTGCGGGTAAGGGTACATGTCACCATTGGCTAGCGAGACGGAGTTTTCAGTGCTTGCCCAGCCGCGCTGTAGATCCGTGCTGGGTCAGTTACTCCCCGGTTGCGGGAAAACTGCGTTTCCATTAACCGCCAGATGGTATTGAAGATCGGGTGCGGCCGTCTGTGACGATTGGACAGAAAAAATGTGACGAAATCAAAAGCCAAGGCGGTTGAAAAAGCCTGCCACCTGTTGATCGTCGAACTGTTGATCGTCAATGACGCTGGCACATTGTTGTCTGTGGCATTGGGTGCGGCCATGGGCCTGCCATTCGAATCCAGCCATTTCGTCGTCTGACCATTGGTCGTGGGAGGATTGCTCGTTTGATCATTACGCGCCGTGGGGCAAGCAGCGCCAGGAACAGGTGGCGGCAACGTCCGCGAGCTGTGATCTTCATCACACACGACCGTAGCGCCCGTCATGGCTGCAGATACTGCGGGCGTTGAAACTGAAAAACAAGTGAGGACGGGAGGACAGTCATGATGATGTTGTATCGTCTCGTTCGGCTGATCGAGACCCACTCCCAATCGCTGGCCGCTTGCCTTCTTGATCGAGTCCAGAAATCCGAGTTGACCCGAAGCTATCAAAACGTCCCCCCGGAAGAACTGAAAGAACGGGTGTACGACATCTACCGTCATCTGGGTGAGTGGCTCATGGGCAAAGATGAACTTTACCTTGAGCAACGCTATTTGCAGATTGGAACGCGGCGGGCCTGCCAAAAGGTGCCTCTGAGCGAGGTGATTTGGGTGATTGTCTTGACGAAGGAGAACCTGTGGGACTTCATCAAGAAGGAAGCGGTTTTGGAACGCCCAGTGGAAGTGTTCGGCGAACTGGAAATGCTGCAGTTACTGGAGCAGTTCTTCGATCGAGCAATTTACAATGCCGCGGTGGGTTACGAAGTGGCGGTCGCGGACCAATCTCTAAAGGAAACCAGCGCACCATCCGAAAGAAAATAGGAGGCCGCAAGAGATGTCATGGGAGATTGAATACGCAAAAAAGGTGCAACCAGCAGACGAAGCCTTGCGCTGCGTCGAGTCGGGAATGCGGGTGTATATCCAGCCAGGGTGCGCGGAGCCGGAGACCCTGGTCGAAGCCCTGATCCGGCGCGGCCCTTCGGTTCGCGATGTGGAAATCGTCCACATGATGACCATGGGTGGCGCGGACTACGTGGCTCCGGAGATGGAAGGACACTTCCGGCATAACGCAATGTTCATCGGCGGCAATGTGCGCGAGGCCATCAACGAAGGCCGGGCCGACTACACGCCGATCTACCTGAGTGAGATTGAAGGACTTTTCGAGAGCGGCGCCATGCCGATTGATGTCGCGCTCATCGAGGTGTCTCCACCGGATTCACACGGTTATTGCAGCTTTGGCGTGGGCGTGGACACCACGCTCACGGCAGCCAAGTGTGCTCGCTACGTTGTGGCGCAGGTCAACGGCCACATGCCGCGAACTTATGGCGACAGCTTCATCCATGTGAGTGACATCGATGTGGTGGTGGAATCGTCACGGCCGCTATGCGTCATGAAGCAACCGCAAACCACCGACTTGCATAAGGCCATCGCGCGCAACGTAGCGGGCCTGATCGAGGACGGGGCGGTGCTGCAGACTGGCATCGGCGGAATCCCCGATGCTGTGCTGCCGTTTCTCATGGATCGCAAGGATCTCGGCGTTCACAGCGAACTGGTGTCGGATGGTGTGATTCCGCTCATTGAGGCGGGCGTGATCACGGGCGCGCGCAAGAACTTCAAGCCGCGCAAGATCATAGTCGGTTTCGCGTTGGGGACGAAAAAGCTGTTCGACTTCGTCGACAACAATCCGATCTTCGAGTTTCGTCCCACGGCCTATACCAACGATCCCGGACTCATTGCCCGTAACGACAACATGGTGGCCATTAACTCGGCCCTGCAGATCGACTTGACCGGCCAGGTTTGCTCGGACTCCATCGGAACCCAGTTTTACAGCGGGATTGGCGGGCAGGTGGACTTTATTCGCGGAGCGTCGCGCTCGAAGGGTGGCAAACCGATCATTGCGATCTCCTCGACCGCCAAGAATGGCGCGATTTCACGGATAGTCCCGATGCTGAGCCCGGGCGCGGGAGTGGTCACCTCGCGAGGTCTTATCCGCTACGTGGTGACGGAGCACGGCGTGGCTTACTTGCATGGAAAGTCCATTCGGGAGCGGGCTCAAGCTCTGATCGAGATCGCGCATCCAAGCTTCCGCGAAGAACTCTACGAATACTGCGAAAAGACAAAATGGCTGCACCGCCCGCAGGCAGCATCGGTGAAGCCATCAATTTAGCCTCCACGGCCACAGTTCTTGCCGAGTCGAAGGAGCGACCGCACGCGGGGTCCTGCCATGACAAATCGAAATGATAGGCGACAGATTATTTGCGAAAGGCTTCGGGAACTCGGTTATGGACCGGAAAAAGATATAAGGCTGTAGGGAGAGGAATTCCATTTGATCTCGAACCCCATTCCTGACGGCGATGGGTTTGCGGTGGAAGGCATTACTCGCAAGTCCGGCAGTATAAGACGAATGCGGGTTCCGCTATCGCTTGTACATACGCTGAGCAAGGAACTGGCTTTCGATAAGCAACCTGATATTGCGGAGGGATGATCCCTTTTTTTTCAAATTCGGGGGCTGTACCCTTTTGTCACGGTTGGCTTGTGACCGGAATCACACTAACTGGATGCAAGCTGCTCTAATCTAGGCCCGTGAAAGAGGCCCTGGCCCAGGGCGACGAAGTTGCGCGATCAGTCCAAGGTTTCGACCCTCACGAGCCAAGATGATGACAGAGACCGTCAACCAATACGTGCTCGAAAACACAGATTTCCAGCGACTCCTGGATGCGTTGATCAAGAGGGGTTACCAGGTACTAGGACCCACGGTGCGCGATGGCGCCATCGTCTATGACGTCGTAGAGAGTCTCTCTGATTTCCCGGCAGGCTGGACGGATGAACAGGAAGCCGGACGCTACCGGTTGCGGCGCCGCAACGATGGGGCGTTGTTCGGCTATGTAGTCGGTCCTCAAAGCTGGAAGAAATACCTGCACCCCGCCGAAGTCCGTCTGCTGAGCGCGGAGCGCAGCGGTCAGACCTTTCGCATCCTGAACAACGAACCGGCTCCGCCCCGGCGGGCGTTCCTAGGGGTTCGAGGCTGCGAACTGGCCGCCATCGCCGTGCAGGACCGCGTCCTGCAGGGCGATCGCTATCGAGACCCCATCTATGCAGCACGGCGCGAGGGAATCTTCATCGTAGCTGTGAATTGCACGCAAGCGGCGCCCACTTGCTTTTGCACCTCCATGGGCACGGGACCGCGGGTGCGGGGAAGCTACGATCTAGCTCTCACGGAACTGGTCGGGCCGGGCAAGCATGAATTTGTAATCGAGGCAGGCAGCGACGCAGGCGCTGAGGTACTGGCGGAATTGGCGCCGACGCCGGCGCCATCCGTGGCATCTGAAGCGGTCTGTCAGGAAGCAGAAGCTGCGGTAGAGCGCGCCGCCTCCCAGATGCAGCGCCGCATGGACACGACCGGCATTCGGGACTTGCTCTACGCCAACTTCGATCATCCCCGCTGGGACAACGTCGCCCAGCGTTGTCTCACTTGCGCCAATTGCACCATGGTCTGTCCGACCTGCTTCTGCACGACGGTGGAGGAGGTTAGCGATGTGACCGGCACGCACGCCGAGCGCTGGCGCAAATGGGACTCCTGTTTTACGCAGAATTTCTCCTACATTCACGGCGGCAGTGTCCGCAGCTCCGCCAAGTCGCGGTACCGGCAGTGGATGACCCACAAGCTGGCCTCCTGGATGGACCAGTTTGGCAGCTCGGGCTGCGTGGGCTGCGGCCGTTGCATCACCTGGTGCCCGGTGGGCATTGATATCACAGAGGAGGTCCGAGCCATCCAGGAAACGCCGGCCTCTTCGAAGGAGAGCAGCCATGGAAACCCTTGAGCACATCATCGCCGAACACTCTTTCTTCGCCGGTCTCGAGTCGTATTACACAAACCTGCTCACGGGGTGTGCCTCCAACGTGCGGTTTGACGCGGGCACCTACATCTTCAAGGAGGGCGAGGAAGCCAACGAGTTCTACCTGATCCGGACGGGCAAGGTGGCATTGGAGATCTTTGCGCCTCAACGCAAGCCGATCATGCTGGAAACCCTGGGCGAAGGGGAGGTTCTGGGCTGGTCGTGGTTGCTGCCGCCCTACCAGTGGAGATTTCACGCGCACGCCGTCGAAACCGTGCGTGCGATTGCCCTGGACGGCAAGTGTTTGCGTACGAAGTGCGAGGAGAACCACGATCTCGGTTACGAGATCTTGAAACGCTTTGCCCACATTATGGAGCAGCGGTTGGAGGCGACGCGTTTCCAGTTGCTCGACGTTTACAGGGTTGGGCGATGACGATGGCCACAGCAGCCACGACCGATCCCATGCTCCCGCAGCCGTACTCGGTGCGGCAAGTGATCAAGGAGACTGCCGATACTTTTACCCTGACCTTGGAACCGCCGAACGGAGCGGGCGGGAACCGGTTCCAGCCGGGACAGTTCAGCATGCTGTGGGTGTTTGGCGTCGGCGAGTTGCCCATTTCGATCAGCGGCGACCCGGCGGAGCGCGACCGGCTGGTGTACACCGTGCGCTCCGTCGGTCAGGCCACCCTCGCGCTGGTGAGTCGCGAAGTGGGCGATGCGGTTGGGGTCCGAGGTCCATTTGGGACCGGCTGGCCGGTGGCGGAAGCCGAGGGCCGGGACGTGCTTGTTATTGCGGGTGGAATCGGTTTGGCCCCGCTCCGCCCGGTGATCTACGAGGTTCTCCATAACCGCGAAAAGTATGGGCGGCTGGTGGTTCTCTATGGCGCGCGCAGTCCCCGCGACGTGCTCTATCGTAAGGAACTGGCCGCCTGGGGTCGGCAACGCGAGACGCAAGTGCTGGTGACCGTTGACTATGGCGGGTTGAGCTGGCGCGGTCATGTGGGCGTGGTTACGACGCTGTTCAAGTATGCGCGGCTGCAACCGGCGCGCTCGCTGGCCTTCGCTTGCGGCCCCGAAATCATGATGCGGTTTGTCGCCCGCGATCTGGAAACTCACGGATTCGCCCGCGAGAATATTTACCTTTCCATGGAACGAAACATGAAGTGCGGCATCGGTTTCTGCGGACACTGCCAGTATGGCCCGCACTTCATTTGCAAGGACGGCCCCATCTTTCCCTATGACCGGATGCGGCCGCTACTGGAGAAATATGAGCTCTAGAGTCAGGCGCAAGCCACGGATCGCGGTCTTCAAGTTCGCATCCTGCGACGGTTGTCAGTTGAGCCTGCTTGATGCCGAAGATGAACTGCTGGGCATAGCGAGAGCCCTTGACATTGCGTATTTTCCCGAGGCTTCCCGTGCCATGCTCAAGGGGCCTTATGACATCGGATTGGTGGAAGGATCGATTACCACCCACCCCGATGCCGAACGGATCCAGGAGGTTCGGCGGCAGTGCAAGATACTGATCACCATTGGGGCCTGTGCCACCGCCGGTGGCATCCAGGCCCTGCGCAACTGGAAGGATGTGGATGAATTTATTCGCATCGTGTACGCCACCCCGAAATTCATCGACACGCTGAAACTCTCCACCCCCATCGCCGAACATGTGCCGGTGGATTTCGAGCTGCGCGGCTGCCCCATCAACAAGCACCAGCTTATCGAACTGATCGCGGCCACGCTGGCCGGGCGCAAGCCGAATGTCCCGACCTACAGTGTCTGCCTGGAGTGCAAACGCAAGAGCAACGTCTGCATTGCGGTGGCGCATGGCGTCGCGTGCCTGGGACCGGTTACCCACGCGGGTTGCGGCGCCCTGTGCCCGAGCTATGACCGGGGGTGTTACGGCTGCTACGGCCCCATGGAGAGCCCCAATACGGAATCGCTCAGCAGTCAGTTCCGCATTCTGGGCCAGAACAGCGCGGAGATCACACGCGCATTCCGCAGCTTCAATGCCTGGGCCTGGCAGTTCCGCAAGGCGAGCGAGGAGAGTGAGCGGACGTGAGCAAGCAACCGGCCAGAACGATCAAGGTGGACATTTTAGCCCGCGTCGAGGGCGAAGGCGCGCTTTACGTCAAGCTCAAGGGCGATCAGGTTCAGGACGTAAAGCTAAAGATCTACGAGCCCCCCCGCTTTTTCGAGGCATTGCTGCGCGGGCGCAACTTCGCGGAAGCGCCGGATATCACCGCCAGAATCTGCGGCATCTGCCCGGTCGCTTACCAGATGAGCGCGGTACACGCGATGGAAGACGCATGCGGCGTAAAGGTTGAGGGGCAACTACGGGCCTTGCGGCGGCTGCTCTACTGTGGGGAGTGGATCGAGAGTCACACGCTCCATGTTTACCTGCTGCATGCGCCCGATTTTCTTGGCTATCAGGACGCGATCCAAATGGCCAAAGACCATCCCGGCGTGGTCCAGCGCGGCCTGCAATTGAAAAAGACCGGGAACGAGATCGTCACCTTGCTGGGTGGGAGAGAAATCCATCCCATTAATGTTCGAGTCGGAGGTTTCTACAAACTGCCGTTACGGAGCGAATTCGCTGCCCTGGCGGAACGCCTGAAGTGGGCGCGGGACGCGGCCCTGGAAACCGTGCGTTTTGTGGCCAAGCTGCCTTTTCCGGACTTTGAGCGGGATTACATTTTTGTCGCGCTGCGTCATCCCAATGAATATCCATTCAACGACGGCCGGCTGGTCTCCAATCGCGGACTGGACATCCCTATCGGCGACTACGACGCCAACTTCTCCGAGGAACACGTTCAGCACTCCAATGCCCTGCACTCCGTGCTCAAGCAACAGGGCGCGTATTTTGTAGGGCCGCTCGCTCGCTACGGCCTGAACTTCGACCGGCTCTCTCCCCTGGCACAGGAAGCAGCGCGGGAAGCCGGGCTGGCGCCTGTGTGCCGGAACCCATTCCAGAGCATCATTGTCCGCAGCGTGGAAATCGTCTATGCCTGCGATGAAGCTCTGCGGATTATCGAGCAGTACGAGCGGCCGGAGAAACCAGCCATCAACATTCATCCGCGCGCCGCCACCGGTTATGGCTGTACCGAGGCACCCCGAGGCATTCTGTATCATCGCTACCGCGTTGACGAAGAGGGCACCATCCTCGAGGCAAAGATCGTTCCTCCGACCTCACAAAACCAGAAAACGATCGAGCAAGATCTGGGGCAGTTTGTCCCCAAGTTCCTGAGCCTTCCGGAAGAAGAACTCCGTTGGCAGTGCGAGCAGGCGGTACGAAACTACGATCCGTGCATCTCGTGCGCTACCCATTTTCTGCGGCTGGAGATCGACCGGGTATAGATTTCAGCTTTCGTCGATTCGGATTCTGCGAGTGCAATCATGGCCAATGAACATCCTCGGCAACCGGGGGCTCTGGTGATCGGAATTGGCAATGCCTATCGCAGCGACGATGCGGCCGGGCTGATTGCGGCCCGGCGCATCAAAGAGCGAGTTTCCGAGCACTGCTCGGTCATGGAAAACGCGGGGGAAGGCACATCGCTGATGGAATTGTGGAAGAACGCCGACCGCGTCGTTGTGATTGATGCCGTGCGTTCCGGCGCTGCGCCGGGAACAGTGCGCCGATTCGATGCTGCCCTGCATCCGCTGCCCGCATCCGTGTTTCGAGGTGCAACCCACGCCTTCAGTCTCCCAGAGGCAATCGAACTGAGCCGCGCTTTACAACAGTTGCCCCGGCAATTGATCGTTTACGGAGTCGAAGCGCACAACTTCGAGGCAGGAAACAATCTTTCTCCGGCGATCGAATCCGCGATGCAGCAGCTCGTGGGATGTGTGCTACAAGAACTCTTGGACACTAACGCAAGTAGAGGACAGGAAGTCCCCGTGGTCAGGAGTTGACCATTTTTTCCAGCGCGCCTTTGTTGCGGATGATCAGGGTTGCGCCTTTTAGCTGCACGAGTTGTTTCTTCTTGAACTGCGAGAACAAGCGGCTGACGGTTTCACGCGTCGTGCCGATCATTTCGGCGATTTCCTCATGCGTCAGCGTCAGCTTCAGCTGCAGAGGATCGCCATTGCCCGGTGTATTGGACCATCCCAGCAGTAATTTTGCGAATCTCGCGGAAGGGGAGTTGGTGAGTCCGAGGGTGCGGATCCCTTCATACGCCGCGTAGTAATTGCGGCTGAGCTGCTCCGCCACTCGCAGCGCCACTTCTCCATATTCACGCATGAAGTGCAGCAAGGCATCCCGGGTAATGAAATTTGCCTGGCCAGGCTCGATCATCTCGGCGGTCACTTCGTAAGGCCGATTGGAAATCGTGGCGCTGAGCCCAAGAACATCTCCCGCTTC
>JBEKDG010000090.1:0-12596 GCA_050014475.1 Terriglobales bacterium | reverse complement strand
AAGTTGGTGACATCCTCATCCGAGAGGAAACCCAACTTCACCAGCGCGGAGGCGAGCCGGGTGTGAGACTCCTTCTGGAGCTTGGTCGCCTGTTCCAACTGCTCTGGGGTGATGACCTTTTCCTTGACGAGCAGGTCACCCAGCCGCTGAGACATATCTCTCCTGTATGCCCACGAACTTCGGAGTCAATGCGAAGACGCTGATTTCCGGGGGGATCAGCGAGGATGCTTTCGCACTGACACAAATTGTCAACCCAATGGGCATTCCGCAAAAGTAACTTAGGTACTTGTACTTCGCGGGGCATGCGGTTTCTGGCCGCTATTGGCGGCATTTGTGCCAGAAATTCCCCGTATTGAGAAAATCACCACGCGACAGACCATGTTCTTCGGTGCACGGCTGCTCTAACCACAGAGGACACAGAGGAGCATAGGGGAAACCCTTGATTCCGGGTTTCAGTTTGATCGTGTTGAAGAAGACTTCCCCTGTGTACCCCTGTGCCCCCTGTGGTTACGGTTCTAGGCTCGCAGCTAGAATGGTGACGCCCCGTACGCCAACCTGCGCGCGCCATGAGCGAAACCAAACACGACGCGATCCGCGCTTACTACCACACGTTGTCTTCCGCCTGGGGACGCCAGCACTGGTGGCCGGCGCAATCGCGCTTTGAGGTGATTGTTGGAGCGTATTTAACGCAGAACACTTCGTGGACGAACGTTGAAAAGGCGCTCGGCAACCTTCGGAAAGCGCGGCTGCTGACGGTCAGCGGAATCCGGCGCACGCCTCAACCTGAGCTTGAGCAATTGATTCGCCCGGCGGGTTACTTCCGGCAGAAAGCGCAGCGGCTGAAAACATTTGTGAGCTTTCTGGATGAGCGTTACGGCGGGTCGCTCGCGCGGATATTCGCGCGGCCAACGGCCGAACTCCGCGACGAACTGCTCGCGCTCAATGGTATAGGCCCGGAGACCGCGGACTCGATTCTGTTGTATGCCGGCAATCACCCGATCTTTGTTGTGGACGCTTACTCGAGGCGCATTCTGGAACGGCACCAGATTGTTTCCAGCGCGGCCGGCTATGACGAAATCCGACTGCTGTTCGAGCAGGCACTGGGCGGAACACCCCCGCCCAAGCAGAGCTTGGACGGGGCACCCGCTGCGGAGGTGGGGCCGCGGGGCTCGTGTCATCGTCCTTCGCGCGTGAGCACAGCCGAGCGCACAGCGCTGGTCCAGGTGTTCAACGAAATGCACGGGCTGATCGTCGGAGTCGGCAAGACTTACTGCCTAAAGTCACAACCGCAGTGTGAGCAATGTCCTTTGCAGAAGTTCCTTCCTGAGGCAAAGTGAGTCGGCGAGAGTTCGGCGGGAGTAAGGACATGAAAGGGCGAGCGCGTGTTCTTGTGTTGGCGGCGGCAGGCTTCAGCCTGGGATTTGGCGCTGCTCTTCCGGAGCAGTCGCTGCGTGAGGCTGCACGGGGTTCTGGACTGCTCATCGGCACTGCGGTAAGGCCGGCTCAACTCTCCGAGGCAGCATACGCGTCCACGCTCGCGCGCGAGTTCAATATGCTGGAGCCGGAAGACGCCCTCAAGTGGGAGGTGGTGCATCCGGCTCGGCAGTCTTTCGATTTTTCTCAAGCGGATCAAATTGTGGATTTCGCGACCCGGCACGGCATGAAGGTTCGCGGTCACACGCTCGTCTGGCACCAACAGAATCCAAAATGGCTGACGGAAGGAAAATACACTTCCGGCGAGCTGGCGCAAATCCTTGAGCAACACATTAAGACCGTGGTCGGACATTACCGGGGCAAGATATTCGCGTGGGACGTGGTCAATGAGGCCTTCGACGAGTTGCACCCGGGAACGCTGCGGAGCACGATCTGGCGAGACCAGCCCGGAATCGGCCTGACGGCAAACGGCATAGCTGCCGGCGACGAGCCGCGAGCTTCGAGTGACCATGTTCGCTCGGAGCTCGAAGCTCGAAGCTCAAAGCAGATGTTCTCGTATATTGAGCGTTGTTTCCGCTGGGCACATGAAGCCGATCCGCAAGCTCTGCTGTTTTACAACGAGGCCGAGGCGGAGGTCGTGAATCCCAAGTCGGACGCGATCTACGCCATGGTTCGCGATTTCCGGCAGCGCGGCGTCCCCATCGATGGCGTGGGATTTCAGATGCACATCGCGAACCTGCGCGCCGATGTCGCGTCCATTTCCGCCAATATCGGCCGCTTCACGGCTCTGGGAATTCAGGTCCACATCACCGAGATGGACGTCGCCCTGCCGGTCGACGCCAACGGCAATGCTCGCGCCGAGGACCTGCAACTGCAGGCGGACATCTATCGCCAAATTGCCAGCGCTTGTCTGTCTCATCCCGGGTGCACGGCGATCCAGACATGGGGTTTCACGGACAAGTATTCCTGGATCGGATCGCACTCGAAAAAGACGCAAGGCGCGGCTCTGCCGTTTGATCGGAACTATCGGGCCAAGCCCGCCTACGAGGCGCTGCGGAATGCACTGGAGGCAGGAAAGCGTTAGTCGTTCGCTATTCGCTGTTCGCTTTTCGCTATTCGTCGTCCGCCAGGCAAACCGCGAAAAGCGAACGACGAATAGCGAAAAGCGAACAGCGACCAACGACTCTCTCCCTTACGGTTCTATAATGTGATCAATCCTTGGCCGCCCCAGCTCCAATTCGCGACGAACCCAGGACCTCCGGCCGCCGGAAGGCCGTGATCACGCTGGCGATCGGCGCTTTTCTGCTGCTCGCGATCCTGGTGTTGCAGGCCTCGTTCAATTTGAAGTTCATCAGCCCTGACACCAATCAGGAACTTCTTTTTTTTGCCGGACTGAGCGGTCTGATCTTCTTTGCCTTCGTGGCACTGACGGTCGTTCTCGGACGCAACCTGCTGAAACTCTACGCCGAACGCCGGCAAGGCGTGGCCGGTTCAAAGTTCCGCACGCGCCTGGTAGTGGTCAGCCTGCTGCTGTCGTTTTTGCCCGTGATTGCAATGTTCTGGTTCTCCTACGGGCTGATGAACCGCTCCATCGACAAGTGGTTTTCCCAGCCGGTCGAAGAAGTGCGCGCGGACACCGCAGCCATGTCGGCTCTGCTCTATGATTACGCGGGCCAGAATGCAGCCTCGGAAGCACAATCCATCGCACAGTCGGACGAATTTCAAAGAGCTTTTGCCAGCAAGAATTTCTCTGAGGCCACTGAAGAACTTCAGGAACACATTCCGACGCTGCAGGGCGGATTCGTTCTGGCCCTGGTGAACGGCAACGCGGCAGCCAGTCTGAACCCCCCGGCGCTGTGGACCGACATGAAGAATCGCTTCCCAGTGCAGTCGGCCCTGCGCGGAGAGCACCCCCATTTCCAGTGGGGCCAGACGGACTACATTGTCGGGGCGGCCCCGCTCCAAGACGGCGCTGTGCTCGTCGCCATGCCGCTCCCGCCAAAATTTGCTCAAACGGCTAAGCAGATTCAGGACAGCCAGCATCGCTACATCGAACTGGCTGCAAAAAGGAAGCTGTTTCGGCGAACCTACATAGGATTCCTGCTGCTGCTGACGGTGGTGGTGCTGTTCGCTTCGACCTGGCTCGCGCTCCTGCTTTCGAAGTTGGTCAATCGCCCAGTGGCGGCGCTGGCGGCGGGCACGGAGGCCATCTCCAAAGGGCAACTGGACTACCGCGTCGATATCCGCGCCACCGACGAACTGGCCGAACTGGTGCAGTCTTTCAACAGCATGGCGGAACAGCTCGAATCCAGCCGGCGTCAGATCGAAGCCTCCAGCCGCGATGTGGGCGCCGCGAATGAGGCGCTCGAAAGGAGACGCCGCTACATCGAAACCGTCCTGGAGAGCATTCCGACCGGAGTGATTTCGATTGACGCGGCGCGCCGGGTGACACTGGCGAACGCCGCTTTTTCCCGCATGTTTTACCTGGAGCGGAGCGAGTATGTGAGCCCGGCGGCGCTGGTGAATCTGCCGCTGCGGGAGGTGGTGCCCGCCGATGTGCTTGCGGACCTGGAACCGCTGCTCCGCCGTGCGGATCGTATGGGCATCACGGCCGCCAACATGGAACTTGCCTTGCCCCGAGCCCAGTTGAATGTCGCGGTAACCGTATCCGCGCTGAGCCACGCTGCCGAGGGGCTGGGATACGTGCTGGTATTCGAAGACCTTTCGGACCTGCTGCGCGCGCAGAAACAGGCCGCCTGGCGCGAGGTGGCGCGGCGCGTGGCGCATGAGATCAAGAACCCGCTGACCCCGATCGCTCTTTCCGCCGAGCGCATTCATCGCCATCTGACGCGGGGCACGTCGCCCGATGCAGCCTCACTCGAGGTGATCCGCACTTGCGCGGAGACCATCGGGAATGCCGTCGAAACCGTGCGCACGCTGGTGGACGAATTTTCGGCGCTGGCGCGTTTTCCCGCCTCGCGCCCACAACCCGCCAGCTTGAATGCGCTGGTGGAAGCTGCGCTCATCATGTTCAATGGGCGGCTGGAGGGCATTCGCATGCGCACGGAACTGGCGCACGATCTGCCGGCCGTGATGGCCGACCCGGAAGCGATCAAGCGCGCGGTCGCGAACCTGGTGGATAACGCCGCGGAGGCGATGCAGGACGCGATCCTGAAAGAGATCACGATTTCAACCGCGCTGGTGGCCAGCCGCGACGCCGTCGAACTGGTTGTCTCCGATACCGGGCAGGGAGTTTCGCGCGACCTGAAGGAACGGCTGTTCCTGCCGTACTTTTCGACCAAGCAACGCGGCACGGGGCTCGGTCTGGCGATTGTGAGCAGAATTGTGGAAGACCATCGTGGTTCGATTCGCGTGGAAGAAAACAAGCCGTTCGGCAGCCGCTTCGTTATCGAGCTGCCCGTAGCCGTTGAAAACATCACCGCGCCGGCGGCAAGCTAGGCATGGAACACATCCTAATCGTCGATGACGAATCCGGTATCCGCGAATCCTTGCGCGGCATCCTCGAGGACGAGGGATACAAAACCAGCGTCAGCCCGAGCGGAGAAGACTGCCTTGAGTTGCTGCGCAAGAGCAGCTTCGACCTGATCCTGCTGGATGTGTGGCTGACCGGGATCGACGGGCTGGAAGTGCTGGAGAAGATCCGCGAGATGGACGATCCCCCCGAGGTCATCATGATCTCGGGCCACGGGACCATCGAGACGGCCGTGCGCGCCACCAAACTGGGCGCCTACGATTTTGCGGAAAAGCCGCTTTCGCTCGAAAAGACGCTCATCCTGGTAAAAAATGCGATCGAAGCCCGGCGGCTGCGCCATGAGAATCTCGACCTGCGGAAGCAACTGCAGGCGAAGAGTGTGATCGTGGGCGACAGCGTTCCCATGAAGGCGCTGCGCCAGCAGATTGCGCTGATGGCGCCCACCAACGGACGCGTGCTGATCTACGGCGAATCGGGCACCGGCAAAGAGCTGGTCGCGCATGCCATCCACATGCAGAGCCCGCGCAAAGATGAAATGTTTGTCGAAGTGAACTGCGCCGCGATTCCCGAAGACCTGATCGACAGCGAACTATTCGGACATCGCAAATCGTCGTTTCCGGGAGCTACGGCCGACAAGGAAGGCAAGTTTCAAAAGGCCGATCGCGGAACTTTGTTTCTGGACGAAGTCGGTGACATGAGTCTGAAGACACAGTCCAAAGTCTTGCGCACTTTGGAGCAACAGCGATTCATCCCGGTGGGAAGCGACGACCCCGTTACCGTGGACGTGCGAGTGATTGCTTCCACCAACAAAGACCTGGAGGAAGAAATCGCCAAGGGGAACTTCCGCGAGGATCTTTTCTACCGTCTGAACGTGATTCCGTTTGTGGTGCCGCCGCTGCGCGAGCGCAAGGAAGACATCCCTTTGTTTGCGCGACACTTTCTGAAAGAATTTGCCTCGGCCTACGGCCGGCGTCCAAGAGAGATCACCGACGATGCCATCGACGTCCTGATGCGCTATGCCTGGCCCGGGAATGTCCGCGAATTGCGCAATGTGATCGAGCGCATCGTGATCATGAATCCCACCACCTCACGCTTTGAACGCAAGCATCTTCCGCCACTGGTGCACCGCGACGCCAGCCGCCGCGTGGCGGGCAGCGAGGGTTCCACGCTGCACCAGGCGCGGGCGGCCTATGAGCGCGACTACATTCTCAAAAAGCTGGACGAGAATCATGGCAACGTCAGCCGCACCGCGGAAGTGCTCGGGCTGGAGCGAAGCCACCTGTATCGCAAGATGAAGAGTTTGGGGATTGCGGCAAAGGAGTAGAGCCGCTGCTCGCTGTTCGTCGTTCGCACCTCTGCAAGGCGAAAAGCGAACGACGAATAGCGAAAAGCGCGCCTTATCTTTTCAGCATGTGAATCTCAGTCCCGTTCTTGTGAAACTGGACTTCGTCCATCAACTGATTGATCAGGTAAATGCCACGGCCGTGACTCGAATAGATGTTTTCGCCTTGGCAGGGATTGGCAATTTTGGCGGGATCAAAGCCGGAGCCGGGATCGCGCACCACGATCAGAATGCCCCGCTGCTCGTCGCAGGCTACGTCGCATTCGATAATTTTTGATGGATCGCTTTTCGCTCCATGCACGACGGCATTGGCCAGGGCCTCGGTCAACGCGAGTTCGATATCGTCTTCGTGTCCCAGAGCGCATTTCATTTCCCGCACCACACTCATCACGCTTCGGACGACCGGGTCCACGGCATCGCGGTCGGCGGAAAGCGTCACGCTGAGCTTGAGATCGAGCTTCTCCGCGTCGAAGTTAAACGATTGCGGCGACTGCTCGGAGGATGTGGGGGAATCTGCCATAAACAGCTGTGGGCTTTGGTTCCAGCCTCTCCCTTAACCTTGTCCCTTAACTAAGATGCAGAAAAGCGCTGACAAATTCTAGGGGTTTAGGGTCCGAGATGCAAATTTTATTTGCATCGCAGGCAACCGTTACAGTATTACGTCGGCGGGTACTACGGTCAGGTAGCCGCCTAACGGGCTGAAAAGTATGGCCCAGGAACCGCAGCGAAAGTCGTGTCCGGAGCGGCGCACGAGCGACACCTTTCATGAATTGTCATCCTGAGCGAAGCGAAGGACCTACGTATTTGCGTGCGCCCTACATAGGTCTTTCCCCTTCGGCTCCGCTCAGGGTCAAGATGACAAGCAAGACTTATGTCGCGAATTTACGGGACTCCACACTGAATACCACTTCACGACTCCGGATCCGGCGGGCCTCCGATCTGCTGCAGTTGGCGGCGCCAATCGAGTTCTTCCACAAAGCTTCGCGAATCGCGCCAGCCGGCCTTGATCTTGACGAAGAGCTCGAGAAAGACTTTGGTCCCTACCATCTTCTCGATGTCGAGGCGGGCTGCGGTTCCAATCTTCTTGAGCATTTGACCGCCTTTGCCGAGCAGGATGGCCTTTTGGCCGTCGCGCTCGCAAAAAATAACAGCGGCAATCCGCGTCAGCCTCGGACTCTCTTCGAACTGTTCGATCAGGACCGAGACCGCGTGCGGCACTTCTTCATGCGTCTGCATAAGAACATGCTCGCGGATCAACTCCGCCGCCATGAATCGCACCGGCTGATCGGTGATCTGATCCTCGGGAAAATAGCGTGGGCCTTTGGGCAGAGCCTTCAGAACGCAGGACAGCAATTCGTCGAGTCCCTTCTTTTTTAGGGCGGAGATGGGGACGATCTCCTTGAAATCGTGCAGTGTTTGGAACTGTGCGATCAGCGGGAGCAATTTGCTCTTGTCGGCGAGCAGATCAATTTTGTTGAGCAGCAGGAAGACCGGAGTACCAGCCTTTTTCGCCAGGTCGAGGACGTAGCCGTCGTCGCGGTCCCACTTTTTTTTCGCATCCGCGATCATCAGAATCAGTTCGCAACCTTCGAGCGCCTCGCGCACCTCGGACATCATTTTGCGTCCGAGCGAGGAGCCGGAACGGTGAACTCCGGGCGTGTCAATGAGCACGATTTGCCCGGCCTCCCGTCCTTTCTGCTTGGGGACGTTGATGATGCCAAGAATACGGTTGCGCGTGGTCTGGGGCTTCGGCGAAATGATGGCCAGCTTTTCGCCAACCAGCGCATTGAGCAGCGTGCTCTTGCCCGCGTTGGGCCGTCCGAGAATGCAAACGAAACCGGAGTGGAAGGACATGGGAATAGGCTACTAGCTTCTGGCTGCTGGCTGCTAGCAACAAACCGCCGCCGGGGCTTTTGATGGCTATTTGCCAGTTGGTACCGGGGGTACCCCCCCCACCCCCCCCTTTTTTTCGTTCCATTAGAATCATGGGGTTAGCGGGACGATTTTGCAAATACCTCAGCAGTAAGGACTTACAGGTAAATACCTCATCAATAAGGAGTTAGGTTGTCAAAGAGCGCTGAAAATGGGTTTGGGGCAGCTTCGAGGGCCGTCTTGGGAGACGGGCACTCCTCTTCACTGCCCCAATCAGATCACCATTATCGCGCAGAGCGGGTTGGAAGTCTGTGACGGATGGCCCGGACATTTGTGATGAAAGAGGTCAAAGACCCCGCCCAAGCGGAGCTTGGACGGACCACCCGCCCATCGTAAGCCTATGCCTTTCGAGTGGGGAGCCCGCTTAGGATGTCTTCTTGCACCAGGCCTCGACTTTCCCTCGAATTCTCTTGAGTCGAGGTTGGATACTTTCCTTGATTGGCTGTGTCGGATAGGTCCGTACGTGACCTTCGACCGTGACTGTACTGTTTTGCAGAAGGGCGAGCGCAGCTTCCCCGCAACCAACGGCCTTTTCGTAATGTGGGCAGCCCTTCTCCGAGTAATCTCCCACTCTGTTAAAGCCGTCCATCGCACTTTCCAGAATGAAGGGATCCTTCGGAGCCAAAGCTGCGGCCTTATCAAGATACGAAGCAGCTTGCTGCGCCCACTTCTCGCGATTTGTCGAATCTTTTTTCGCTCGTTCCAAATAGATCAGAGCCGCTTGGGAGTAAGCATCCGCTTCGGGTAGCCCTTCACTTCTTCTGGCCAGAACAGTTTGAATGGCCTCGTCGTAGCGCCCCTGCTCCTCGAGTTTCACTTCCGGAGCAGGCGTGTTGATGGTGATCATGCCTTCATATTTGGCCTCGGCTCCCCATCCTACGAAATATGCACCGACACTAGCGAGCACGACCGTGGCGGCCCATAGCACTGCCAAGGCAATTTTGGACTGAAACATCTTGTGCACAGATACTCTCCTCCATTCCTGAGCAGAACTCGGGGATGAGACAGCGAACCTAGGGCTTATTCGTACACTTTGTTTCGATCTTGCCTTGTAGTCTCTTTAGAAGCTTTCCAACCTCGTCTCGGATCGGCTGGGTGGGCATCTTTTCGTCCCCAACGGAGATGCTATCGCTCTTTAGCTGGTTCATCGCGTCTTGAGCGTAGTGGCGGGCCCTTTCATAGTATGGGCAACCTTGGCTGGAAATATCGCCGATGCGATCGATACCGAATGCTGCCGCCATCAAATTTCCAGAGTCATCGGGCGCCAGACTCACACTCTTGCCGACGTAGAACGCTGCTTGTTCAGCCCATTTTTCTCGATTCGAAGGGTCTTTGACCGCGCGAGCGCCATAAACGGCCGCTACACTCTCATACTTGAAGTAATCTTTCTTTTCATCCTTGATGGAATCGAGGATTGCTTTGGCCGCGTCATCATAGCGACCTTTTCTTAGCAGCTTCACCTCTGGCGGTTCTTCTGATTTTCTCGTAATGATGAAAGGAGGATTTTCAGAGCGCTGTTTCCAGCCGTAAGTGAACCCGCATAGGGCCGCCAATACGAGCGAACCGATCCAGACCTTCCGCCAACCGGGGCTGAACAAGGGGAACCTCCGAAGGAGCCATTATCTACCAGTTTCCGCTATAGATACATATACCAGTTTGGCGCGACTGGCTCGGTGGCTAAGGGGGTAGGGGTCCTTCGACTACGCCGAGCCATGCGCTTCGCTTATGGCTCGGCTTCGCTCAGGATGACAAATCTGGGTAACTTGCCGGGCCAGCGGCCAATAGCCCCATCAGATCAGCTTCATCTGCTTCGGCTCGGCCGTTGTGATTCGCACTCGCTCTACCCGGCGATCGGTTGAGTCTAGGACTTCGAACTTCAGGCCTTCGTCTTCGATGACTTCGCCTTTCTTGGGGATACGTCCAGCGAGTTCGCTGACCAGGCCGGCGATGGTGGAGGACTCGTGGCCTTCGGGCCTCATGCCGAAGAGTTCATCTAGGCGATCGACATCCATGTTGCCGGGAACGATGTAGGAGTGGGCGTTTTCCTGCACGACCTGCGCTTTCTCGTGCTCATCGCCGATTTCGCCTACGATTTCTTCTACCAGGTCTTCGATGGTTACCAGACCGGCTACGCCTCCATATTCATCCACGACAATCGCCATGCGGACGTTACTGCGCTGCATTTCGCGCAGCAGATCACTTACTAACTTGCTTTCCGGGACAAAGTAAACATCCTTCCGCATCAGGGTCGCGACCGTCCGCGTGTGCGCCTCGGAGTCGGGCACTTGCAGCACATCCTGGGTGTGGAGAATGCCTTTGATATGGTGAATCGACCCTTCGTACACGGGGATGCGCGAGAAATGCTTGCCCCGGAGCAACTCGACCACCTGCTCGACGGTGTAGTCCGCCGGGACGGCCACCATCTCGGGCCTTGGCTTCATCGCCTCGCGAACGGTCTTGCCGCTGAACTCGACCACCGACTGGATCAGGTCGCGATCGCCTTCCTGGATGATGCCTTCTTCCTGTCCCGCTTCAATCAAGGCGTCGACGGCTTCGGAGGAAGTTTCCGGTTGCGCGTCCGCGTGCTCGCGGGTCAGCGAGGTGACGGACTGGCAGAATCCGAGCACCAGCGTCACCGGCAGAACCAGGTAGATGAGCAGGCGCAAGAGCAGCGTCCAGTCGGCCAGCCAGCGTCCGCGGGTTCGCGAAAAAAAGACGAACGGCAGCAGGCGGTTAAAAAAGATGACGATCAGCACCAGGCTGAGCGTGGCTTCGAGGACTTCGTAAACGCTCCAGGCGCGGTCGCGAAACACGGTGAAGCCGACGATCATGGCAATGGCAGCGGTGACCAGTTGCGTCAGAATGGCCATGGAGAGCGAGGCGCGCGTGCGCGTCACTCCGAGGCGCGGCTCGACGATCTGCTCGAAGGCGTCGATGTTGTCCTGGAATTCGCGCGAGAGGAACTTGCCCATCTCCTGGTAAAGACGGTCCACGTAGGAGACCAGCGTCAGCAGGCCGAACAAGAGGGCGAGAGCAATGCCGACACCGATCATGGCTAGTGCTTCCTCCCGGCGCGCGAACTTGGCGGCTTCCGCCGAGCGACGGAAGTCGAGGCTCTCTCAATCAGTCCCAGCGGAAGGTGGAGTTTCGCGCGCAACTGCTTTTCGCGCCGGGCCATCTGTCCATTGTCGCACTCGTGATCGTAACCCCGCAGGTGCAAGACGCCGTGCAACACTAGAATCTTAACTTCGTCGGCTGGCGAGTGTCCGAGCTCCCGCGCATTTTTTGTTGCGATTTCCGCTGAGATGGCGATTTCGCCGGCGAACTGTTTTCGAGCGTCGGGCTCGGCGGGAAACGAAAGCACGTCGGTGGGCTTGTCTTTTCCGCGGAAACGCCGGTTCAGAGACTTCATCTCAGCGCTCGAGGTCAGCAGCACGTTGACCACGCCCTTCAATCCCGCGGCGCTCCGGGCGCGAGCCACGAAACGGTTCAGCGCCAACTCGGTGAGACCCGCGACGCGCTTTTGAAAGATGACCAAGTTCCCTTCTCTCCCACGCCTTCGAGCTAACACCTGGCAAGTTGCGGAGAAACCATGGCGGTTTCAAGGAAAGTGTAGTCCTTCTGCCGCAAAGGGGGTCGCGGTAAAAGAGAAAAGCTCGAACCACAGAGGGCACGGAGGATCACAGGGGAAACCCTAAATGCGAAGCGCTGGTTTTGAGTCGCCAGCCCCTCCCCGGTGCGGGTGTCTGTCGACGATATCCGTGAAACGAGCATAGTTCCCGACCGCGTGGTTGTTACTGCTGCCGATGGCGGTTCCGAACACTTACGGCACGACTGAAAGAGGCTGCGGGAAAACTCGTTCCTGAGCAAGAACTGTGACCTCAGCGGCTGAAGCCGCATTCAAGACAATGCAGTTACCGCAGCGCTGAAGCGCAGCGCCACCCAAAATCAAGTGCGACGTCGAGTTTTTCCGCAAGTTGTCAAGACGTGCCCTTGCCAAAACCTGCGCGAATCAGAATTTTTCCACAGCCCTTCAAAGCGTTTTTTCGCCGACGCCATCTTCCCCGACGCCATCATCGCCGACTCCATTATCGCCGACGGTATCAATGAGGCTGCTTCTTCAATTTCCGCCGAATATCGGGCCAGAATTCCTTGACCACCAGTGTAATCGTGTCGTAGCCCACCTGCGATCCCCAGACACTGGCCGTATTCCCCAAGGTGCGGTCGGCCTGGGGATGGTAGCTGTAGGTTGAACGGAGATTTCTACCGACCAGCTAGGTCTATGACCGTATAAAGATGTATCTATTAAGACACTTTTGGAGTGACAAAATGGGTCGCACAGTGTGGACATGCAAAGTTACCATCGGGTGCATGTCCAGCTTGGGAAAAAGGATC
>JBEKDG010000089.1:0-22643 GCA_050014475.1 Terriglobales bacterium | reverse complement strand
GCGGGAAGCACTTACTTCGGCCTGGGCCGGAGCGCAGATGCGCGTCCAGGATCAGAGTTGGGCTATGCCCAATGTTTTCAATGTGGGGAATGTTGTCAAACAGCTAATTTGGACGCGAATGATTCCTGAAGCATGAACTGCGAGGCGTAGTCCTCGGGCACGAGTCCTCCAACGGTCAAGGAACTTGTTATCAGCCTGATATCACATGAGTGGCATGTTTACAATGGCTTTCCTACCATCGTTCGGAAGTCGCCAACCTTTGTAGTTGTTGGATTATACCCGCAGGCAGTCGAAATGGACTGGACAAGGTGTGAACGCGTTATTCCGGCTCGTCCGCGAACCTCGCTCGCTTCTCTAATTCCCGGCGGGAGCGTTCGAGTTCCTCGGCGATGAGCTTTTCGTCGGGAAGGACGGTCTGATACTCCGCGGCAAGCACCTTGTTGGGGAGATTGTCGAGTGCATAGTGGGCCTCTGCTGCTCCCTTTTCGGCGCACAGAATGAGTCCGATTGGCGGGTTCTCGCCGGGTTTCATCCAATGCTCGCGGGCGTAGTTGAGATAAAGGTGCATTTGCCCAGCGTCCGCGTAACTAAACCTACCAACCTTTAGATCCACGATCACAAGCCCGCGCAAACGGCGATGGAAGAAAACGAGGTCGATGCGAAACCATCTGTCGTCGATGCGAAGCCTGCGCTGGCGGCCCAGGAAGGCAAAATCGTCGCCCAGCTCCAAAAGGAAGTCGGTGAGGCGGTGGATGAGGGCCTCCTCCAAGTGCGACTCGAAGTATTCGTCCTTGAGGTCGAGGAATTCGAGGACGAACGGGTCCTTGATTGCTTCTTCGGGTGTCACCGCGTCGCTGGGTTGGGAAGTCTCGGCCTTCTGCAGCATGGCGGCTTTGTTCTGTGAGAGCGCGATGCGTTCGTAGAATTGGCTGCCGATCTGGCGATCCAATTGACGGACAGACCATCCAGAGCGGAGAGCCTCGGTTTCATAAAAAACTCGCGCCTCCGGGCGCTTGACGCCAAGTAGGCGAACGTAGGCCGACCAGGGCAAAGGGAAGCTGGCAGAAAGGTTCGAGATGCTTGAGGATAGAGGGTTTATATTGTTGAAGGGAAGCAACTTGCAAGATTCTTTCGATAGTGTCGAAAGAATCTGCCCCTCGGACCAAGCACGGTAAAATGCACGCATTCTCCAGAGATTGATATTCCCAAACCCCCGGCCAAACTGCTTGGTCAAGTCTTTGGCAAGTAGTTCCAGAAGTTGTTCGCCGTAGTTCGCGCGGGCCTCTCCTTTAAGTTCCTGCTCAACAATGCGCCGCCCAATTTCCCAATAGGTGGCGGTCATGATTGAGTTGACGTTTCGGGCGGCGGTAGAGCGGGCGGCCTTTAGCAGTTCGACGATTTCAGCGCGGATGTTGTTGTAGTTATCTGGGATGGTCGTCATCTTTGTCATTGGGACTCCTCCATCATAAATTGCTGCTCGTGTTAGATCGCTATCCCTAGTCCTTGCGCGACGGATGGGGATGGGTTGAGTTCCAAGGCGGAGGTCTTGGAGACATCGGCTCCCAACTGGGGGGCAAGTTTTGCCATGTCGTCAGTGAAGAGCGTGGCCGCGTGGCTGGCGCGGGAGATGGAGACGTAGCCGAAGCGGGAGTTGAGCAGGTCCGGGTGCACGCCGGTATCGGCGTGGACGAGGACGCGTTCGGCGGTGAGTCCCTGGGCGCTGTGGCTGGTGACGGCGTAGCCGTGGTCGAAATGACGATGCTCGTTGGGGTTGAATTCGATTTGGCGATTGTTGGCGAGGTGGGCGGAGAGACGGCCATTGGGATGAACGGTCTCGATGGTGGCCAGCTCGCGATTGGCGACGCCGAGCGACTTGTCGGGCGCGGTGAACTGAATGCGGTCACCTGCGGAGAACTGGCGTTCGATCTCTTGGTAGACGCTAACGCCGGTTAGTCGGCGGGGATCGTAGGTGGCGATTTCTCCGTTCGCTTTCTCGACCGTGAGCTGGTTGGCGGCTGGGTTGATCGCTGCGACCGACGCGTAACTGCCTGCTTCGATTCCGATCGTTTTGCTGCCGCGCGTGTAGCGGACAACGTCGCCGATCTCGTAGTGGCTGGCCCAGGAGCGTTCGGCTCCGGTCATGTCCTGACGGGGAACCAGGACGTGGAAGGTATGATCTTCCTTCGCAAGGGCGCCGGTGGCCTTCAACTCCTGGCGAACGGCGGCGTTGAGTTCGCGGCGGGAAGCATTGTCGGGAGAGACAATGAGAGTGTTCTCGGGCGACTCGACATAGCTCTTGGCGATGGCTCGGACGCGCTCTTCTTTATCGGGAATTTCCTGTACGCGGCCCTGCTGTCCGAGTGCGTCGAGCGCAGCGGAGATTTGGCCTGTGGCCAGCAATTCGACCGTGGATTTCAGAGCCGGGTCTTTTTGACGCACGATCTCATCGAGCTTGGCGGTGCTCATCCCGGCTTCTTGCAATTGCTCAAAAGGACGGCCCGCTTCGACGCCCTGATGCTGGCGTGTATCGCCGATCAGAAGCACGCGGTCATTGGTGCCGAGGCGTGCAAGAAACTCGCGGATCTGATTCGTGCTGGCAAGGCTGGATTCGTCGATAAAGAAGAATCGTTTCTGTTCTAGATTCGGTTCTGTGCTTTGGCGACGGGCGAGAAAACCTTGCAGGGTTCCGGCGTGGACTCCCGCCTGTTCCAGTTGCTTCGCGGCGCGAGAGGTCGGGGCAAAGCCTTCGACCTGATAGCCCTGTGATTCCGCCGCACTGCGGACGACGGTGAGCGTGGTGGTCTTGCCCGCGCCGGCAAAACCTTGGATTCCTTGGATGCGGTCGGGGGAACTGAGCACATCTTCGAGGACACTCTTCTGTGCCCGATTTAGATGCTGGTGCTCGTCGGCAACGCCGATGGCCTGGGGACGCGAAAGAACTGGCTCGACTTGGTTTTGTCCATCGCGCATACGGCGAACGACTTCCTGCTCGGCGGCGATGGTTTTAGCGGTGGTGAACTGCCGCCCCGGAACACCCTGCTGACGTTCAACGATTTGAAATTCCCCGGAAGCCAAGCGACTGTCAAGATGGGCGCGGACCTGGTCATGAGTGATCTCGCCCATACCTCGGCGCAACCCGTCGCGGATCAGGGCGCGTTCGTCTACAACCGCCTCGCGCTCGAAGTTCTTGTCGCGGGAAAAGGTGAGGGATTCCCGGACACGGTCAAGCGAGTTCACGGGCTTTTCTTGATGCTGAAACCTCTCACGGGCTGCCCGGACAACGGCCGCGGCTTGGTGTCCAAAGTCTGCCGCCAGCTTCCGGTGCGCAGCCATTACCTCGGCTGGCGAATGGATTTCTTTCCGGTCGCGGGTCGAGTGCGCGGCGATTTCGGCAGCCTCTTTCCCGGAGCGGCCCGTGCGTTCGAGGTAATCACGAATCTGTTGGCTGCGGAGACTGGATGCGTCGAGGTATTCCTGTGTGTATCCCTTGATCTCGGGCGCACCGCTCCGACCTGCCGTAATTTCGTAACCGAGTTGGCGTAGCTTGTAAGTCAGCTCCGATTGATAGATGGCCGTGGCGAACTGCTGCGAAGCAAAAAGGCTGTGCGGCTGAATCGCACGGGGTTGGCCGTTGTCGCGCTCGGTGACGTTGAAAACGACCGCGTGCGTGTGCAGTTGTGGCGCGACATAGCCATCGACCGGGCGGGCGGTGTCGTGCTCGAACTTGGCAGCGATGAACTTGCCCGTGGTTTCTGGCGGATGATTGCCGCCAATGCGGGCTTGCGTGTAGTTTTCGAGCTGCTCCAGAGCAACGCGGACGCTCTCCCGATGCGCTTGACGGACGTGCTCATCGCCGCCGACCAACGCGGTGAGCGAGACAGATTTGGGTGCGGAAAAAGTCGCATCCCACCCGGCGCGGTGCTCCATCGTCTTGACGGTCTTGCCGTCGGCGTCCTGATATTCATACGAAGCTCGTTGTCGCACAAGCTGCTCGCCAGTCTGCGGATGCTGACCCTGGCTGAGTTTCGCGAAGTCCTCGGCGGAGACGGCTCCGGCAAGGCCGAACTGCGCGGCCAGACGCCCTTGCCATTCGCCTGCGATCACGCCGCGCTGCGACCAATAGTTCTGTTCCTTGGCGGTGAATTCCTTCTGGTGGTAAGTCTGCGCTTGGCCTGCGGATAGCGGTTTTGAGATCGTCAGCATGACTGTCTACTCCATCTGGTTTTCGTGAGGTTGGGCGGCATATTCCGGAGTTAGAAGATTGCCTTGTAACTCTTCTGGTTCTACGGGGAGCGGTGTACTCGGCACAATAAGGTCGTCCATTTGTCGTTCGGCAAAACCAGGACCCTTTTCTTCGAGCGCAACGAAGGGAAAAGAGAATCGCGCGACATGGTTACCGTACTTGAGAAAGCCGCGAAGATCGTCGAGGCCGGAAACCTCGGAAGGTAGGACAAGCGGCTCAGTCTGCCGGTCGAGCGCAAAGTTGCGCCCGGTGCGGGAACCATCGTAGTGGGTCTCCCGCAGACGCTCGATCTCGATTTCGCCGATGGCATCACTGACCCATTTCGCCGCCCGCGGCTCGGTGGTGCGGAGAAAAATCTTCGTGGCCGGTTGCGACAACATGGCTTCGGCGTCTTCACCGTAGCGGGCCTCCATCTGGCTGCGCCCCTGGAAGCCCAGAATGACCGGGTTCTGCGATTTGCGATTCTCCGTAATCGCGGTATGAAGCTGCGGTAACCGCTGCAGGCTGGCCAGTTCGTCGATAACGAACCAGACAGGTTTCTGGTCAGGCATAGGTTCGTTCAAGAGGCGCAGAACGAGCGTGTCAATCCACAGACTGATGAGCGGGCGAAGTGCTTCGCGCATGGTTGGGCGTGAGGTGATGAAGATCCAACCACGTCGCGTCTCTGCCCACTTCGTCGCAGTCCATATGGAGGTTGTTTCATCTTCCTTGGGCAGAAGCCGGAAGCTGTCCGCGCTCATATTAAGAGAGCCGAGAACGCCCGTCCGCTGTTGCGGTGCCTTCGGATCAATGAGCATCCAATACTCGGTTCCCTTGACGCGGCGGTCGATCTCGGCGGGATCGGACATCCACTGGACCAGTTCAACTGGCGTTGGCAAATAGGTGAGCAGATGCGCGAAGATTTTCTGCGGAGCTTCGACGAAGAAGCGGTTGGTCACGCCTTCGGGCTGGTAAAGCGAGACGGCCAGGGCCTTGGCCTCAGCCTTGCGCCGGAGTTCCTTCGATGGGTTCCAGTATGGCATCCGGGCGTCAAGCGGATTGAGCACGATGTCGCCGCGATGCGCATCGTAGAACTGTTTCACAAACTCGCAGGCGGGGTCGTAGACGATGGCGCTATCGTCGCGCGCGTCCACCTGATAAAGCATCTGACGGATGATGCTGGACTTGCCCGAGCCGGTGTCGCCGACAATGAGAAAGTGCTTGTTCTCGGCGTCGCGTGGAATCCGCAACGGGCGCTTGGAATCGTTGGTCGCAATGCCGATGCCATTGCCGGCAACGGCCTTCGTGAACTGGCGTGGACTGACAAGAATCGGTCCCTTCAGCCGCCTTCCATATCGCAGTTGCTTGCGCCGCTGGATGTCTTTGCGAATGGAAAACGGAAGCTGTAAAACGAACGCTGTGAAACCGAGAATGAGCTGTGTATTGAAGAGCCGGTCGAGAGGAACGTCGCCATAGATCCAGTGTGCGAGCCAAGCATTAAAGGTCTCGTTCGGGTAATTGCCTGGCGGCTCGCGGAAGAGCAAGCGGAACCCCTGATGCCTCGCCTGCGCTGAAAGTGCGAGCGGCAACGGAGTGCCCGTAGGTTGCGCCGTCGCCCCTGGCTCTACGTCGGCGTCGAGCGCGGGTCGCGTCTGGGACTTGCCGTCGGAAACATAGAGTAGCTGATAGCTGCTGGCATGATGCGTGAGACTTGGCATCTCGCTGCGGAGATAGTACGGCAGATAGTAGCGTTCGAGCGGTGAAAGGCCGTACTGGAAGCGAACATAGACAAAGAATGCTGTCGCGGCCAGCGCGAGGAAAAGCGCGCTGAGGGTATAGAGATAGGTGCGTGGCGGCCAAATAATCGACTCCCTGCGGCCCCATTGCTGGACTGTTGACATGACTACTTCTCCCTGTTCTGGCTGCGCTTGGCGAGGAGTTCCTGCGCCTTCGCGGCCTTGCTGGTCTGGACTTGGCGGAAGAGGACAGAGAGTTGTTCCTGGGCGATCTTGTCCCCGCGCAGTAATGGTTCAAGCGTGCTCATCAAGAGCATTTGAATGCCGACAAGTTCGGTGAAAATGTGCATCTCCATCTGCGCCTCACTGGGGCTTTCAAGGCTATGCAAGAGCACACCCCGCACCCAGTCGGCGAGTGTCATCCCTTTCGACCATGCGAAGTTCTCAAGTGCGGCATACTCGCTTTCCATGAAACGTGCCGACAGGATGCGGTTCCGGGCAAGCGGGCGTTTGGAACCATCGGTGGTTGGTTTGAATGTGATCGGACCTTTCATCGTTGAAACCTTCTGTCTCTACTGCGTCAACGAAAGTAAACGCCGTATACGGTCAATTCGCGCAAGTGCATCGGTGCGAGCAAGTTGACGTTTGTAGACGGGCGTTTACGTTCGTGTACCCTCCCAGGGGTGGAGTGTCTAAATTCTTCCGGTGCGAAGCACCGTTCTTGCTCCGGCACGAAATTGAATGCAGGATCACGCCTTCATTACCCGCACAGAAGCCGCGGACTCCACCCCGGCTCCGAGCTTCTTCGCAGGCTGCTCCGCTTCATCCTTCGCATCTTTATTTGGGCCTCTACGGACGCGCAACGTGGAAGCAACCTGCTTAGCTTGTGGCGTCTTCAGAAAGTCCTGAAAGTCGCGGTCCTTTGAGAAGACATAGTTGAGCGCTTTATCCACAACATCGTCGGCGGATGCGTGGACGAAAGCGGCGTATTGATCGACCTGTTCGGCGGTCGCTTCGTCCAGCCGAACAGAAGCACTGATGTAGCGGCTCAAGTTGATTTCAAGTAGTGGCATTTCCTCTCCTTTATAGGTGTTGAATCAAGCGATTTTTCTCCGGGCAATCATCCTCTGCGCGGTCTGCGCAATCTCCCGTGCCCGAGCGGAGCAAAGTGCGGCGGGAATTTCGAAGCGGCGGCGGACTACCAGCATCGTGACCACGTCGTCTATCGGAACGCCCTCGATGAGCCAAAGTCTGGCCGATGCGACATCCACGGTCCGCTGCGCGTAGTAGAGTGGATTCGGTTTATCGGGGCGGCGCGAAGCCAGCTTTCGCGTGAGCTTTGCAGCGTCTTTCCCCTCGGCAAGTTCATGCAGAACCCATGCCCAATCGCGTTCGGAATTGGTGTGCTTATCGGGATGCTTTCCCGATGTGATTGAACGGGGCGGAAGGATGGCATCCGCCGCCAGGATATCCAGCCGGAAGTCATTGGAATTCCAAGTGGAATTGCCGGGGTATTCGACGGTGACCGGATACGCCGGATCGTACTTGCAATTCAGGAATCCCGGCAGGCGAAGCACGCGGTTGCAGTCCGTGCAGGCGGGATCGCCGCCGAAGGTGATTGCAAGCAGTTTCAGGGCGCTTTCCTGGTGTTCGAGGCTGAAGCCGTCAACACGCCAGAGAACCTGATATTTGCCGACGGATGTTGAGACGATTGCGTTCGGGGTGGGAACGGCATCGGAGGCCCGGAGCGAAGCGAGGCGGGCCTCTCCGTCGGTGTCCAAGTCAAGGTACAGATGCCGCACCGCGGCGATGCTCTCCTTGGTGCGTTTACGGCTGCCGGAGTGAACCGGATTGGCAGCCACATAGACGTTCGCGCCGATTGAGTTTTCGTGGGCGAGCCAGCCGAGGTTACGAGGCGCAATCGCACACTCCAAGGGAGCAATGCGCTGAAGAATCCCGTCGGGATTCTCGCGTCGAAGTAGCAGTGCGATGGACTCGCCTGGTGCGAAGCAACGGGTGAGGAAATCGGCGGCGATATTCGCCACGTGCTGTGCGTTATGTAGTGGCATGTTTCACCTCGAATACCGGGTCGATCAGGAAGCGTTTCGCGTCGCGGTCGTAGCCGCGAAGGGCCAGCACTTCGCGGACGATGCGGCGGCCCGGTTGGCGGTCGACATGCACGACAAAATCGACGGCTTCTCCAATCTCGGCTTCGGTATCGGAGAAGGTCGTCTGCGCGTGGTTGCGCATGACCAGATTGGCGAAGCGATGCAGCGCCTTCTCCGCAGAATTCGCATGGATCGTCGCGAGCGATCCGGCATGGCCGGTGTTGAAGGAATCGAGCAGCGTGCGCGCCTCGATTCCGCGCACTTCGCCAAGGATGATCCGGTCCGGTCTCCAGCGGAGAGCGGACTTTAGAAGGTCGTCGAAGGTGATGTTGGCCTTGAACGTGTCGGTCTGGCATTCGACGGCCAGAATGTTGGGCTTCTGGATTTGCAGTTCCGAAGTATCTTCGATCACGACGATGCGATCATGATCCGGAATGAAATCAGCCAATATCCGCAGAAGCGTGGTCTTACCCGTACCCGTTCCACCGCTGATCAGCAGTGTCTTTCCGTTGCGAATCTGCTCTGCCAAGAAGTCCGCAAGCGGGCGCGTCAGCGTACCGCGAGCAATGAGGTCATCCACTGTGTAGTGGCGGCTGGTGAATTTTCGAATGATGAGTGCTGGCGTTAGCCGAACAACCGGCGCAATCACCGCCGCCAATCGGCTCCCATCCGGGAGCTGCGCATGGAGTATAGGGTTGTCTTCGTCGAGCCGTTTGCCGAGTTGGTTGGCAATGACTTCGAGGCCGGTTCGGAGTTTGCCGGCGGCGAAGGAAATCGTCTTTTCGCGGTGAATGATACCGTCGCGTTCGTACCACCAGGAGGCGTCGGGATTGCCCATGATCTCGCTGATGCTTTCGTCCAGCAACAGCGGCTCAATCGGGCGAAGGAATGGGAGAATCAATTCAAAATTCATACGGTGGATCTCCGAACGATGGAAGCCCAGCGTTTAGCCGGGCTTCCAAGAGTGAAAAACAATGGCCTATGCGGCCGCTTCCCCTGCGGGACTGTCATCGTGCTCGCGATCTTCCGGGCCGGCTTTCTCAGCGCGGTCCAGCTTCAGGATCGAAGTGACGCGAATTTCCCAGACGCGCTCCTTTGCGTCCGTCTTCTTGCTGGTGTATTCCCGGCTGCGCAGCTCGCCTTCCACCTGGATATGCGCGCCTTTGGTGAGCGTCTTGGCGAATTCCGCGAGCTTGCCGAAGACAACGCAACGGTGCCATTCGGTGTGCGAGATGTACTTGCCATCCTTCTTATAGGAGGACTTGGTTGCCAGCGAAAGAGTGGTCAGGCTGCGATTGTCGTTCGTGTGGGCTTTTGCGTCGCCACCTGTGAAGCCGATAAGTGTCACTTTGTTTTGGTACATAATCGTGTCTCCGTTTGTTGAATTTCCCGTTGTTGCTCGGGTCACACCGGGCGAAGCCTAGCGAGTGGGGCCGGCTCCCAAGGCCGAAGGTCTGCTTTCTGGGAGGGGCTCGAAAGAAGTTTGCGCGGCGTCTTTTGCCGTGACTTGCAAACTTGTTTCGGGAGGAACCGAGACCCCGCAGGGGCGCGGAGCGCGAAGCAGAAGACCGAGCGCTGCCGGGCGCCGGAAAGGCCCCGAAGCGGTGACCAAGCAAAAGACGGGATACATAACGGCAGGCACGCGCCAGAGCAAAGTTGTCATCGGCACCTTGGCTGCGAAAGCTCGCGGTAATCGCAGTCCGATACGAGCAGGCATGTCCGCCGCAAGAAGGACGCAATTCGCCACCGTCGTTGCGCGTCGAAAGGGCCGCGATAGCCCGTTCGACAAGGCAGGGGGATAGGTGGGAAAAGCCAGCCGGATTGGCAGCAAGAAACGACATGGATAAGCCTCTGGGATCGTCGGTTCGTCTTCATCCTTAGCTGAACGCTTGGTCGGCCCGGAAGCGCACGATGGTCAAGCCAAGTGGGTTCACGGCCAGCTCATTGTTCTTTCCCGCTTGAGTTCGGAGTGGTCCGCCGGGTTGCTGTACACCTTCTCGAACTCGATGCGCGCCGAATAGGGCGACTGCCGCAGGTCGTCGAGGATGACGTTCTTAATCTCCACATCGACGTACGGAAGGGTGCTGTCCTTGATGTAAGTCCGAATGATGTTGTCCCGGCGTTCCTGGTCGATTACGGCGCGTTGCACGTCGCTATTCAGGAAGTAAAGCGAGTTGGTCTGGTCGCGCTCGACGGTAAACCGATTGCGGCTGAAATACAGTTCGGCCCAGCGCGTGAGGTAATACTTGTTCTCCGCCTCCTGCGGGCGGTATTGGAAGTTGCGATAGTCGATGGCTTCGGCGTGGCCCACATCGTTAATCCGCACAATCATCGGGTGCATGTCGGCGAGCGCCTTCTGACTCTTGAAGGCCAGCGCCGCCAGCGCGAAACAGACGGCGGCGAGCACCAGAATGGTCACCTTCAGATAGGTGTTCATCACCAGCGGATCGCCGTACTGTTCCAAGTACCGTTCTGCCGCCCGTGTAATGTCGGGAGTCGCCTTCGTGTCTACGCCAAGCGTTTCTTTTACGGAGTTCATTGTTCACCTCGCTTTTCGTCTTTCGTGACGCGCATTACAGGATGGCCCGCACCGCCATTGCGGCCACGCCCAGACCGCCGCCGTGCCCGCCACTGCCTCCGAATAGGCTGTGCGACATGGTCGGAATTTTGAAGAGAATGTAGACGTTGACCAGTACGAGAAGGATCAGAAGCGGCAACGTCTGAACAATCGTTGACGGGTCCGAAATGCTCTGTCCAAGCTGGATGTAATAGTTCGTCAGAACGTGGGATAGAACGTTCATCGTGGCGGCGGCGATGACCTTGTAAAAGCTGAAGCCGAGATACGCCTTCAGCCATCCCCAGAAGAGCCAATCGAGCTTGTCGAAGACAAGAAACGGAATAACAATCGGCCCGAGTAATCCGATGATGGTTGCGGCGATTGCGCCATAGGCGATGATGGCCGAAACGATTGCAGCAAGCAGTGCCAAAAGGAACTGCACGACAAAGTACACAATCGAGTAATAGGGCGACATGATGCTGGTCAGCAGCGACGGCCCTGTCTTCGACGATGCTGCGTGGATTTCATTCAGCATTGTGGTCGAACCATCCGACCCGATAAGATTCACAAGATTGATGGTGCCGCCGTCGATGAAACCCTTGATGGAAAAGCCGAGTCCGGGGATGGCGCTGTCGTAGTAGTTCACCATCGCGTAGGCGAAGGTGAGCAGCATGAAGAGGTTGAGAAACCTCCCCATGCTGAATCCGGCCTCTCCGTGTGCCGATGCGAGCGCTTCCTGCACACCGAACCAAACCAACATGATGGTTGCGAGGGCGAGGACAATGTGAACCCCCATCGCAGTGATCGAGGGTGCTGCCGTGGCTGCGAGCGACTGGCACGCCTGAGCGATAAAGTCGAAGAGACCTGTACCCATGTTTCCCACCTTCGTTCTTTCTTCCGCTTTGTTCTAACTTCCTTGCGCTGACGGCTACTTAGTACGCTTGCGTAAGGAGATTGGCTGCGCCGCCGCTGGTCGTGGCGACGTTCGCGTTATAGTAGCTTTCGTATCCCGATGAGTCGCGGAACGCCGATTTCATCGCGTCCTGCTGCTGCTTCTGGGCGACGATCTGTTGCAGGGCAAGATTGGCGTTCATCTGGTTGGCATCCTGCTGGGTTCGCAGTTGCAAGAGCAGGGCCTGATTGATGCGTTGAAGCGTAGCCATGATGGTCTGCTGCGTGGCATCTTGGCTTTGTGTCGCCGCTTCCAGGTTCGTAATATCGTTATGTCTCGCGGCCTGATTGGCCCGCATCGTCCCGAGCATTTGCAGGTTGTTGGTCATGACGGAATCGCCGATGTCAACGGTGGCTCCCTGCGCCGCAATCTGTAGTTGGCCGGCAACACTGGCGGTAATGTAGCCGGGAACTACGCTGGTCGTAGTTGGCACGCTGACCTGCTGGTATGAGGCTGCGGCCCCGTTTCCGGTATTGGCGGAATTGAGCCACCCCATCGAATTGCCATAGGTGTTCGAGATTTGTTGCAGCAGTCTTAAGTCGGTCGTAGGAGACAAGAACCGCTGATAGAGCATGGACGGTGCGAGGATCATCTGGTGTACGAGTTGGTATTGCTGCTTGGCGACGTTGTAGGCTTGCAACGCGGTGGTCGCAATCTTGACGGTGTTGGAAAAGATCTGTTGGCCCTGCTCGATCTGCTGGAATTGGTTGGAGATGGATTGTTCTTCGTGTTCGATCTGCGTGACGGCGTGAACCGACTGCGTCGGATCGTAGACGATGCCGGAACCGAACTGCGCGTGCGCTGCGGGCTGCAACGCCGTGGCAAGTCCGATGGCGAGTGCGGTGAGGAGTAGCTTCTTCATTGCCTTATCCTTTCGTTTGCGGTTGGTGTGGCAAAGCCTCACAGCAATACCGCGTTACTGCTGTGCGGCAAGGATTTCTCGCTGGATCTGTGTAAGACGGTCGGCCTCTGGCTTGCACCATGTGTCCCGTTCTTTCCTCTTGGCTTCGAGGGCCGCCGTTTGCTCCGCGGTCAGCTTCTCGCCTGTCAGCATCCTTGCGGAGCCGGAGGTCTCATCGAGGCAGTCCTTGGCATAGGCCGGGTATTCGGCGTTGTATTGGTCCAACAACTTCTTCACCTTTTCCGCTTTGCTCTGACATCCGGCAAGGACCAGAGCCGATAGGAATAAGAGGGAGAGGGCAACTGATCGCATCGACAATCTCCTTAAAAGCTTTGTGGAATGGTGTGGTTGGAGTACGCAGGCAGAAGCAAATCCTGCGTAAAATACACTTTCACGCGATGGCCCTCCCGAATCGTGATGGTGGGCGGTATTTGCAGGAAGCGGTCAAGAATGCTGGTCGCGGATTGGGAGACGCTGGCCGCAGTTCCGTTGGTAAATGCCTGCGAGCCGCTGGTGGTGATGGTGCCGCCGCCTTGCGTGATCTCGCTGGCACCGGCAACGACACCCAAAGCGATCGAGGTGCCGAAGATTTCCAGGTAATGGTTGTTGACCTTATCTTTCAGCCCTTCCTCGCCGATCTGGTCGAGACCGTGAAACTGGTCGAGATCGACGGAGTAACCATTCGGCATAATCAGGCGGTGAAATGCGACAGCCATCCGTCGCTGTTGGCCGAAGCCCGCCGCTCCAATCTTCTTCGCTTCGCCCAGCACCACCGTTCCTTCGGGGATGATGACGTGTTGGTGGTCGTGCGAATACAAGGGATTTGAGACCAGGACTTTGACCGGCCCTGCGGCATCTCCGTCGAGGCGATTCATCAATACGGTGTCGAGGACCGAACCTTCGTAGACGAGATAGGGCTGGCCGACGGCCGAATCAATATTGGCTTCGAGCGGGCGCTTGTAGGCTCCGGTCGTATCTTCTTGTTCTTTTTCAGTTCGTGGGGTAACGAGATTCGTCTTTGCCTGGCGCTCGGTATGGTCATGCTGCGCGGGCATCATCTGGCCTTGCGCTTGCGGCTGTTGCGGTTGCGGTTGCTCGGAAAACACAAGGTTGGAAGCGAAACGGGAGTTGTCAGCCCGTTCGCGCTCTCTCGCGGCAATGATTTGCGCTTGTTGCTGCGCGGGAGTAAGTTGCGTCGGCATGGTGCCTTGCTGCGTTTGCCCGCAGGGCCGCCCTGAACCGCAGGAAGTGGACGCTTCGCCGCTTGGGCCAAAGGCCGCGGCGGCCGCCTGTTGCGCGGGCGTCGCAGACGCAAGCGCCGGATCTTGCCCTGCAGCCGTGCTGGCTGCCTGCTGCTCTTTTTGCCGTTCGGCTTGCACCTGGTTCTTCATGTCCTGCACGTTGTTGTCGGTGTTGTCCTGCAACGTGGGTTGCGGTGGTTGCCCTTTCGCGGCGGCCTGCTGCGCGGGCGTTTTCTTGCCTGTGGAGCTGAAAAGCGCCGCCACGATTACGAGCAACGCCGCGCCCAGATAGACGAACGTCTTGAGATTCTTCTGCAAGACTCCCTTGGGCTGCTCTAAAAGGCCGCGCAGTGTTGGCTCGACTTGCGGTTCGGCGTGCGTCCCGGCCTGCGCGTCCGTGTGAGAAGTACGCTCGTTTTCGGTCATGATAGTTATCCTTTGCGTGCAAAGTTCATGCGCTTCTTGCCCAGTTCCACATAGCCATCGTCCATGACTTTCGGGATGATGTACGTTCCTTCCCGCAGGTCATAGGTGACGAGGTTTGGTTTGCCGTCCTTTATCTCGTAGACACTGAACTTCTCTGGCGCATTCGTCTTGATGTAGGTGAACTTGTCGTCGTGATAGATCGACTGGATATCGAACGGGGCTTCGTTCGCCTTGTAGGCGTAGTCGAACTTGAGCTGCGTGGGATAGCTGCTCTTGTACTCGTCCACCGCCTGCTCGACGTGCGATTGAAGGGCGGCGACCTGTTGTTTCGACTGTTCGAGCTGCGCGGCAGGCACGAACTGCGCGGGGCCGCTGGCGGCCACAATCGCAGAGCGGTCGGCGGGTTCGACGATCACCTTCAGGTCGGGTTCTCCCGGAGACCCGGAGATGTCCTGCAGGGTGAAACTGTAGATGTTTCCCTTATCCGTTATCAGATTCAAGTTGGAGCTGATGCCTTGTTTCGCCGGGTGGACAAAGCAAAAGTTGCCCACCACATCGACAATCCAGAAATCCTTGTCGCCCGTGGCGGCCTCCATGATCTTCTCGGTCGTGGGCAACTCGATCAGGGTTGTGTATTTGACCTTGGCGCGGATCGCAACAATATCCTGCGAGTGATACTGCACTGTTCGCGCGGATTCCTGCGCCACAGCGCCGATGGAAGAAACGGCCAAAACAACATTGACGATACTTTTCAAAAGTCGCATAGCGTGTCTCCTTAGTGGTTCGTGTTAGAGGTTGATGTGGCCAGCGTGCGCGGCTGGAATGGATAGTCTTCGGCAAGATGGCGAAGCCCATCGGCTATACCGAAACGCTGAAAGTAGTCGCGCTTCTTCAAGTTGTCGCGGGCGTTGTTCGTTGCCATCCAGTGCGAGACGGAATCGACGTTCAACTGCACTTTCTTTGAGGTCTGAGCCTTGCGAATGAGCATCTGGCCGGGCGGAACAAGGCCGCCGATGAGATCGAGTTCGGTGTCGTTCAGATGAAACGCTTCCCGGTACATTTCGCGGTTCATCTCCGGGTTGGCCAGAAAGATTTTCGTGGGACAACTCTCGGCCACAATCGCCAGCATCCCCGATTCCTCAAGCTCTTTGATGGATTGCGTCGCCAGGATCATGGCCGCGTTATGCTTGCGCCAGGTCTTCTGCGCCTGCACCACGTAATTGCGGATCGTCTCGTTCTTAATGAAGAGCCACGCTTCATCGAGTAGGAAAAGTTTGAAGGTGGCGAGCTTCGCGGGATCGGCGATTTCATTCGACGCGCGATGCAAAACGTAAAACAGCAGCGGCTCCAGCACTTCGGGTGCATCGTTCCAGCCGTGGAAGTTGAAGGTCTGAAAGCGAGAGAACGACAGAGTGTCCTCGGCGTTGTCGAAAAGGAAACCGTACTGGCCGCCGCGTGCCCAGCGATGCAGGCGTTCCTTCAATTGGCCAACGATGTTGGCGAAGTTTGAGACGGTGCGCTGGGTCGGCTCCAGCATGTACATGCGCTCGATGGCATCCCACAGGCGGCGCTCTTCTTTGAAGTCCAGCCGGTACCGCTGTTCGTTGCCTTCGATGAGTACACGGAAGAAGCTGAAGAGAAATTGCAGGTTTTCCTTGGTCTGCGGAAGCGAGAACGGATTGATGGTGAAATCGCGTGCTTCTTGGCCGACGTTCAGGTACGATCCGTCGAAGATCGTGGTAAGCGACTCAAAGCTGCCGCCGATATCGAAGATGAAGGTGAGCGGCGCGTACTTCTGTGCGTTTTGCAGCACAAAACTGCAGAAATACGACTTTCCACTCCCTGACCGCCCAAGAATCAGCGTGTGGGCAACCTCGCCGTTGTGCAGGTTCAGAAAGTACGGTGTGCTGTTGTCCGTTTCGAGGACAGCCAGGTACTCGGTGCCGAGATGCGCGTTCGTCTTTTCGCCCGGAAGAATCGTAAAGAGAAACGATAGGTCGGCGTTGTTCGTGTTCAGCAGATATAGTTTGCGAAGGTTCAACGCATAGTTGCCCGGCACGATGGCGAAGTAAGCGTTGAGTTGGTTGTAGGTCTCCGAAAACAGGCTGCCGTCGGCGTTGGTGAAGATGCCAGTGAACTCGGCCCCGAGCTGCTCCAATTCGGATTTTGAGCGGCCGTAGAGGATGATCGTGAGCGAGAAGTCGCCGAGCGATTGGCCGTCGCCCAGAACACGCAGGCAATCGCCAAGGTTCTCAATGTCGGCCTGCTTCGATTCGTCTACCAGTACATCGCGCGGGTTGGTCTTCGTGGCATCGTTGCCCATCTGGGAGACAAACCCTGTCTTCGACATATTGAAGTGGCGGCGGCGCTTGTTGACCTCTTTGCGAGCCTTGTCCGCCGCGAGTGGCGTCCATTCCGTAATGACTCGGAAGTTGGCCGGGATTTTTAGCAGGGCGTCGAGTGCCAGGGGCCGCGTTTCAGTGACGGCCTCTTTCATCGTCAGCACCCGGACCATGTGATCGCCCACACGCAGATGGTCGCGCTCGGCTTCGATATTCGAGTTGACGACTTGATAGTCGAGAAACTGTGTGGATTGCGGCTTGCCCGCAACGCGCCAGTCGTCGTAGTTCAGCAACCGGCGGAAGAATGTGAACTGCCGCTGCCGGTCTAAGACTTCGATTTGCATGAAGTCCGCGAGCTGCCGAGCGAATGCCTGCACGCGCTGGTCAAGGCAGGCAACATCACGCTCGATCTGGCTGCGCAGCAGAGTTTTCATGTTGTCGTTCGTGAACTGCGCTTTCAGTTCGCCGATGGCCCCGGCAGGATCGCGAAAGAGTTGGCTGAACGCCGCTCCCACTCCGGTTTTCGACCGCGAGCCTTCGAGCAGAATGCAGTAAAAGATTTCCACCTGATAAAGATGATCGCGTTTTGCTTCAAAGAACTTCCGTCGCTGCTCGATGGCCGCTTCCACAATCGGGTCGTCATATTTTGCGAACGGTACGTCGGGCCGGTTCGACTTGAAGAGATATTGGTAAACATGGAAGCCTGGGCCAAACGCCTTGAGCGCTGCCTCCAACCGCTTCACCGCGTACTCTTGTTCCGAGCGGTCCAGACTTTCGTAGTCCACGCCGGGAACACTGAGAACCATGCCGATATCCCCGCTCTTGGTAAGGAAGGCCGTCTCATTCCAGAAGCTGTACAAGTTGATGTGGTCATTGAGGCACGCACTTTCTTTCCACGGCTTGATGACCTTAGCGACTCGCAGCATCACCGCACCTCCACACGGGGGACCTGCTGTTTAGCGGCGTCATAGCGCACGTTGTAGCGTTCGGACCTCGCCAGGATGCGAAGGAACGCCGGATCGCTGTTCGTGACCCAATGCCCGAAGGCAAAACCACCAATAAAGACGGCGATGCCCGCAAGGATGGAATTGAAGAGATTGAAGGCGCCCACCGCGCCGACGCAGACGAAGTAAAACAGCGTGCGCTCCACGCCCAGGTAGGTGAGAGGCTTGTGCAGGCTCTTGAACACCCGATTTGTGCGATGCTTCTGTGTTTTGTCTGCCATAAATCTCTCCGCTAACGATTGCGTGTTGAGTGAAGGGGTCGAAAACGGCTCGGAGCGGTGCTAAACGCCCCAGAGCCAACTCAGGACATTGACGGCGAGAACGGCGATGCCCGTCCCGGCGGCAACCCCGGCGAGCGCCTTCTTGGCGCCGGGTTCGCCGTGAGCGAAGCCGTAGCCGCCGATCACGATGGCAACCAGACTGGCAACCTTCGCAATGGTGCCGGTGAAGAGGCTCTGGATGGCGGTAAAGCCGGTGTCGAACGGTGAACCGCCCTGTGCTAGCGCGGCCACAGGCATGAGAAAAAGCAGGCTGAGAACAGCGGCGGTTGGACGCGCCCACTTCGACCGAAGAACGGATTGGAGTGGGCGAATGAGATGAACTTGGAACCAACGTGATAGCATCTGCGCCTCCGGGAGCAGCTAAAATCTGCTGCGTGTGGCGCAAAACTAACTCCACTCATTTTTGCTGTCCAATGAAAGTTCGGGAACGTGTTATTCCCTGAAGGACTAATAGCTGTTTGTGCTTATGGTTTAGCGGACAAGCTCACATGTGAGGTAGAAAGAAGAAATTCCCATCTGGTTGGTATCGAAGTACATTGGCAGCGTAGTTTCGTCAGCTCTTCGCTCACCGCACTCGCCCTCGGGACGCCCCGCTGCAATGCTCTGAATGGCATCGGAAGCCGCGGAACAAGGCCGAGACAAAGGCCGGCCCCACCGCCGTATCAAGGTTCTTCGACGCTGTCCAGGATTCTTGTTGTTTTGCGTAAGTTCCGCTATTTCATCAAGGTGCACCTCCACACAGCCGGTCGATGAACGAAAAACTGAGGAAATGCACTGATTTCTAAAAGCTATTAGTCGCAGAGGGAATAATAGTTTCCTGAGAATTCATTAGACAGGGCGGCAGAAATGAAGCAGGTTGGGAGCAATTGTCGCTTGCACACGGACTCGACCAGCCGAAAACGGTATTGGTCGGTTCGGAATCTCCGTGTCCTGCCCGACAGAGGACTACAATGTCGACCCAGCCCAGTCGGATTGCTCGACCGCAATCCCCGTACCTGAGAGGAATGTCTACTGAACCGTTTGTATCTGCTGACGAAGCCGCGAGCTTCCTTGCCATCAAGCGCCGCTATCTGCTGGCGCTCGCGCGCAATGGCATCGCAGGGGCATATGCGCTCGGGACGGGGACCGTTCGGAAAGTTTGGGTGTTTCGGCTCTCGGAACTGGCGGCTGCGATTGCGGGCAAAAACAGTGATCCCAAAATGCGGGAATTGTGCGATCCTGCATCTGGCAGTCCCCGCTGAAAAGAGGAAACATGGCTTATCAGCGAGGAAGTTTGAAAGCAGTGAAACGCAAGGAAGGAGCCACCTGGGTGCTGCGTTACCGGGTTACAGCTTCGGACGGTAGAAGAGTGGAAAACATCATGCAAGTGGGTCTCGTTCGGGATTTCCCGAAGGAAAAAGACGCATGACATGAAGTGGACAAGCTTGGACTGCCCGTCAGAATCAACGAAGATCCCTGTGCCGGTCGCATCCGGTTTAACTCTCTGGCGGAACATTATTTGAAGGCCGATTTCGGCGCGGATGCTGTGCGGCCTAAATCGGTAAACACCATCCCCATCGTTGAGCATTACGTTCGTGACTACCTCATCAAAAGATTCGGTGAAAATATCGCGGAGGACATCAAACCACTTGAAATTCAGAAGTGGCTGAAATCCCTCAACGAAACCAACGGACTTGCCTGGACGACGATTGCGAAGATACGGGGCCTCATGCTCCGCATCTACAAGATCGGCCTCCGTCACGAACACGTCGCGAAGAATCCCGTGCTGCACGTCGAGACGCGTTCCAAGTCCACTTACCGGGCGATCATCATCACCCCGGCCCAAACGCTGACCATACTCAAATCTCTCCCCTCCCCGCTTCACTACGCATTGGTGCTCACCTGTGCGGCGACCGCGCTGCGCTCGTCGGAGATTCTGGCGCTGCGCTGGGCGGACGTGCTGTGGGGTGAAGGAAGGATTAGGGTATCGAAGCGCTGGGCCAAGGGCGAAGACGGAGAAACGAAAACCGATGCATCGGACGGCTACGTCCCGCTGCATCCGGTCCTGGCCGGGCATCTTCGCGCGTGGCAAAGACAGACGCCGCATGCGAAGGCAACCGACTTCGTGTTTCCGTCGATGAGAGCCGAGGGAAGGAAACCGCTCTGCTCCTCCGTATTCGTCGCCGACCATCTGCGACCGGCCGCAAAGAAAGCCGGAGTACACATCGAGGACGGCCAACGGTTCGGGCTTCACAACTTGCGTCACAGCTTAAGCAACTGGCTGGTGAACAAGGCGAAAGTCGAACCTAAGACCGTGCAGGGACTCTTGCGTCACAGCAAGATTCAAACGACCCTCGATCTGTACACGCAGGAAGACAGCGACGAGACACGGGCGGCGCAGGGTGAATTCCTGACGGCCGTGGGGATGAATGTAACGGTGCAGTAGATGTGGGTTGGATTGTGGGTTGGAGTTTCCGGTGTCACGTCCGGTAACTCTTTGAAAAGAATGGCGGGGACGACGAGACTCGAACTCGCGACCTCTGCCGTGACAGGGCAGCGTTCTAACCAACTGAACTACGTCCCCACTCGCTTTTCATACGGTTAGCACCAAACCCGCATGTTTACTGTCAATTCTTGCTGTCAACCGCGTCGCATGCTTCAACTGTTTCCACCGGATCTATCGGAATTCCGGGAGAAATGGACGGCATGGACAGCCAGTTAAAACCGCTTCCATACCGGCCTCAGGCAGCCGCGATCCAGAACATCTGTCCCTGCTCTGTGACTGAATTGTAGCAGACCGAATTCAGGTCAGTACAGGCACAGCACGGTTCGTTGAGATTGGCGCTACGCCGAACCTGCGAAAAATTCGGCGCGTTGTGAGGATTGGTGCGAAAGGGGGGACTCGAACCCCCACGGGTTTCCCCGCCAGATCCTAAGTCTGGTGCGTCTGCCAATTCCGCCACTTTCGCATGAGTTGAGCTACCGTTTCCCGGATCAACTCCAGCGATCACAAGTCTAGATGCGAACGTGCGCCGATTGCAACGTCGCACTTGACCGAGGACACCTCTGGCTCTTGAGGCGACCTAACGCGTAACCGTACAGTTACGCATTGCGCCTTATGCGGAACCGTTCGGTTACATATTTGCCAGCGTTTCCGTGGCACTCTTTGCTTCGATCAGATTTCTTTTCTCGCCACCAGCTCCGCCGTCGCCTTCTCGGCCATCTCTTCGCGGTAATGCAATATGCGCAGGCCATTCGCCAGTTGTGAAAGCTCGCCGGGCTCAAGCAAATGCGCTGGGTTCTTCGGCCCGCCCGCCAGCTTTGCCTGCGCCAAGGTGTGCGTCTTGTAGAGGAGCAGTCCGCCCGGTCGCACCGCCTTCACCATCTCCGAAAAAATCGCTCGCTCCAGGTAGAAGAACGCCATCACTACTTCGAACTGCGTTTGCGCAGCCTTGAAGTGAGTGAGATCATCTACTACAAAGTGAATGTGGGACGCGAGCGGTCCGGCATTCTGCCGTGCCTGTTCGACTCCGGTCTCGGAGATATCAATGAGCGTGACTTCCCAACCCTGTTGCGCGAGCCAGATCGCGTGCCGGCCGGCTCCTCCGGCGAGGTCGAGCGCGCTCCCTCCGTGCGGAAACAGCGGCAGGATGCATTCGGAAAACGCCTGCGGCAGGAAGGGATCGGGGGTCATCCACGCGTCGGGCGCTTCCCGATATTTCTGGTTCCAGCGCTCGCGTTCATCGTCGGAAGAAGAAGAAAACGACATGCTCTTCGATTCTAACCGCCGTGATTCTAATCCCGGCCTAAAAAGCGAGCGGTGGAGATGCCCCGAGTGATGCCCATCTCGACGCGCCCCTCTGGCCACAACGGCGCCTCGCTCCCGCCCCGCACCGGTGGAGGTGACGACGGCCGCGGACGCGACGGCGGCGACGGCATGCCGGACTTTATTCCGGACTTTATTCCGAACTATGGCGAGCGCTTGCGCCGAGCCCGGATGGGACTGGCCGTCGCCATGACGCCCATCGTCATGCTCTTCATTTCTTTCACGGCGGTCTATCTCGTCCGGCGCGGATTCCTAAGTCTCGATCTGAGCGACACGGCTTACATCCAAACCTGGGTTCCGGTCCGACTGCCCTGGACGGTATTGTTGGCCAACACAGCCGTCCTTATCGCCAGCAGCATCACGATCGACTTGGCGCGGCGCGAAATCACGCGAGAAGCCGCGCTCGCCCCGGTCCAATCGATGCCAGGCATCTCGCTGGGTGACGAGCGCCACTTCCCCTGGCTCGCACTGACCACCGCTCTCGGTCTGGTGTTTCTTGCCGGGCAGCTTTTCGTTTGGAGCAAGCTTTCCTCCGAAGGGTTTCACCTCGCCGGCGGCACCAGCAGTTCCTTCGTTTACATTCTTACTGCGATGCACGGCCTGCATCTGGCCGGCGGAATACTCGCGCTTTTTTGTGCCCATGTTGCGGCTGTCGTACATCGCCCGGTTGAAACCCGCCGCATCGTCGTGGACATTACATCCTGGTACTGGCATTGCATGACGGGCCTGTGGATTTACATCCTTGTATTGTTCTGGTTCGCGGCACAGTGAGCCAGTCGTTGGTCGTTAGTCGCTGGTCGTTGGCGATTCGTCGTTCGCTGTTCGCGATTCGCCACCGCTTCCCGGAAGCAGATGTGCACGGGCTTTGCCAACGATTCGCTGGCGGCGCAGTGAGTCTCTATTCTTGTCTGTTTACTCTTAAGGTATTAACCCTTGTTTTACCCAACCCCCCCTCCCCCCGGTCTTTTGGAATCATAGGGTTAGGAGGAAATTCCCGCCAGGTCTTTGAGTTTAAAGGACTTATAGGTAAAGTATTCCATAATCAACGACTTAGGTTGTCAAAGAGCG
>JBEKDG010000088.1:0-12813 GCA_050014475.1 Terriglobales bacterium | reverse complement strand
CGGCTCCACGGTATTGGGCAACGCCTTGTGCGGTGGTTGCTCATGACTCAGGACAGAGTGGATTCGGAGTCGCTGCCCATCACCCATGATTTTCTCGCAACGATGCTAGGGACAGATAGGCCGAGCGTGAGCTTGGCAGCGGGTGTTTTGCAGAAGAAGAAGCTCATCGAGTACACCCGTGGCGCAGTGCAGATCGTGAACCGCAAGAAACTTGAAGACTCTGCCTGTGAGTGCTACGGGATTACCCAACAGTACAATGGCGAACTGGGCTTGAAATAAGTCCACACTGCGTAAAGCCGCGCTGCAAATCGTTGCGGCAAGAGGACCTGTGAATGCAAAAGGCCACGTTCAAAGCGGAGGCTTTCGAGATAGTTGGCGAAAAATCGCCTTTGCACCCAGGACTCTTGCGAGTTCCCCGCCCGGTACCCAACTCGCCACTCCATCCCTTTTCCCGCATTGTACGAACCGTCCCTTCTTGTCATAATTATGAGGCTCTGGCCTTGTTACGGCGCTGTGGGTGAGCTTTTGCCCAACGCCGTCGCTGCCACATGACATTTTTCACGAAGATTTTTGCGCCAACCAGGAACCGGCGTCTGAACGAGCTCGTCGGATTCTTGTTGTGTGTCTCCGCACTCCTCCTCTTCCTCGCGCTGGCGTCCTATTCGCCGCTCGATCCCTCGCTGAACAGCGCCTCCATCCTCACCCGATCACACGCTGCCCGCAACTGGATCGGCATCTTCGGGGCCTATCTTTCCGACCTCATCCTGCAATTCTGGGGAGTCGGATCGTTTCTGCTGCCCATCTTCATGGCCATGCTCGGGGCGCGGTGGTTCCGCTCGCGAGCGGTGCAAACTCCGGTGGCGAAGACGCTCGGCGGAATCTGGCTGCTCATGTTCGTGCCGGCGCTCTTCGCGATCCTGCCTGGGCACCTGCGCTGGATGGGCGCGATCCCGATCGAAGGCCTGGCCGGCCGCATCGTCGGCGATGTCTTAATCCGTTACCTTAACGTAGCCGGCGCATACATTGTCTGTACGACCGTTCTGGCCGTCGCGCTCTACCTCACCACCGCCTTCTCGTTCGCGGCAATTGAACTCTGGGCGCCCACCCGCTTCGCCTTCGTCCTGGCGCTCAGAGATCGCTTTAAAGACTGGCAGGACGAACGCGAGCGCAAGCGTCAACAAAAAGAACTCGAAAAGCGCCGCGCCGAAAAACCAACCGTCACGGCACAACTCGTGCCCGCGCGTCCCACGCCGCCGCGTCCTGAAATCCCTGGCGTGCAATCCGCAGCTCCGGCCCCACGCACCGGCATCGAACGCATGATGGCCGAGGAAGAAGACGACTTCGCCGTCACCCCGCCGCCACAGGATTCACACGCTGCCGCCTCCGATATCGAAGTCACCGAGCGCGCCGACACCGAGCACAAGGCGAAAACGACCCTCCCAAAAATCGCGGGCAGTTACAAGCTCCCGCCGTCGAGCCTGCTGCACCGTCCCGACGAGCAGCAATCCGTCCACGAAGAAGAGCTCAAACTTATCGCCCAGGTTCTCACCGCGAAGTACGCGGAATTCGAAGTCCTCGGCCAAGTCACTCAGATCAACCCCGGCCCGGTCGTCACCACCTTCGAATTCAAACCCGAAGCCGGCATCAAGTACAGCCGCATTGTCAGCCTCACCGACGATCTCTGCCTCGCCCTGCGCGCCGAAAGCATCCTCGTCGAACGCATGCCCGGCAAGAGCACCGTCGGCATCCAGGTACCGAACCGCGAGCGCGAAATCATCTGGCTGCGGGAGAACATCGAGTCGCAGGAATTCCTCGGCTCCAAGTCCAAGCTCACGGTCGCCATGGGCAAGGACATCAACGGACGCATCGCCGCCGCCGATCTGGCCGGCATGCCCCACCTGCTCATCGCCGGCTCCACCGGCACGGGCAAGAGCGTGGCCATCAACGCCATGATCATGTCGATTCTCTACAAATCGACACCCGATGAAGTGCGGCTCGTGCTCGTGGACCCCAAGCGCCTCGAACTCGGCAATTACGAAGGCGTCCCGCATCTCTACACGCCCATCATCACCGAGCCCAAACTCGCCGCCAACGCGCTGCGCAACGCCGTCCGCGAAATGGAGCGCCGCCTCAAACTGCTGGCCGCCAAAGGCGTCCGCAACATCGACAGCTACAACCGCCTGTTCGACGACACGCCCAGCCTGTTCAGCGAGCAAGCCGACGACGAAGGCCCCATTCCCAAAATCGTCATCATCATCGACGAGTTGGCCGACCTGATGATGCTCGACGGCCACAACGTGGAAGAATCCATCACCCGGTTAGCGCAGATGGCGCGCGCCGTCGGCATTCACCTCGTGCTCGCCACCCAGCGGCCTTCGGTGGATGTCATCACCGGCCTGATCAAGGCAAACTTCCCCGCCCGCGTCTCGTTCCGCGTGGCGACCAAGGTTGACTCGCGAACGATTCTTGACGCCAACGGCGCCGAATCGCTCCTCGGACGCGGCGACATGCTCTACCTGCCTTCCGGCTCCGCGCGCGTCCACCGCCTCCATGCTCCCTATGTAACCGAAAAAGAAATCGCAGGCGTGGTGGAATTCTGGAAGGCGCAGGGCATGGCGCAGTATCAGGAGAAATTCCTCGAAACGCCAAAAGAAGATCGCGAGAGCTCAGCCGGCGACGGCGGCGATTCCGGAGAAGTTTCCGCCGACGACAACGATCCGCTCTTCAACGATGCCGTTCGCCTGGTGATCGAGTTCGGCAAAGCCTCCACATCGCTCTTGCAGCGCCGCCTGCGCATCGGCTATGGACGCGCCGCCCACCTCATCGACCTCATGGAACGCGACGGCATCGTAGGAGCCGCCGACGGGCCCAAACCTCGCGAAGTGCTGAAACGGCCCAGCTGGATCTCGGAAATCGAAGAGTCGATGCGGTAGGGAAGTCGATCTGAGTCCGGGCGTTTCAAGCACCGCGGCTTACGCCATTTCAAAGCTAGGGCGCGTGTGGAAGCGGGGCTTTGCCCCGCTTGGACGGGGCAAAGCCCCGTCACCACACGGGCTCCATCGAAATGAAGCTCCGACCTCCGGCCGCGTAAAGCGGAGTCGAACGGTGTCGGCGGTTCGGCACCCCCAGTTATTTCGGTCAAGGTTAAAAGACAGACCCGCCTTGCGTGTAACTACAAAAAGAGTTACAGTCGGGATGGAACGAGAATGAAATACGAATGGGACGACACCAAGAACCGGAAGAACCTCGCCAAGCATGGCCTCAGCTTCGAGGATGCAGAGCAGGTCTTTTCCGGGCCTTGCGTTACGTTCGAAGACGACCGCTTCGGCTATGGAGAAGAACGGCTCATCACTTTGGGCTTGCTGGCCGGGCGTCTGGTTGTCATAGCCCATGCACCGCGCGATGAGGGAACGCGCATCATCTCCATGAGGAAGGGGAACCGACGTGAACAAAAAATCTATCAAAAGCGACTTGGCACGAATTGACCGCATGCGGGACGCCGATATTGACTATTCGGAAATTCCGCCGCTCGACAAGACATTTCTCAAAAAGGCAACGACAGCTTGGCCTCCGGCGAAAAAGCAATTGACGATTCGTCTCGATGCGGACGTGCTTGATTGGCTGAAAGGTCATGGCAGGGGCTACCAGACGCGCATCAACCGCATTCTGCGCGTGGTGATGGAGAGTCAGCCGCGGCGGCCGGCTCATCAGTAGGGCCCCCGGCCGCGTAAAGCGGAGTGGAACGGTGTCGGCTGTTCGGCAGGCCACCCTTCGGCTATCGCTCAGGGCAAGCTTTCTCGAAAAGCGCGAGAAGTGGCGCACCCCCAGTTATTTCGGTCCATGTTACAAGACAAACCCGGGGCGTTATACTTCCCCGGTAAAGTGGCCCACCCGCCAATAGCCCTCCCCACTTACAATGGAGCAATGACCATCACGCTCAAGGATTTTCAAGCCTTCGCCGAAGGGCGAATGAGTGAAGCGATTGCCAATCCCGACTTACTACGGGACAAGTTCAAAGAGATTATGGATTTTGGAATCGCAAACGAAGCCTCTATGGATGCTGAAGCGAATGCCCACTTTGACAGTCTGCTGAAGATAATCCCAAACATGTTTGAGATTGGATTACGCAATGTGCCGGATAGCCCGGACAAGAGAAGGATGCTCCGTGCAATCGCGGGGACAAGACGAAAGCATCACAGGTCACAGGATTTGCTTGAGAGACTTGGGATGCCGTACCCTGTCCCGCGTCCGATAGTGGAAGCCGCGAGGCCTATTTTTCTTGAGGCCCATCAATCCATCTTAGATTTGCTTTGGGATGCGACACAGCAGTCGCAAGATGGAGTAGCCCAATTTGCGACCTTGGGCCTGCTGTATTGGACCGTGGATGAATTGACTGCCGCCTTTTACCTGGCTGAGCGGCGTTACACGACGCAGGCCTACAATCATCTCCGCACTGTGCATGACCTGCTGGATAAAGCCCAATTGTTCTTTCACCATCCACAGTGGGCGGAAGTTTGGGGAAGCGGTGACAAGCAACAAATCATAAATGAGCTGTCGCCCAGAGCTATCAGAAAAAAGCTCGGCAAGCCTAAGTTTGACCCCGTTTACGGTTTCTTCACCGAGCTTGGGACGCATGGAACTTTTGAGGCCTTGCGAAAGCGTGTTACACAGACGGGGAAAAAGGACGGTCGCACTCAAGTAGCAATGCGAATCGGAGGCACTCCGTGGGAAAGTGAAGTGGACATGGTGATTGCCTGCTGCATTATGACGGTCCTCTCCACTCTCATAACGATAGGGCAGGTTTATGAGACTCGGTTGCATACAGGGGAAGTGGTAGCAATCCTTCGCTCCAGATTGGAGAGCAACATTGCTTTCTTGCAAGAGTATTTTGTTGACCCGCGATTGAAAGCGGGCATTGATGCTTCAGCCCTCACCGAGGGCTACAAGAAACTCAGGCTTATGCTGGAGGAAATGGAAAACATCGTTAAATCTTCGGGAGCGGCGACGGCTGCGTCCGGCAGAGATCTGAACACCCCAGTCAAGCCAAAAATCGGGCTTTAGCGGGGCCACGCGTCCATCCCGTTTCCATGAGAGAATCGCCTTCATGTCCCCACGGAATGCTCCAGTCAAATCAGGCCCCGAGAGCATCTCTTTTGCCGACCTGAAGTGGAATCTACCGCTGTTCGATGACTTGTTCCTTTCCATGCAAGGTCAGAATGTGATGCTGGTTGACTTCTATCTGCGGAACCTAGAACATGATCTCCTCCGCGAGCTTGTAGAAATCGAGCGCACGCCGTTTCCTGCCACTCTGATTGTGTCAGCTCTCAGCCAAATGTGGATTTTTGCGGTTTACGAATTGCTACGTACTTGGCGCCAGCGCATTAGAGACCTGAAACGTGAGGCTCAAAGACAGGGTGCACCGGCCGCGGGGCAATCGAATCTTGCAGGTATGTACTACGAAAAGCAACTGGGGCGCTTACGGAAGGAACCGAGCTACGCAAGAAAACTGGACCAAGCGCTAAACGGCGTAGATCCGCTCTTCAGACGAATGGAAGCACTGCGAATGAATCTTGCCAAGCATGAAGTTGCAAAGATGAATGGCGTCCGCGCTCTAGCGCCTGGATACGGGCGCATTGATGGTATGAATGGCTCCATCTCTTGGCAAATCGACTTGGGGAACAACTGTGTGGATTTGGTCTCGAGACGTAGTCTTGCTGACCAGCTGAGGAGCCTTGTCATTAATGGGGAAGTCGGGAGTCAGCCCAGTACACGCGGAAGCGCAAAGCGCAAGCGATCCCCCGGACAACGCGCGAGGAAGATGCCAAGATAGCGTCCGGGGCTGGACGGGGTGGGTTGGCGGGTGGGCCACATCAAGGTCGGGAGTATAACGCGGGTTTCGTGTTGAACGTCGACCGAATCAATCTGGGGGTGCGCCACTTCTCGCGCTTTTCGAGAAGTGGCTTCCACCGCGATTGACGGGCAGAGTCCACAAACCCGCGTTATACTCTCACGTTAAAATGGCCCACTCGCCCTCGGTAGGGAGCTGCCGGGGGCATCTGATATCAAGAGGGAGTAGGGGTCCTTCGACTGCGCCAAGCCATGCGCTTCGCGCATGACCTGGCTCCGCTCAGGATGACACGGGGTAGGGGGCTTCCGGTGGGTGGGACAAGCTCGAAATTTCCCGGCATGATAACGCCGGCGGGTGGCCCGGGCCATCGCAATCGTTTGAACTCACGAGGGTGCCCCGTCCAAGCTCTGCTTGGGCGGGCCCGCTAGCGGCAGGATGCTAAGCAAGCCCTGCGTGAATGCCGAGCCCTTCTGCGGCCTTGCGGAGTCGCTTATCTCTTGTCCACAGAAGCGTGGACGGATTGATAAAGACAGAGGCGATCAGGTGGGCGTCGGTCAGGCCGATGCCGAGGCTGTACAGACGACGAGCCTCGATCATTCGCCGCACTTCGCTCAGTTGCGCTACTTGCACCTGGGGCAAAAGGTCCAGCAGTGCGAGCGTCTTTGTTCGTTCCTGCAATGTGCGCTCCTGTAGCGAGCCAAGGGCAAGTTCCGCAATGATGGAGGGATGGATCACAATCTGACCTTCGTTCAGATGCTTCCGCATTTCTTTGTTTCCCGAACGAAAGTGGTCAATCCAAATCGATGTATCCGCGAGAATCAATTCGGCCCCGGCCTGCGGCGGGGAATATTCTTCAGTTTCGGCATTGTGCCCTCCAAGGATGCTAATCGGCGGGCGCTCTCCCGCTCGATGAGGGCTTTGAGCGCCTCACGAATCAACGCCGTTTTCTCCGCTACTCCGGTAAACTCCTGGGCGATGCGTACGAGATCGTCATCCAGCGCAACGGTTGTCCTCATGCATTGATTATAGCATTAGATGATGTCATTTGTCGTGCTTGCCAGTATCCGTCCGCACGCGATATTCGCGTTTCGCGACGGCGGACACTCTTGTCCGCCGCGGTTGACTTTGGTTTTGACTTGGATTCTGTCGACGAAGATCAACCCCAAGAGCAAAGGCGGCGGACAAGAGTGTCCGCCCTACACAAAGGCGAGCTAAAATTTGCCGCCATGGCGAGCTTCCCCGTGATAGATGTGGAGCATGAAATTCCACACCGAATACCTGACCCTGCACACGAAAACGAAGCGCGCCTACGTCCACCTGACGCCGCAGGTCGAGAGTGCGCTCAAAAAGTCCGGGATCAAAGACGGGATGATTCTGGTCTCCGCCATGCACATCACCGCCGGGGTTTACGTCAACGACAACGAGAGCGGGCTCATCCAAGACATCGACCAGTGGCTGGAAACGCTCGCCCCCTTCCGGCAGAACTACCAGCATCACCAGACCGGCGAGGACAACGGAGACGCGCATCTCAAATCGCTGCTTATTCACCACGAAGTCATCGTCCCGGTCACCAACGGGAAACTCGACTTCGGCCCCTGGCAGCAGATTTTCTACGCCGAATTCGACGGCCAGCGCGACAAACGAGTGATCATTAAAGTGATGGGAGAATAGGCAACTTGGTTTATCCTCGTAGTTCGTCGCGATGGTTCGTCGCTGGCATGACGAGTTTTGCGGTGGAGCGACGGGCGTCTCACCCGTCCAGCAGTATGGCGGCCGGGCGGGGACGCCCGGCTCTCCACCAGCAAGTTTTGATAGGAGCCGGATAACATGAGCGAAGAACTCACCGAATTGCAGGAGCACGCTGAACACGCCCGGGAGCACCCCGATCTCGCACCAATAACACTCACCATGGCGGTGCTGGCCGTGCTGGTGGCAACCGTGTCGCTGCTCGGGCATCGCACCCATACCGAAGAAATCATTTTGCAAAACAAGGTCACGGACCAGTGGGCCTACTACCAGGCGAAAAATATCCGCCGCCACACCGACGAATTGTTCGCCGATCTGACCACCGTGGTTGCCGGGAAAGACGCGGAAGCCGCCACTAAACTGCACGAAAAATACCGGACCGAAGCAGACCGCTATAAAGAAGACCAGAAGGAACTCGACAAAGAGGCCCGCGAAACGGAAAACGAAGCCGAACTTACCCGCCGCAAAGGCGACCGTTTCGATCTGAGCGAAGTCTTCATGGAGATCGCCCTGGTAATCACCTCGATCACCCTGCTCTCAGGCCGCCGAATATTCTGGCACCTCGGCCTGTTGCTCGCGACCGCGGGAGTTCTCCTCGCCGCCTCGGCCTGGATCGTGCGCTAGAAGATCGTGCGCTAGAAGATGACCAACGGGCCTGTGATCCACGAGACACCTGACGGGTATCGTCGATACTGACGATCATTCGTCGGCCGTGCCTGCTCTCCGTCAGCACCCCTCAGCGCAGCGTAATCCAGACCCCTTTTTCACCATCTAACATACTGTAACCAAAGCTGAATTATTTCTAATGTGCTCGCCGGCTCTTCGGTCTCTCGCGTGCAATATCCGTAGAATCTCTCTGGCCGAAACTCCGCAGAAGAGAAGACTGGACTCTGCCCATGCTTCACAAATGCGCCAACCCCGCCTGCACGGTTCCCTTCCGTTCCCTTCGCGAAGGCAAACTATTCCTGGCGGAAAATTTCCCTTCTGACCTCAGCGGCGGTTTCAACGGTAACCGGCGGAAGCTCCGCCGGCGGGAACATTTCTGGCTCTGCAACGCCTGCGCCTGTCACTTCACGCTCCATTTCGACCCCAACCTCGGGATGCTGACCGTCCCCCTCAGCGAGCGCGCGAGTCCACGCTTCCTGACCCGCGCCGCGGTCAGCGCTTGACGGATGGTAAAAGGGGCGCCGATGGATTACCTAATCACAAAACGCTCACCTTGCTCCGTTTGCGGCCTCGACACCTTTCGCCACACAGGATGGTTCCTCGTATTCGAGAACCGCTGGCTCGACCGTCTCAAGATCCTCTCCTGGCATGCCTCGCTCGCCTCGCAGAAAGACATGAAGAGCGTCTGCTGCCGGCAGCATCTCAAAACGCTCATCGCCCACTGGCTAGACCAGGCCAGCCTTCGCCTTCCTCCAGCACACAACCCTCCGCTGTCCATGGGCAGCGATCCGACTCTGCCCGATGTCGATCTCGGTCCCCACTCGGTTGGCCACCTGGTCGGCGAATTGGCGGTTTATCGCGAGTCCTTTTCCCGCGTCTGGTCGGGCTCCCCCGAGACCCTCGAATGCATCCTCGACGCCCTCATCACCATCGGAGATGAAAACAAGCCCCACGCCCTGGAATTCCAGCTCTTCGATCCACCCGAGTCCTCGCACGGACTTTCTCTCCAATAAGGCGCTGGCAGAGTCTAGCTCTGCCAGCGCTCCCTCCACACTCGCCAATCTTTCTCCATCGCGTCCGCCATCGCCTGCGCCGCTCCCGCCAGCCAGTTCCCTTTTCGTCCGCGCAAGTCCTTCAGGATCGTCCTCCGCTTTTCCTCCGTCCCCACATGAATATTCGCCGTCTCTTTCCCCATCGCCTCCAGCAGCCGCAGTTCCCCTCGGCTCGTTCCCAGCGCCTCCAGTTCGATGCGCGAACAATGCGGCGACAGCCGCCGCACGATCCAGTGCCCCCGCATCTGCACATACGGATCCGGACAGCGCACCGCCCGCCTCAGGATCGCCCCGTAGAGAATCTCTGCCGGCGCTCGCTTCGAATTCAGCCAGTGCAACGCCGATGGCAACAGCGCCTTCGCTTCCCGCGCCACTCGTCCGCCTTTCCACTCCGCGATCGCCACCAGCCGCACCCGCCCCAGGCTTCCCAGACCCGCCACTCGCCGCGCCAGCCGGTACCGGATCCCCGGCTCCGGCAGCAGATGCTCAATCGCCTCGCGCGCGCTCTCCGGTATTTCGCCCTTCACCGTCGGAAGACGATCCATTTTTTGCCAGAACACTACCGGATCCCGCAGCTTGCTCTCCGCGATCGCCCGCAACCACTCATGGTTCTCGCCCAACACAAACGGACGCCCGCCCTCCTCCGTTCCTCGCTCGTATCCCGCCAAAATCGCCGCCGCCGACTCTTTCGGCTTCATCGCCAGACGATTGTCCCGCGTCGCCAGCAGCGCGCTCGTCGCCAGCCGCACCAGATCCATCGTGTAGGGATACACACACGCTTCATCAAAATCGTTAACCCCCCACACCAGCCGCCCATCGGTGTCTCGCCAGGTGCCGAAGTTCTCCACGTGCAGATCGCCCACCGACAAAATATGCGGCACTCGGTCCAGTTCCGCACACACGTCCGGCCACACCTGCACCCAGCGATAGAAAGTCGCCCGCAAGAACGGAAAAAGGGCCGCCGCCATCTGCGCGTGCTTGAACCGCAAATCGGGCTCAACTATTCCGATGTGCAGCCTCAGCCAATCCTCATACTTCTTCGTAGCCTTAACTATGTTCATAGATGGTTAGCAACAATAGCGGTTAGCAACGATAAGAAGATAGTCACACCCTGTCAAGGCAGATAGAACCGGCAACCTCCGCCGCCGCTCACTTGGACTCACACCCCACCGCCAGCACCCGCGCACTCTCTCCTGTTATGATTTGCGGCGCCCATGTTCTTACGTTCAACTCTGCGAGTGGAGCGGCGGGCGACCGCGCCCGTCCGCCTAGGGACAGCCGCCCTCGGCTGTCCAGCCGAGAGCAGTTCGGCAGCTGCCTGCAGTCACTGCAACTTTGGATTGGCCATAGTCCTAACCCTCCTCGCCATGCTCACACTTTCCTCGAGTCTTTGCGCGCTCCCCGCCCCGCCGCCTGCTGCACACTCCGTCCGCATGGTCCAACAATCGATCCCCATGCCCGACGGCGTCCGCCTCTCCGCTACTCTCTACATGCCCGACAACGCCCAGCCCGGCGAAAAATTCCCCGCCCTCCTCGAATATCTTCCCTATCGCAAAGACGACGCCACCGCCGCTCGCGACTATCCCATCCACGCCTGGTTCGCCGCCCGCGGATACGTCAGCGTCCGCGTCGATATCCGCGGCTTCGGCGCCAGTGAAGGCGCGCCCACCGACCGCGAATATTCCGAGCAGGAGCAACTCGACGGCGAGCAAGTTATCGCTTGGTTAGCCGCTCAACCCTGGTCCACCGGCAAAGTTGGAATGTTCGGCATCTCCTGGGGAGGCTTCAACTCCATCCAGCTCGCCATGCGCCATCCGCCCGCGCTTAAAGCCATCCTCGCCGTCGATGCCACCGAACAACTCTTCCACGACGACATCCATTACATCGACGGCATGATGCACTTCGACGAGTTCGAGCTCAACATGGATCTCGCCCCCTCCATGACCGGAGCCCCCGACTACTCGCTCGACGAAACAATCCTCGGCCCGCGCTTCGAATCCGCCCCCTGGTCCCTGCTCTACCTCAAGCATCAGCGCGACGGCCAGTTCTGGCGCGCCCCCGTCCGCCCGCTCAATGAAATCAAAATTCCCTGCTTCCTAATCGGAGGCCTGCTAGACGGCTACCGCGATTCCATCCCGCGCATCTTCGAGCAAGTCAAAGCGCCGGTGAAAGCCATCGTCGGCCCCTGGAATCACACCTTCCCCAACGACGCCGAGCCCGGCCCCCAAATCGAATGGCGAGATCAAGCCCTCCGCTGGTGGGATTACTGGCTCAAGAACCGCAACACCGGAATCATGGAAGAACCGCCGCTGTCCATTTATATGCAAGACTGGCACGCCCCCGATCCGCACCTGAAAAACGTGCCCGGAAAATGGCGCGGTGAAATTGGCTGGCCCCCGAGGAACGTAGCGAACACAACGCTCTATCTCTATGACGCTCACGTCCTCTCGACAGACCCCACCAAGCCCGCCGTCCACCAGCTCCGCTACGTTCCGAGCGTAGGCGTGGAAGCCGGATTCTGGTGGGGAGAGCTGCTCACCGACCAGCGCCCCGTCGACGCCTTCAGCCTCACCTACGATTCCGCTCCGCTCAAACAAGAGCTCACCATCCTCGGCCGCCCCCACGCGCTGCTCCAGGCAAGTTCGTCCGCGCCGCAAGCCGACTGGTTCGCCCGCCTCTCCGACGTAGCTCCCGACGGCACCGTCACCCAAGTCACCGGAGCGGGGCTCAACGGCGCGCAGCGTAACTCCTCCTCTGACCCCGTAGACTTAGTGCCCAACCAGACTTACTCGCTGGATATCGAAATGCACCTGGCCACCTGGACTTTCCCCAGAGGCCATCGCATCCGCCTCGCAGTCTCCAATGCGCTCTGGCCCATGATCTGGCCAACTCCATACGCGATGACGACCACCCTGCAACTCGGCGGCGACACCGGATCGCGCCTGACCCTCCCGCTAGTCCCGCCTTCCATGTACGCCGCCCCGCAATTCGCGCCCCCCGAGCCTTCCGAACAACGCAGCGACATTCAGTCCGCGGGCTTCCCCTGGCCCGGCGATTGGAAAACCGAGCGCGACGAACTCAACGGGAAAACAAGAGTGACCTGGACCGGAAAGTCCGAAGAAACTTACCCGTGGGGAAAAGAAACCGACTTCGAAGGACTAACTTATCTTGCGGACGACAACCACCCCGAAACCAGCTCCGTTCAAGCCGAAGCCGAAATCGTCATGGCCCTCAAGCAACAAACCCTAATCTGGCAAGGCCACCTCACGCTAACCAGCGACGCCCAAAACTTCTACTACAAATACACCCGCCAACTATTCAAAGACGGCCAACCCCTGAAACAAAAAAGCTGGGAAGAAACCGTCCCCAGGGATCACCAGTAAAATCCCGTCGCAGTCGGCCGGCCCCTGTGATCCTCTGTGCCCCCTGTGGTTCAAGCTTTCTCCGCGTACCCGCGCCCTCTGCGGTTAAGTCTCACCGCTAGCACGCCACCGCCCCCTG
>JBEKDG010000087.1:0-13183 GCA_050014475.1 Terriglobales bacterium | reverse complement strand
AACCCCGATGCCTCGCATCTACAACCTCTCCGGCCGCCCTGCTTTAGCGGCCGTTACTTAAACGACAACGGGGTGACATAGTCTCGTTGCAGTTAATACGACATTTTCTGGTTGCAACAACACGGCGATCTTCGCCGTTTGCACCAATCCTTCTGCCTTCTATAAAATCAAGAGTTTGCTGCACGTTGTCTGAAGCCGCAAGCAGGGTCCTCTCGGGAGTGTCCATTTAACGGCGGTTGCCGCGGCTCGTGATCGCGCACGACTAACGACCAACGGCCAACGACAGATTTGGAATCATTATGAAAATTCATGAGTATCAGGCAAAAGGAATTCTGAAGAAGTACGGTGTCGCGGTGCCGCGCGGCGTGATGGCGGCAACGCGCGAAGAAGCTGAGGCGGCGGCGAAGGATATTCTGGGCTCGGGCGCGACGGGAGTGGTGGTGAAGGCGCAGATCCACGCCGGCGGACGCGGCAAGGGCGGTGGAGTGAAGATCGCCAAGTCGGTGGAAGAGGCGGGCGAGATCGCCGGCAAGATGCTGGGCATGAAACTGGTCACGCATCAGACGGGGCCGGAAGGGCGCATCGTGCATCGGTTGCTGGTCGAAGAGACGCTGCCGATCGAGAAGGAACTTTATCTCGGCATTCTGGTGGATCGCGGCGAAGGCAAGCCGGTGTTCATGGCATCGGCCGCGGGCGGCATGGATATCGAGCAAGTGGCAGCCGAAAGGCCGGAAGCGATTCTGAAGCAGTACATCGATCCGGGCATGGGCCTGGAGCCGTTCCAGGCGCGCAAGATCGCGTTTACGCTGGGGCTGAAGCCGCAGCAGATCAATCCCGCAGTTCAGTTCTTGACCGGTCTTTACCGCGCCTTCCTGGAAACGGATGCATCGCTGGTGGAGATCAACCCTTTCATCAGTTGTACGGATGGCAGGTTGTTTGCGCTCGACGCCAAGTTGACCTTTGACGATAACGCTCTCTTCCGTCATGCGGACCTCCGCGAACTGCGGGACATCACCGAGGAAGATCCGCTGGAAGTGGAGGCGTCGAAATATAACCTCAACTACATCAAGCTCGACGGCAACGTGGGCTGCATGGTGAATGGCGCCGGTCTGGCGATGGCGACTATGGACATCATCAAATACGCGGGCGGCATGCCGGCTAACTTCCTGGATGTGGGTGGCAGCGCAAGCGCGGACCAGGTAGCGCACGCCTTTGAGATTCTGCTGAGCGACAAGAGTGTGCGCGCCGTGCTGATCAATATTTTTGGGGGCATTTTGCGGGTGGATATGCTGGCCACGGGGGTGGTCGAGGCGGCGAAGAAAACGAATATCCAACTGCCGGTGGTGCTGCGACTGGAAGGCACCAATGTTCAGGAAGGCAAGAAAATCCTGATGGAGTCGGGCCTGAACTTCACGGTTGCCGAGACCATGAAGGATGCGGCCGACAAGGTAGTGGCAGCGGCGAAGAGCGCGGCCTAAACGCGAAGAGCGAAGAGCGAACAGCGGTTTTTATCGAAAGCGAGCAATCATGGCAATCCTGGCTGATAAAAGAACTCGATTGATTGTGCAAGGTCTGACGGGGCGCGAAGGCACTTTTCACGCCAAGGCTTGCGCGGCTTACGGCACGCAGATTGTGGGCGGCGTGACGCCCGGCAAGGGCGGAACGACACACGAGGGCTGGCCGATCTTCAACAGCGTTCAAGAAGCGGCGGACAAGACGGGCGCGAATGCCACCGTCATCTTTGTGCCTCCGCCGTACGCGGCAGACGCGATTATGGAAGCGGCCGATGCTGAAATCGAACTTATTGTCTGCATCACCGAGGGCATTCCGACGCTGGATATGGTGCGCGCCTGGGAGTTTCTGCAGAACCGGCGCTCGCGCCTGATCGGGCCAAACTGTCCGGGCATCATCTCGCCGGGCAAGTGCAAGATCGGCATCATGCCGGCGTCGATCCACAAAGAGGGCAATGTCGGGATCGTGTCGCGCTCGGGGACGCTGACTTACGAGGCGGTGCATCAACTGACCCAGCGCGGAATCGGGCAATCGACGGCGATTGGCATTGGCGGCGATCCGATTATCGGCACGAATTTTGTGGACGCGCTCGACCTGTTTAACCGCGATCCGCAGACCGAGGCCGTGGTCATGATCGGGGAAATCGGCGGCAACGCGGAGGAGACCGCGGCGGAGTTCATCCGGACGCACATGAAGAAGCCGGTGGTCGGCTTCATCGCCGGACAGACAGCGCCTCCCGGACGCCGTATGGGCCACGCCGGCGCGATCATCTCCGGCGGCAAGGGCACGGCGGCCGAGAAGATTGCCGCCATGGAAAAGGCTGGCCTCAAGGTCGCGAAATCGCCGGCAGAGATCGGCGAAACGCTCGCGGCCGCGCTGGGAGTGAAGGTGTAGGAGCCAGCATTTGGCAATTAGCACTTAGCACTTAGCACTTCCTGGCGCAGACTCTTGAATGTATTTTGACTAAGAGCTTAAGAGCTTAAGAGCTGAGAGCTGACAACTGAGACCTGAGACCTGACTTATGAAAACACTGCAACGCACACTGACCATCATCAAGCCCGACGCGGTGAAGAAGAACGCTGTCGGAGACATCATCGAACAGTTCGAGAAGAATGGCTTCCGCATTCTGGCCATGAAGATGCTGGAAATCTCGCAGCACCAGGCGGAGCAGTTCTATGCCGTCCATGCAAGCAGGCCGTTTTACCACTCGCTGACCACCTTCATGTCGAGTGGACCGATCGTGGCGCTGGCACTGGAAAAGGAAAACGCCATAGCCGATCTGCGCAAGCTGATGGGCGCGACGAACCCGGCCAACGCGGAGGAGGGTACGATCCGCAAGAAATGGGCCAGCGACATTGAGCACAACGCGATTCACGGCTCGGACGCGGATGAAACGGCGCGCTTTGAGTTGAGCTTCTTTTTCGCGGGTTACGAATTGGCGCAATAAGCTCTCAGCTCTCAGCTTTCGGCTCTCAGTAACTGCTGAGTGCGCCGAGCATTTGCTGAGAGCTGAGAGCTGACAGCTGAAAGCGGGTGCTCCATGCCTCTTGTTCAAGTCACCATGCTCCAAGGCCGCACGGCCGACCAGAAGCGGAAGATCGCACAGCGCATTACCGATGCGATGGTGGAAGAAGCGGGAGCGCGCCGCGAAGCCATCGTTGTGACGTTTCTGGAAGTGTCGAAGGAGAGCTACGCTTCGGGCGGGGTGCTGATGGTGGACAAGCAGCCGACGTGAGGGTCACGCAGCCCGCGAATGCGTGCTCGCATGAGGTCCTTCGCTTCGCTCAGGATGACAATTTATTAAGAGCTAGCCTAGTGGCTCGAACAAGTGTCCCTCGGTGCGGTCGGCGATCTTAGGCAGATCCTTCTTTGCCAACTGCAAAAAATGAGGGGCGGCGCGATGCGCCTCGATGGCGGCGTCGTCCTGGTACTGTTCGTAGATAAAGAACCGGCGCGGATCGGTCTTGTGCTTATGCACCTGATACATGAGGCAGCCCGGTTCCTTACGCGATTCGGCCGAGAGTTTTTCGAAGATCGCGGCCACTTCGGACTCGCGTCCGATTCTTGCCATCCAGGTTACGGCCAACACCACCATCCGTCGCTCCGTTCTATTACTGTGAAGTCCAGCCCCTAAAGGGGCATCTGATTCCGAAAACTTGCGGCATCGTTAAAGCGATGCCTTGATACGAAACTAGAGTTTCTTTAGCAGTTCTTCAGTCCTAGCGCGCTTATGAACTCGGGGACCAGGATCGTCTGCTCACGATCGGGGCCCGTGGAAATCATTCCCACCCGCGCTCCGGTTTCCTTTTCGATGAAGGCCAGGTATTCGCGCGCGGCCTTGGGCAATGCTTCGACCGTCCGAATGGCCTGGGTTGGACTGGCCCAGCCCGGCATGTTGCGGTAGATGCATTCGATTTTTTCATAACCGCAGGCCTGAGCCGGAACTTCGTCGGTTTGCTTGCCGTCCACCTTATACCCCACGCAGACTGGAATCTCCGTGAGGTCGTCGAGCACGTCCAACTTAGTAACCACCAGCCAGGAGATTCCGTTAATCATGCCAGCGTAACGGAGCAGAGGCAAGTCGAGCCAGCCGGTGCGGCGGGGGCGTCCGGTGACCGCGCCGAATTCGTTGCCGCGCTTGCGCAGGTCTTCTCCTTGTGCGTCGAGGAGTTCGCTCGGGAACGGGCCGCTGCCGACACGGGTGCAATAGGCTTTGGTGATGCCGATGACGGTGTCAATCGATGTGGGCGGCACGCCGGTTCCGGTTGCGGCGCCCCCGGAAGTGGAACTCGAAGAGGTCACGAACGGATAGGTGCCGTGATCAATGTCGAGCATGGTGCCCTGCGCGCCTTCGAAGACGATCGACTTGCCTTCGGCCAGCGCGCGGTTCAGCAGGAGCGCCGTGTCGCAAACAAAGGGAGCGATCTGCTGGGCTGCGTCGGCGTATTCGCGGAACATTTTGTCGGCATCGAGCGGGTCGGAGTTGAACAGCGCGTGAGCGATCGTGTTTTTTTCGCGGCATGCGTTTTCGATGTGCGTGCGCAGCAACTGGGTGTCGAGCAGATCGGCGACGCGCAATCCGCGGCGTCCCATTTTGTCTTCGTACGATGGGCCGATGCCTCGGGAAGTGGTTCCGATTTTCACGCGGCCCGGAGCGTTTTCCGACCCCAGCTCCATCATGCGATGGTAGGGAAGAATGACCTGCGCGCGGTTCGAGACGAAAAGATTGCGATCCACTTTCACGCCGGCAGCACGCAGGGAAGCGACTTCCTTCAGGAAGGCCAAAGGATCGATCACCACGCCATTGCCGATCACGCTGGTGCACTCGGGCCGCAGAATGCCGCCGGGCACGAGTTGCAGGATGAATTTTTTCCCGTTGATGATGACGGTATGTCCGGCGTTGTGGCCGCCGGCGTAGCGAGCCACGACCAAAAAGGTCTGGGTAAGTACGTCAACAATCTTGCCCTTGCCCTCGTCGCCCCACTGGGCTCCGACAATGACCGCGGTTCTGCCTCTGCTCGTTCTGCCGCTACTCAATGCGAACTCCACTTGGAATATTGCGCGACCGTCAGGCCGCCCCATGGTCGCACACACTTGCCGCGCCGCTACTGCTGTATAGACTGGAAAACCGGGAAGATCGGCGGTACTTGGTGTGTACGCTCTAGCATACCGAATCGGGCGGTGGAGGAGCAAACCGGAAATCGGCGAAGGTAGTGTCCTAAATCCATTGTGGTCTCCGGTTCCGAGCAACACCTACCACGGAGACACGGAGTCACGGAGAAAATCCCTCTTAGCTTTTAGCTCTTGGCCTTTGGCTTTTAGCTGAAAGCCAAAAGCGCATTTCTCCGTGCCTCCGTGTCTCCGTGGTGAGGTTCTGTTTTGTGGATTGCGCGGAAGCAAATCGCCCGGCCGCGCCGATCTTGTATCCTGACAGCGTGCCCGAACTCCCCGAGGTCGAAACCATCGCGCGAGGCCTCGACAAGCGCGTGGCCGGGGATACCGTCGAATCTGTGTGGATCGGTTCCAGGCAGCAGCCGCTCAAGTCACCGGCTGGCGTTATCGCTTCGACGCTTGAGGGCAAGCGGATCTTGCGGGTGCACCGCGCGGGCAAGCACATTGTGTTCGATCTGGAGGGAGAAGCACGGGCATTGCGGACGGCATCACGCACGAAGAAAGGGACACGCGCAGGTCGCGGGCAGACGCGGCAAGCCGCGTCTCTACAGCAGTGGGTTGTGCATCTCGGCATGACCGGGCGCATGGTCGTTTGCGAACCTGCGGCGGAGCTTGCAAAGCACACGCACCTGATCGCGAAGCTGGCTTCCGGGCGCGAACTGCGGTTCATCGATCCACGGATGTTTGGCAAGCTCAGCGTTCATGCGGGCGGCTTCGATCCCGGTGGAGTGGAACCGCTGGAGGTGAGCGAGGAGCGGTTCGTCGAGCTTTTTCGCGGGCGCAAGACTCCGATCAAGAGCGCGCTTCTGAATCAGAAGTTGCTGCGCGGCGTGGGCAACATTTATGCCGACGAGTCGCTGTTTCGGGCCGGCATCCGTCCCCGCCGGCGGGCGGCGGCCATCACGCGGGAGCAGTTGGGCAAGCTGCACCGGGCGGTGCGGGAAGTGCTGCGCGAGGCAATCGCGCTCGGCGGATCTTCGATTTCCGATTATGTGGACGCCGAGGGGGGAGAAGGATTCTTCCAGCTCCAGCATCGGGTTTATGGCCGTGAAGGGGAGCTGTGCCTGGTGTGCGGGGCCGCGATCCGGCGCGTTGTACTGGCCGGACGCAGCAGTCACTACTGTTCAAAATGTCAAAAATAGCCCTAATAGAACGATTTAATATTGACGGATTGACACCCGCACTGTAAAAAAGGGCAGGGCTCAATGCTCCTTCGAACAGACTCCCGAGTCATTCATCATGAATAAATTCTCCATTGGAGTGGACCTCGGCGGCACGAACTTGCGCATCGCAGCCGTGGACGAGCAAGGCAAACTCGTCGAGAAAGTCACGCTCGGCACCGAGGTTTCCCTGGGACGCGATCACGTCATCGGCGACATGTGCGACGCCATCCAGCGCATGTCGGAGAAATACAGGAACTCCGCCCCACTGCTGGGGATCGGGATCGGCGTGCCCGGCATCATCGACATGCAAACTGGCCTGTTGCGCGAATCGCCCAACCTGCCGGGCTGGGCCAACTATCCAGTTCGCGCCGAAATTGAGCGGCGCCTGAAGACCATCGTGATCCTCGAAAACGACGCCAACGTCGCGGCGCTCGGAGAAAAGTGGCTGGGCGCGGCCAGGGATTTTACCGACATGGCGATGCTGACCCTCGGTACCGGCGTCGGCGGCGGCCTGGTTCTAGGCGGCGCGATCTGGCACGGCGCGAACGGCATGGCCGGGGAGTTTGGTCACACGACCGTTGAACCGGAGGGGCAACTGTGCGGGTGCGGGAATCGAGGATGCCTGGAACAATACGCTTCGGCGACGGCGGTGGTCCGGATGGCACGGGAAGCGATCGCGAGCAACGGCGCGCCGGCACTGGCGCGCGCCGCTCACTCCGACCCGGAGTTCAGCGCGAAGTCGATTTACAATCTCGCGATTCAAGGCGATGAAGATGCGCGCCGCATTTTCCGGTACGTAGGCCGTTGTTTGGGCATTGTGCTTTCGACGCTGGTGAATTCCCTGAACCTGCCGATTTACGTGATTGGCGGGGGTGCATCGAGCGCGTGGGAAGCTTTTGCGCCTTCGATCTTCGAAGAACTGCGGCGGCGCTCCCTGGTGTACGCCGCCACCGCGCCGCACGATCCGTTGGCCACCAACCAGGGCGCTTCCGCGCATCTGGAGGCTGGCCCCGGCCACAAGACCATCATCACCCGCGCACTGTTGGGGAGCGACGCCGGCCTATACGGCGCGGCCCGGTTGCCGATGATTGCGGAAGCCAGGCGTTAGTCGCGCTTGTGCTTCGGTGCGCGCGATTTCGATGTGCGCGATGGTTTCGACAATTGCGACGGTCTGGGTGAGCGTGGTGCGTACGAAGATTTCTCCGATTGCGACGGCCTGGGTGAGCGCGGTGCGTACGAAGGTTTCTCCGAGCGCGACGGCCTTGGTGTGCGCGGTGGCTTCGATGGGCTCGACGATTTCTGGACGCGCGCCAGCTTGGTGGTGGAGACCTTCGGTGCGTACGGCGGGACGGGTGCGCTGGGGGGAAGGGTAAGTTTCGGCCCCGACGCAGCGGTTTTCAGCTTGGCTACTTCCAGCAGAGTAAGGTTGCGCCAATCTCCCGGCGGCACGTCGAGCGCGAGGGGGCCGTACTGCACGCGCCGGATTTTCTCCACGTGGTGCCCCACTTCTTCAAACATTTTCCGGACCTGGCGGTTGCGGCCTTCAATGATGGTCACTTCGAGCCACGGGTTGTCGCCTTCGCGGATCAGGCGAATTTTTGCCGGAGCCGTGCGCACACGGCGGCCGCCTTTCTCGGCGATAGAAACTCCGCGGCGAAGCTTGTCGAGCTTGGCCTCGTCGGGCTGGCCGGCGACTTTCACGACGTAAGTCTTCGCCACGTTGGAAGCCGCTTTCATCAGAGCGTTGGCGAGCGCGCCGTCGTTGGTCATCAGTAGCAGGCCTTCGCTGGCCCAGTCCAGCCGGCCCACGGGATACACGCGCCCTTTCACCTTCTGCACCAGGTCCATCACGGTGGGGCGCTTTTTCTCATCGCTGACCGTGGTTACATATCCCTTGGGCTTGTTCAGCACGACGTAGGTGTAACGTTCGGGCCCCTGCAGCAGTTTGCCATCCACGCGGATGTGGTCTTGTTCGGGATCGGCCTTGGTGCCGAGTTGCGTGACCACCTGACCATTGACCAGCACGCGGCCGGAGGTGATCATTTCTTCAGCTTTGCGGCGGGATGCAACCCCGGCAGCAGCGATAATTTTTTGCAGACGTTCGGCTGGCATGGCTACTCCGATTTGGTACTGGCTGGCGTTTCGGTTTCTTCGGCGGCAAGTTCTGGCGCGGCGCCCTCGACAATTTCAGCAGTATTTTCTGTTACGGAAGCGGTTTCGGCAGAACCATCCTCTATAGCTGAAGAATCATCCCCTGCCGTTAACGGCAAACTCAAAGACTCTTCCACCAGCGTGCCCTCACTCGGAAGCAAGTCGCTCTGGAACGACTCCGCCAGCAGTTTCTCGAATTCCTCCATGCTGGGCAGCTCGTTGATGTCCTTCAGCCCGAAGCGCAGCAGAAACTCCTTGCTGGTTTTGTAGAGAATGGGGCGGCCGATTACGGCTTTTCTGCCCGCGGTCGTGATCAGCTTGCGGTCGAGCAGGGTGGCGATGACTCCGCCGGAATCGACGCCGCGGATTTCGCTGATCTCGGGCACCGTCACCGGCTGCTTGTAGGCGACGACAGCAAGCGTTTCGAGCGCCGGAAGCGACAGCCGGAAAGGCGGTTTCAGGCTCTTGGCGAAGGCGCGCACCACGTCGTGCTGCTCGGGCTTGGTGGACATGCGGTATCCGCCGGCGACCTGGCGGATTTCGATTCCGTGGCCTGCGCCCGAGTAATCCGCGATGAGTTCTTCGAGCGTGGCGCGGATGCGTGATTTCATTTCCGCAGCGTCGATTCCCGGAGTTTCCGCGAGCAGAGACTCCTTCACGAGGGAAAGAATCTGGTCGAGCGAAATGGGCGTTTCCGCCGCGTAAATGATGGCTTCGAGTTGGGGTCTAAGACTCATAAGTAAAGTGGTCGGTGGTCAGTGGTCGGTGGTCAGAAAAACCAGCGAAGCGCAAAAGCCTTTACTGGCCACTGACCACTGGCCACTGACCACTGGCCACTGACCACTTGTTTTTCATCTCCAATCATCACGTACCGCAGCTTGCTCGGTCATCACTTCTTCGAAGTGGGAATGCTTGCGCACCAGCACTTCGCCGAAGACGTGGTCCTGCCGTACCTGGATCGCCTGCAACCGGACCAGTTCGAGCAGCGCCAGAAACATGCAGACCAGCGCCGGTCGCGACGGCACATTGCGCAGCATCTGCTTCAGGCGAATCGGGCGATCTTCCAGGGCGAGCCGGCGGTGCAGGTATTGGATCATCTGGCCGACGGTTACGGTTTCTTCGTCCACTTCCAGGATGGGCCGGGTGCGCGCCCGGTCCAGTATCTGCTGGAAGGTCTTGACCAGATCGATGACGTCGGCGGCGAGTTCGGGCTCGGTGCCCTCGGCGTCCATGAACTCTCGGATTGCGGGATTGCTCAGCACCGCGTCTTCAATTTGCTGTTTCTGCAGGAGCATCTGTGCCGCGGATTTGAATTTTTCGTGCTCGAGCAGGCGGTTGACGAGTTCGTTGCGGGGGTCTTCCTGCGTGCCGGCGGAAGCGAGCGGATCGCGTGGCAACAACATCTTCGACTTGATGTGAATCAGCACCGCAGCCATGTAGATGAACTCGGAGGCGACGTTCACGTCGAGTTCGCGTATGCGCTCGACATAAGTGAGGTACTGCGCCGTGATCCTGGCGATGGGAATGTCGTAGATGTTGATGTCCTGCTTGCGGATCAGGTCGAGCAGCAGATCGAGCGGACCTTCGTAGATTTCGCCGAGTTCGATGGCGAACGGGAAATCGCTGGCATCGTCTTTGGCGGATCTGGTTTGCGCGGGCTTGCTCTCAGAGGACACGGGCGGAGCCGCGCCGTGGCCAGAAGCCTCGACTGGAGCCTGTTCTGATAGGGGTTGAGACAAATCCGTCACTTCGTGGAATCCTTCGCCGGCTCGTAGTTCGGACTAACGTTCGGACTATAGTCCAGCCCCATCGCCTTGCGGACTTCATCCATCGTTGCGCCTGCGACATCACGGGCGCGAGCCGAGCCGGCTTCCAGAATATCCCAGGCGAGGCGCGGATTGTCCTCGTATTTTTTTCGGCGCTCCTGCATGGGGTTGAGGATCTTTACCAGGGCATCGGCGACCCAGCTCTTGCACTCGATGCAGCCGATTCCAGCCGACCGGCAGCCTTCGTTTACCTTCGCCATCGTCGCTTGGCCGCTGAATATTTTGTGCAGGTCGCCCACGGGACACACATCAGGGCTGCCGCGATCGGTGCGCCGCACGCGGGCAGGATCGGTGACCATCGTCTTCAGTTTTTGCCGCACCACCGGCTCGGGGTCGGTAAGCATCACCGCGTTGCCATACGACTTCGACATCTTACGGCCGTCGGTGCCCGGCAGGCGGGGTGCGGGCGTGAGCAGGGATTGCGGCTCGGGGAATACGGACCTTTGGATGACGTAATCAGCCTTTGGATCCAGCTCCACGCCTGGCTCTAGCTTCACTTCTACCCCATCTGAGGTCAGAACCTGTTCCCCCTTTCTCCTGATGATCAGTGGCGGGGCGTAGAACCCGTTAAACCGCCGCGCAATCTCACGCGTCAGTTCCACGTGCGCCACCTGGTCTTCGCCGACAGGGACGACGTCTGCCTTGTAGATCAAAATATCCGCCGATTGCAGGACGGGATAACCAAGAAACCCGTACGTGCCCAGGTCTTTTTCCTTGATGTTTTCCTTCTGCTCTTTGTACGTCGGGACGCGTTCCAGCCAGCCCAGGGGAGTAATCATCGAAAGCAGCAGGTGCAATTCCGCATGGGCGGGCACATGCGACTGGATGAACATCACGCACTTCGCGGGATCAAGCCCCGCCGCCAGCCAATCCAGCAGCACCTCGGCCGAGTTTTCTTTCAGACGCGACGTGTCCGCATAGTCGGTGGTCAGCGCGTGCCAGTCGGCGATACAGAAAAAGCAGTCGTACTCCTCCTGCATGCGGACCCAGTTTTCGAGCGCGCCAACGTAATTTCCCAGGTGCAGTTTGCCGGTCGAGCGCATTCCGCTCAGCACGCGTTTCTTGGACGAAGGAGTTGTCATTCAGAATTTGCCCAGCATCAAGACGTAGAAGTGAAGAAACGGGCGGATCAAGCTCCAGAGCAGTCCTCCGCCGAGATACACCAGCGCCAGAAGCGCGAAGATGCCGATGCGGTCGTACACCATTCGTGCTGAATCCGGCAAGAAATGCCGCAGCACGTGGCTGCCATCGAGCGGCGGGACGGGAATCAGGTTGAAGACTGCCAGAACGATGTTGATGATCATGAGTGCATACAGCAGCATAGCAACGGGCGTCAACGCGGAATCGGAAGCAGCGCCGTCGAAACCACCTGGCAATCCCATGACCAGAGCGTGTCCGGAGGCCGAGGAAAGCGAGATGCCGCCAAGCAGCAGCAGCGCCCCAGTGGCGACGATGAAGTTGCTGACGGGGCCGGCCACGGAGGTCAGAATGTCGTCCATCACGGGACGGCGAAAATTCCGCGGGTCCACGGGCGTCGGCTTCGCCCAGCCGAGCAATGGGATGCCGCTGATGGCCGCGACCAGCGGCAGTATGATCGTGCCAAACAGATCGATGTGGCGAATCGGATTCAGCGATACCCGCCCCAACATGCGAGCCGTGGGATCGCCACAGCGTGACGCGGTCCAGGCATGGGCGGACTCGTGCACGCTGATCGCAAACAGGAACGCGATCATCTGATAAAGGATTTCAACGATTCTCGGCGTCATTGGTGAACCCTGATTCTAACAAAGCCCGGAAATTGCGGAGGTAGGAAGTCAGATTGCAGAATGGGATCTACTGTCCGGCGCGCATCGGCGAGACGATCAGGTGGCCGGCGGCATGTTTCTTGCTCTCGCCCTTGTCGTGCTGGTAGAGCAGCGAGAGGGCGCCTTCGGAGGACGTGGTCGCGCCGGCGAGTTCCGCGGCCAAAGCCTGATAGGAGCGGCCGATTTCGTGATTCCCCTGCGCGGCCACCGGGCTGCCCTTGTCAATCGCGGGTCCAATGACCTGGAAGTTGTTGGGCACCTTCCAGAGCACCTTGCAGTTGGTGGCCTTCTCCACATCCTCGTCGGTGAAGCCGGGAATCTTCTTGTAACGGTTGAGCACGATCCGCAGGCGGTCGCGGCCCGCGCCTTCCTGCAGGAACGCGTGAATCCGCCCAGCGCTCCAGAGCGAAACGACATCGGTCTGCGTGACCAGCAGCACGGCGTTCGAGAGGTCGCAGATCGTTTGCATCGTGCCATCCATCCGGCCTGAGCAATCGAGCACGACAAAGTGATACTGGCTTACCAGCAGGTCGAAGAGGCGAGCCAGTTCCGACGCGGTCGGGACTGCGTTGTGCGGTTGCTGGGCGCCAGCCAGCAGGTGAAGGCCATTGCGATAGGGCGTCATCAGGCCATCGAGGAGCGAACCATCCATGCGATGCAGGTTCTGCAACGCATCGATCAGCGTGAATTGAGGCCGCAGATTCAGTTGCAGGGCAGTGTGGCCGATGGGAGCGAAATCCACCAGCACCACACGCCCGTGAGTCTCCTGCAACGCGACGGCGGTATTCACCGCAGTGGTGGTGGCGCCGGCTCCGCCCTTGGCGTTCAGAAAAGTGAAGACACGGGCCTTACTCGCACTGCGTTGCGCGCGGCTCAACGTGGCCGAGAAGCGAGTGAAGGCTTCGATCAAGGCTTCGCGGTTGGAGGCATGATCCAGAAACTCACGCGCGCCGGCTCGCATGGCGGAAACGATGTTCGTGGGCTGGTTCATTTCGCCCACGGCAAAAATCGTGACTTCGGGAATGCTGGCGTGGATCAGTTCGATGGTGCGGAT
>JBEKDG010000086.1:0-13344 GCA_050014475.1 Terriglobales bacterium | reverse complement strand
AGGTTCAACAAATCTTCTTTGCTCTCGTATCCCAAAATCGTCACCAGCGCCGGGTTCACCTCGAGCAGCTTGCCTTCCGGATTGCTGATGTACACGCCTTCCTGCAGAGATTCGAACAACTGTGTGAAGCGCTGTTCCTTCTCGCGATGCCCGGTGATGTCGCGCGCCAGCACACTCGCCCCGGTCACATCGTCGCCCTTGACGATGGCGTTGACTACGCAGTCGTAGTAAAGCCGCCGGGAGTCGTTCTTAAGGTGGACCTCGACCACCCCCGACCAGTTCCGTTTCTCCAGGAACCGTTCCAGGCTCCCGGACGCCTCCGCATGCAGCGGCGCACCCAGGAATTCCTCCAGTTTGTGACCAACCAGCTGGGGATAAGGAACACCGAGAATTTCGGTGGTTCGCCGGTTTACGGTTTTCAGGGTTCCATCTAGTGAGATCGCGAGCGCCACGTCATCCAGAGAATCGATCAGCTCCTTGAAGTTGCGCTGCGAACGCAGAATCAATTGGCCCAACTGATCCAGTTGTTCTTCCGAGGGTGTGACTCCCGCCTGATTCTGAAAGCCCTTCAGAATCTGCTTGAGCTCGGAAACCTCGCGCTTGCGCCCGAAAGCATAGGTGGCAAACAAGATGGCAAGCAAGAAGAGTCCGGCCGGAATTGCCCACAGCCGGTAAGGAAGGTCTTTCAGTTGTTGCCACGACAACACCGCCACCGCCGCCGCAAACAAGACGAGCAGGCCAAGCGCCCATCGCCACAACTGGCTCTCTTCGCGTTCCAGTTCGTTGGACGCGGGATGGGGCCGGTTTGAAATGGGATCTTCGTCGGGCATCGAGGAACTCCGCTGGCGCGAAAAGGATTTTTCAGTAGTCCATCGTTTCCGATAGATTGCCCTTAGCGTAGCACCGAAAGCGGCCGTTCACGACAGAACGTTCCGTTACGTTCCATCACGGTAACCGGGTGATGCCCATCACAGCGGTCGGGCTTGCCATCGGCTATGATGTCTGCAGGAATCTCCCATCCTGCGTTGCCCCCTTCGTGTGCCCACGGGTGTCCCTATGCTTTATAAGACCTTGAGTGCCGCCGTTTACGGCATTGACGCCAACATCATCGAAGTGGAAGTGGATGTCTCCGGCATCAAAATGACGGAAGACCACTTTCACACGGTCGGCCTGCCCGATGCTGCCGTCCGCGAAAGCCGCGACCGGGTTCGCTCGGCGCTGAAAAATTGCGGCTACGACATCCCACCCACCCAGATCACCATTAATCTGGCGCCGGCCGACATCAAGAAGGAAGGCTCCGGCTTCGATCTGCCCATGGCGCTCGGCATTCTCGGCGCATACGGCGGTCTGAATAAGAAGGAGATCCCCGACGCGCTGTTTGTCGGTGAGCTTTCGCTCGACGGAAGAGTGCGCGGAGTCCGGGGTGCTTTGCCCATCGCGATCGAGGCCCGCCGTACAAAGGTGAAGCGCCTGGTCGTGCCCGAAGTTAACGCTCGCGAAGCTGCCATGGTCGGCGGGGTTGAGGTCTACCCCGTCAAGTCATTGCTCGACGTCATTCACTTCATCAATTCCGGCAACGGCATTTCCCGCCTGCAGATCGACACCGATCAACTGCTGAGCCAGGCGCAGCAATTCCATGTGGATTTCAAAGACGTTCGCGGCCAGCAAACCGCCAAGCGCGCGCTCGAAGTCGCCTGCGCCGGCGGTCACAACATTCTGATGATCGGGCCTCCGGGATCTGGAAAAACCATGCTGGCGAAACGCATGCCGACGATTCTGCCGCCCTTCACTTTCGAAGAAGCGCTCGAGACCACCAAGATTCACAGTGTGGCGGGTGTGCTCGATGCGCGCGCCGGACTGGTCGGCGTGCGCCCTTTTCGCGCGCCTCATCACACCATCTCAGACGCGGGTCTGATCGGCGGGGGTGCGATTCCCCGGCCGGGCGAAGTTTCGCTCGCCCACAATGGCGTGCTGTTCCTCGACGAATTTCCCGAATTCCCGCGCAACGTTCTCGATGTCATGCGCCAGCCGCTGGAAGATGGGACCGTCTGCATCGCACGGGCCGCCATGTCGCTGACCTTCCCCGCGCGCTTCATGCTCGCCGCCGCCATGAACCCCTGCCCTTGCGGATTTCACAACGACCGCACCCGCGAATGCCACTGCACGCCGCCCATGATTCAGCGCTACATTTCTAAAATCTCGGGGCCGCTGCTCGACCGTATCGACATCCACATTGACGTCCCGGCGGTGAACTACAAAGAAATGCGCAGCACGAAGGAGTCGGAAAGCTCAGCCAGTATCCTCGAGCGTGTGATCCGCGCCCGTGAGATTCAGCTGACGCGCTTTTCCTCGGGACGCGAAAAACTCTACTGCAACGCCCAAATGCCGGCGCAGTCTATTCGCAAATTCTGCGAGCTCTCCGCCGATTGCGAGCGCCTGCTCGAACGCGCCATGGCTCAGCAGGGACTCAGCGCCCGTGCCCATGACCGCATCTTGAAAGTCGCGCGCACGATTGCCGACCTCGACGCCACTCCGCAGCTCGAACCCAAACACATCGCCGAGGCGATTCAGTACCGAACGCTGGACCGCACGTACTGGGCGTGAGCGATAGCGTTAGGGACAGCCGCCCCATGAGCGCCAACCTAAGGTAGAATTCCTTCCGAGTCGCCCGTGATCCAGGCACAATCGCGAACGTGGCAGGGCGAACCACGCTTCCTGCCCGGGTTGCCCGCTGTCGCAAGAAGAACGAGGAGCGCGAGGCAGCGATGGAAGGCCACTCCTGCCCCGCGCTCGAAGAACAGGCACGTCGCCGATTGCGAACGACCGGGTTCGCTCCGCGCGACTCAGTAAACAACGCAGCCCACACTGGCATATCTTGCGCGCATGGGCGGCTGGCATATCGTTGCAGATTGCTAACTCTGCTGTAATCGCTTAGACTCTGTCCGGCGTCGAAACTAACGCTGAACCGCAGGGTGTTACGTGTTGGCTCCGGCCAACACGCATGAGGGACAAAACGATGAGCATTCAAAACCCGAAAGTCGATGTTTCAGTCGCAACGAATTCCTTCCCAGGAGTTGGGGCCCGCATCTGGACGCGCGGACTCTTCCTCCTGGCTGTTGGCGCTCCCTTGCTGTTTTTCCCAGCGCCGGCGCGCGGCCAGGCAGCGGGCGCGCCCCAGGCCGCTCCGAGCGTGGTACAAACCGATATCAAACTGGTGATCGGGGGCGAAACCATCAAGAAAAATTCAGAAGGCACGCTTTCGGTCGTGGGTAGCTCGCTACAGTTCGCAACCGGCAAGGCGAAGGTGGAGGTGAAAGCCTCATCCATTCTGGACATCTTCACCAATGAGGACAGCAGGCAGGATATCACTGGCGCAGCCAAACTCGCGACCATGGCCATCCCTTACGGCGGTGGACGGGTCTTGAGCCTGTTTTCACACGGCGTTGAGGTCCTCACGCTGGAATTCACGGACGCCAACGGCGGCTATCATGGCATGGTTTTTGTGCTTCCCAAGGGCCAGGGAGCTCCGATCAAAAAGCAGCTCGTCGCGATGGGCGCGAAAGCCAGCGTTCCCCTCGCAGAACCGGCACCAACAAATAAATAGGAGGACAAACCGTTGAAACATCACACTCGATCGGCAGTCTCAGTCGTTTTCCCTATCGTCCTCGCCTGCGCCCTCCTTCTGATGGTCGGCTCCTTATGGGGGCAGCCGGGCGATTCTAAGAGTGCGCAGAAGTTCTCCGCCTCTTCCATTCAAATCGAGCCCATGGATTCTAACGACGTGCCTATGCCGCCGGAATTCCGTGTTGCCATCTACGAAAACCTGATCGCGCAGATCGAGAAGACGGGAAAGTTCCAGCACGTTTATCGCAGCGGCGACAAGGATGCGGCCAGCGCGCCCGACCTGGTCACGCTGCGCACCACTGCGCAATCTTTCACTAAAGGCAGCCAGAAAAAACGCGAAGTGACCACTGTCGCCGGAGCTACGTCGATCACCCTGAAGGTCCACATCACGGATCACGCCGGGCAGACGCTCGTGGATCGTGATGTCCAGGGTAAGGTACGCTTCTTGGGAGAAAACCTGCGCGCCACCTACGATTTCTCCAAGAAGGTCGCCACCATCATTCGGAATACGTTCTAGTCCGTGGAGAGACAAGCGATTCCGTTTGGAGCCTGGTGAGTATTCGTCGAATCCTGAAGCGGCCGCCACTTTCGCCGGTCTGTGAGCTCGGTCACGGTGGGAGGAATATCTTTAAACGGTGGGTGCAGAGTGGTATGGCCTTTGTAGTTCTCGCAAGCCCTCGATTACAAGTCCGCATAATCAGCGAGTTGGGCATCGAAATCAGAGAGATTCCGCACTTGTATGGTTCGCGCACCGCACAGCGGCGTTCCAGAGTCCCCCGAAGTCCGTTTGTAGACGGGGATACGCCGCACTCCTGGTGAACAGATCCGGAGGAACGGGTTTTGTTGCATATCGGACAGTTCAATGGGCGAGTAGTCGGCTACTCGGAAGTAGCTCCATGAAGCAGGGCGCGCCGCACATTCTATAATTCAGCCCGGAGGGTTCATGGCTGGATGGGGTACAGGCAGCTTCGAAAACGAGGACGCGCAGAATTTCCTGGGCCGGCTCAATTCCATGGGAATCGACGATCTGAGACTGCTGCTGGCGCGCGCCGCCGATCAGGACGACTACCTGGAAGCGATGGACAGTAGCATCGCCGTCGCGGCTGCGGAAGTTGTCGCGGCGCTGGTTGCTGCCAACGACGGAGCGCTGTCGGCCCCGCGGCAAATCGTGGATTGGACCAGCAAGAACAAGGCTGGCGCTCCGCCCGATTTGGTCGAACTCGCCCGCCGCGCTGTGGAAAGGGTGCGAACCAACTCCGAACTCAAAGACCTGTGGCTCGAAGCGGATGGGCTGAACGAGTGGAGCGCGGCACTTCGCGAACTGAAGGAAAGACTCACCGGTTGCGAAGGCATCGGGTGATCGGGTGATTGGAAGTGCGGGCGGAGAGGAATGACCCGATGGCCCGATGATCCGATCACCCGATGCCTTAACCAAAGCGGTCTCAGTCGGCCGCCGCCCCGCTATTTGTAATGTCGTTGTTGGCGCTGTTGTTTTTCTCCGCCTGCCGCAGACGCAGGGCACGGTTCGAGGGCAGGCCGGCATCGCGGATTTTATAAAGCAGAGCGCGATAGCTGATGCCCAGCGTGCGGGCTGACTGCTTACGGTTCCAGTGGTGCTGTTGCAGCACCTTCAGGATGACCTTGCGCTCCAGTTCGCGCACGCACTGGCGGGTAAGCTTCTTCAGAGAAATCGGGCCGTCCAGCGAGAACTCGGGATTGAAAAAGTCTGGCTCGCGTGCCACCAGGTCGTTGGTGATCACTTCCTCATGGCCCAGGATCACGTAACGCTTGATCAGGTTTTCCAGTTCGCGGATGTTTCCCGGCCAGTGATATTTCTGCAGCACCGCCAGCACTTCATGGGACAGAGGCTGCGCCCGGCAGTTGAACTTGCGGTTGTAGTATTCGAGGAAGTAGGCGCACAAATCTTCAATGTCGCCACGGCGTTCCCGCAGCGCCGGCATGCGTATATTCACCACGTTGATGCGGTAGTAAAGATCCTGGCGGAAAGCCCCCGATTCAATCTCCGATTCCAGATTGCGGTTGGTCGCGCACACCACCCGCACCTCGACCTTCTTGTCTTCCTGGGCGCCGATCCGGCAGAACTGCCCATCCTGCAAGAGTTGCAAAAGCTTCGATTGCAGCGATGGGTCAAGCTCGGAAATCTCGTCAAGAAACAATGTCCCGCGGTGGGCCAGTTCGACCCGTCCTGGCTTCGACCCGACGGCACCCGTAAAGGCTCCTCGTTCGTAGCCGAACAGTTCGCTTTCCAGCAGCGTCCCGGGAATCGCCGGGCAGTTCACCTTTACATACGGCCCGACCTTCCACGGAGACAGCCCATGGATGAGCCGGGCAATGATGTCTTTCCCGGTGCCGCTCTCGCCCGTGATCAGGACCGGAACGTTGGCGGCGGCTACTTTGCCGAGCCGCGAACGAACCGCCTGCATGACCTCAGAGTGGCCAAAAATGATGTTGTCAGGGGGGACTTCGCCGAGCGACTGCGCCAGGTAACTTACCGAAAGTGTCGTCATAAAACTGAATACCCCATTGCGGTGAGTGTTCACCCACATGCACTAAAAGTGCATCCCAATCACCAAACCGGGGAGGTGAGCAGAGCGACCGGGATGATTTCCCTTAACCGCTCAACTTATGAATGGCTTGGAGTGATGATATCCCGGAAGCGCTAACCTCCAGCATGGCACCAAAGTGCCATCCTGAGACAGGCTTGGGAAGGGAAAAATAGTTCACACCGCAGAACCCGTTTTCCTCAAGTGCTTGCCGGAAACGGCCGCCGCGGCGGTGTTCAGGGGGCGGGCGAACTTCAGACCCACAAGATGGTAGCCATCGAGGTGCGTAACCCAAACCGCCTTCGCTTGCATGACCCGCGTGGAGGTCTTCAAACCGTTGGCGGGGCCGATGGGAGCACTCGGAATCTCCAGTGAAACCAGTGCCGATATGGGCAAAGAACGGCGAACTGCCACTAAAGCACCCCCAGGAGAAATGTTAATGGCCGTGGCAAACTCCAGGGAATCCTTGCCGCCGTCGCGAGTGCGGACAAAAACCGGAACGGCGAGCTGTAACCGTGCCCACTTGCGTTCTTCCTTCTTCGATAAGCTACAAGGCACGTGTCTGTACCACCACTAAAGAGGTATTAGCACCGCTAAGACCGCATCTCAGGGGCCAAACTTCGAAGCGGAGTCGAGCCTGCTTGGAATCACTCCAAACCTCGCTACCAACACGGAGATTACGAAGTAACTTCCAGCCCCCCGGAATTTCATAATGACTACGGGTCATGCCAAGAAAGTGCAACGTTTTTCGCTTCGGGGCCGGTTCGGCACCCTTTCCAATTGACAGTCTGTTGCACCTGACATAGGATCAAGACATCCCCCACGTTCTGACGGTAGTAGATTTTCCTCCCCCAATACTGACGTTATTTGGTTCCCCATGGCTTCGATGTCCGAAAAAAGCCCAGCCGTCGCCCCCACTGGCACTAGTCGGAAGGGCGGCTTGCCGTCCACCGAAACGGCGCACGCTGCCGCGCCCAGCTCTGCGGACGACGTGGCCCGCGAGCTCGAACAATTGCGCGATCGTTTCCGCAAGACAACGAGCGCTCTGGCCTCTGCCGCCCACGACCTCAAGACGCCCCTGGCGATCCTCAATGGCTATATGGAACTGCTGCAGAGCCAGAAACTCGGACCGCTCAATGACCGCCAGCGCGAAGTGATGGGCGACATGGTTTCCAACGGACAGCGCTTGCAGCAATTCATTCAGGACTTCCTGACCTTTAGCGTGCTGGAAACCGGCGAACTGCGCATGCAGTACGTGGATGGTGACATGAACGCCTGCCTCTCTGAAGTTTGCCGGCTCTGGTCCGGCCGCTTTCAGGAGCGCGGTCTCGCTCTGTATTTCCTGGCCAATGACAAACTGACGCCATTTGCATTCGATGCGCCCAAGATCCAGCGCGTGATTTCCAATCTTCTGGAGAACGCCTCCAAGTACACGCCTCAGGGCGGCACCGTCTGGCTGCATGCCGAACCTCATATGTGGGAGCGTCGTGGCGTGAGCCAGTCCGCAGCCAATGGAGACCGCCGCCGTCAATCGACGAACGTGCCGAACGCTGTTAAAGTGAGCGTTGCCGATACCGGCCCGGGAATTCGGCCGGAGTTTCACCTGGAAATCTTCGACGATTTTTTCCGCCAGCCCGGCAGCGAATCGGCCGAGGGCATGGGCCTGGGACTGGCCATTGCGCGCCGCCTTCTCCAAGGCATGGGCGGCAAGATCTGGGTCGAAAGCGAACCGGGCGCTGGCAGCAAGTTTTCTTTTCTTATTCCGCAGAAACCAATTCTGGGCAGTCCGCCACGAGGAACCAAATGAGCGAAGGCGCCAACATCCTGCTGGTGGATGACGAACCGGGAATGCTGCGCTATATCCGCACCCTGCTGGAAGTGGATGAGCACAAAGTTCAAACCGCCAGCACCGGCGAAGAAGCGGTCGAGCACGTCCAAAAAGGACTGCAGCCCGACCTGGTGTTGCTCGATCTACTCATGCCCGGCATCGACGGGTTACAGACTCTCGAACAACTCCGCCATCTCCGGCCCGGATTGAAAGTGGTCATGCTCTCCTGCGTGAACGACACGCGCAAAGTCGTGCAGGCCATGCGCCTCGGCGCCATCGACTATCTGACCAAGCCCTTCCAGAAAGCCGAACTCGACGCGGTCATTGGACAGTGCGTCGGCAGCGCCAGGAGTGAGAGCTACTCCGGCGAGATCGAAGAACTTTGCGACGACGTATTCTTCGTCGCTGCCAGCCCGGCGATGAAGAAGATCCGCTCGCAGGCCGCACTTGTCGCCAACGTCGACATCCCGGTCCTGCTGCTCGGTGAAAGCGGTACCGGCAAGGAAGTGCTCGCCCGCCTGATTCACAAACTTTCCCCGCGCGCCCACCGCACCTTCCTCAAAGTGAACTGTGCCGCGGTGCCCGCCGACCTGCTCGAAAGCGAACTGTTCGGGTACGAAGCGGGAGCCTTCACGGGCGCCACGCACGCCAAGCCCGGCAAGTTCGAACTCTGCAACAAAGGCACCATCCTGCTCGACGAAATCGGCGAAATGCCGCCGCTGTTGCAGGCCAAGCTGCTGCACGTCCTCCAGGACCAAACGTTCTCCCGTCTCGGCAGCCGCACCTTGGTCAAAGTCGACGTCCGCATCCTGGCCGCCACCAACATCAACATTCCCGAAGCGCTCGCCAACAAGCGTCTGCGTGAGGATCTCTACTACCGCCTGAACGCTTTCACCATGTCGCTGCCTCCGCTGCGCGACCGCAAGGAAGAAATTCCTATCCTGCTGAAGCATTTCATGTCGCGCATGTCGGAGTCCTACGCGCGTCCCCCGCTGCCACTTTCGCCCCTGTTGATGGAGGCATGCCTGCGCCATTCCTGGCCGGGCAACCTGCGCGAACTGAGCAACTTCATCAAGCGCTACCTGGTTCTGGGAGACGAAACGCTCGCCGCATCCGAGTTGCAGCCCCGGCCCGATGGAAGTGGAGGACTGCACACCGATGGAGCCGGCAGAGCCGCGGCCTCGGCTGCTGACGCCGGCGGCCTGAAGTCCCTGTCGCGCACCGCCAAAGATGAAGCTGAGGCCGAAGCCATTGCCCGTGCCCTGGAAGAGACGAACTGGAATCGCAAACAAGCCGCGGCGCTGCTGAAGATCAGCTACAAAGCTTTGCTCTATAAAATCCGCCAGTACGGCATCGCGCAAAGCCGCAGCACGCACCGCTTATCCGCCGGCGCATGAGGGAGAAACGCCCCGAGCTACGGGCTGCGCGCTAAATGCTAATAGCTAAGGGCTGTTTTTGGTGCGGATGAGAGGACTTGAACCTCCACGACCTTGCGGCCACTAGGTCCTGAACCTAGCGCGTCTGCCAGTTCCGCCACATCCGCATAAAAAGAAAAAATCGGCAGGGCCCTCTTCAAGGGCGACTACACTACTATCTACTGGCTGGCGTCTGGCTGTCAAACGAGCGCAACGACCTAACCTTCGCCGCGCGACGTCATTTAGACGTCATTTACAAGGCGTCGGATTTACAAGGCGCCGGGCCGCCGAAGACCATGGGAAATGCCTCCGACAAAATCCCCGCAGAACTGGCGAGCGAGCTCCGCACACTGGCGCACGATCTCAGCAATGCGCTCGAAACCATTGTGCAAGCCACCTACCTGATTTCGCAGGCAGGCCCGCCCGAGAACTCCCGCCGCTGGGTAGAACTGATCGATCAGGCCGCGCAGGAAGCGGTAAAAATCAATCACAAGCTGCGGCAACTCTTGCGCTCGCAAAGCTAGCTAATCTCTTTACGTGAATTGTCATCCGACCTCGTGGTTCGCTGTTCGCTATTCGCTTTTCGCCGCTGGACCAAAATTGCGAACGACGAGCAGCGAACAGCGAACGACGAGGGTCGGGATGACAAAAGCTAACGCACTGGGAATTGAAGGGTGGAGGGTAAGTCTCACTTCGCTCCAAACTCCTAGCCCAGCTTCGCATCCATCGTAATCTTCGCGTTCAGCACCTTCGATACCGGGCAGCCCGCTTTGGCATTTTGCGCTGCCGTGTTGAAGGCTTCCGCGCTCGCGCCCGGCACCTTCGCGACCACATCCAGATGCACGGCCGTGATGGTCCAGCCCGCGTCGAGTTTCTCCATGGTGAGCGTGGCAGCCGTACTGATGCTCTCCGGCGTCAGGTTCGCGCCTCCCAGTTGTGCCGACAGCGCCATCGAAAAGCACGCCGCATGCGCCGCCGCAATCAGTTCTTCCGGATTCGTCCCCGGAGAGTTCTCAAACCGCGTCGTAAACGAATAGGGCGTATTCGAAAGCACGCCGCTGGTGGACGAAACCGTCCCTTTGCCGTCCTTAAGATCACCCTTCCACACTGCACTCGCTTTGCGTTGCATTCCAATCTCCTGAGTTGAGGATTAAAAGGAAGTCCCACTCTATTGTAGAAGCTAGTGTGGTGTCCCGGAAATATGCGACATAAGTTCGGGTTGTCATCCTGAGCGAAGCGAAGGACCTAGAGCTGGTTTCATAAATGCCTTTCCGCCCGGAAAGCACGTCCCTCAGGGGCTGAAGCCCGCATTCCTCCGGACCCTGAACGGCACGGCTGAAGCCGTGCCCTACCCAAAACCGATTTATGAAACCAGCTCTAGGTATTTGAATTCGTCATGCATGAGGTCTTTCGCTTCGCTCAAGATGACAGGGTGGATTTATGCCCCGAACTTGCGGGACACCACGCCAGGGAAGGAAATCGCCTGGGCGGCTTCCGCGAATCCGCGTCAGTAAAAATCAGAGCAGCTCAAATAGAAGCCGCATTTCTTGCAAACCACCTTGCAGCGGTGTCCACGCAACTCGGTCGAGCAGTTGGGACAGATCGAGGCTGCATCCTTCTTCGAATTCGTTGGAACGCCAGTCGCAGTCCCAAGAGCGTTCGGCGCAGTCGCGGAACCGGGCGGCCGCACAGTCAAATTCAGGGTCGAACTCATGCACCGTGTTGTAGCACAGATCCAGTCGCGAGAAAATAGGAACGCTATTCGCTATTCGCTGTTCGCCACGATTGCTCCAAAGGCGCGGTGCGAATGGCGAACGACGAACAGCGAACGACGCTTCTGGACAAACCCACGCCGAGGTTCTACTGTGAAGTTGATCGGGCGCGGTACCCAAGTGGTAAGGGAGAGGTCTGCAAAACCTTTATACGTCGGTTCGATTCCGACCCGCGCCTCCAGCCTGCACTCGCACTCTGCGAAGCCCTACTTCTTTTTTGCGGGCAAATATTTCTTCTCTATTGAGGCGACCACCACGTAGTTCGGATCCACCATTTCGTTGAGATGAATCCTCGCGACTTTCGACAGCAGCTCATAAGCATCGAGTTCCGACAAACCGTAGTCCTTGTGGATCCAGTGCACAAGTTCGGTGAAGGCGATGCGCAGCGCATCATCCAGAGGACGATAAGCGCCAACGGTCATGATGGCGTCGTCGTTCTCGAACTGGGGCCAGGCGATGGTGCGGCCTTTGATCACGCTCAACTGCACGCGTGCCTTCAGCGGAACCTCGATGGCGGTGCCGGCGACTTCTCCGTCGCCCATGGCGGCGTGGCCGTCGCCGATGTAGAACAGTCCTCCCTTAACATTCACCGGAAAATACACGGTGTTGCCCACGCTGGCTTCGGGCGAGTCCATGTTGCCGCCGAATTCCGCGGGCACCACGGAACTGCGCGCCTCGCCATTCGCGGGCGCGACTCCGATACAGCCGAAGAAAGGATGCATGGGAATCTTGACGGAGAAATCGGAATCGAGCGCCTTGAACAGTGCCGTGTTCGCGGCGTGATCGATGTGATAAAACCAGACGCGCTCGGGCAGCGGCGGATGCAGCATGGGCGTGTAGTTGGTCTCGTTGATGGCGCCAAATCCGGGAGCGAACGCGCCCACGCCCGTGTCGCCATCGACTTCGAGATCGAGAATCTTGACGGCGAGCGTGTCCCCGGGCTCCGCACCCTCGACGAAAAATGGCCCGGCCAGCGGATTGTCGCCCTTGACCATCCTGAGCGTGTCCCCGGGCTTTTTGAGCGCGTTCCCGAAGCAGTCCAGCGTGTTGGTGTCGAGGATGTCGCCCGACTTCAGATGCGCCACCGGTTCGGCCGTGGCGAATAAATACTTCACGTTGTCGATGGTGGTGGTGTAGTGGACGACATTGCCGGTCTGCGCCTTCGCCGTCTGCCCGTGAAATGCAGCCGGCGCCGCCAGCAACACGCCCAGCAGCGTCAGAACGCCGCTTTTGAGCTTCATGCAGTTTGCCTCATTCCGGTTATAGCGAATCAAGAGTTGCTGTGACCACAGGCCGCTGCCGAGCTGCGCTCGGCTTGGACGGGGCAGAGCCCCGTCCCCACACGCTCACCTTGGCGTTCGCGATTACGGCTCCCGATGCGTCCTGAACCACGCCCCCGATGGCGCCCGTGGCGCCGCCTTGCGCGAACGCGAGCGCGCCGAAGAACAGCAACAACAGCAACAGCACAGCCAACTTTCGAGTAATCGGCATGGACCCCTTTTCAGTGGAACGGTTTGAACTGCCTCCGAAACAGCACTGGTTTGAAAGGGAGTCATTAGACATGGCAGGACGAGCGACTGTCAAGAAAGAACGGAGCGGTGGCTGACACGTTCACCAATACTTCTGGGACGGAGGCAGGTGTCAACGTGCTCCACACCCGGAAGTTTGCCGGGTCTGGACCTGCGGTATTCGATGTAGCGCTTCGGATGCGATGCTAGCAGTAGCTACGCTACCGCTGACTTCCGCATGACTTTCATGTAGCTATCCATCGACTGTGTCAACTAAGAGTCCACTTCGTCCGCGATCGTCATGACGTCTGGTAACAGCAAGCTGAAATCCAGATGGTTCAGATTGCTCTGTAGCGTCCCAAATATGGTTACCTAAAGTATTCGCGATTCGTGCACCAGCATTGCCGGGGTGTAGCCTGCAGATATCGGAGCTCGCCGTGGGCTGCTGCAGAGGGGGAATCGGTGGCAGCGCTCTCCTGGGTGGTGGAGCCGCCCTGGCTGAGGCGGAGAGCTAGGTCTCTGACCGCGTGATGTGGTTTCTTTTGTAGCCGAACTTCTGGCGTGCCTTTCTGCGGGTAAACCGCCAGTCGATAGTGACCCGATCACGGTTCATTCTCCGGCTCCAGGCTCTGG
>JBEKDG010000085.1:0-13598 GCA_050014475.1 Terriglobales bacterium | reverse complement strand
GGACGCACACACATAGGACCGGAGCGGGACATAGACGTCTCAGTGGGTACAGAATGGAGGAGTGCATACCCATATCTTATGACGGCCCAGCGCAGCCTCCATGTAACTGTTGTAACCAGGCGTTTACGCTCAGAACCCCGCATCATGCCAAAGATTCCGTTCCTTAATAATCGACAAGCACTGGTTGAGCACGGCGGCTCGAAAGTTGGAGGGTGGACCGTCCCAGATTCGCTTGGTGCGGGCCTTTGACCTTTTTTCATCACTAACCTCCGGGCCATGCGTCACAGACTTCCCACCGGCCGTGCGCGATAATGTTCCCTGATCTGTAGCCGCTGCGGTGTGCCAACCCCAACCAAGGCCACCGCGGCTGCTCCAGCCCCATCTGTCAGTGGCTCTTTGACAACCGTAAGTTGACCCGTTTAGCGGGCGTCAGCCCGCTGCCGAAATCCTGAGCGAAGCGAAGGATCTAGAGGCGATGAGCGGGCACCAGCCAGCGGCCAAAATCCCAAAAATCATAGGATTTGTGGCTAAGTCCTTATTCCCGAATACTTTACAAATAAGTCCTTTAGACTCTAGACTTTGGCGGCCAGACACCACCTAACCCCATGATTTTAAAAGACCGGGGGGAGGGGGGTAGTAGTAAACACGAGTTAATACCTTCCGAGTTAACAGGCAAGAAACAAGAGAAGAAAAAGGGTGCTGGAAGCCAGCCGCTCTGGCTGCTGAAAAACTCGATGTGGCACTTGATTTCTTGTGTGGCGCGGATTGTCTGGCGCAGAGCGGTTCCGTGTCGCCGTTGAGCTGCTGAGGCAGTGCCAGCCGGCAAGACGCGTGCCCTTTACCCGCGTCGCCGATAGTAGATGTTGAATTCAAATCCCGGATTGGGCGGAAAGATTTCGGCAATCTTGCGCAGCCGCTCCGCCATCGGCGCCGGCGCCAGCAGCGGATAGTCGCGCTCGCGCAGATCGTGGTAATCGACGTCGAGGTAGAGCGAGAGCAGGTAGATCGAAATCGCATCCGCGAAGCTGGCTGCAAGATACTCGTTTTTAAATTTCTCCGCGTCCGGACCGTGGGCAGTGCCGAGCTTGCGCGCCTCCCAGGCGTCGAGTGAAGTTTCGCCGCGCACCCCGGACTCCACTTGCTGCCAGGCCAGGTCGGCGAAATTCTGCGACACGCCTGCGCGTTCGACGAGCGCGTGTCCGACGTTGATGTAGAACTCGAACGCCACCGAAAATTTGTCGTCCATCAAGCGGGTCGAGATGAAGACGCACTGCGCATCGCCGAGATTCAGGTTGCGATGGCAAACCGCGTTGTCGCTGAGCGCAACGTCGTAGCGGTCGGCAATCACGGTCTCGTCGCCCTGGGTTACGGTGAGCGGAACGAAGTAATACGCCTTGCGGCTAAGCGCGGCGGCCACCGGCACCGGCACCGCGGCAATCATGCGGTCGAGATCGTTGTCGGCAATGGTAATCTCGCCCGAGCGGGCATAGCAGATGCCATTCGACGCCTGTGAAACCGGGCTGCTTTGCACGATTTCCGCGGGGCTGCGGGTGATCGCGGTGGCGGTTTGCGACATGACGGTATTGTAGCGTATGAGTGCAAAGTGACGGCGGACATGGCCAGTCGCGATGGTCTGGACCGATGGTGTAGCTTAGAAGCATGGCGAAAACGAGTTCGGACGGGCCGCGCTGGATCGGAATTCCGGCGCGCGTATTCGCGATGACGTTTCTGTTAACCCTGCTGTCGTTCGCGGTCGCGCTTCTGCTGAGCATTATGGGGACCGTGGTGTACTCGCAGGTCAAGCATGTCGCGCCCAACCTGACGTTCGCCTACCGGCACATCGCGTTTCCGTTCGCGATCACGGTGGGTGCGATCGTGCTCGTGCTGTCATTGGGGATGGAAATTCGGAACTACCGGCAGCGCAAGACGCTGGAAGGGATCGAGCGCGTGAGTTGAGTGTGGCCCAGTTGAACCTGGGTGAGTTGAAAATGGGCAAGCTGAAGACTATCACGCCGCGGATTGCCATTCCCGTGCCCCATTCCGGCGATCGCGACTACGCCGAGCGCGCGCTGCCGCAGTATGAAGAAGCGGTGCGCGGAGCGGGTGGAGAGCCGGTGCGCATCGATCTGGACCAGTTACCGGTTCAGGTGATGAAGCAGATCGAGTGCTGCGACGCCGTTCTGCTGCCCGGCAGCCGCGCGGACCTCGACCCGCGGAAGTACAGCGCGGATCGTCACCAGAAGACGGCGCCCGCTGACGCCAAACGAGACCTGGTGGACGAGCTGCTGCTGCACGATGCCTACAACCTGCGCAAGCCCGTGCTGGGCATCTGCTATGGGCTGCAGTCGTTGAATGTGTACCGGTCGGGATCGCTGGTGCAGCACATCGAGTCGGCAATCAACCACAGCGCGGGACGGGCAGTGGCGAAGGCGCACACGGTGAAGATCGAGCCGGAATCGCGGCTGGCGGAAATTGTAGGCGCGACGAAGACGGTGGCCGTGAATTCTTCGCATCATCAGTCCGCGGACGCAGTCGGCGATGGGTTGCGAGTGGTGGCGCGTTCCGCGGAAGACGGAATCATCGAAGCTCTGGAAGGAACCGCCCCCGAACATTTTGTGCTGGCGGTGCAGTGGCATCCGGAGCGGAGCGTGAATGATGGGCCGGAGCTGGCGGAGTCCGCGCACGCGATTTTCCGCGCGTTCATCGAGGCGGCGAGAGCGAAGCACGCGGAGTTGGCGAGAGAGTTTGAGTCTGCCAGCAGCTAGTGTAGTGCTCCCAAGTTCGTGGCATAAATCCACACTGTCATCCTGAGCGAAGCGAAGGACCTGTGTATTTGAATTCGCCACACATAGGTCCTTCGCTTCGCTCAAGATGACAACCCAATCCAATGTCGCGAAACTTGCGGGGCGCTACACTAGCAGCGTTTCAGCAAGACCGCCACATTCGCAATCGCGGCGTTGTCGGTGCCCATGCCTTCCGGCGTTTTTGCTTTGATCCCGACACAGTCCGCGGGAATAGCGCACAGCTCGGCGACGTGTTTGCGAATCGCGTCCGCGTGCGGGCCGATTTTTGGAGTGGACAGGATCAGCGTGGAATCCAGGTTCACGAGTTCGTAGCCCGCGCTCTTGACGCGCTGCAACGCCTCACGCAGAAACAAGGCGGAGTCGGCGTTTTTCCATTGCGGATCGGAAGGCGGAAACAGCGATCCAATGTCGGGACCTGCGATGGCGCCGAGCAGCGCGTCGGTGATCGCGTGCAGCAGGACGTCGCCGTCGGAATGGCCGCCAAGGCCTTGATCGTGCGGCAGCGTCACGCCTCCGATCTTGAGTGGAATGCCGGGCTTGAACTCGTGCGAGTCCCAACCGTAGCCGATGCGCATTTCAGGTTTCCGCATTTCAGGTTTCAAAGCCGGGTCCCGTCTTCGTGTTGCAGATAGAACTCCGCCAGTTCCATATCCGCTGGCGTGGTGATTTTTATATTGCGCGGCGAGCCCATTACGACTACGACCGGCAGGCCGGCGCGCTCGATCAGTGAAGCCTCGTCGGTGCCGAGGAAGCCGTCGGCGACGGCGTCATCAAAGGCTTTCTTCAGGAGGTCGTAGCGAAAGCCCTGCGGGGTTTGCGCCATCACTACGCTCGCGCGCGGGATGGTGGTTTTGATGAGTGCGCCGTCCGCGGTTCGTTCCACCTGTTTGACCGTGTCCACGGCGGGCCAGCCCGCGATGGCGGCTCCATGTTTGCGCGCGGCCTCGATCACATTGCCGATGATTTCGGGAGTAACAAACGGGCGAACGGCATCGTGCACCAGGACGATGTCTTCCGGATCGGCCGCTGTGCGGGCGAGAGCGTTTGCCACCGAGTCCTGGCGATGCTCGCCGCCTTCGACCATCTGCAGGCGCTTGCTCAAAATTTCCGGGTACTGTTTTTCAACCTGGGCGCCAAAGCCGGCAATTTCGTCCTTGCGTAGAGCGACGATGATTTCGAAGACGGCTGGGGCGGCGGCGAACTTCCGCAGCGTGTGGACAAGAATGGGCACGCCGCCCAGTTCTTTGAACTGTTTGGTAGGCGCTTTTTTTCTGGACTTCGCGGCCGAGGGCGGGGCCATGCGCGTGCCCAGTCCGGCCGCCGGAACAATGACAAACACCTTCATAGGGGCGATCAGTATAGTACAGGCTTTAAGCTTTGGGTCCAACGCCTGGCAGTGCCCAGCCCCTAAAGAAGCGGCTGATTTTCCGTAGAGACGCGGCAAGCCCCGTCTCTACAGATGAACCGCCTAGTCGGCTGCCCGGTCGGCCACCGCCGGGGTTTGTTTTTTTGCCGCGTCGGAGGGCGGTCCACTGGTTCCTGTCGCTGGAGGCAGCACGGCCACCGGAGGCGGCACTCCTTTGGCGTCGTGGCGGCCCGTCGTGCGCTCATCCCACTTGCCAAAGATCATCTTGCCCGCGGTGGTTTGCAAGACCGAGGTCACCGAGATGTCGATGGTCTTGCCGATCATCTTGCGCGCGTTATCGATGACCACCATGGTGCCGTCGTCGAGATAGGCGACGCCCTGGTTGTACTCTTTCCCTTCCTTCAGGATGAATACCCGCATCACTTCGCCGGGCAGAACAATCGGCTTGAGCGAGTTGGCCAGTTCGTTGATGTTGAGCACGGCCACGCCCTGCAACTGGGCGACTTTGTTGAGGTTGAAGTCGTTGGTGATGATCTTGCTTTCATACAGCTTGGCCAGTTCGATGAGCTTCATATCGACTTCGCGGACGCTGGGGAAGTCGTCTTCCACGATCTGGATCTGGACCGAAGCCGTTTTCTGGAGACGCTGCAGGATGTCGAGGCCGCGGCGGCCGCGATTGCGTTTGAGCGAGTCGGCGGAATCGGCCACCAGTTGCAATTCGCGGAGCACGAACTGCGGGATCACAATCAGGCCGTCGAGGAAACCGGTCTCGGCGATGTCGGCGATGCGGCCGTCGATAATGACGCTGGTGTCCAGGATCTTGTAACTCTTCTTGCCCGACTTTTCGCCGCCGAAGATCCCGCCGAGCGCCGCCAGATTGAGCAGGTCGCCTTTGTTGGCGCCGACCGCCAATCCCACGTAGGCCATGACCATCATAACCATGATCTGCAGGAAACTTTGGGTGGGGCTCGCAGGGATGCTGTTGCGAATGACGAGCGCGAAAAGATAAGCGCCAATGATGCCGAGCACGCTGCCGATGGCGGCCCCAATCAGGCGCTTCAGGCTCATCGCGCGCAACCTCCACTCGAACACGATGATGGCGGCGCCGATCAACAGACCGACGGCGGCCTCCAGGTTCTTGGGCAGGTTGAAGGGATGAATGAGAAAGCAGATGACACCGACGATGAGGACAAACAGAAGGCGTATAAGTACGACGTCCACGAGCGAGACCTCTCTCGGGGAAGGCACCGCTCGAGCGATTCCCGCCCCCCGCCGGTCGCCAGGGCGAATGATATTAAGGATCCTGTGCCAGCGTTCTATTCACGGAGCGTAGAAAATTATGAAAGTGCCCCGCGCCCGGTCATAGCCGGGTTACTGCAAAAGTACGGGAGCAGTATATACCCGGTTGAGAAGAGGAACCAGCCTTTCGCTTTTGGCTTTTAGCTCTTGGCTTTTAGCTTATAGCTTTTGGCATTTAGAGCGCGGGCTTCCCCGCGAGCCGATCGCTCTTTGACGCGGTCCCTGAAGGGGCGGTGATTTTGGCGAACTTGCGGCATCGCTAAAGCGATGCCCTGATACGAAGGTGACGCGAAACTGAGACGCGAAACTGTTATGCGAAACGCGAGTCTTGCCGCAGCCTGCTGAGTGTGATCGGCTAAGAGCTAAGAGCCTTTTTTACATCCCGTCGTAATTCGGGCCGCCGCCGCCCTCAGGCGGAACCCAGGTAATGATCTGGTAGGGGTCCTGAATGTCGCAGGTCTTGCAGTGCACGCAGTTCGCGGGATTCAGGCTGATGCGCTTGCCATTGGGCGCGGTACCGTCGTCCACCATCTCGTAAACGTTTGCGGGGCAGAAGTTCTGGCATGGGTTGCCGAACTCTTTTACGCAACGCTCGTTGCAGATGTTCGTATCTTGAATGATCAAGTGCGCTGGCTGATCCTCTTCGTGCTTGGTGCCGGAATGATAGAGGTCGGTGAGTTTGTCGAAGGTGAGCTTGCCATCGCCTTTCGCGGGGCCAAGCATGTGCGCTTCCGGGCCTCCGTCGGCGGGCAGATTGGCGACCGGCTGCAAGTTCTCGTGGCCCGCATGCGATGGCACGCGGTTGCGGAGGCCGCCGTCGAAAATATCCTGCAGCACGGTGTTGAACATGCCGGCGACCATGCCATTCTTGAATCCCTGGTGGAAGTTGCGTACCGGCCACAGCTCATCGTGAATCCAGCTGGTTTCGACGCGCCGCTGGAACTTACCGAGCGTGGCCGCCGACGAATCGGATTTCACCAGCGCTTCGAAGGCTGTCTCGGCCGCCAGCATGCCGCTCTTGATCGCGAGATGAATCCCTTTCAGGCGCGCGGAATTCAGGAACCCGGCGCAGTCGCCGACGATCATCCATCCCTCTCCGCCGAGCGGTGGCAGCGACCACCATCCGCCATAGGGAAGCGACTTGGCGCCATAGCGGATCATCTTGCCGCCGGCGAGCAACTTGGCAATAAAAGGATGCTGCTTGAACGTCTGCAGCACATGCTGCGGATCGAGGCGCGGGTCATGATAATCGAGCCCGGTAACGAAGCCGAGCGAAACGATGTTGTCTTCTGAACCATAGATCCACGCGCCGCCGTATTCCTTCGTGGTCAGCGGATAACCCATGGTGTAGATGACTTCGCCCGCCTGGATGCTGCCAGACGGAACTTCCCACAGCTCTTTCACGCCCACGCCATAAGTCTGCGGGTTGCGATCTTTCATCAGGTCAAACTTCTGGATGAGTTGCCTGGTGAGCGATCCGCGGGTGCCTTCGGCGAGCACGACGACCTTTGCCTTCACGTCGTAGCCCGGCTCGAAATTCGATTTCTGCTGATTCTGTTTGTCGACGCCCTTGTCGTCGGTGCGCACGCCGGTAACTCGATCGCCATCGTAGAGCAGTTCCGATCCGGCGAAGCCCGTGAAAATCGTGATCCCCGCTTCTTCGACTTTGCCAGCCAGCCACTTCACGAAGCGGTTGATCGAGATGACGTAGTTGCCGTGATCCCGCAGCGGCGGGGGCGTGATGGGAAGTTGGTAATGGCCGGTGCGCGTCAGGAAGTAAACGCCTTCCTTGTGGACTTCGGCGTCGAGCGGGGCTTCGCTTTCGAATCCCGGCAGCAGTTCCTTCATGGAGCGCGGATCGAGGAGAGCGCCGGAAAGACAGTGCTGTCCGGCTTCGCGCGCTTTTTCGAGCACGTAAATATTTTCTTTGCTGAGCGGAGCTTCGGGATGGCGCGCGTTGTGCTCGTCGATCGACTGCGAAAGCCGCAACGCGCAGGCCATGCCCGCGGGCCCACCGCCGACGATGACGACATCGGCTGGCATTTCGGGGTGGTCGACGTTAGGAAGAGGCTTGCGGAAGATCAGTGTCATGGTTTGATGGCCGAAAGAACCACGCAGATCACAGTTAGCGGTCTCGGTCCTCGCGAATCAGAATGGCGCTATCGGAAAGAATGCCCGCCCTCTGCCGGATTTCCTCCCGGCGCCCGCGAATGCGCGCGATCTGGTCACGCGTCGGTTTTGAAGGCTTCGCCAGACTCCCGTTACCCTTTGCGGAGTTACTGGCGGCGCGCTTGGATCCTCTTCGCATAGAGACCATTGTACGACGATCGACGCCGCGGGGCATTGGAAACCTCTCGCAGCGTCAGGCGCGGGTTTCCGCGATCGCCTCGCGAATTGCCTGCAACACTCCATCCATCTGTCTGGGCGTCCCGACGGTGATCCGCACACATCCGTCGCAGCCTGGGTTGGCCGATGAATCGCGGACCAAAACGCCGCGGCGCTGCATCGCCTCCACGAATGTTTGCGCGGGCGCACCTACTCGCACAAGAACGAAGTTCGTCTGACTCGGCCAGAAGCGCAGGCCCAGCTCGTCGAACAAATGCGCCAGCCGATCCCGCCCTTGCTTCACCTGCGCGACGTGATCGCGCACGAACGCCTGGTCCGCCAGCGCTTCTTCGAGGCAAGCGAGCGCCACCGCATTCACATTGAATGGCACGCTGAACCGCCGCATGTAGCCGATCTGCTCCGGCGCACCGGTCAGCACGCCGAGGCGCAGGCCGGCGAGTCCATAGGCTTTCGAAAACGTGCGCGCGACGAACAGGTTCGGATGGCGCGCCAAGTCCGGAAGCAGTGTCTCGCCGATCGGTGTCTCGCCGCAAAACTCGAAGTAGGCTTCGTCGATCAGCACTGCCGCGTCAGGCGCCGATTCTGCAATCTTCAACAAGTCCGCGCGCGAAGCTGCCAGGCCGGTGGGATTGTTGGGATTCGCGATCGCAATCACCCTCGTGCGCGGCGAAATCCGCGCCAGTAAATCGGCAACGGGAAGCGCCAGGTCCTCGCCCGACTGCAGGCGAACCACCGACGCCCCAAGCGCCTCGCCCAGCATCGGATACATCACGAACGTCGGGTCGGCAAACAGCAGTTCGTCGTTTGGTCCTTTGTCACTTGGGCCCAGGTAAGTTGCGAAAAGCAGCGACAGCGCCTCATCCATTCCGTTGGTGAGCAACACCTGCTCGGGCGCGATGCCCAGGAAATTCGCGATCAGCCGCTCACCAATCTCGCGCTCGGGATACAGCGACACCTCCGCCGCCGAGAGCGAGCGCAGCCGCGCCAGCACGCGCGGCGAGCATCCGGCCATGCTCTCGTTGAGATCGAGACTCAGCCCGGCGCGGCTCACGATGGGCGAGTGGTATGGACTCAGCCCGGCAATCAAATCGCGCGGCTTCAGCATGGGATGCGCGCAAACATGGTGCGATGAGTTTACGACAGTCACACTTTGTTCCGCCGCGCATATTTCACCGCCGCAAAAATCGCCGTGCAGATCGCGAAATCCACCAGCAGCCCCCAGTCTTCCTTAAAAAGCGCATGCCGCGCCGCCGCAGGCAGATGTGGAATGAGCAGGTAGTAGATGGCGTTGCCTGCGAGCACCGCCACGAGAGCGTCGAGAAAATTCTTCACCGTCGTTCTCTTGACCTCCGGGCTCTTGATCGGGCTCTTGCCCAAGTCGACCTCCGCTCCTGCTAACATCGCTTACGATGCTGGAACCGTCCACTCCAGTGCAGTATGTGAAAGGCATCGGCCCGCGCCTGGCTGAGGTCCTTGCCGCCAAGGATATTGCAACCGTTGACGACCTGCTGCACTACCTGCCCTTCCGCTACGAAGACCGGCTGAACCCGCGTTCGGTGGCCGAACTGCGCGCCGGAGAGATGGCGACGGTGATCGCCGAAGTTCGCAACTCCGGATTGTTTCGCACGCGCCGCATGCCCATCTTCCAACTCACGGTCGGCCAGGGCCGCACTAAGCTGAAGTGTATCTGGTTCAACGCCGCGTATCTTCAGGGCCGCTTCCAGCCCGGACAGATGCTGGCGCTCTACGGCAAGGTCGAAGAGGGCCGCGACGGCGAACTGCAGATCGTGCAGCCGCAATTCGAGATTCTCGGCGACATCAACGAAGAGGGCGGCGCCGGCGAGGCTGAAAAAAAAGCGGCCGCCTCGCTCGAAATCGGGCGGATTGTTCCGATCTACGAATCGACCGGCCAGGGCAAGCTTACGCCGCGCTGGTTCCGGTGCGTTATCCGAGGGGCGTTGGAAAATTTAAGTCCCGATCTTCCCGATCCGATCCCAGCCGCGGTGCGCGCGCATTTGAGCCTGGTGTCTCCGCGCGAAGCGTTGTGGAAGGTTCACTGGCCCGACGCCGGCGAAAGCTTTACCAATCTGCAATCGTTGCGCACGGCGGCGCACACCCGGCTGATCTTCGATGAACTATTTTTCATCGAACTTGGGCTGGAGCTCAAGCGGCGCGAGCAGAAGGCGCAGACGGGAATCGCCTTTCGGCTGGATGGCGGCGTTCGCGAGGCGATTAAGAAGATACTGCCGTTTCATCCGACGGCTGCGCAGAAGCGGGTGCTGAAAGAAATCGCCACCGACATGCAGACGCCTTGCCCCATGCGGCGGCTGTTGCAGGGCGACGTGGGATCGGGCAAAACGATTGTGGCCTTCCAGGCCGCGATCATCGCCATTGAAAACGGCTACCAGGTGGCGTTGATGGCGCCCACGGAAATTCTGGCGCAGCAACATTATTTTTCCGCCCGCCAGATTCTCGAACGGGCCGGATACCGCATCGTGCTCCTGACCGGCTCGCTCGAACAGGACCGCAAACGCGACGTGCGCCGCCACATCGCGCAAGGGAACGCGCAACTCGTGATCGGGACGCACGCGCTGATTCAGGATCGAGTCGAATTCGAAAAGCTCGGCCTGGTCGTGGTGGACGAGCAACACCGCTTCGGCGTGATGCAACGCCTGAAGCTGATGAAGAAAGAAGGTGTGGGGACCGCCCAGAACCATGGAGCGGCGGCCGCCCTCGGCCGCCCAGGCGAGCGCAGCTCGCCACCGCCCGAGCCTGACGTGCTGGTGATGACGGCGACGCCCATCCCGCGCACGCTCGCGCTCACTCTCTACGGCGACCTTGACGTCTCGGTGCTCGACGAACTTCCGCCGGGACGCACGCCGGTTGTCACCCGCTCCCTGCCCGACGAGCGTGCGCCCGAAGTCTGGGACTTCGTCCGCAAGCAGATCGGCGCCGGACATCAGGCCTACGTTGTTTATCCGGTGATCGAGGAGAACGAAGAGCGCGAACTGAAGGCCGCCGAGCAGATGCACCGGCAGTTGCGGGAAAAGATTTTTCCCAACCTTCATGTCGGTTTGCTGCATGGCCGTCTTGATGCCGACGAAAAAGAGCATGTAATGCGCGAATTTCAACAGGGCAAGATCGAAATTCTGGTCGCTACGACGGTGATTGAGGTCGGAGTGGACGTCCCCAACGCGACCGTGATGGTGATCGAGCACGCCGACCGCTTTGGTTTGGCGCAGCTCCATCAGTTGCGCGGACGCATCGGGCGTGGCGCGGCGAAATCGTATTGTGTGCTGATGCGCGGTGGCAAGGTTTCCGAAGAAGGCGAACGCCGTCTCGACGCCATGGTGCGCTCGAACGACGGTTTCCAGATCGCGGAACTAGATCTAGAACTGCGCGGCCCCGGCGAATTTTTCGGGACCAAGCAGGCGGGCATCCCAAGCTTCCGCGTGGCTAACATCATCCGCGATCGCCAATTGCTGGAAGCCGCCAAGCGCGAGGCTGCGTTTGTGATCTCCGGGCCGAATTCCGAAATATTTAAAGAGGAGATCGATCGGGCGCTCAAGGAAATGCGCTCGCGCTGGGCGCTCAGTTACGGGCTGGTTGAGGTGGGGTAGGGCTTATCGCATAAGAAAGCCAGTTTGAGCGTTGTTGTTTTCGCAGGCAGAAATCAACGGGTGAAATTAACCCCTCCCGGGCTCACCCGCATCTGAGCTATTTTGCTCACCCTTGCCCCGGAACGATTTGTTATCCTTAAGACTGGTAAATGGTTTTACCGGGCGTGTCGCTTCGTCCTCGTACAGGAGCCCGTGGTGAAACTCCAATCTCTGGCCGCAGCGCCTGAAGGCGCTTTCATAACGCAGCACCTTCGGCATCGCTAAAGCGATGCCCTGATACGAAACGTTTGCGAAACCTTTACGAAACCTTGGTGTTTAGGCTCCTGTGAAGGGTTCAGCCATGTGAAGGTATGCCTCGACACGAACCGTATTTGCACCGCGGGCTCGTAGGTCCCTTTCAGGGACGCTTCGAGAAACCCTGGTTGCGACGAGCATTTCCAGCATTGAAGGTTAACGGGAATACCGCGAACTTCCGGGTTCGCGACAGAAAGCTTGGGAGAGAAACCTTTATGACAAGAATATTTGAGAAATTTGGCTGGTGGAGCGCAGTGCTCGGGCTGGCGCTCTCGACTGTGGTTCTACCAACACGAGCGGCCGCTCAAGATCAAGATCAACAGGACGATCCGCCGAGCCGCGTGGCTCGAATCGGATACATGGAGGGCTCGGTTTCATTCCAGCCGGCCGGCGAACCAGATTGGGTGCAAGCGGTCGCGAATCGGCCCATGACGACGGGCGACAAGCTCTGGGCGGACAAGGACTCGCGCGCCGAGCTGCAACTGGGATCGGCCGTGATTCGCTTGAATGCCAATACCGGATTCTCTTTCCTGAACTTGGATGACAATACGGCTCAGATCCAACTCACGTCGGGTGCGATCAACCTTCGCGTGCGCCGGCTGGACCAGAATGATGTCTACGAGATCGATACGCCTAACCTGGCGTTTACGGTTTCGCAGCCGGGAAGCTATCGGGTTGAGGCGAGCGAAGACGGCACCTACTCAGTCGTCGCCATACGCGAGGGCGGAGGCGAGGCGACCGGCAACGGCCAGACCTATACGCTGCACGCCGGACAAAGAGGCACTTTCAGCGGGACAGACTCGCTGAACGCCGAGGTGATTGATATCGGCGGGCGCGACCAATTTGATGACTGGGCTTACAATCGCGATCACCGCTATGATCAGTCGCGCTCGGCGCAGTATGTATCGCACGATGTCGTCGGATACGAGGACCTAGATGACAATGGCGACTGGCGCGACGATTCGAACTACGGTCACGTCTGGTTCCCCAATCGGGTTGCCGCAGACTGGGCGCCTTATCACGAGGGCCACTGGGACTGGATTCCTCCGTGGGGATACACGTGGGTCGATGACTCTGCATGGGGCTACGCGCCGTTCCACTACGGACGCTGGGTGACGGTCGGCGGACGCTGGGGTTGGGTGGCGGGGCCGGTCGCGGTGCGCGCGGTATATGCGCCCGCGCTCGTGGTCTTTATTGGTGGTGGAGGAGTTGGAGTGGGCTTCGGCGGCAATGTGGGATGGTTTCCGCTGGGTCCTCGGGAAGTTTATGTTCCGTCATACCACGTCAGCCGGGAGTACGTGAACCGGGTGAACATCAGCAATACGACAGTCAATAACGTCCAGATCACGAATGTTTACAACACCACCATCATCAGCAAAAGCACGAACATCACGAATGTGACTTACGCGAACCGGAATGTACGGGGTGCGGTCACGGCGGTTCCGCAACGCGCCTTCGCGAGCGCGCAGCCCGTGGGCCGAGCAGCGGTTGCCATGAATGAGCGGCAGATCGCTGGTGCATCTGTGAACGTGAGGGTTGCGGTGGCTCCCACACGGGAGAGCGTACTGGGAGCGAAGTTTGCGACCGCGAATCGTGTGAGCGCACCGCCGGCAGCAGTGATGAACCGGCAGGTGATCGCGAAGCGGACGCCACCTCCTCCGCCGGTGCCGTTTGCAAAACAGCAGCAGGCACTGGCGGCGCATCCCGGACAACCGTTGGCGAGGAGCGAAGTGCGAAACTTGCGTCCCGCGGCCACTGAGGCTCCGCACCCGATGGTCAAGCAGGCGCCTCCGGGCAAACCGGCAACACCGGCCATGGGCCGACCTGGCAACCAGCCGGCGAACCAGCCGAATGCGGCAAAACCGGGAC
>JBEKDG010000084.1:0-22495 GCA_050014475.1 Terriglobales bacterium | reverse complement strand
ATCTGCGTTCTCGGTCCCGAGGGTGGCGATATAGCGTCCTCGCAGCAATTCTTGGAGAGTTGGGTCTAGTGTTTGAGTCGGCATTTTCCCCTCCACAGCCCTTGCCCGATTCTGCAAGGGGGGTCGATTCTACCACTTGTCCCTGAACTTCCGAACCACACCCGACGACAGCACTGCTCAGTTTCGGGGGATAGTCGATAGCTGTTGCAATATCCCCATTGCGCTTATTTACCGCGTCGTGGGCGTAGTGGGGGGCTTTTGACTGTCATCCGAGCGGAGCGAGGGATATCGCGCAGAGCGAAATCAAACGCACAGGTCCTTCGCTTCGCTCGGAGAGTGTAGTCCGGTTTACCCGCAGAGGGTTGCGGTAAATGAGAAAAGGCCGAACCACAGGGGGCACAGAGGAACACAGGGGAAAGAACACAGGGGAAACCCTAGATGCGAAGTGCTGGGTCTGAGTCGCTGGCGGCAAAGTCAGTCTACGCTATCTGTGAAACTGGCATGGCGGCTCGATGGTTTTCTGGCGGCTGCGACTCTTGCAATCCCTTGCAGATCGTTTGTAAGTCCAACGTCCGTCCAGGCTGCCAACCGACGCCGCACGGCTTCGGCAATCGTCCCGCTGATCTCGAATACCAGCCAACCACCGGGCCTTAGTACGGTCTGCGCCTGGGGAATGAGTCGCTCGATTACTTCCAGCCCTGTTGGTCCTGCGAATACTGCTTTTCGCGGCTCGAACTTGCGGACTTCGAGTTGCACTGAATCTTCTTCCGACTCGCCGACGTAGGGAGGATTCGAAACTATGAAGTCGAAGGAAGAGGGCGGGAATCCGCCCAGCAAATCGGCCTGATGAAACTCGATTCGCGAAGTAAGGTTGTGCCGTGCCGCATTGGCCCGGGCGACTTCCAGCGCTTCAGGAGAAATGTCGGTGGCGTGGATTTGCGCCGTCGGGAGCTCCTTAGCTAACGCAAGCGCAATCGCTCCGGAGCCGGTGCCCAGATCGACTATGCGGACCCCTCGACTTCGCTCAGGGCAGGCTTGCGGGGACGCCCGTCGCTCCACAATCTTAGGTTTCGCCAGCTCCAGCACCGCCTCCACCACATGCTCCGTCTCCGGACGCGGAATCAGCACCGCCGGCGACACGATAAAATCCAGCCCCCAGAACTCCTGGTGCCCCGTGATGTACTGCGCCGGAACGCCGGTAGCCCGGCGCGCGAGAGCTTCGTCATAGCGCTGCAGTTCACCCGCGGTCAACGCCCGTTCAGGATGCGCATAGAGATACGCCCGGTCACAGTCGAGCGTGAACATGATGAGCAGTTCCGCATTCATCCGCGGCGAACCAACACCGGCAGCTGTCAGCCGCTCGACCGCTGAATTTAGAGCTTGGCGAAGTGGCACAACCCTATTTCACCACGGAGACACAGAGACACGGAGAAAAACAAAAGAAGGGCAAATTAAAGAGACAGACGAATCTCTGGGCGAATCCAAGTCGCCATGAGCACAGGCAGCTGCCGAGCTTCGCTCGGCTTGGACGGGCGAGGGCGCCCGTCCCCACACGAGCGTAGCCTCACACCACGCTCGCCGTCTCCTGCTTGAGCTTCTCCGCCTGATAGTGCGTGATCAGGGCGTCGATAATCGGCTGCAGCTTCCCATCCATCACCTGTTCAAGCTGATGAATGGTGAAGCCAATGCGATGATCCGTGAGCCGGTTCTGCGGAAAGTTGTAGGTGCGGATCTTCTCCGAGCGGTCGCCCGACCCGACCATCTGCTTGCGTTCTTTCGCGAGCGCGTCCTGCTGCTTCTGCATCTCGACTTCGTACAGCCGCGAGCGCAGCACGCGCATGCCTTTTTCGCGGTTCTTGATCTGCGACTTCTCATCCTGACAGCTCACCACCGTATTCGTCGGAATGTGCGTGATCCGCACCGCCGAATACGTCGTATTCACCGACTGCCCGCCCGGCCCCGAAGAACAGAACGTATCGATACGCAGATCTTTAGCTTCGATCTTGACGTCCACTTCTTCCGCTTCCGGCAGCACCGCTACCGTGATCGCCGACGTATGCACACGCCCTTGCTGCTCGGTCGCGGGCACGCGCTGCACGCGATGTACGCCACTCTCGTATTTCAGGCGCGAATACACCCTGTCGCCCTCGATCAGCGCGATCACTTCCTTCAGCCCGCCCACGCCCGACTCCGACGTGGAGAGCACTTCCACCTTCCACTTCTGCGTCTCGGCGTAGCGGTTGTACATGCGGAAGACTTCCGCCACGAACAATGTGGCCTCATCGCCGCCCGTCCCGGCGCGAATTTCCAGAACCACGTTCTTCTCGTCGTTCGGATCCTTCGGCAGCAGCAGCACTTTGAGTTCTTCCTCAACGGTCACGATGCGCGCGTCGAGCTTCGCCAGTTCTTCTTCGGCGTAGGCCCGCATCTCCGCGTCGGTCTCATCCACCAGCACGGCCCGGCTCTCGGCAATTCCCTTAGTCAGGTCTTTGTATTCACGGTATTTTTCGACGATGGGGGCAATTTCGGCATGGGCCTTGGCAGTCTTCTGATATCTTGCCGAGTCGTTCGTGATCTCCGGCGACAGCAGCGCTCGCGTCAGTTCCTCGTAGCGAATTTCGATTTGGTCTAGTCGTTCAAACATGATTTTTGTCCGTAGAGACGGGGCTTGCCCCGTCTCACTCTGCGGCAGGAGACGCGGCAAGCCGCGTCTCTACTCTAATGATTTTAGGTGGAATGAGAAAGAAAACAAAAATTCGCGGTGGGCACCGCTAAGCAATCACCAACTCGCCACCGCGCTGCTTTTCAAGCTTCATAGCCTCGTCCAGCGCGACAATCGCGCACTCAACTTCGCGGTCATCCGGAGGCTGGGTCGTAATCCGCTGCAGCCACAGTCCTGGCGCCGTCATCAGCGCGAACAGCGAGCCGCGATGCCTGGCGGCGAAGCGAATGATCTCGTAGGAAACGCCCGCAATCAGCGGCAGCAGCGCAATGCGCTCCGCAAAGCGCGCCCAGAATGTGTGAACCGGAATGAACATGTACACGACCATCGAGATGATCATCACCGTCATCAGAAAACTCGTTCCGCACCGCGGATGATACGTCGAATACTTCTGCACCGTCGCGGTTTCGAGCGGATCGCCATTCTCGAACGCAAACACCGTCTTGTGCTCGGCCCCGTGGTACTCATACACGCGCCGAATGTCTTTCCACAGCGAAACGCCCCACACAAACAGCAGGAACATCGCGATCCGGATCAGCCCGTCCACCAGGTTAAACACGATCTGCTGCCCGAAAACCGGGTCCACTTTTTTCAGTTCCGTCGTAGCCAGCAGCGGCAGGTACTTGTACATGAAGATGAAGAAGGCGAGGGAGAAAGCGATATTCACTCCCGCCATCCAGCCGGTGATTTCCATCTTCTTGCCCTGATCGTTACTATCAGGATCGTTGGCGGGCATCTCGTCCAGCGCCGCATTGGCGGAAAACTTCAGCGCGCGGAATCCGAGCGTCATCGCGTGCCCCAGCGTCATTACTCCACGCACCACCGGCCAGCCCATCCACTTATGCTGCTCGGAAGGCCGCTCCAGCGGCTCGCTGTGCGTCACAATCTCGCCCGAGGGCTTGCGTACCGCAATGCCCCAGGCATGCGGCGAACGCATCATCACGCCTTCCAGCACCGCCTGCCCGCCGACGAGCGTTTCTTCGCCGCTCTCCAGCGCCGGGAGCAACTGCACCGCCGCCAAAAAACGCAAGATTTGCCGCCAACGTCGCATGTCCATTGGATGTTACTCGGGGAGGAAAGACTCCAACCAGCAGAATATCATAGAAGCCGATAGTCGCCCGCCAGAAAATCTCGTAACTCGCTGCTGTTCATGCAGATACAGATGAACGCTCCCGCATTCAGTGGGCGTGATCGTGCTGGTCGTGCTCGTGCTCTTCCTCCGGCACCGCGATCACGCATCCATGCGCCGTCTCGCACACCACGTGTTCCAACTGGATCGTCGTGTGGTGGATCCCGAACCCCTGCCCGAGCTTCTCGTTGATCTTGCGCAGAATCGTATCGCTCTCCGAAGTCGCCATGTCTCGGATCGTCACGTGCGCCGAGAGCGCGTGGTTTTCCGACCCGATGCTCCACAGATGCAGATCATGCACATCGCTTACGCCCGCGATCGTCCGCATCGCCGATTCCACCGCCTCCAGGCTCATCCCGCGCGGAGTGCCCTCCAGCAGAATATTCAGCGTCTCGCGCACAATCCCGATGCTCGACCACAAAATCAGCGCGCCGATCCCGAATGACAGTGCCGCGTCGATCCAGTATTGTCCCGTCCACAGGATGGCAAAACCTCCCGCAATCACTGCCGCGGTCGAGAGCGTGTCGCCCACCTCGTGCAGCAACGCGCTGCGGACGTTCACATCCCGCCCCGAACGCCACAGGAGCAGCGCGATTACGCCGTTCATCACCACGCCCGCCGCCGCCACCCAAATCATCACGCCGGCGCGCACGTGCTCAGGATGCTGTATCCGTTGAAACGCCTCATAGAAAATAAAAAACGACACCACCACCAGCGACAGTGCATTCACCAGCGCCGCCAGCACTCCCGCGCGCCGGTATCCATAGGTTTTGGTCGCGCTCGGCGGGCGGCCTTCCAGAAAAACCGCCAGCAGCGACAACAGCAGCGCCAGAAAGTCGGACAGGTTATGTCCCGCCTCGGAAAGCAAGGCCAGCGAATGCGCGCGGATGCCGGCAACCACCAGCAGGACGACGTAAAGCATGGTGACAGCCAGCGAGAAGCGCAGCACGCGCCCCGTCCCATGAGAATGTCCGTGTCCTCCATGCGCGTGCATGTTCATTAGGATAGCGCAAGGTTGCCCGTGTGGCGCGGGCGCCCCCGCCCGCGTGCATGTGGAATGAACGGTGGCGCGGACATAGCCGCTCGCGCTATCCTTCTCCCCACCCGTGTGTGTCCCCCAAGTTCGCGACATAAGTTTGTGTTGTCATCCTGAGCGAAGCGAAGGATCTCGCGCATAGCGAACTCAAATGCAGAGGTCCTTCCCCTTCGGCTGCGCTCAGGGTCAGGATGACAATCATGGATTTGTGCCACGAACGCGGGACACCGCACCAGGAGGACAGAATGAAGAAAACTCTCTTGATCCCGGCCTTGTTGTTACTCGCCGCGTCGGCGATTGCGCAAACAGCGCCTGCGCCAACCAAGAACCCCGTCAGCAGCGCGCTCCGAGACATCCTGCCCGGACGCCAGAAAAACACCATCGCGGCCATCGAAGCCATGCCCGCCGACAAATTCAACTACAAACCCACCCCCGACCAGATGACATTCGGTCACCTCGTCGCCCACATGATCGAATCGAACAACGTGTTGTGCAGCAAGGCCGCCGCCGTCCCGGCTCCCAAGGTCGAAGAAGCGAAAGAATCGGACTCCAAGGAAAAGCTCGTGTCCGCGCTCAAAGCCTCTTTCGATTTCTGCGCTGACGCGCTGGCGAAAATGGACGACTCAAAACTAGCCGAGACCACAGAAGGCTTCGGCGGAAAACAAGCTTCGCGAGCCTGGTTCAGCCTGGTGCTCGCCAGCAGTTGGGCCGACCACTACGCCGAAGCCGCAATGTATCTGCGGCTGAACGGCGTATTGCCGCCGACCGCGAAGAAGTAATGTGTGATTAGATTGTGGAGAGACGGGCGTCTCGCCCGTCCCTGGGACGGCACCAGTTCTCACGCACATACTACAGCCCCACAACCCTCTGGAAGTCGCTCTCGCCGATGATACGAATCTTCTGGTTTCGGGCGATCAGATCCTCCGCTTTGCGGTGTTTTGCACTCTTAGGGTGACCGGCAAGTTTCCGTATGTCTTGATCACCGACAACCAGCACCGTTGTCCGCCCGGTCACTCCAGCATCGACCTCACACCCGGCGGCTGATGCTGCATCAGCTGCCTCGCGGCGTGGCATCGATAGTGAGCCTGTAAACACCAGCACTTCGCCGTAGAGGGGACCGTCCGCATCCCCAGCGCGGGTTATTGCCGCACCTGCGAATGGATCGATTGGATGTCTTACACGTTCGAACCACTGGTCGATGCTCAAACCAGTTTCAGCCATTGCCCGGACCAGAATCTCGCCTGCGCAGCGAGCGTCTTCCAGCGCATCGTGAGCCCTGTACTGGATGCAAAAGTGAGCCGCCACATTTGCCAGCCCGTAGCCTCTTTTAGAAAAAATCGGCCATGCTCGCCTCACTACCTTCGCAGAGTCAAGCCAACGAAACTCGCGACATGGCAGATCGTTTCTCTCGCACGCACGGAGGATGGAAACTCGGTCAAATGCAGTGTGACTAACAACAATGCTGTCCTGCAGTGCGGCACACACTACCGGATAAACCTCGCTCCAACTTGGGGAAAACTGAACGTCGCCTTCGTCGATCCCATGAATGGAAACGTTGATAGGGTCAAAGTAGTCCCCAGGGTTGATCAGAGATTCCCACGAACCATGCAAACGGCCATCCCGGAAAGAGGCGATGCCGACTTGGCAAATGCTAGATAGGGCCGGATTAGCCGTTTCTACGTCAATCGCGAAAAAATTCACAGGTGGCGGCTCCCCTGCGGGGCAAGGATTGGACGATCTCCGACGTTTTCGCGTTCATCGCCCGAGCAACTCTTTCAGTTCTCGTTCAGTGATGTGGCGAACTCCGAGCTTCTGCGCCTCGACCAACTTGGAACCGGGGGAAGCTCCAACCACAAGATAGTCGGTTTTGCTACTCACTGAGCCCGTAACTTTCCCGCCCTGCTGCTGGATCAGAACTTTTGCTTCTTCGCGGGTAAGCGATTCGAGTTCACCGGTGATCACGAAGGTCTTGCCAGCCAACCTATCCCCGATCTCCCGCCTTCCCGTTTCCTCGAAGCATAACCCCAGTTCCTTCAGGTCTGAAATGAGCCGCTGATTTGCCGGCTCATGCAAGAACTCGTACACACTCCGCGCGACTGTGGGCCCGATATCGGGCACGCGTTGGAGCTCTTCGATCGTCGCACCAGTCAAGTCGGCTATTGTTGGAAAATGCTCCACCAACGCTGCAGCCGTTTGCTCGCCGACGTGGCGGATACCCAAGCCGAAAAGGACGCGGTCAAATGGCTTTTCCTTCGACCGCGCAATTTCCGTCAGAATGTTGCTAGCGTTTTGGCTTTCCATTCGTTCCAGTAGGCCCCCCAACTGCCGCTCTGGGGGTAATCCAGCGAGATTGGACCAAAACTGCGCGTGTTCAGAACTATGCAAGTGCGCATGAACTACCGCACCAACTTTTTCACCGAGTGCGCCCTGCAGATCTTGAAGAGAAGCTTGGTAAAACCGAGTGATCGTTCCAAACCTATCGCCAACTATCTTAGCCCTGCTCGGTTTCCCATCCTGCTGCTTCCTCTTTGTCTCAATAGGGATACCGGACACTCGGAATTCTTTGAGATTCAGGACATCCTGAAGAGGGATGCCGCCGGGTTTTTTCGCAGGTTTTGCAAGATCGGCGGATTGCTCACGAACGGCAGGGCACAAGAGCAGGTCCTCCTTCTTCAGCCTGTAAATATCGGCCAGTCCCTTCACGAGCCCCTGATCGACGAGCTGGTCAACCAGCGATTCCCCAATGTGGTCAATGTCCATCACTCCGCGCGACGCGAAGTGCAAGATGCTACCTCGAAGTCTGGCAGGGCAGTTGGCATTGACGCAACGGTAGTCCACTTCGCCTTCGGCTCGCACAACCTTCGTCTTGCACTCAGGGCAGTTCTCTTCCATGTGGAACAACTTATTTCCCCGTGGGTGCTCCTGGTCTTCGAAAACCTTGACGACCTTCGGAATCACATCACCACCGCGCTCGACCTCGACCCAGTCGCCGATCTTTACTCCCAGCCGCTCGATTTCATCCATGTTGTGCAGCGTGGCGCGCGAAACCGTCGTGCCGCCAATCGGAACCGGCTTCAGGGCCGCCACCGGCGTCAGCTTCCCGGTGCGTCCCACCTGCACCAGGATGTCTTCGATCTGCGTCACCCCCCCGCGCGCCGCGTACTTGTAAGCAATCGCCCACCGCGGAGCCTTTCCGGTGAAGCCCAGTTCCCGCTGCCATGCCGTCCGGTCCACCTTGATGACGATCCCGTCAATCTCGTAAGGCAGCGATTCGCGCTTGGCCTCCCAGCTCTGAATAAATTTCCAAACCTCCTCCAGATTCTTCGCCAGCCTCCGGTTCGGATTCACCTTGAAACCCGCCAGTTCCATGGCATCCATCGCCTTGGATTGGCGGTCGAAATAAGTTTGTCCATCCTTCAACAGCATGTACGCGAAGAAGTCCATGCGGCGCTGCGCGGTAACGGACGGTTCGAGTTGCCGCACCGTTCCCGCTGTAGCGTTGCGCGGATTCGCAAACACCGATAGTTCCTGCCGCTCGCGCTCTTCATTCATCTTGCGGAAGGCCGCGAGCGGCATCAGCATTTCGCCGCGCACTTCAAAATCAGCGGTGATCCCGGCCTTCTTCAATTTGTCCTTCGCAATTAACAGCGGGACCGAGCGCACCGTCCGCACATTCAAGGTCACGTCTTCGCCTATGCTGCCATCTCCGCGCGTGATGCCGCGTTCCAGACGGCCGTCGCTGTAGTGCAATGCCAGCGACATTCCATCCAGCTTTAATTCGCACATGTACTCGAGATCGGACCCGCCGCTCCCAGTCGCGCAGTTCGTCTTCGCTGTAAGCGTTGTCGAGCGAGAGCATCGGGGAGGAATGCTTCGCCTTGACGAATCCCTCGCGCGGCTTGCCGCCCACGCGCTGCGTAGGCGAGTCCGGCGTCACCAGCGTCGGATGCTCCGCCTCGATCCGCTTGAGCTCGTTCATCAGCGCGTCGAAGCCGGCGTCCGAAATCTCCGGGGCATCCAGCACGTAATAGCGATATTCGTGGTGCCGAATCTTCTCGCGCAGAGCTTCGATTTTCTTGTCGATTTTCTTATCGGGGGCGGGACTGGACATAACTGGGGAATTATAGTGCGGGGGGGTGTGGCAGCAGCGATTTCAAATGTTCAGAACGGGCTTGCTTTCTTGTTCCCGGCGCTTCGACTCATCTCTGAGCGCTTGTCTGATATTCATCACCACGGCGCCAACAGTGAGGAGAACCGCCCCAATCACGAGCATCAGCAGCGGGCCAACACCACCACGTTGGACGTAAAGAGACGTACCCCAGAATAGAAAGACACAGCCCAGAACTATCTGTAGCGCTGAATGAAGCATGCGGTTTCTCCTTTAACAGAGACGCGCGGTCCTCGTATCGCAACGCAGCTACAGCCTCTTCGCCTTCCGAATCCGCCCCCGCCCAAGCGCGCCGCGGCCCACGCTCGACGGAGGCTTCTTCATCCCTTCGAGCAGTTCTTTCAGCACGATCGCGTTGTTGTGTTCCTCGTTTCGCGACGCATACAACAGCGTGACCGGCCGCTTGCCTTCCGCAAGATGGTGCAGCTTCTCCACCGCCGCGGAGCCCTTTTCGCTCACCAACTCTTTGAGATAGCGATTGCGGAACATGCGCCACCCCTCAGGATTGGCATGGAACCACTGCCGCAACTCATTCGAAGGCGCCGACTCGCGCAGCCAGAACTTGACCGCCACGTCTTCTTTCTTCAGCCCGCGCGGCCACAAACGATCCACCAGCACGCGCACCCCGTCGGACGTAGAAGCAGCCTCGTAAACGCGTTTGACGACAACGGCCATGCCTTCGGTATTATCCTACTTCTGAGTCCTCGCGGGCGATGCCGCCATCATCATGAACTTCTTGATTTCTCCGTGCCTCCGTGTCTCCGTGGTTATATTTGCGTTTCTCGGGCTCGCCGGCTGCGATGTCGAGCGCCGCAAGTCCGATGCCGAACTCGGCCTCAACCCGCAACAGGCCGAAGGCAGAAAACTCTACGACAACTATTGCGACCGGTGCCACGAACCGTACTCGTCGCGCGGCAAAAAAGGCCCGAGTTTGAAAGGCGTCTTCAGGCAGCAATACCTGTCTCTGAGCGGATTGCCCGCAAACGACGACCGCATGACCGATATCGTCAAGTATGGACGAGCCAAAATGGAAGGCTTCGGCCAGGTCATGACCGACCAGCAGATTAAAGACTTACTGGCTTACCTGCACACGCTGTAGGAAAGTTCTCAGTTCTCAGTAAAACCCGCGGCGCCAATTGAAAACAGCGCATCGAACGACGGCAACAATACATGCCAGGTTCTTCTGAGAACTGAGAACTGGGAACTGAGAAGCGGACGGGCGGGGCGCCCGTCGCTCCACCGAAGCTCGCTGTGGCATAATCGCCCTCGGTGTCCACTGCCAACAAATCCGCGCTGTTTCAGAAACTGCCTTCGACGGACGAACTTCTCCGTCAGCCCGACATGCAGGCGCTGATCGAACGCGAGGGTCATACCGCCGTCGCCGAAAGCATCCGCGTCGTGCTGGCGCGCCTGCGCCAGGAAATCGCCGGCGGCCAGCTGGACGACAAGTCGCTGGACCTCGCACTCGGCGGCCTGTCTGCAGCGGTCGAACGTCAACTCCGCCAGTCGCTGAGTTACTCGTTGCTGCCGTTGATCAACGCCACCGGCGTGATCCTGCACACCAATCTGGGACGCGCGCCGCTGGCTGCCGGTGCGCTCGATCACGTCCGCGCCACGGCGGGCGCCTATTCCAATCTCGAATTCGATCTCTCGACCGGCGAGCGCGGGAAGCGCGACGTTCATGTCGACCGGCTGTTCCGCAAGCTGCTCGACGATCCGGGGCCGAGCTGCGCTGGGCTGGACCCTTCGGCTCCGCCCGGGGCAGGCTCGCGAGGGCGGCCGTCCCTACGTGGATCGGAGCAGACGATCTCGACCGCCATCTCGACCATCGTTGTCAACAACAACGCCGCCGCGGTTCTACTTGCTTTGAACTCGCTGGCCGAGGGCGGCGAAGTCATCGTCTCGCGCGGAGAGCTGGTCGAAATCGGCGGCTCGTTCCGCATCCCCGACGTGATGTCGAAGTCGAGCGCAACGCTGCGCGAAGTCGGCACCACCAACCGCACGCGCATCGCGGATTACGAACGCGCCATCAACGACCGCACGCGGCTCCTGCTCCGCGTGCATCGTTCGAACTTCGAAATCACTGGCTTCACCGAACAGCCTGGGCTCGACGAACTCGCCGCTCTAGCCCGCCGCCGCAATCTTCCGCTCATGGAAGATCTGGGCAGCGGCGCGCTTTTCGATCTGCGTTCGGCCGGAGTGAACGGCGAACCGGGCGTGCTCGACAGCCTGCGCGCCGGCGTCGACATCGTCACTTACAGTGGCGACAAGCTTCTCGGCGGTCCGCAGGCTGGATTGATCAGCGGCCGCGCGGATCTGGTCGCGCGCATGCGCTCGAACTCGCTGTTCCGCGCGCTGCGCGTGGATAAGCTCACCTACGCCGCGCTCGAAGCCACGCTGCTCGCCTACGTCAAACGCGACCACGACGCCGTGCCGGTGCTGCGCATGATGCGCCTGTCGAAAGACGAGATCGCGCGCCGCGCGGGAAAAGTCGTTTCCGGGGTTGAATCTACTCAGGTCAAATCCGCGCACCTCAAGCTGGAACTCCTCGATGGTGAATCCGTCATCGGCGGCGGCGCCGCTCCATCGGTGGTCTTGCCCACGCGAGTGATCGCGCTTACCCATATCGATCTCAGCGCCGACGAACTAAACGCCCGTCTCCGCGCCTCCACTCCGCCGGTAATCGCCCGCGTAGAAGAAGGCCGTGTGTTACTCGACCTGCGCACCGTTTTCCCGGAGCAGGATGCTGTTCTAGTAGAGACGCTGAGTTCCCTATAGCGAATCCAGAGTTGCTGTGACCACAGGCACCTGCCGAGCTGTGCTCGGCTTGGACGGGCGAGGGCGCCCGTCCCCACACGAGCATGGCGTGAGAGAATTCCAAATTGCTAATTCCAAATTACCAATTAACAATGCTTCTATGATTCTCGGCACCGGTGTTGACATCGCCGAAGTTCCTCGCATCCGCGAAAGTATCGAGCGCTTCGGCGACCGCTTTCTTCGCCGCATCTTCACCGACGGCGAAATCCGTTACTGCGAACAAAAAGCCACCCGGTTTGAAAGCTATGCCGCGCGCTTCGCCGCCAAGGAAGCCGGGATGAAAGCGCTGGGCACGGGATGGAGCCGCGGCGTCCGGTGGCGCGATATCGAAGTGGTGCGCCCGAAAGGGCAGCGTCCGACTATTCAATTTCACGGTGAGGCGGCGGCCATCGCGGCCAAGCTCGGCACGAAAAACATCGCTCTCTCGCTCACCCACACTTCCGAGGAAGCCCTGGCCCACGTCATTCTGGAGGATTAGCTATCAGCTCTCAGCTTTCAGCCATCAGCTCTCAGTCGTCACCACAAACCACGTAGGGGCGGCCGCCCTCGGCCGCCAAGCCGAGCTAACTTGCTGATTCAAAACAAGTTTCTGTGGCCATCGCAACATGCCCGAAGGTTCAGGGTTTATATGGGCGAAACGTAATTAGGCCGGGTTTCCGGCTCTAAGCCAAAATGGTGAGGCTAAAAGAAAGGCAATGAAAATGAAATGCTCCGTTCGTCGGCTGGTATTCGGGTTGGTATTGGGATTTTTGATGTTGGCGGTTTCAGTGTTGGCGCTCTCGACCGCATCGTCTGCGCAAGTCGGGATTGGGATCTCGGTGCGGGTCGGTCCGCCGGCGCTGCCGGTGTATGAGCAGCCCATCTGCCCCGGTCCGGGCTATCTCTGGACGCCGGGTTATTGGGCGTGGAGCGACGACGACGGCTACTACTGGGTCCCCGGAACGTGGGTGGTTGCGCCGGTGGGCATGCTGTGGACCCCGGGCTACTGGGGCTTCGCAGGCGGCTTCTATGGCTGGCACCCCGGCTATTGGGGACGGCATGTTGGCTTCTACGGCGGAATTAACTACGGCTTCGGATACGGCGGCGTAGGTTTCGCTGGCGGAGAGTGGAGAGGCGGCGCCTTCTTCTACAACCGCGCGGTGCTCAACGTGAACGTGACCAATGTGAGGAACGTTTACAGCCGGACCGTCATCGTGAATAACAGGCGCGTGGCCTTCAACGGCCCCGGTGGTATCGAAGCGCGGCCGACTCGACAAGAGGAAGCGTATGGGCGCGAACGGCATAGCGCAGCGCTGGCAGCGCAATCGGAACACGAACATGCCGCCAGCCGGAACCGGCAGCTGTTCGCGTCCGAGAATCACGGACGTCCGGCGATTGCGGCGACGGCCAGGCCGGGCGAGTTCTCGGGACGCAATGTGCAGAGAGCCCGCGAAGCTGGAGAACCGTATCGCGAGCCGAAGATGTCGCCGCAAGAAGCGCGCGGGCGGTTTGCGGGCAATCGCGGGGGCAATGGGCCGTCCAGAAACGAGCCGTCCAGAAATGGCGGCAGCTTCAATGGCCGCGCGATGGCGCGGCCGGAGAACCGTAACGCAGGAAACCGGGGACAGATGTCCTCCCGCGACAACCCCAAGCCCAACAGGCAGGACTGGCCGGCTCAGAAACAGGCGCGAGCCGAGCAGCGAGTGGAGAAAGCGAATCGAGCGCCGGCGAAAGCCGAACCGAAGCGCAATGCCCGCGAGGAGCGTCGTTAAACCGGCGGTCTAAACTGGCAATGCTCGCGTGGAAAAGGCTCCCACTCTTCGCACCGGACGCGAGAGAGTGGGAGCCCTTGTTTTTTGCCCCAAGCAGCGCCATTTCCCGGCCTCAAGAAATCTAGAACCCTGAAATTTGGCGGCGTTTGCTATGATGCTTCTGTCGTTTACTGACCACCTTGCCTAGCCAGAAGCAGCTCAAATGGTCGCAACTACGCGTGGGACTCACCGTCCTGTTCGCGAGCGTTACACTTGCCGTCCTCATTTTCGTGATGAGCGGTACCGGCGGATGGCTCACCCGCAAGATCACGCTGCGGTCGTACTTCGATAATGCAAGCGGTTTGCGCGTGGGCGCGCCGGTGCGTTTGGCGGGTGTGGACATCGGCAACGTGACCGGCGTCCGGATCGTGGGCGGCAAGCCGTTGACGCCGGTTGAAGTCACGATGAAGGTCAATACCAAGTACTCTTTCAATCTGCGCAAAGACTCCGTAACTTTGATGACCACTGCCGGAATCCTGGGCGAAACCTACGTGGACGTTGACAGTTCGACGGCGAAGGGTCCGGAGGCAACCGACGGAGACACGCTGGCGGCCCGCAGCCAGCCCGTTATCGAGGACGTAGTGCGCGCCAGCCAGAGCACGCTGCAAAACATGGACTCGCTGCTGAAGCGGGTGGATCGCATCATGGCCTTCATCGAAAGCGGCCAGGGCTCGATCGGGAAGGTCATTTACGATCCCGCCTTGTACAACCAGCTCAACGCGACCGTGGCCGAATTCAAGGGATTAGTGGATGACATCCAGAGCGGAAAAGGCTCGCTCGGCCCACTGCTCACCAGCGACGAGGCGTACAAAAAGGTGATTGCCGCCATCGACAAGGTGAACGTGATGGTGGACGAGTTGCAGCAGGGGAAAGGCACGGCCGGCAAACTGCTCAAAGATCCCGAGCTCTATGACAACGCGAACAAAACGGTCGCGAACGTTCGCCAGTTGACCGACGACATCAATGCCGGCAAGGGCGCGATCGGCAAGATGACGCACGATCAGGAATTCGCCGCCAGGCTGCAGACGCTGATTAACAACCTGGCGGCGCTCTCCGAGCATCTGGGAAAGGGCGAAGGCACGGCCGGAATGCTCTTCAAGGATCCTGCGCTTTACAACAACAGCAACCAGATGCTGGTGGAGACGCGGGAACTGGTCAAGGCGATCCGGGAAAACCCCAAGAAATATCTGACGTTCCATGTGAAAGTCTTCTGAGGTAAGGCGGTCGTTGGTCGCTAGTCGTTAGTCGTTGGCGGCCACAATTTCCGATTGTCATCCCTCGCGGCGCGAGGGATCCGCATTTGCCAACGACTAACGACCAACGACTTCTTGCCGCCAGTTCCACATCTCGATTCGAGGGTTTCATGCGCAATTTCTTAAAACTGTTGACCGTCTCCATGATGCTTGTGCCTGCGGTTTTTGCCCAGGACAAGCCCGAAGCCGCAAAGCCGCCTGCCGACGTGCGCTTCTCCGTTGACATGCTCGATAAGAATATCGATCCCTGCAACGATTTTTACGCCTACGCGTGCAGCAAGTGGCTGGCGCAGAACCCGGTTCCCTCCGACCGCCCGGCTTGGGGCCGCTTCAACGAATTGCAGCAGCGCGGCGAATACATTGTGCGCGACATTCTCGAAAAGGCGTCGGTCGACCGGCCGGGCCGGAGCTCGAACGAGCAGAAGATCGGCGATTACTACGCCAGCTGCATGGACGAAGGGGCGATCGAAAAAGCGGGCACGAAGCCACTCGAGCACGACTTCCAAAGCATTGCGGCGATCAAATCGAAGGAGGAACTTCCGAAAGAGATCGTCCGGCTGCATCGCGAGGGCGCCGATGTGTTGTTCGGCTTCGATTCCGGATCGGACTTCAAGAACGCGAGCCAGATCATTGCCGAGGTGGACCAGGGCGGACTGGGCATGCCGGACCGCGATTACTATTTCAAAGACGATGAGAAATCAGTCGAGCTGCGGAAGAAATACGTCGCGCATGTGGCGAAGATGTTTGCGCTGTTGGGCGACGATGAAGGCAAAGCCGCGGCGGAAGCCAAAGTCGTCATGGAAATTGAAACCGGTTTAGCCAAGGGCGCGCTCGACCAGACCAGCCGCCGCGATCCGCAGAAGATCTACCACAAGCTGACCAATCGAGAACTGGCCGCTCTGAGTCCAGCGTTCAATTGGAACACATACTTCGAAGGCGTGGGCGCGCCCCGGTTCGATTCGCTCAACGTGATTGAGCCGGAGTTCGTCAAGAACATGCAGGAAGTATTAAGTGCGCACTCACACGACGATTGGAAGACGTACTTGCGCTGGCACGCGGTGCACGCCAGCGTGCCGGCGCTGCCGGCGGCGTTCGTGAACGAAAACTTCGATTTCTTCAGCAAGACGCTGCAGGGCACCAGGGAGTTGCGTCCGCGCTGGAAGCGGTGCGTGGGGTACACGAACAACGACCTGGGCGAGTTGGTCGGCCAGGTATACGTCCAGCAAACCTTCGGCGCCGAAGGTAAGGAGCGCACGCTGGCGATGGTCGGGGCTCTCGAAAAGGCGCTGGGCGAAGACATCAAGAGCCTGCCCTGGATGGGCGCGGACACGAAGACTCAGGCGCTCGCGAAACTGAAGGCGATTACCAACCGCATCGGCTATACCGATAAGTGGCGCGACTACTCGGCGCTCCAGATCGTGCGCGGCGATGCGCTGGGTAACTCGCAACGCGCCAATCAGAACGAGGTTCAGCGGCGGTTGAACAAGATCGGCAAGCCGCTCGATAAGAGGGATTGGCCGTTGCCACCAATGACGGTGAACGCGTTCTACGACCCGAGCCAGAACAACATCACGTTTCCCGCCGGAATTCTGCAGCCTCCCTTCTATGACAACCAGGCGGACGACGCGATGAACTTCGGCGGGATCGGCGCCGTGATCGGTCACGAACTCACGCACGGCTTCGACGACCAGGGCAGCCAGTTCGACGCCGAGGGCAATCTCCGCGACTGGTGGACGGCGAACGACAAGAAGCAATTCGAAGAACGTACCGGCTGCATCAAGGACCAGTACGCGAACTTCGTCGCGGTCGACGACCTGAAGCTGAACGGCAAGCTCACCCTGGGCGAGAACACGGCCGATAATGGCGGCCTGCGCATCGCCTACATGGCCATGCTGAACACCTTTGCCGGCAAGGAGCCGGCGCCGGTCGACGGCCTCTCCGCCGAGCAGCGCTTTTTTCTGGGATGGGCCAACGTGTGGTGCCAGAACCGCACCGATGCCATATCGCGCATGATGGTCACCATCGATCCGCACTCACCGCCTAAGTACCGGGTGAACGGACCGCTTTCCAATATGCCGGAGTTCCGCGAAGCCTACCACTGCCCAGCGACAGCCCCGATGGTGAATCAGAACGCGTGTAGGGTGTGGTAGGGAGGGCAGTCGATAGTCGTTGGCAAACGCGCCGCCGTTCGCTTTTCGCTGTTCGCCGTTCGCAACACCCATTTCGGATTGTCATCCCGATTGGAGCGAGGGATCTGCATTTGCGAACAGCGAACAGCGAACGACGAACAGCGACTATCCCGCCGCCACGTCCGCCTGCTCATGGGCGTGATAACTCGACCGCACCAGCGGCCCCGACTCGACGTGCTTGAATCCAAACTTCAGCGCCTCTTCCTTCAGCGAGACAAACTCGGCAGGCGTGTAGTAGCGCGTCATCGGAAGATGATCTTTTGACGGGCGCAGATACTGGCCAATCGTCAGAATGTCCACGCGGCGCTCGCCCAGGTCGCGGAAGACTTCAATCAGTTCATCCGTCTCCTCGCCGATTCCAACCATCACGCCGCTCTTGGTAACCGTCGCGGGGGCCCACTTCTTGGCATTCGCCAGCAGATCAAGCGTCCGCTGGTAGCGCGCACCCGAGCGTACCGCGCGGTAGAGCCGCGGAACGGTTTCGGTATTGTGGTTGAGCACGTTGGGCTTGGCTTCGAGCACGATGCGCAGCGGCGCTTCCAGACCCTGGAAGTCGGGAATCAGCACCTCGACCCGGCACTCCGGCACGAGCTCACGAATCTGCCGGATGGTTTCGGCAAAAATCTTCGCGCCGCCCACGTTGTCGTCATCGCGGTTCACGCTGGTCACGACCGCATGACGCAGGCCGAGCGTGGCGACGGCTTCGGCTACGCGCCGCGGCTCATCCCAGTCAATCGCTTCGGGACGCCCCTTCGGCACCGCACAAAAGCCGCAGCGCCGGGTGCAGATATCGCCCAGCAGCATGAAGGTCGCGGTGCGATGGTGCCAGCATTCTCCAATATTCGGACACTGCGCCGACTCGCAGACCGTATGCAGGCCAAGGCCGCGCGCCAGCTTCTTCAGGTGGTGAAAGTTGTCGCCCACCGGAGCTTTCGCCTTAAGCCACGATGGCTTTGGGCTGGGAACTCTGGGGCCGAGGTCAATCTGGATAAGCTCGGAAGATACGGACATGACGAAGCTTGATTTTATCAGTTCGCGGGAAACCCGGAGGAAGAACCGGTCCGTGGAAAGCTGGTTGCACAGAATTTGAAATTTCTGCCCAGCCTTTCCTGTTTGAATAGGCAAGCGGGCCATCGCCAGAGAGTTTCAGGATTACTTCAGATGTACCGCCGCCTCCGAGCGCTTCGGACCGGCTGACTTTCCGCCGCGCGCTCCCATCGTCCGCGACTCGGGCATCGCGTACTTGGGCTTGATCTCGTGGCATCCGGGTTCGCAATAGACACCGCCGGCGGCCGATTCGGGCGACGGCATCGGAGAATTCACGGCGATTTCCCGGTCGGCTTCGAGCTGCCGCTCCACGCCGGCAATCAGCTTCTCGTTGTCCGCCGGCGTCAGCCACTTTTTCTTCGACACCAGATAATCTTCGAGCCGCGCAATCGGATCGCGGCGCTTCCAATATTCGAACAACGGCTTGGGGACATACTCGGCCGCATCATGAATGGCGTGCCCCTTCATGCGCATCATTTTCGCTTCGATCAAAGTCGGTCCCTCGCCGCGCCGCGCCCGCTCGCAAGCTTCGTGGCAAGCGTCATAAACCTGGCAAGCGTCGGTGCCATCGACGATGACGCCGGGGATTCCGTACGCGATGGCGCGTTCCGCCAGATCCTTGACGCGAAACTGCATGTCGGCGGGCGTGGAGTATCCCCAAAGATTGTTCTCGACAATCAGCACCAGGCCGAGATTCTGCACGGCGGCGAAATTCAGCCCTTCATAGGTCACGCCGGTGGACTGGCCTCCGTCGCCGATGTAAGTCATGACCGCGATGTGCTTGCCCTGCAGACGCGCGCCGAGCGCCACGCCCGCAAGCACCGGAATCAAATCGCCCAAAGTGGAAATTGGCGCGACCACGTTGCGCTTCTCGATATCGCCAAAGTGCGACGAAGCATCGCGTCCTTTGGTCGGCGATCCGGCCTTCGCCATGTACTGCATCATGATGTCGGCGGGCGAGAAGCCGCGCACCAGCAGCGCCCCCTGGTTGCGGATCATCGGCCCCAGCCATTCGTCCTGATGCAGCGCGTACGCGGAGGCGCAGGAGCATGCTTCCTGCCCCAGCCCGAAGTAAACGCCGCCGACCACCTGGCCCTGTTTGTAGAGATTTTCCAGCGCCGTTTCCATGCGCCGGTTGAGCAGCATCCAGCGATAAATCTCGATGCACTGCTCCCGGCTGAGATATTGCGACTCGCGGATTGGCGGCGCGGGCGCGGAGAGATCGCCGCTCTCCACTTCGTAGCGAACCGCGTCCCCCGCGCGAACCTGGCGCAGCGTGAAGCTCGGCTTTTCGAGCCGGTAATCGCGGATGGTGTAGGTGCGGAGGTCGGGGGACGGCTGTTGGCTTTTAGCTTGTTCCTGGCTTCTAGCGTTCATTGGCACGCTTACCTTCGCGCGAGCAGCTTTCTTCTTCGCCATAGGTTCCGTCAAAATGCTAACACCAGTGTGGCGCGAACACTCTTGTCCGCAAGAATTGTGCGGCAGCCCCGACCTTCCTTCGGCCATCCATGTGGCCGGACGATGGGCAATGTTTGCCTGGTTCGCGATGGGCAAGATTTGCCCTGGGACGGCCCTTCTAGGTCGGCCATCGCAGACCGCCATGCTGATTCCCAGCGTGCCCTCGATTAACCGTCACGCTCTCATGAGCATCCATCGTGCCGAGGTTCTTTGGATCGCAACAGCTTTTCTAGTCGAATTTGGCATGGGAGTTGCACGGAGAGTGTCGAAGACTCAGGTACGTTTCACGATAGCAAGAAAGGTTTCCAGCCGCGCCTAGCCTATTGAATAAACGGAGGTTGTCTCGATGTTGAGCCTCAGTAGCATGATTGCGTCCGGCACCCAAATTCCTCAAAACGTCTCCCAACTCCCACATTACAACACGAACGAGGGCAGGGACCTCCCAGCCGATGCCGCTCCCATGGGTGTTCTCGCAAACGGGAACATTTACTTTGACGCCTACGACATGCTCACGCCCAGCGACATCTCCTTCCTGAAGCAAACCACGGGTCAGTCCTTCGATCCGGCAACGATAGCTGCGGAACAGGCCGCTGGAACCTTTCAAGGAAATCCGCTCGCAGCGGCGATAGGAATGGACCGTGCGGACAATATTATGGGGTGGGGCGGCCTTTCCGGTAACGTCACCGCCAGCTATCTGCAATCGATCGAGAACGCCATCAGCAGCACAGGCACGTATCAAGGATTACAGATATCTCAGGGTGAACTGACCCGTGCCTTCTCGAGTTTGGGAAGCCAGCCCGATTCTACGATGAACGTTTCTGCCTAACGGCTACTGTCAGCTCTTTCCCCGGCATGCCATGGGTTATGCATCAGGCGGGTGCTAAACGGATCTCATCAGGCGAGGAAGAGATCGTCGGCGCCGCGCAAGGAACGCAAATCTGCGGGCGCTTTCATGGGCACTCCCACCGCATTCCCCAGCAGCGCATCGACGGTCTCAACCCAGAGCATCTGGCTCCCGAATACGCTACCGAAATTTCGCGCCACCGACTGCGCCACTTCGTTCAAATCGAGTTCCCGCCCCAGTTCCTTCTGCATCGAGGTCACGGGCTTCGCCGTAATTCCGCAGGGCACGATCAGGTTGAAGTAGCTGAGATCCGTATTCCCGTTCAAGGCGAAGCCATGCGAAGTGACGGAGCGGGAGATGTGGACTCCCAGGGCGGCGATTTTCGATTCGGCGGCGGGGCGAGTCTTCGACTCGCCTGGACGGGCGAGGGCGCCCGTCCCTACGCGAGCATCGTTGATCGCAGCATCGGTCCACACGCCGGTTAGACCCGCGATACGCTTCGTCGCGATTCCGAAATCGGCGCAGGTGCGGATCAGCACCTCCTCCAGCCGCCGGACGTAATCGACAACGCCCAGCGTCTTGCGCGGCGTCTGCGGAGGATTCTCTGCGCCACCCAAGGGCTCGAACTGAGAGCTGAGAACTGAGAGCTGAGAGCCGCTGTATCCACGCAAATCGAAGATCGGATACCCCACCAGTTGCCCCGGCCCATGAAACGTAACGTCGCCGCCGCGATCGCATTCGAAGACCTCGACCCCGCGAGCCGCCAGCACTTCGTCCGAAGCCAGCACGTTGGCAGCCTTGGCGTTGCGTCCAAGAGTGATGACGGGCGCGTGCTCAAGCAAAAGCAGAACGTCGTTGATCTCGCCCGCCTTACGCAGATCGACGAGCTGGCGCTGCAAACGTAGGCCCTCGGCGTATTCGACAACCCCAAGTTGGACGACGGAAATCACGGCTAGTCAGCATTATAGGCTGCGGTAAAATGCAAACCTGCTGGTGGAGAGCCGGGTGTCCCCGCCCGGCCGCAATGCTCCGGACGGGCGAGGGCGCCCGTCGCTCCACCGGCTCAAAAAGTCCCCATTGTGCACTTCAAGTAACTTTTTTGATTCTCCTCTTGCGCAATGCCGGGGGGTTTGGTATAAAAGATTGAGTCGAGGACAAGTGAACCAGTGTCTGGGCTGCCCGCTGAATCCTCGCGGTGGCTTTTGGCATCAAATTCAGTAAGCCTCCAATTGACCCCTTTCCGGGGTTCGCATTCGGGGACAAAGTTCCCTGAAGGGTTTCCGCGAAAAGCAGAGCCTCCCAGCGATCTTTAATTTTTGAGTCGTCTTCCGCTTCGGCCTGCGCCGGATTTTTGTGGCGAGCCAGAGTGGAAGCGCGTTTTCGGACGCGCTGTAAAAAAGAGTTCTCCAGTTTGCTTTTACCGAGCCCTGGAGGAAAACTCCCCGCACTGTTGATAACAGGTGGAAATCCTGTGATTTCAGAGGGTTGACAGCGGTCGCCGTAGCGCGATAGCTTTAAAAGGTTTCGAGGACGCACAAATTTCCGCAAGGGAGTTTGGGCGGACTGAAGACGCACCGCTCAGGCGGGAATGCGGATCGGTCTTTGACAAAAGGTTGAACGTGCCAGTCGTGAGAAACAAATGTTCGGGCTCAAGTCTGAACGTACTCACAAGATGGACCTCTGCCTCAGCAGGCGGAGGTTGCCTGTCTACCCAGACAGGCTCAGGTTTCAAATGAGAGTTTGATCCTGGCTCAGAATCAACGCTGGCGGCGTGCCTAACACATGCAAGTCGAACGGGAAAGTGGAGCAATCCATGAGTATAGTGGCGACCGGGTGAGTAACACGTGACTACCTGCCCTTGAGTGGGGGATAACCTCGGGAAACCGAGGCTAATACCGCATAATATCGCAAGATCAAAGTAGCAATCCGCTTTTGGAGGGGGTCGCGGCTGATTAGCTAGTTGGTAAGGTAATGGCTTACCAAGGCGAAGATCGGTATCCGGCCTGAGAGGGCGCACGGACACACTGGAACTGAAACACGGT
>JBEKDG010000083.1:0-13920 GCA_050014475.1 Terriglobales bacterium | reverse complement strand
ATCACCGCCGCCATCAGCTTGAACCTGGGCATCATGAACCTGCTGCCGATTCCCATCCTGGATGGCGGCGTGATCCTGCTCCTCTTCATCGAGAGCCTCATGCAGAAAGAGATCAGCCTGCCCATCAAAGAACGCATCTACCAGGCGGCCTTCGTCTTTCTGGTGCTCTTTGCCGTGATGGTGATCTATAACGACCTGGTCAAGACACTGCCGGGGCTCACGCGGATGCCGTAGCTTTCGCTGTTCGCTTTTCGCCATTCGCGCTTCATTAACCACAAAGGACACGAAGGAGCACGAAGGAAATCCTCAGAAATTCACGCCCCTGTGTGACTTCGTGTCCTCTGTGGTTAATGAACTTAGGGCACTACCGCCTTCCGGTCAGGGGGCGTCTTCTTGCCCTGACCTGCTAAAATATAATCTTCGATATGGCCGAAATTCAGCGTAGAAAATCCTTTACCGCCACCATCGGCGGCGTCCGCGTGGGCAGCGACGCACCGGTTATGGTGCAGTCCATGACCAACACCGACACCGCGGACATTCCCGGCACTATCAAGCAGGTCGCCGCCCTGGCCCGCGCCGGCAGCGAAGTAGTCCGCGTAACCGTCAACAACGACGACGCCGCCAAGGCCATCCCCCACATCGTCGAAGGACTCGAGAAGCAGGGCTTGCGCGTGCCCATCGTCGGCGACTTCCATTACAACGGACACCTCCTGCTCACCAAATATCCAGGCTGCGCCGAGGGCCTGGCCAAATACCGCATCAATCCCGGCAATGCCAGCATCGGACGCAAGAACCACGACAACTTCCGCACCATGATTGAGGTTGCCGTGAAGTACCAGAAACCGGTGCGCATAGGCGTGAACTGGGGATCGCTCGATCAAGCATTGCTGACCAGGATGATGGACGAGAACTCGCGCCTGCCGGAGCCGAAAGACGCCCGCGAAGTGACCATGGAAGCGATTGTAGTAAGTGCGCTCACTTCGGCGAAGCTGGCCGAGCAGCACGGATTGCGCTCCGACCAGATCATCCTCAGCGCGAAGGTCAGCGGCGTGCAGGATCTGATCGATGTGTATCGCATACTCGCCGCGCGCTGCGAGTACCCGTTGCATCTAGGACTAACCGAAGCCGGCATGGGAGCCAAAGGCATAGTGGCGTCAAGCGCGGCGATGGCGGTCCTGCTGCAGGAAGGCATAGGCGACACCATCCGCGTTTCGTTAACCCCCGCTCCCGGAGGCGATCGCACCGAAGAAGTCCGCGTAGCGCAGCAAATTCTGCAATCGCTAGGCATTCGCAGCTTCACCCCGCAAGTCACCGCCTGCCCCGGCTGCGGCCGCACCACCAGCACTTTCTTCCAGGAAATGGCCGAGCAGATCCAAACCTACCTGCGCGACCAGATGCCCGTCTGGAAGGAAAGTCACACCGGCGTGGAAGAAATGAAAGTAGCCGTGATGGGCTGCATCGTCAATGGCCCCGGCGAATCGAAGCATGCGAGCTTAGGAATTTCTCTGCCGGGCACAGCCGAAGAACCGAAAGCCCCCGTTTACGTGGACGGTCGCCTCTTCACCACCCTAAAAGGCGACAAAATCGTAGGCGAGTTCATCAAGATTCTCGACGACTACGTCGAGTCCCACTACGCCGCCAGAGAAAAAGAAGAAGTCGGCGCGCGGAGCTGAGCCCGCGCTAGCGCTGCTCTACAGTCTGCACGGTTGAAGTCCATCCTGATGGTACGTATCAAGATTCAAACTGTAGTGTTTCGACTCATTTCGTTTTATTTCGCAATATAGTATTCTGCCCACGTCGAATGACTGAGTGGATTCAGACCGCGCTTCTCTGCCTGACAATCTTTGCCGCCGCTGGTGGCACCGCCCAACAAACCGGCATCGGCTACAAGCCCGCCACCGACGCCGACAGCAAGAAAACCATCCTGCTCAAGGATTTTCAGCCCGAGCCCGCGCTTCATGCCGCGGTGCACGAAATCCAACGCGCGAAGTTCCCCGTGATCGACGTGCACACCCACACCAACGATGCCGTCGGCATTGGAGATCGAGTCGATCCCAAAGAAATGATCGCGCGCATGGACCGCCTCAACATCAAGACCATCGTCATCCTCACCGGCATGTGGGGCGACAAACTGCAGACCATCATCGACACCATGGTCAAGTCCTATCCCGGGCGCTTCGTGGTGTTCACCCAATTCGACTGGACGAAGATCAGCGATTCGAAGATCAATGATCCGAATTTTAGCCAGCTCATGGTGCGCCAGATCGACGACTCGGTTGCACGCGGCGCGCGCGGGCTGAAAGTGCTGAAAGAACTCGGCCTCGGCGTGCGGGATGCGAGCGGCAAGCTGATCACGATCGACGACCCGCGCCTCGACCCGGCATGGGAAGAATGCGGGCGGCTGAGCATCCCCGTGTTTATTCACGTGGCCGATCCGGAGGCGTTTTTTCATCCCATCGACGCCCGCAACGAGCGCTACGAGGAGCTCATCGAGCATCCGGACTGGAGCTTCTACGGCCCGCAGTTCCCTTCCATGCGGGAATTGTTTGCGCAGCGCGATCGAATGTTCGCGAAGCATCCGCATACCACGTTCGTCGCCCTGCATTTTGGCAGTTGGCCCGAGAACCTGGACTTCGTCGAGCAAACGCTGCAGAAATTTCCCAACGTCATGATCGAAACCGGCGCCCGCGAAGGAGAACTCGGACGTCAGCCGCGCCGCACTCGCCAAATCTTTATGAAATATTCCGACCGCATTATGTTCGGCACCGATGAAGGCGCGGGAGAAGCGATGTATCAGAACTATTTCCGCTGGCTCGAGACCGAAGACGAATACTTCCCGTATGCGCAATATCCGCTGCAAGGACGCTGGATGATTTACGGCCTGGGCTTGCCCGATGACGTGCTGGAAAAGGTGTATCACCGCAACGCCGAGGAGCTGTTTGCGCGGTTCAAGGGTGCGGGACCGCGTGCGGAACGGGGCGCTGGGCGAGGCATTTCGGGCGGCGCACCCGCCAGGTCAACCACAGAGGGCACAGAGGACACAGGGGGAAGCAATTGATTGAGAGACCGCTAAAAAAGAAGTCCCCTGTGTTCCTCTGTGCCCCCTGTGGTTAAGAATCCCCGCCGCCAAATAGCCCTTGACAATGCCCGCGGCCATCAACGAAAGTTACTATTCGAAACAAATCGAAACACCATGCCTCCGAACGGTCTGCTCAACGAAGAACGCCGCCGTGAAATCCTCGGGGTCCTGCATCGGGACGGACGCGTGCTCGTCAAAGATCTCGCCCGGCATTTCCGTATTTCGCAGATCACGATCCGCAAAGATCTGGAGTTCCTCGACGGCCAGGGCGTCATTCAGCGGACCCATGGCGGCGCGCTGCCCGTGCAAGCCGGTGCCCTGCTCGATCCATCGTTGCGCGAGAAAGAGAAGCTCCACCGCAAGGAGAAGACCCAAATTGCCCACGCCGCGGTGCGCCTGGTGGAAGAAGGGCAGTCCGTGCTGCTCGATTCCGGAACGACGACGACGGCCATTGCGCGCTTCCTGAAACGCAAGACGCGGCTCACCGTGATCACCAACGCGATCAACATCGCGGCGGAGTTGGCCGGCACGCACATTGAAGTGATCCTGACCGGAGGCACGCTGCGCAAGAACTCGTTTTCTCTGGTCGGTCCTCTGGCCGAGCGAACTCTGCGCCAGCTCAGCGCCGACATCTTGTTCCTGGGCGTGGATGGCTTCGACACCAAGGCTGGCCTTTTCACTCCGAATTTGTTGGAGTCCGAAGTGAACCGGGCTATGGTCGAAATTTCCCGCAGGACGATAGCGGTTTGCGACTCGAGTAAGTTCGGCCGTCGCAGCTTGTGCAACATCACGCCGGTCACGGCGGTCCACGAGGTGATTACCGACAAGCACATCCCAAAGTCAGATTTGCAAGCGCTGAAAGAGGCGGGAGTAAAGGTGACGTTGGTGTAAGCGGACGATTTTTGGGAAGGGCACGACTTCAACAGGCTGCGGAAAAACTCGGGTTTCGATCTTGTTTTGAAAGGGCACGACTTCAGTCGTGCCGTAAGTGCCACAAATCAACGGCGGCTTTAGCCGCTGCGGTAAGGCCCCGAACATCGCGCGAACATTTTGGAAACGGCTGCAGCGGAGCTAAACACACCCCATGAAATCGGCAGAAATTGCGGAACAGGGCCAGCACACGCTGAGCGAGATTCTTTCCCAGCCCCAGTGCTGGAGCGCGTGTCTCACCCATCTGGCAGCCAGCGCGGAACTGCGTGCGGCCATTCAACTCGCGCGACCCGGAGCGGAATGGATTTTTGTGGGCTGTGGAACTAGCTATTATCTCGCGCAGGCGGCTGCAGCGAGTTTCAACTATCTCAAGCTACCGGCACGAGCTGTCCCAGCTTCTGACTTACTGATGTATCCCGCACTAACTCTGCAAGCCGGACGGGATTATATTCCCGTTGTGATTTCGCGCTCCGGCCGCACCTCGGAGGCAGTCCGCGCCGCGCAAATTCTGGAGAAGGATCACAATCTTCGCACCATCGCCATTACCTGCGCCGATCGCCAGCCGCTGGAGGCGTCATGCAGCGTGACGTTGAAGCTGCTCGACGCGGACGAACTGAGCACGGTCATGACGCGATCGTTCACGTCTATGCTGCTGGGGCTGCAATACCTCGCGGCAACCGTCTCTGGCAATGATGCGTTCCGTCGCGCATTGATCGAACTCCCGCAACAGGTCGAGCCGCTTCTGAAAGACATTCCCCAGCGTCTGCAGTTGTTTGTCGAGGCTCGCAGCTTCTCTGATTTCGTCTTTCTGGCGCAGGGCCCCCTGTTCGGGATTGCCTCGGAGTGCATGCTGAAGGTGACCGAATCCTCGTGCTCCTATGCGCAAGTATTTCATTCTCTCGAGTTCCGTCATGGTCCGAAATCCATCGCAGGTCCGGAAACGCTGATTACGTTCCTTATGTCGGAAACTTCCTACGACGCGGAAGTGGAGTTACTCGAAGAAATGAAAGCTCTCGGCGCGGCCACTATGGTGATTGCGAATCGCGTCGAAAGCCGGGCCCAGCGGGCCTCCGACTTCGCCATCGAACTCGGCCTCCCGTCGCCCGAGTACGCGCGCCCCGCGGCGTTCACGATTTGGGGTCAACTGTACGGCGTTTACTACGGCCTCAAGAAAGGCCTCAATCCCGACTCGCCGAAGAACCTAACGCGCGTGGTCGAGCTCGCGGACAGCCAGTAAAACCGGCGGTCAGCACTTAAGCGAAGAACGTCAAAAGGCCTGCCCCATGTCCAAGCTCGATATCGCGATCGCCGGAGAGATCAACCTTGACTTGATCCTCTACGGTCTGCCTGAGCAAATGCCCACAGAGCGCGAACTGCTGGCCAGCGGCTTCACCATCACATTAGGCAGTTCGTCGGCCATCCTGGCGCATAACCTGGCCGCTCTTGGCAGCCGCGTGGGGTTCGTCACCAAGGTCGGCGACGATTCTTTCGGAAGCCTCGCGATGGAACGTCTGCGTGAGCGCGGCGTGGACCTTGCCCGCGTCGCGCATGGCGCCAAGTCCGGCGTAACGCTCATTCTGCCGCACGGGCCCCAGCGCCACATCCTCACGTATCCGGGCACAATCTCCGAGTTGCGCTTTGAGGATCTCGACCTCGATTACCTGGCGTCCGCCCGCCACTTCCACATGTCGTCGCTGTTTTTGCAGCGTGAACTGTTGCCGCATGTGCCTGAACTTTTTCGGCGGATGAAGTCTGCCGGCCTGACTACCTCGCTCGACACTAATGACGATCCCGACGACCGCTGGGACAGCGTCCTCGAAGAGGTTCTGCCTCATGTGGACATCCTGCTACCGAACGAGCGCGAAGCGATGAAGATTTCCCGGGCTGACGACGTGGAAACCGCGCTCTCGCGGTTCGCACAAAAGGTGGAAACCGTCGTGGTCAAAATGGGCGCCAGGGGAGCCCTTGCTATTCGGGATGGGCACCGATTCAGCGCACCCGCCGTGCCGGTAACGGTCATCGATCCGATTGGCGCGGGTGACAGCTTCGACGCCGGGTTCCTCCACCAATTTCTGCGCGGAGCGGATCTCGCAACGTGCCTGGCCTATGGAAACATGTGCGGCGCATTCTCCACCACCGCCTGTGGCGGCACGGAAGCGTTCCGCGACGCCGCGCGGATGCGAGAATTTCTCCGGCGGCACGATGCCAGAAATCAAGCACAATAGATTTGGTTGGTTGAGAGAGCTGGAGGCATTTGGGGTGGGAGACGGGAATTGAACCCGCAACCGTCGGAGCCACAGTCCGATGCTCTACCAATTGAGCTACTCCCACCGCAGACAACGATTATAGCAATTGCGGCGGGAGTGCATAGCCGGGCATCCTAGCGCGGCTGGACGGGCGAGGCGCCCGTCTCTCCACCGTACGACTCAACGAGCTACGGTCTGCCCACGCCCATGTACTGGAATCCCATGGCGCGCAGACGCGACGAGTCGAGCAGATTCTTGGTGTCGATGATGATCGGCTGTTTCACCAGGTGGCGGATCCGGGCGAAATCGAGCGTCCGGAACTCAGGCCAGCCGGTGGCCACGACCAGGGCATCCACGCCTTCGGCGACTCCGTAGGCGGATTCGCAGTACTTCACCATGCCGTTCAGTTGCAGGCGCGCGTCGGGAATCGCCACGGGATCGTAAGCCCGCACGCGCGCTCCCCCGGCCAGCAAGTTCTGCGCCAGTTGCAGCGAAGCCGATCCCGCAACGGAGTTGGTGTGGGGCTTGAACGCCAGCCCCAGAATGCCGACGTCTTTGTTCTGCACGGTATCGATCGCAACGGCCACTTTCTGCAAGAGCCGGTTCGCCAGATCCAGATTCACCTCGCGGGCAGCATTCAGCACTTTCAGGTCGACACGGTTCTCTCGCGCCAGCCCCGTGATCGATTCCATGTCACTCTCGGCAAAAATTCCACCCATGCCGGCGCCTGGTTGCAGGCAGCGCGGCGCGATTTTCTTGTCCAGCCCCAGGGCGAGTGACAGGCTGACGGCATCGGCGTTCACGTGTTCGCACAGGCTGGCAATTTCGTTAATGAACGAAATCTTGGTCGCCACGAATGCCGTGGTCGCTTCGCGCGCCAACTCCGCCGTTTCGTAATTGGTGACCAGCACCGGAACCCCGCGCATTACCAGCGGATGAAAAATCTGTTTCAGTGAAGAAACGGCTTCGCTCGAAGGCGTTCCGAGAATAATCCGGTCGGGCCAGTTGAAGTCTTCGACCGCGCATCCGTTGGTGAAGAACATCGGTTGGCACACCAGCAGGCTCTTCAGCCCTTTCTCCTTCAGCATTTTTTCAATCTTGGTGGTCGAACCCACCCGGCCCGGCGTGACGATCGACAGCACCTGGAAGCGGCCAGCCGCACCCGCCAGGCGGAGTACGAGTTCTTCCAGTCCCTGGGCCGAATCTTCGGCGAGAAAAATTACCTGTGCCCTGCGAGCCAATTCTTCCGGGTCCGCCGAATACACCAGCCGTCCCGAACGCACGTTGCGCCGAATGACTTCCTGAAGATTCTTTTCGAAAAAGGGTACGTTGCCCTTGGCAACTTCGATGATGCTCGAGCCGTCGGCATGACAGCAGCAAACCGGCGTGCCGAAGTCGGCGAGACAGGCGGAGATGACGGTGGCGAGGTAGCCGGATCCATAGACCCCAATTTGCATATTCTCTCTTCCGATCAAACCCGCAGCCTGGGATCCGGCGCTTGTTGTGCAGCCCGTTGAATCTATGGTAATCCGTCCAATGGACTTGGCAACGGGTGGAAAGTACATGTACCGATGGTCAGCGAAACTGGCCGCTGGTTGCGGGTTTTCATGGGGTATTGAGGGATGGGGGCGAATCTTGTTGCAATTGGGGCAGCATTACTTGCACCTGCCCAGCCCCTAAAAGGGGTGGTTGATTTCCCGCAAGAGAGGGGGCAAGCCCCGTCTCTACAAGAGGACTTAACGGTCCTGTCTCGGGTTACGACTTTGAGGACAATTGGCCGCGTCCGAGCGGCAGCGGCGCCACATCCTGCCAGCAATCGCCATTCTCGCGGACGAACATCAACTCCTCCACATGAACCTGCCGCTTGCCCGGAAACTGCGCCCAGCGCTCCCGCGCGACCACGTACGCTGCTCGCGCCTGCTCATCCCGCTCCGTTTTCAAAATCGTGAGATGCGGGATATAGGGCCAACTCTCCTCGCAGCGCAGCCCTCTCCCACAGAGCTGATCGTGCAGTTCACGCATCCGATAAGCAGCCTGCTTCACCTGGATGAACACCGTCGGAGTCGCAGGCAGAAATGTCTCCACGTCTCCCAGTTCGACGCTGAAGGGGACGACGCGGCCACAAGCCTGTTCCAGAAATTCCAGCGCTGCCGCTTCGGTTCCCGTCAGCTCCCGCGGAGGAAGAATCGTGAGATGGGCCGCCATGTGAGGCGTAGTCGGGTGGAGTTCCCGGCGCAGTTGTTCCACAAACTCGCCAACCGAATTGCGGACGTAGGTCACCAACGCGTAGCGTGAACTGGGCATGACTTGCGAAGGGAAATTATAGCCCGAGCGCGGCCTGCAACGGCAGTCCACCTTTTGGGGGTGTCGCGAATGTCACCTGCATCCGATCATTTATAATCGAATCTCGTATGATCGAAGAACAGTCGGGGCGTAGCGCAGCCTGGTAGCGCACCTGCCTTGGGCGCAGGGGGTCCGCGGTTCAAATCCGCGCGCCCCGACCAATTTTCTTTTCGATTCCCGCTACTTGCCGGCCCCAGCGGGTTTCAGCACTGCCGTATTCCGCTCGTCCGTGGCGATCATGCGATAGAACTTTTTCCGCTCGTCCATTTTGCCGACCGGAACGCTCAGCGCCTCGATTTCCACGCTGCGAGTGTAGTGTGGTTTCACGGGAAAGCTGAGAGCTGACAGATGAAAGCCGAGCCTTACAGCTCGTACTTCTTCATCAGGTGCCGGAAGGAGCGGTAGGAGATGCCGAGGACGTCGGCGGCGCGGATCTGCACGCCGCTGGTTTGCGACAGCGCGGACTGCAAGAGCGAGCGCTCGATCTGCGCGACATAGTTTTCCATGTTCACGCCCTCGGGCAGAACCGGGCCCGGGGCAACGCTTATGGCGGTTTCCGCGCCGGCGGCCACGGCGCGAGCCTTTGGACGCTCCGCCGGCAACTCGACATGCAACTCGCTCGTGGTTTCAAGCGCCACCGCCCGTTCGATCGTGTTCTCAAGTTGCCGGACGTTGCCCGGCCAGTCGTAACCGGTCAGCGTTTCGAGCGATGCCGCTTCGACGCCGTGAATGCTCTTCCCGGCCCCGGGCGCATATTTTTTCAGGAAGTGATTCGCCAGCAGCGGAACATCTTCCCGGCGCTCGCGCAAGCCGGGCACGCGAATGGGAATGACGTTGAGGCGATAGTAGAGGTCCTCGCGGAACGTGCCCTCGGTGACTTGGCGGTCGAGATCGCGGTTGGTAGCGGCGATGACGCGCACATCCACCGGAATTTCGCTGGTGCCGCCCACCGGACGGACGGTGCGCTCCTGCAGCACGCGCAGCAGTTTGACCTGCATGGGCATGGTCATCTCGCCAATCTCGTCGAGAAAAATCGTGCCTTGGTCGGCGACTTCGAACAGTCCGCGCCGGTTCTGGTTCGCTCCGGTGAAGGCGCCCTTGACGTATCCGAAGAGTTCGCTTTCGAGCAGCGTCTCCGGGAAGGCGCCGCAGTTGACCGAGACAAACGCTTCGGCGGCTCGCGGCGAGCAGGTGTGCACGGCCCGCGCGACCAGTTCCTTACCGGTTCCGCTTTCGCCGAAGACGAGAATTGTGCTGCTGGTGCCGGCGACGGTGCGGATGGTCTGCTTCAGCTTTTCGAGCGCCGGACTGGCGCCGATGATGTTGTCGAGCGAGTTGCGCGCGGCGGCGTCGCGGCGCAGGGCGAAGTTCTGGCGGCTGAGCGAGACTTTCGTGAGCGCGCGGGCAATGGCGAGTTTGACTTCGTCCACCAGTCCCGGACTCTTGCGGATGTAATCGGTCGCGCCGCCCGCCTTGACCGCCTGCACGGCAGCTTCGTAGTCATCGACCGCAGTCATCAAAATGACCGCGGAATCGGGCGAGACCTGGTGCGCGTGGCGCAGGACTTCGACTCCATCCACGTTGGGCATCTTGATGTCGGTAACAATCACGTCGAACAGCGCGCTGTCGATCTTGCGCTTGGCCGCTTCGCCACCGGTGACGGTTTCCACCTTGTGGCCATCGCGGCGCAGGGCAATGTCGAGCAGTTCGCAGATCGAGCGCTCGTCGTCGCAGACGAGAATGTTACCCACGCGAACCTCCTCCCGCTCCCGCTCCCGCTCCCGCGGCTGCCAGCGCAGCTCCGGCGGATGCCGATGTGGAGGAGGAAGTTCCGCCAGCGGCGCCCTGCTCCAGTCGCCGCAACCGCACCACGAAGCTGGTGCCCTTGCCGACTTCCGAACGCGCCCACACCTTGCCCTCATGCGCCTGGACGATTTGGTACACGATGGCCAGGCCGAGGCCGGTTCCGCCTTCAAAGTTCGACTGGAAGGGCTCGAAGATTTTTTCCGTCTGCTGCGGGTTGATGCCGGGACCGGTGTCGGCAAAGCTCATCTCCCAGTCCAGGCCGCGCTCGGCCAGGGCCACGGTCAGGCTTCCACCTTTGTTCGTCGTTTTTATTGCGCGGACGGCGTTTTCGCAGAAGTTCCAGAACACCTGTTTGAGCTTGTCGCCATCGGCCAGCACCCAGGCTTCGGACTTCGGAAAGCTGCGCTCGAGCTTGATGCCCGCGTTCTCGGCGGTGAGGCGGTGTTCGAGCAAAGTGAGAGTATCCTGCAGCAACGGAATCAGATTCACGCGCTCGAAGCGATATTGCTTGCCCCGGGAGTACGCCAGAAAATCGGTGATGATGTTGTTGAGGCGATCGGACTCGCGGATCACAATCTGCAAAAGGTGCCGCTCTTCGGAATTCAGGGCGGGCGCATCCGACAACATGCTCACCGAGCCGGCGATGGAGGTCAGGGGATTGCGGATTTCGTGAGCGATGGCGGCGGCCAGGCGGCCCACGGCAGCCAGGCGATCCTGCATGCGCACCTCGCGTTCCAGGCGGCGGATCTCGGTCAGGTCGTCAAATGAATAGACAAAGCCCAGGTCACCGCGGGCGTTCACGTTGAGCGCGGAAACCATCACGCGAAAAGTCTTGCGGAAGCCGTTGACGGCCAGGTAGCGGACTTCGGCATCGGCCCGGGCCACGCCGAAGTGGGGCAATGGATCCTGAAAGAGGCCGGCCACGGAGCGTCCGCGCAACTCGGTTTCGGAGATCTCGAGCAGTTGCTGGGCGGCTCGATTGACCAGCGTGATGCGTCCGTCGAGCCCGGTGGTGATGACGCCGCCGCTCATGGACTGCACGATATTTTCGTGGAGCGCCTGCAGATTTTCGAGCGCGCCGCTGGCGTCCTTCAGTTGCACATCCACCTGGCGCAGCTTGCTCATCAGCAAGCCGGCGAGGTAGGCGATGGCGAAGTAGGCAAAGAGGTTGACGAAGATGACTACCTGCAGCGCCTGCAGCTTGGGATGCGAGCTCGCATACGAGGGAATGACCAAATAATAATCGAGCTCGAGGATGGTTCCGAAGAGGATGAAAGCCAGAGCCGCGCTGAGATATCCCCAGGCTCGCGGCAGCAACATGCAGGCGACCACGATGACCAGGGGGTAGAGAAAATTCAGCAAGCTGTCGATGCCGCCGGTGACATGGACGACCAGCGTGACCATGGCCAGATCAGCGAGCACCTGCAGAATGGCCTGCAGGCGGTGCTCGCTCCAGACCGAAACCAGAAAAAGGAAAAACAGCGAGAGCACGAACCACAGCACCATCCCGGTGAGAAAGGGCAGGATGGGCAGGGGGCTGGGAGTGAGGCGGATGACGGCGAGTTCGATGGCGAGCAGGACCATCAGGATCAGGATGCGAACCTTCACCAGCCAGGTCAGCCAGTTCCGCTCATCGGAGATGGAGTGCATGAATTCGGTCGTTGGTCGTTGGTCGTTCGTCGTTCGCGACCCGTTATCGTGCGCAGGCCGGTTGCTTCGAGCCACGAGCCGCGAGCTTCGAGTTGCTTTCTGCGTTGTCGCCTGCTCGGAGCTCGCAGCCCGAAGCCCGAGGCTATCCCGCCAGTTTTGCGATCATCGAGAACAACGGCATGTACAGAGAAATCACGATGCCGCCGATGGTGACGCCGAGCAGGCCGATGATGACCGGCTCCAGCATGGCCAACATGTCTTTGGTGGCGGAGTCGACTTCATCCTCGTAGAAGTCCGCGATCTTCTGCAGCATGGAATCCATGGCGCCGGTGGCTTCGCCAACGCCGATCATCTGGGTCACCATGTTGGGGAAGACGCCGCATTCGCGCAGTGGATCGACGATGGTGCGGCCTTCTTCGATCGCCTTGCGCACCTTCATCAGCGCCTCTTCGAGCACGGCGTTGCCCGAGGTGCGGGCGGTGATGGCCAAGCCTTCGAGAATCGGAACGCCGGAGGTAATGAGCGTGCCCAGGGTTCGGGTGAAACGGGCGACGGCGATCTTGCGCAGCAGCATGCCGATGATGGGCAGCTTGAGCAACATGGCGTCGAAGTAATAGCGGCCACGCGGGTGCTTGCGAATCTGTTTAACGCCGAAGACGAGGCCGACGCCACCCACGATAAAGAACCACCAGAAATGACCCACGAAGTCACTGAGGCCGATGACAATGCGGGTCGGCAGCGGAAGCGCGACTCCCAATCCGACAAAGAGGTTGGCGAAGATCGGCACCACCCACTTGAGCAGGGCGGCCACGATCACCATGGCGAGGCCGACGACGGCCACCGGGTAGATCAGCGCCGACTTGATGGCCGCGCGCAGCTTGACCGCCTTTTCCACGTAGATCGCCAGGCGCTGGAGGATGATGTCGAGAATACCGCCGGTCTCGCCGGCCTCGATCATGTTGGTCGTCAGGTCGTCGAAGATGACCGGAAACTGACGCATGGCATTAGCCAGCGTGGAGCCACCTTCGACGGTGGTCCGGACACCGAGCAGCGTTTTTTGAAAGGCAGGATTCTCCTGGTTGGCGCCGAGAATCTCCAGGCACTGCACCAGCGGCAGGCCAGCGTCAATCATGACGGAAAACTGGCGGAAGAACACCGCAACTTCCTTGACCTTGACCTTGCCGCTGCCAAAAGTGGGCAGGGAAAATTCCTTGCCCTTCTCCCGAATGCGGCCTGGGGTGATGCGCTCCTTGCGAAGCTGCGAGGCCAGTCCGTCCTTGGTGGAGGCGACGCGCTCTCCCTGAACTTTCTCGCCCGAAGCGGTCTTTCCCGAAAACGTGAAAACCGGCATGGTTGCTTTCTCCTTATCCGTGTTCTGCTGGCGTGGGCTGCCGATCCCGCGGGCTGCCCGCGCCTTGTTGTCTCTTCGCTAGCCTCTTTGCTCGTCTCGGCCCGTTGTGCTACGGGCATTTCTCGAGGTCATCGCTTCGCCGGCGCAGCCCCCTTGGCCATCGGAGCCGGACCGCCCCGGTTCACAAAAGTGGCGCCGCGCGAAATCATTTCCTGCAGTTCGTCCTGATTGCTGGAGCGCGACAGCGCCATTTCCAGTGTGATCTGCTTCTGGAAATACGCGGTGGCGAGCGACTGGTTGAACGTCTGCATACCGTACTTCTCCTGGCCGGACTGCATGGAGGAGTAGATCTGGTGGATCTTGTCTTCCCGGATCAAGTTGCGCACGGCCGCATTGGGCACCAGGATTTCCATGCACATGGCGCGCCCTTTGCCGTCGCCGCGCGGCAACAGGCTTTGACACATGATGCCTTCGAGCACCAGCGAAAGCTGGGCGCGGATCTGCGATTGCTGGTG
>JBEKDG010000082.1:0-14378 GCA_050014475.1 Terriglobales bacterium | reverse complement strand
CCCCATCCCCAAAACCGCGCCGCCACATTCCTCCCCCTCCGAATCATCCTTGGCGACAAGGCTGGCAGCAGACGAAACCGCCCCCCTTTTCCGGGGCATCGTGAAACCACCACCAGGGGACACTTCTCTTGTGGACAAGACGGGGACATTTCTAATGTGGTATGACAATTGTCCAAGTTCCCCCTTGACTTAAGCGCCGCACGCTCGCAAACTCAAAGCAGCTGAGCACAAGCCAGAGAAAAAAGCGGTAAGTGTTATCTTTTGAATATTTTGCTTGCAAATGCAGCGCGCGGTTTTTGCGGGCAACTCACGAACTTAGCAAAGGCTCTAACACTTAGGCTGCGGAAAACCTCGGGCTTCATATCAACATCGCGTTAGGGACGCAAGATTCGTATCAGGGTATCGCTTTAGCGATACCGTACGTTCTTCGGCATCAAACGCCCCTTTAGGGGCTGGGCATCAAGGGAGCAGCCCGGGAGAAGCATATGAGCATCGCAAGACTCGGAAAGATGCTGGCAATGTGGGCCGTGCTCGCAGCGGCGTTTCTGGTGGTTTCGGCGTCAGCCGAGTCGAAGGCGCGGATCGTCCGCTTGAGCGAAGTGCAAGGCACGGTGCAGATCGACCGCGCCACCGGCGACGGTTTCGATAAGGCGTTCATCAACCTGCCCGTGATCGAGGGCTCCCGGCTGAAGACGGGCAAAGATGGCCGCGCGGAAGTGGAATTTGAAGATGGGAGGGCGCTGCGCCTGGCGCCCGACAGCGAAGTCGACTTCACTCGTCTCGCGCTCGGCGACGATGGCCAGAAGTTCAGCACCGTGCAACTTGTCTCCGGCACCGTCTACGCGAATCTTCACCCGAAAAACGCTCACGACAAAGACAAAACCGGCGACCAGTTCCTGCTGAATTTTGGTCACGAGTCCGTCACCGTGTCCGAGGCCGCGCATTTTCGCGTGGAACTCGACGGCACCCGCAAGGCGACTGTGGCCGTATTCAAAGGCAAATTGAGCGCGACCTCGCCGTCCGGACAATTTGACGTTGCCGAGAAGCACAGCGCAACCATTGAACTCGCGAATAACGACCTTGCGAATGACGATCCCGCCAAAAAAGACAGTTTCGTGATCGCCAAGAATTACGAAGCCGATCCCTCCGACGCCTGGGATCGCCAGCAGACCGACTATCACGACCGCTACGCTTCCGCCGGCGGCTCCGGCATTTCGTCGCCTTACGGTTACGGCATGAGCGACTTGAATTATTACGGCAGCTACATGACCTTGCCCGGCTACGGCAACGTCTGGCAGCCCTACTTCATCGGCGCCAACTGGAGCCCGTTCCAGGATGGCGGCTGGGCATTCTATCCCGGTGCCGGCTACATGTGGGTGTCGGGCTATCCGTGGGGCTGGATGCCCTACAATTACGGCAACTGGGCCTTCGCTCCCGGCTTCGGATGGGTCTGGCAGCCGGGCTATTGGAATTCGTGGAATGGGATTCCGCAAGTCGTGAATCCGCCGGTCAGAACAAAAGTGCCGACGGTGCCCGCGAGCGGACATCAGACGGTGATGGTGGGACGCGGCCTCGCAGCAAATCCGGCCGCGGGAGCGCCGCGTCGCCTGACCATCAATCCCGGCTCCGCCAGTTTCGGAGTGCCGCGCGGATCGGTGCGCCACCTCGATCGCCTCGCGAGAACAATGGAGCGGACTTCTCGTCCCGTCGTAGTCTCGTCGGCTCCGCCAGTTTCAACCACTGCACCGACAACCGGCTTCGGCGCGAGTGCAACGAGAGGCGGAACTTCCGCTGGGATGGCTCCGATAGGGTCGCCGCACCACTCAGCCGCGCCGCCATCGACGCGTCCTCACTGAAACAGAAATTGCTTTTGAAAAAGGGCGGTCAGAAAATTGGCCGCCCTTTCTTCTGGCGCACGTCCAGCAAGTTGGTAGCATGAATCCACACTGTCATCCTGAGCGAAGCGAAGGACCTATGTATTTGAATGCGCTCCAATGCATAGCTCCTTCGCTTCGCTCAGGATGACAATCCAAAGTTATGTCGCGAGTTTACGGAACACGACACTTGCTCTCAATTGACAATAATTCCCGCGTAACCAACCACTGACTCGTAATCGCCGGAGACATCGCCAGAAGTTGCGTACTTGACCAGCGTGGCCGAAGTCGCCCCCAGAAGCTTTGCCGCCGTGAGCATGACAATCGTTGGCCCGAACCCGCACATGGTGACGTCTTCATTCATCACCACCTCCCAGAGTCCGCGCGCATCCCTGGCCAACACGCGTTCGATTGCCTTGTGGTCTTTGACGCGAGTGATCGCGTCGGACTCGTAGTGGTTCATGTCGCTGGAGGCGACGATCAGGACTTTCTCTTCTCGATCGCCGATCACATCCGCCAGTGCTTCGCCCAATCCACGGAGCACGCCAAAGTCGCTGGTGCCGATTACGATCGGGACGATACTTAATTCCGGTTGTTGCGTCTGCAGGAAAGGGAGCTGAACTTCGATGGCGTGTTCGGCGCGGTGCGCGGCGCTGTCCTCTTGCAGCGCAGGGAAGCGACGCAGCAACCGAGCGCCCAAGTCCGCGTCCGCCGCCACCTCACCCAGCGGAGTCTGCCACGTTGTATTGGCCATGACTGCAAGTGGACGTCCCTTGCCCGTGTGGTTGGGGCAGAGAATCACGCAGCGTTCGGGGATCTCCAGGCGCGAATACACGGCGCCTGCGACACCGCCGGAGTAGATGTATCCCGCATGGGGAGCGACGCATCCGATGGCGGCGATGCGGCCGGTCTTGACGGGAGAAGTGTATTCTCGAATTTCGCGCAGCAGTTCTTCGGCGCGGCCCGGATAGAACCTGCCGGCGACGGCGGGAGTTCGTACAGCGGAAGTCATCAGTGGCCTCCTCGCGGAGACGCGGTTCGTGTGGCGCGGGCGCCCTCGCCCGCGAGAATTATGAACTGCCGTCGCTCAACGCGCGGAACAAAGCGGCGGTTCTTTCCAGCGGCAGCGCTTCGGCCCGGATCGCAGGTTTCACGCCGCTTTTCTCCAAAGCCGCACGCAGCGCATCTTCATCGTACCGCGTCTTCAGATTATTCCAGAGAGTTTTGCGTTTCTGCCCAAAGCAAAGTTTCAGAAACGCAATGAACTCGGTCTCGGAAACGCGAAGCGACTCCAGCCGAGGCTTGATCGTAATGCGAACCACGCTCGAATGAACCTTGGGAGGCGGAGAAAACGCTCCGGGCGGAAGCGTGAAGAGTTGCTCGACCCGGCCGTACAGCTGCGCCGTCGCCGAAAGCAGGCCATAGTCGCGGCTTCCAGCCGATGCCGCCAGGCGGTCGGCAACTTCCTTCTGCACCATGATGACCATGGTCGAAAAGTAACGGTGATAGTCCAGCAGCCGCAGCAGAATATCGGAGGTTATGTAATACGGCAAGTTGCCGACGACGCGGGCCGGTTCGGGCGCGAAGTTCAGGCCGGTACGAAGGCTGCCCGGCTTCGCACCGAAGACGGTGTCCAGTTCGATCGTCAGGATATCGCCTTCGATGATTTCAACATTGGGTTGCATGGAGAATTTCATCCGGAGCTGCGCCGAAAGGACACGGTCCAATTCCACCGCGATCAGCCGCCGAGACTTCCGTGCCAGCAAATCGGTGATGGCGCCGCGGCCGGGGCCGATCTCCAGCACTGTGGCCTCGGAAACATCGCCCAGGGCCTCTACAATGCGCAGAGCCGCCGGTTCGCTCGCCAGGAAATGCTGTCCCAGTTTGGGCTTGCGTGAACTGGTTTGAATGATAGCGCCCTTGGGCACGTTGACCCTCCTTCTTCCCGGCTTTAGACTGGCGGAGTTCTTTCCTGTGCGTCCTGCTCATGACCGCGCAGCGAAGAGACGCGGCAAGCCGCCGTCTCTACAGAAACTGTAGAAGCAATCATAACGTGAGCGAGGCATATCGGGTTCTCGCTCAGGAGGCGTCTTCGCAATGCATATCGCTTTCGCAGCATCCGAGTGCGTTCCCTTTTCCAAGACTGGCGGACTGGCCGACGTGGTCGGCGCCTTGCCGCGCGCACTGGCTGCTCTCGGACATCAGGTAAGCGTGTATGTTCCGCGTTATCGCCAAACCAAACTGACCGATCCGCAAACGGTGGTGCGCAGCATCACCATCCCTTTCGACGACAAGTATCGCTTCTGCTCGGTGGTGACGGCGGGGAGCAGTGCCGGAGTTCGATTTTATTTTGTGGATTATCCGCAATACTTTGACCGCGAGGCGCTCTACGGAAGCCCGGCCGGCGACTATCCGGACAACGCCGAGCGCTTCGCCCTGTTTTCACGGGCGGTGCTCGAAGCCTCCAAGGTGCTGGGCGTGCCGCACGTGTTCCACTGCCACGACTGGCAGTCCGCGCTCGTGCCGGTGATGTTGCGCACGCTCTACGCCGAAGATCCCGCGTTTCGCGAAGTCGCCACCGTTTTCACCATCCACAACATGGGATATCAGGGTTTGTTCCCGCCCGATACTTTGCCGCTGCTGACTCTTCCCTGGGACCTGCTCACGATCTCGAAGATGGAATTTTTCGGGCAGGTGAATTTCCTGAAGGGCGCGCTCGTGCTCTCTGACTTCATCACGACGGTCAGCAAGAAATACAGTCAGGAAATCCAGACCACCGAATATGGATTTGGCCTGGAAGGCGTGTTGCGCAGTCGCGCCGCGACCGTAACCGGCATCCTGAACGGCGTGGACTACGACGAGTGGAGCCCGCAGACCGACAAATTCACCGTCGCCAAGTATTCGCCGCAGGATTTGAGCGGCAAGCTGCAATGCAAAAAGGACTTGCTGAACACCTTCGGAGTCGCGAACGCCGACGCCAACTCCAATTCCAAAGTCCCGGTGATCGGCATCGTTTCGCGATTCGCCGCACAGAAGGGCTTCGATCTGATCGCCCAGATCATGGACCGCCTGGCGCTCGAAGAGATGATCGTGGTCGCGCTGGGAGCGGGCGACAAGCCGTACGAAGAAATGTTCCTGCGGCTCAACAAGCAGTTCCCCAACAAGATTGCAGTCAAGGTCGCGTACGACAATGCCATCGCACACAAAATTGAAGCGGGCGCCGACATGTTCCTGATACCTTCCCGGTACGAGCCCTGCGGGTTGAACCAGATTTACAGCCTGAAGTACGGAACCGTTCCGATCGTGCGGGCGACCGGCGGTCTCGACGACACCATCGAGCCCTGGGACGCGCGCGCCGGCAAGGGCACGGGCTTCAAGTTCACCGACTACACCGGCGAGGCGCTGCTCGCGACCATCAAACAAGCATTGCTCGCCTACCGTGATCCATCGTCATGGCAGACGCTGATGCGAAACGGGATGAGCCGCGATTTTTCCTGGGGAGCGTCAGCGCGCGAGTACGGCAAGATCTACGAACGCGCGCGCCAAGCAAGGGCCACCGCGGACGCAACCCCAGTAACCGCGGACTTGAAGAAGGAGCCGGTGCTGGGCTGAGCGAGCCGTACATCGAGGGGAAGATCGCGATCGCGAGTGCCCGCACGACACGAACGCCATTACGAACCACCGGGGCACTCCATTTGGCTAGGACAGCTTCATTTCATCCAATTTAGCGAGAAGATCAAGCCGGGTCTTGAACTGGTCACGTACTTGAAGCAGTTTCAGAAAAGTTGACCACGCATACAATAAAAAACGGTCGAAAATCTCCAAATCATCAATACTTTGGCCGTGATGGATGAATTCGGATCGCATTGCGTAGGTCCTCCTTACTGTGCGAACGATCTCCTGTCTTTCCGTGAGCGAGTTTCCGATCAAGAACGCCATGCGCTCGCCAAGATTGCCCTGAATCGGCTCGCTAGAATCCTTTAGAAGGACAGATTCAAGAGCAACGAGAATAAATACGAGCTTATCCGCAGGGCCTGTGGTAGTCGAATTCCGAGAGTAGATGAGCATCGCATCGAAGATTGTCTTGCGGAGATCACTCTTTTGTGACTGAGCCAAGTCCGAAAGAAGCTCTATGATTCCACTCATTTGTGCAGGCACATCATCTACGACCCATTGGTGTGGCCCTTCATTGAGGGACGTTGAAGACAAGCTTGTAATTGCGCCATTAACCAGATGAAAGCTATGCCAGCTCGCGCTATTCTCCATACCTGAAGGAAGAACGTAACTCTTGATCTTGGAGGTCCAGTTTGCAACTGACAGAAACCGAAGTAGGGCGGTTGCAGTAAGAGCTTTCTCAAGGGCCAGCTGCGAGGCCTTCTCTTTCTCCGCCCGGACTCGCACGCATGCGGCGAGGGAAGCTTGATATTTGGCCCGGGTATTGTTCTCATACTGTCTGACCCTTTTCTCCATCTCAGGATCGTCTAGGGGTTTTCGTGGAAACCACCCATCCAACAATTCCTTTGTGATTGATTTGAACTCGACGTCCCCGATCCTGAAATCCACCGATGAATACGTTCTGAAAAGAGGCACATATATCTCGTGATCCTCAATCTCATCCTCACAGCGTTGACAGATGAAGTCGCTGATTGAGTCAGAGCGCTTGCCATCCAGGGTCTGACAAAGCCAGTCAAAAACTTGATTCAGCACAAAGCCATCGCTTACGAGACCTTTGAGCTCTTTTGTCGTGGCTATTCTTTCGGCAAGACGCTTCATCTTCTGAAAAGCATCTCCGGTCCATCCGACACGTTGACCGGAAGAGCTCCAGAATCTCCCCGTTTCGTTGCCTACCCCATCAACCTCCCCCTCGGTCATCTGGGGGGTACCGATAATCTCTCCCGGCCCGACAACAGCGGAAGGATGTATATCGAACCTCTTGCCTTGACCACCAGGCGGCGTAGGGGACGGATATGCCTTAACGTCTCTGAGTAGTTCCCCTGCAACGGCAGAGAACGACGCCTGAGCTCCAGTATGAAATGAGATCATGTCGCGGATAATATTACGCCTGCCTTTCCCAGAGCGGAACGAGTCATGGTTGACGAGACACGCCACAGTCCCGAGATTTTTCATCACAAATCATCGGTGCGCCCCGTCACAGACATGCTCACCGCTCCAGTGCGACAATAGCCATCTGATTGGGGCGGTGTGGAGGTGTACCGTCAACCAAGACGACCCTCGAACCTGCCCCAAACCCATTTTCAGCGCTCTTTGACAACCTAAGTTGAGGCGATTAGCGGGCGGGACCCCGCTGCCGAAATCCTGAGCGAAGCGAACGGGCCTCGTAAGTCCTTATTCCGGAATATTTTACGAATAAGTCCTTTAAACTCAAAGATTTTGCGGGAAATTTTACCTAAGTCCATGATTCCAAAAGATCGAGTTAAAAAAATTTTCGCTAAGCGCGGTATGATAACTAAGTAGTAAACACACCTCCGAGCCTACTATACAGGTTTCGGGACGCCCAGGCTTCCCCCGACCCCATAACATTAGCTTCTCACGATACACTTTCTCGAAGCTCCCTAACGTATTGCGATGAGCACCTCCCCGCGCACCATCTTTCACGTCGATATGGACGCCTTCTTCGTCTCCGCCGAGGAATTGTTCGACCCGTCGCTGAGAGGCAAGCCGGTGGTGATGAGCTGGCAGCGTCGGATGCCCCGCTCGTCGCCTGCTTTCTGTGCGATTCAATGGGCGAACAAGGCTGCAATGTTCCGGCTGCCACGCAGCACGCGAAGAATCACCACGTCTTCGTCCTCGATGCGATAGAAGATGACGTACTCGCCGACGGGAAACGTCCGCAAGCCGGGGCGCAAATCTTCGTCGCGGGCACGCCCTAGATTGGGATGGCTGGCGAGAAGAAAGAAACGGTCCGTGATGGATCCGATGAGACGGTCGGCAATGTCCATACTGCCGCTTTGGGAAGCAACGTAATACCAAATGTCGTCGAGGTCGGAATCGGCCAGCGGCGAACGGCGGTGCCTCATCGGCGGGGCGTCTGTCGTTCGGAGGCAAGATCGGCGGCAAGGCGGGCTCGTCCACGCTGCGTCACCTGTTGGGCAAGCTCGCGCATCGACTCCTGCGTGATCGCGCGCCCTTCGCCACGAGCCAGAGAGGATTCCGCCTCATCGACGGCGGCCAGGATTTCCGCGCGCGTACGTTCGCGCTCCTCCCACAAAGAAAGAGCTTCCTTCACCGCGTCTTCCTCGCCTCGAAGCCGCCCGCTGTCAATCGCTTGCCGGACAAAAGCCCTTTGGTCGGGGGTGAGTCGCACTTCCATATGCCGTTAGCGTAGGAGCCGGAACCGCCAGTGTCAAGCGCGATCGGAAGTGCCGAAAAGCCGCTGAAAGTCTGATTTTTCATCACAAACACGCGGTGTGCACCATCACAGACTTCCCACCGCACGTCGGCGACAATGGAGATCGACCTGTGGGACGCCGAAGTGTGCCCGTCTCCAGAGACGGACCTCGGAGTTCTCTCAGCCCCACTCGTCAGCACTCTTTGACAACCCGTCGAGTCAACGAGCGGAGTCAATCCGCTGCCGAAATCCCGTCCCAAACCTGAAAAACCAAGCTAAGTCCTTATTCTTGTATTATGTAGCTATAAGTCCTTTAAATTGAGGTATCTGGAAAATCACCCCGCTAACCCCATGATTCTAATGGTATGAGAAAAAGGGGGGGGGTGGGGGGTACCCACCAAAATAACTGGGTTAGCCAATAAGGCTGGCACCCGTGCTCTCGCGGTACACTTCTGCAAGGCCTCCTGGACTCCGATGAGCACCTCCTCCCCGCGCACCATCTTTCACGTCGACATGGATGCCTTCTTCGTGTCGGTCGAGGAATTGTTTGACCCATCGCTGAAAGGCAAGCCGGTGGTGGTGGGCGGGCAGCGCGACGAACGGGGCGTGGTCTCGGCGGCTTCCTACGCGGCGCGAAAGTTTGGCGTGCACTCGGCCATGCCGCTGCGGACGGCGGCGAAACTTTGTCCGCAGGCGATTTTTGTGAATGGGCATCCGGAGCGCTATCGCGAATATTCGCAGGAGGTGCACGAAGTGCTCGGCCACTTTTCGCCGCTGGTCGAAATGGCCTCGGTGGACGAGGCTTATCTCGATATGACCGGGACGGAGCGTCTGCACGGCCGGCCGCTCAGTGCAGCGCACCGGCTTCATGCGGCGATGAAGTCGGCGACGCAATTGAACTGCTCGATCGGGATCGGCACATCGCGGCTGATCGCGAAGGTTTCATCCGCTAAAGCCAAACCGAACGGCGTGCTCTGGGTGCTGCCCGGTGAGGAGGCGAAGTTTCTGGCGCCGCTGGCAGTCGGCGACATCCCCGGCGTGGGCAAGGTGATGGAGCAGAAGTTGCACGCGCTCGGCATTCAGAAAGTAGGCGACCTCGCGCGCCTGGAGGACCGGGATCTCGAACGCCGCTTCGGAAAATGGGGGCTGGCGCTGGCAGGGAAATCGCGGGGCGAGGATGCGGGTGGGTGGTTCGACAACGCGGTGGGAGAAAGCGTCGATCCGAAATCGATCAGCCACGAGCACACGTTCGACGAGGACACGGGCGACGCCGAGCGCTTGCAGTCCACGCTGATGCGGCTCAGCGAAATGGTTGGGCGGCGGTTGCGCGAGGGCGGATATTTCGCGCGCACGCTTCAACTGAAATTGCGCTACAAAGATTTCACCACCATCACGCGAGCGCATTCGGTGGAGCAGCCGACGCAGATGGACAACCAGATTTTTGAACAGGCGCGGCGTCTGTTTCTCGACAACTGGAAGCCGGGCGCTCCGGTGCGATTGCTGGGAGTGCAAGCGTCGAATTTCGAATCGGGTTCCACCCAGCTCGATCTGCTGGAGCCTTCGCGGCAACAGCGTTGGCAGAAGGCGCTGGCGGCCGCGGATCGTCTGCGCGACAAGTTTGGGGAAGCGACGATCGGCCTCGCGAGGGGGATGAAAGGTGGATTCCGCGAGCGCACGCACGAAAATCCGGTGGGCCTGCCGGGCAAAGGTGGCCAGGAGAAGAGCATCCAAAAGAAAGCCGGCCGAAAGACGACCGCCTGAACGCTATGAGGTGGCGACCCTCGGCGGCTAAAGCCGCTTGTGTGGCGGGCTCTAACGGCATGGCTGAAGCCCTGCCCCTTCAAAACTACGAAATGTATTCGCGAATGTAGTCGTCGCGCGAGCTGGTGAGCTGCTGAGCGTCGCCATCGAAGATGACCTTGCCGTCGCGCAGGATCAGAAAGCTCAGGGGCACTTCGCCATGCTGGCCTTTGGGGAGAACGACCATCTGGTTGGTGGCCTTATCGAACTGGTGAGTCGCCATGGTGAAGGCATCCTGCAGGCGATGGGTCACCATGAGGGCACTGGTTTTGTAAACGTCACGTTGTTTCACGATAAGTTCGACGATCGTGTTCGAAGTTACCGGATCGAGTCCGCCGGTAGGCGAGTCGTAGAGCAGCACCTCGGGCTCGGTGATGATGGCGCGAGCGATGGCCACGCGCCGCCGCATGCCACCTGAGAGTTCGGACGGACGCATGTCGTAGGTTCGTTCCAACTCCACAAAGCGCAGCGCCTCGCGGACGCGCCGCTCGATTTCATCCGCGGAGATCCTCTCTTCCATCAGGCGGAAAGCAACGTTTTCGTATACTTTGAGCGAGTCGAAGAGCGCGCTTTCCTGGAACACGATGCCCACGCGCCGGCGCAGCTCGAACAGTTCCCGTTCCGACATGCGCGTGACTTCCTCTCCCAGCACGAAGATGCGGCCGCTATCGGGCCGCAGCAACCCCATCGCAAGCTTGAGGAGTGTGCTCTTGCCCGACCCGGCGACGCCAAACAGCGCCTTGGTTTCGCCGTGCGGCAACTGGAACGAAATGCCGTCGAGCACGACGTTTTCATCGAACGCGAGCGAAACGTTGTCGAACTCGATGGCGTAGCCGGAGAGACTTGCCACCGCAGCAGCCGGATTTTCGCTGGGCAGAGTGGGAGCCGGCATGGCTTACCTGTAACCAAAAATTGCGAAGATCAACTTGGTAACGAAGAAGTCCACGATCAGAATCAACACCGAAGCAGCGACCACGGCCTGGGTGGTCGAACGGCCCACTCCCTGCGTGCCGCCGCGCGTAGATATGCCGTAATAGCAGCCCACGGTGGCGATGATGAACCCAAACAGCACCGGCTTGATGAGGCCGGTGAAGACGTCGCGGAAGACAAGGATCTGCCAGACGGAGGTCCAATACTGGCGCGAGTTGAGGCCGAATATCAGATGCGCGACCGCGAAGCCACCGATCAGCCCGAGCAGATCGGCGATGATGGTCAGGAAAAACAGCATGAAGACGGTGGCACCCACTCGTGGCGTAATCAGCTTCTTGGTGGGGTCGGTGCCCAGGGCACGCATGGCATCAATCTGTTCGGTGACGATCATCGAACCCAGTTCGCTGGCCATGCCGGAGGCGTTCCGCCCGGCCACCATCAGTCCGGTGATGAGCGGTCCCAGTTCGGTGACCATGCCGATCGAGACGAGTTGGCCGATGAGCGTGATCCCGCCGAATCGTTGTAACGTGCTGGCTGCGTTCAGCGCCAAAAGCGCGCCGACGGAGAGTCCCGTCAGAATCACGATCGGCAGGGAGCCGACGCCGATCAGGTCCGCCTGCTGCAGCATGTCGCCCATGTACAGGGGACGGCGGAAGAAGTTCGCCAGGGACTGCGCCGACAGCAGGGTGTATTCCTGAACCGCCAGCGCAATATCTTTGGCGACTTCAATGGGCGAAATCAGTTCGAGTTCGAACGCCATGTCTGCTCAGGGAACTTCCGCTCAGGGAACTATAGCAGAGCGGAAAAGAGGTTGGACGCGTAAATCTTGTTCGACCAGGGTCTGCCGCGCGGCAGACCTGGACATCATTGCTTTCCGTAGAGACGCGGTTTGCCGCGTCTCTCGCCCCGTCCAAAGCAGACGGGGCAAGCCCCGTCTCTACAGGCGGAGGAACGAGCTGCGCTACTCCCGGTTCTTCTTCTTGATCTCGATGGCCAGCCGCTTGATTTTCTGATTCAGCGTGGAGAGCGGGACGTGGAAGTGTTCCGCCGCTTCGGTCTGGTTCCAGCCGCACTTCTCCAGCATGTCGATGATGATCCGCCGTTCGCAGTCTTCCATGATGGTGAACAGTGTGGCTCCCGAATTCGCATCCAAAGCCGGAACCGAACTGCCCCGGCCCACGATGTGGTCGGGCAGCAGATCGAGCCCAATGTCGTTGTCGGAAGATAGCACCACGGCGCGTTCGATCGTGTTCTCCAGTTCGCGGACATTGCCGGGCCAGGAGTAGCCGACCAGCGGGCGCAACGCCTCGGTTGTGATGTGACGCTTTGGCCGCTCATTTTCCTCGGAATACTTCTGGAGAAAATGCTGCACCAGCAATGGAATATCTTCGCGGCGCTGCCGCAGCGGCGGCAGATCGATGCTGATTACGTTGAGGCGGTAGAACAGGTCTTCGCGGAAGCGGCCTTCGCGCACCATTTGGCGAAGATCCACGTTGGTGGCGGCGATGATGCGCACGTCCACTTGAATTTCCTGCACGCCGCCCAGATGCATGAACTTGCGGTCCTGCAATACGCGCAGAATCTTGCTCTGCGTGTCCATGCTCATGGTGCCGATCTCGTCGAGGAAGAGCGTACCCCGGTCGGCAACTTCAAACAGCCCTTTCTTCGATGTAACCGCGCTGGTAAAAGCGCCTTTGACGTGGCCGAACAGCATGGATTCGAGCAGGTCGGGCGGCGTGGACCCGGCGTTGACGGGCACGAACGGGCGGTCGCGCCGCGTGGAATTCAGATGAATCGCCTTGGCGATCAGTTCCTTGCCCGTCCCGCTTTCGCCTTGTAGCAGCACCGTCGAGCGGCTGGGCGCCACCTGTGCGACTAGATCGAAAATCTTCAGCATGGGCTCGCTCTTGCCCACGATGTGCTCGAAGTTGTAGCGCCGCTTGAGCGCGCGCTTCAGTTGAATGTTTTCTTCTTCCGCCTTCTGGCGGGCGACGGCGGCGCGCACGTCGGCCAGTAGTTTTTCGTTGTCCCACGGCTTCTGGATGAAGTTGGTGGCGCCGGACTGCATGGCGCGGACCGCATTCTCCACCGTTCCATAGGCGGTGATCATGATGACTGCCTGCTGTGGATGTAGCAGCCGAATCTCAGAGAGCACGTCCATCCCGTTCTTGTCGGGTAGCGCCAGATCGAGCAAAACCACGTCAAAAGCGCGCTCTCCAATCTGCGCCAGACCTTCCCGCCCGCTGCCCGCAACGACGACGGTGTAGCCCTCGAGTTGAAGCAGAGTTTCCAGCGACTCCCGGATTTCCGCTTCGTCGTCAATGATGAGGATTCTGCCCGCGCTTGGCGGCGTGCTTTCCGGTGTGCTTCGGCGCGAGATGGCCGCTACTTCAGACATTGCCACTTCAGACATGGACTGCCTTTCTGATCAACGGGAAATCCAGGGTGAAGGTGGTGCCTTCGCCCGGGCGGCTCTCCACGCGGATATTGCCCGCGTGTTCCTGGATGATGCCGTAGGTAACAGAAAGTCCAAGACCGGTGCCGCGATTCTGGCCCTCCGCGGGCGACGTCTTGGTGGTGAAAAATGGATCGTAGATGCGCTGAATGTGTTCCTGCGCAATGCCCGAGCCGGTGTCGGAGACGCGCACGCTGACGAATTCCCCGTTCAGCGTCGCCACGTTCAGGACCCCGCCCCCGGACATCGCGTCCTTGGCATTCAGGAACAAATTCAGAAACACTTGCTGCAGGCGCCCGGCGTTACCCTGAATCAAAGGAAGGTTCTCGTAGAGGTCGGACTGCACCTGGATGTGCGCCACCTTGAACTGGTGATCGAGCAACGCCAGCGTATCGGCGATCACCTTGTTGAGATTGACTTCCGTTAATTCCGTGCCCGTGGTGCGGGAGAAGTTCAGCAGATTGTTGACGATCTCCGAGGCGCGGAACGTCTGCCTGGTGATTTTTTCGAGCAGCCCCGCTTTCTGCGGATCCGACTGCAACTGCTTGGCCAGCATCTGCGTGTAGGAGGAGATTACCGCCAGCGGCGTATTCACTTCGTGCGCAACGCCGGCGGCCAGCAGTCCGATCGAAGAAAGCTTGTCGGCCTGGGTGAGCTGGACTTCGAGTTCGATCCGCTCCGTGATGTCGTCCATGATCACCAGCCGCCCCACCACGTTGAACTTGCGGGTTACCAGCGGCGCCATCGCAACATTCACCACGCGCGATTCGCCGGTGGGAGTTGCCAGCCGGAATTTATAAAGATTGTGGATGCCCGGATTCTGCCGAACGCGGTAGAACTCCTCGACAAAGGCGGCCGGAAAAACCTCGCTCAACGAACGCCCCACCACCTGCCAACGCGGCTGGGCATACATGACTTCCATCTGCGAGTTCCAGGACTCGATGCGGTCCTGTAGGTCCACGGCCATTAC
>JBEKDG010000081.1:0-14803 GCA_050014475.1 Terriglobales bacterium | reverse complement strand
CCGCTTTTCTTCTTCGCTCTTGATGTCGATCTTCCAGCCCAGCAGCTTCGCCGCCAGCCGCACGTTCTGCCCTTTTTTCCCGATCGCCAGCGAGAGCTGCGTATCGTCCACCACCACTTCCAAATGCTTGTCCGCCGCATCCATAATCGTCACCCGGCTCACTTTCGCCGGCTGCAGCGCTTTCTCCGCGAACGTAACCGGATCCTCGTGATACTCGATGATGTCGATCTTCTCTCCGCGCAACTCGCGGATGATCGACTGCACCCGCATCCCCTTCATACCCACGCAGGCTCCGACCGCGTCCACGTCCTTGTCCTTCGACAGCACCGCGATCTTCGTGCGCTCGCCCGCTTCCCGCGCAATCGCACGGATCACCACCGTGCCGTCATAAATTTCCGGTACTTCCGTCTGGAACAGGTGCTGCACCAGTTCCGGCGCCGAACGCGATGCGATCACGCCCGGCCCCTTGGTCGCTTTTTCCACCCGCACGATCACCACCCGAATCCGTTCCCCCACCGCGAACGATTCCAGTCGCGACTGCTCCTTGCGTCCCATGCGCGCTTCGGCCTTGCCGATATCGAGAATCACGTCTGGACCCTCGAGCCGCTTCACGGTCGCATTCACGACCTCGTTCACATGCCCGATGTATTCGTTGTAAACCGTGTCGCGTTCCGCTTCGCGCACTTTCTGAAATATGACTTGCTTCGCCAGTTGCGCCGCAATCCGCCCCAGAATTCCTTCCGTCACTTTCGGAATCAGCAGTTCCCCGCCCGCTTCCGCGCTCGGATCCAGCTTCCGCGCCTGCTCCACCGTTACCTGCAGGTTCGCGTCTTCCACCTGCTCCGGAGTCTCGACGATCGACTTCACCGCATACGCACTGATCTTGCCGCTCTCTTTGTCGAGCACCGCGCGCAAGTTTTCCTGCGTCTTGTAGTACTTGCGCGTGGCCACCACAATGGCGTCCTCGACCGCGCTCACCACAATCCGCGGATCAATGCCTTTCTCCCGGCTGACCCCTTCGATGATGTTGTAGAGCTCACTAGCCATATGAATTCCAGGTTTCTAGGTTTCAAGGTTTCAAGGTCTTGCCGCTGCGATTCGGTCCCTGAAACTTTGAAACCTTGAAACTTTTAGATCTCCGGTACCAAATTCGCTTTCTCCACGTTCCCTAACTCAATCTCCACTTTCGCCGCCACGCCCTCTTTCGGACGCATCTTCTTCTTATTCTTACGCGCCGCGCTCAGATCCAGCAGCAGCTTTCCGTTCTCGAAGCTTTCCAGCTTCCCTTCAAAATGCCGGTTGTTGTTCACCGGCTCCCGCGTCGTCAACTTCACGCGCTGTCCGCGGAAGCGCTCAAAATCCGCCGCCTTCGTCAGCTTGCGATCCAGTCCCGGAGAAGAAACCTCCAGCACATACGATCCGCCCGGCAACGCATCCTCAACGTCGACGATCGTCCCAAACTCCCGGCTGAACTTCGAGCAATCCTCGTGCGTCACGCCGTCCGGACGATTCGCCGCCGGCGCCGCTCCGGGCCGGTCAATAAACACGCGCAGCATGCGGTGCTTACCCGCCCCGCACACTTCCACTTCGACTACTTCCAGCCCGCTCGAGCCTGCCACCCGCTCGGCAATCTGCCGGACCTTATCCAGATCAAAAGCCATGTTTTCAGCAATTTGCGCCCGAACCGCCGCGCCATTCCCGGCCCAAACTAAAAAGTGGGCTTTCGCCCACTGGTGTGCTTCGACAATCCTGACACTACGACACAACAGTATTCATTCCCAACTATACTCCGCCAATTTAGAAAACACAAACCAGTGCGGCGTACCAACCTGCTTGTGTAGAGACGGGCGTCCCGCCCGCGTAGGGACAGCCGCCCAAGCTGTCTAAGCCGAGCGCAGTTCGGCAGCCCGTCTGCTATGGGCAGCACCCAGCCCGCCCCACCAGTTTCGGAAGTATCTGAAGTAACCTTGCCCTCACCTCGCCCATCCCCCAAACTTCTCCTGATGCGCTTTTCCCGCGCCCATCTCGCCATCGCACTGGGCTCCGCCGGCCTGCTCGTGCTCGTGTTTCTCGGCTATCTCTATTGGCTCAGCAGCCAGCCGCCCGTTCTGTCGCGCTCCGAAGAACGCGACCCGCTCACCCAGCTGCCGATCAGCATCACCATGAATCCGTTTCGCGATCGCACCATCGAACGCACCGCCAACCGCTTTATCGCTGAGATGCGCGACGGCAATTGCCGCAAACTGCTCGCCCAGTGGGAAAGGGACTACCGCAAGAAGCGCGCCGACTTCCTCTGCAACTCCGAAGCCCAGCACCCGCTGATTTCCTGGAACCTGGTGGAATGGGAAGACGCGCCGCCCCTCGTGATTCTGCACTACAAAGGCCAGCGCTACAGCACCCCCAGCCAGGACGCAACCTACAAGGATCTTTTCTCAGTGACCGAAGAAAAGAAAGATTCCGGCTGGACGGTTACGAAGTACGATTCCTTCTACTGATATTTTTCTACAGCGTGTTTCATAAATGGTTTTTTGAAGGGGCGCGGCTTTACAGGCTGCTGAAAAACGCCGGTTCGGATCAGGGTATCGCTTTAGCGATACCGTAAGTTCTTCGAAATCGGATGCCCCTTTAGGGGCTGGGCATCGAAAATCGACTCTTTTCGCAGCCTGTTTAGCCCCTGCGGGAACAGCCTGTCTCCTCACAAACCCATATTAGGAAACACGCTCCAGCAGATTCGCGATCGAACAGCGTCCGGTAAGCAGGCTGATGAAAAAGCCCGGTCGCCCTGCTGGTGGAATCCCACAACCTGCCAGGCTTCCCGGCTTCTGCAACTGTTCGACGAATCAATTCCGATAAATTACCTGTCCAAATGAATTACTCCTGAATTACTTCGTGCCGGCGTGAGCGGCCGCCTCTTTCGCCAGTAGCGCCCTGGCCTGCAGGTCACCAGAAGCGGCTTCCTTTGTGGTCTGCACCGAAGTCTCGGTTGCTTCCTGCAGAGCTTTGGCACCGGCGCTGATCTGAACTGTATCGGTGGCTGCGGGCTGCGCTTTCGCTGCGGCGGCGGGCTGTGGTTGCGGTGCAGGCGCTGGTTGGCGCGCTGCCGACGGCTGAACTGCAGGCTGGGCTTGGGCTTGCGTTGCACTACTTACTGGATTGACCATTTGTGGGAACCCCCTAACTAGTTTTCTTCGGCACCAGAGCGTATAGACTTTAGCTCCGCATCCAGAACAATCCTGCTGGCGACTGACAACTGGGTAAGGTAAATGGTGCATATTGGCGGGTAGGGTGCAGCGGTCAGGGAAACCTCTTCACCGCCGAGAGGCAGAGTGCGCCGGGCATTGCCGCTAACTTAAACCCCTAGTAATCAGTTTCCGGTTACCTAATCCAGCCGCGATTGAAGCCGGGCCCGTCCCCAAGAGTTCCTTAGACAAGCCCTAAAGTCTATAGGCACTGCTGCCGAAGGGAACATTAGGAGGTTCTCACAAATGGCCAGCCCAGTAAGTAGCGTAACGAAAGTCCATGCCCCGTCCTCAGTTCAGCCGCCGGTAGCGCCCCAAACAGCACCCGCTTCGAAACCGCAGGCACCCGCCACGGATACAGTTCATATCAGCACCACGGCCAGAGCTCTGCAGCAGAGAACCGAGGCTCCAGCTCAGACCTTAAGGGCAGCCGCTGCTGGTGACTTGCAGGCCAGGGCGCAACTGGCGGGAGCGGCGCCCGCTCAGGACATCACGAAGTAATTGGTCGGAAGTGATCCGGCGAAGGATGGACGCGCGAACCATATAGGCTGAGTTGAGTTAGTGTGCGGTCAATCTGGTAACTGGTTACTAGTGCCGCGACCGCGTGATAAGTCCTGCGATGGAGAGACGGGCGCCCTCGCCCGTCCAGTCCGGGCATGGATCGACAGCGGCAACAATCATGCGGTCACGGTACTAGAAGCCATCTCATAATGAACCGAAGGGGTAAACTGCCGGATCCCTCAGGGGCTAAAGCCCCGGGTATTTATTGGCCCTGGGTGGCACGGCTGAAGCCGTGCCCTACCCAAAACGATTTATGAGATAGCTTCTAGGATCTGAGTTGGGCAATGCCCGGCGCACTCTGCCTCTCGGCGCTGAACGCCTTTACTGATAGCTGATAGCTGATAGCTGGCCCTACCCGCCAATATGCACCATCGTCCGCGACGCCGGCACAAACCCCGGCTCCCCGATGTGGTGCCGCTCTTCTTTCTTCTCCACCACTTTCACAATGAACTCGGTAAGCTTCTCATCCGTCGCGCCCCGCCGCATCAACTCATGCAGGTCGTGATCCCACACAGAGAATAGACACGTCCGCAGCTTGCCGTCCGAGGTGATGCGAATCCGGCTGCAGTGTCCGCAGAACGGATGCGACACCGGCGCGATGATCCCAATCTCGCCCACGCCATCGGAGAAGCGATACCGCCGCGCCGTTTCGCTGCGCTCGTGCGCCATTTCCTCCAGCGGCAGATACTCCGACATGCGCGCGACAATCTCATCGAGCGTAACCACAATTTCCGGCGTCCACACGCGGTCTTCTTCGAGCGGCATGAATTCGATGAAGCGCACCGCCACCCGCTCTTCCCGCGCGAACATGCCAAACGGAATAATCTGATCTTCATTGAAGCCGCGCAGCAGCACGCAATTGACTTTCACCGGATCGAGCCCCGCCTCGCGCGAAGCGCGCACTCCCGCCAGCACGCTCTCGTATCCATTGGGCGCGCGCGTGATGCGCGCAAATCGCTCCGGATCCACCGCATCCATGCTGACCGTCACGCGGTCGAGTCCCGCGTCTTTCAGCGGCTGTGCGATCTCCGTCAGCAGATGGCCGTTCGTCGTCAGTGCAATTTCAGGCTTCTTGCCGTCCACAGTACGAAGCTTCGCGAGATCGCCGACGAACTCCACAATGCCTTTGCGCAGCAGCGGCTCGCCGCCCGTCAGCCGAATCTTCGTAATCCCAAGCCCAACCAGTATCCGCGCCATCCGCAAATAATCGTCGAACGGAAGTTCCGCATAAGCCGCCCCGTTCGTCCCCGTCCGGCAATACACACACCTGTAGTTGCAGCGGTCCGTGATCGATATCCGCAGGTCGTGAATCGAGCGCCCGAATTTGTCGGCAAGCTTAGGCATTTAGCTGTTAGCCGTTAGCTCTTAGCGCAACCTTCTTCCGCCTGTAGAGACGGGGCTTGCCCCGTCTCCGTGACGCGGCAAGCCTCGTCGCTACGTGCCAAGTGCTAAGCATTCAAATCTGTTGCTGTGGAAAACAAACACCGGCAGGAGTGATCCCAGCGAGCGTTTCCTTTCCAACACGGGAGGCGCAGACGTTTCCATCCGCACCCTCGAATCGCACCTGTCAACCCGGCGCAACCCTCGCCCCCGCCGCCAGAAAATCTCTCAGGCCACGGGGGTCGGAAACTCGGTCATCATTATAGACGCCGAAGCCAAACTCCGCGAGCAGCCTACCGGTGGAGCGCCGGGCGTCCCCGCCCGGCGGCGAGACAGCGACGCGCGCCCCATGCCAGCCCTGTTAAACTTTCCCCATGAAAGCACTCGTCATCACTCGTTTCGGCGGTCCCGAGGTTCTCGAATTGCAGCAGGTTCCCGACGCGCATCCCGCGCCCGAGCAGCTTCTGGTGAAAGTGGAAGCGGGCGGCCTGAACTTTGCCGATCTGATGACCGCGCGCGGCGGATACGCCGGCACTCCCAAGCCGCCGCTCATTGCCGGTCGCGAATTCGCCGGCATTCAAGAATCTACTGGACGCCGCGTCATGGGCTACACCCAGTGGGCCGCCTTCGCCGAAAAAACCGTGGCGCATCGCAACCTCGTCTGGCCCATCCCCGAAAATTGGACCGCCGAACAGGCCGCCGCTTTCCCCGTAAATTTTTTCACCGCCTACTTCGCCTACTGGAAGGCCGGTTTGCTCGACCAGCCCGCCGGTTCCCGCGTGCTGATTCATGCCGTCGCCGGCGGAGTCGGCACCGCCGCCGTGCAAATCGGAAAAATTCTCGGCATCGAAATGTACGGAACTTCTTCTTCCGAAGACAAGCTCGCCCGAGTGCGCGAGCTTGGCCTGCAACACGGCATCAACTACAAGCAGCGCGACTACGTCGAAGCGATTAAAGATCTAACAAGCGGCGACCTCACGCGCGGCGAAGGCGTGGACGCGGTTTTCGAAATGCTCGGCGGCGAGCACGTCGCAAGAAGCGTCAAATGCGTCCGTGATTTCGGACGCGTCATCGTCTACGGCACCGCCACCGGCGAAACTCCCCAACTCGACACCCGCCTTCTCTACGCGAAAGGCGCAAGCGTCCACGGACTCTGGCTGTCGTATCTGAGCGCGAACCGCCCGCTCATGGAATCCGCGTGGAAGCAGCTTTCCGAATGGCTGGCCGCCGGCAAGCTTCATCCCGTGATCGGAAAAGTTTTCCCGCTGGAGCAGGCGCGTGAGGCGTACACGCTGATGCAGGAAGGCAAGAACTACGGCAAGATTGTGCTGAAGATTAATTAGCACTCTATTAGATTTGTCATCAGTCTTATAGATTGTCATCCCGAACGAAGTGAGGGATCTGCAGTTCGCCACAAAATGCAGATCCCTCACTTCGTTCGGGATGACAAATCCTAAAAAGTGTCGCTCGTGCACCGCTCCAGATCCACTTTGACCGCGGGCTCTTAGTACCTGACGCCCGAACTCCAGACACAACATTCCCACACTGTTACTCCGCCAATGGGTACATGCTTGCTAACGCGGCGAGCGCCCGCGCGTCCAAGAAGCATGTTAGCAAGACAAATGGTTCGCAAAGAAAAAAGAAATCGGGAACTTACTCAAACCGGGATTCGTATCCTGTAGCGAACCAATGTGGGGTGGACGAAACAACTCTCGATCCACTTAAAAGAATTTGCAGGGTGACGGGACTGGCGCACGCATGGTTTGGCGGCCCTAGGTGCGCCGGGTCCAAGTAAAAAACACGAGTCTCAGGCCCGCGTCTTTTTGCGTCACCCTGACCTGCGCATTGTAGGACTTTGCAGAAAAAAGGCAAGCCCTCGGCCGAGCGTCCTCGAACTATCACCAGCCGCCCCGAACCTCCCGGCCGAAACCGGGTAGAAAGCGAAGGAGCAAATGAAACTGAACAATGTGGCAAAGACTGTTGTGCTCGGGCTGGCCGTGCTGCTCGCGTCGAGTGCTTTCGCAAGTAACAAGGGTACGCTGCAGGTGAGCGAGCCGTTCGAAGTCGCCGGCCAGCAGCTCGCCCCCGGTGAGTATCAACTGCGCTGGGACGGCACGGGATCGAACGTCGAGGTCAGCTTCATGCAGGGCAAGAAGGAAGTCGCGAAGGCTTGGGCGAAAGTCGTCGCGCTCGACAAAGCCTCCGCCTACGACGCCGCAGTCGTCGACCACGCCAGCGGCAAGGCAACGGTTTCCGAAGTACGCTTCGCCGGCAAGAAGTATGCTTTGGCCCTCGGCGCGACTGAGAAGGCCGAAATGGGCGGAAGCTCCGATTCCAGTAAGTAACTTTCTAAATCCTGGAAGAGAAGGTACGCATGGGAGCACCTCAGTGCTCCCTTTCTTTTTTGGTCCTAATAACCAGGGCGGCCTTATACCGCCGGCTGTTGACTCCGATCCATAGGCTATTACGGCCGTTGAGAATTGGCTGACCAGTACTTTAAGTTCTGCGGCATTGGTCTGTGACGCCAGTCATTGACACATCGCTTTTCCAAGAATTAAAATCGCGGGTGTTTGTTCGAGCCCCGCGTCGCAGCCGCCTGCTGCTAACAGTTCCTGTACTTGTCCGGCATACAGTTCGATTTGCGGGGGGCGAAGCGAATTCGTCGGGATGGGAGCGGAGATTTGGTACTGAAGATGGGCAAGGATGAAATTCGTTGGCACAAGCCGGTGGTGTATCGGGAGAAGGATGGAGAGCAGCAGATTGTTGCCGTGCGCTATGCCGTCACGAACACGAGCCGGGTGGGATTCAACTACCCCGCAAATTACAGCTTGATGTCAGTGTGATAGATTCCGTTCCAAAAAAGGGGAGAGCATGAAAGTTGCCAGCTTTATTACTCGTAGCGTGTCATTTTGCAGCTTGATGGCTTTGTGTACCATCGGCACGCTTTTGTTTTTCGGAACCCAAATGGTCTATTCGCAGTCGAGTCTTGAGAGTGACGTGGACAATGCCCGTATCATTGAAATGACTCATAAGGGCCTCGGGGATGACGTGATTATCGCCAGAATAAAGGCGGGTGCAACAAAGTTTAACCTTTCAGATGAGGACCTCGCTACCCTCAAAAAAGCAGGGGTATCCGATTCCGTTGTGGCGGCCATGATTCAGTCAACGCAGTTGACGAGTCCTAAAGTCGCGATTGAAGGGAACCCCGTCGAGGTACGCACAATTGGCGAGCAGAAGGTCGGCGGGCGGCTCGGGCACCTTGCCACTATGGGGATTAAGTCCGTCAAGAACAAGGCCTATTTGCAAGGGCAACACGCTTCGGTAATAGCCTCCCGGAAACCAGTGATCGATATCCAACTGCCGGCAAACGACAATATCGACAACTACATCATTGTCGAGATGGACGACAAAGGGGACCGGAGGGAAATCGAAATGGGCTCCGTTGGCGGAACCGTAGGGGAAAAGGTCGGCATTCGCGCCGATAGAATCGTGCGCACTTCTGCAACTCCAGTTGGAGGTCGCCGTTTCAGAATTTCACCTGTGAAGGAACTGAAGAGGGGCGAGTACATCTTGTACTCAGTTGGGTCCGCCGATTTCCCTCATGGTGTTTATGGGCAGGGCTATGATTTCACAGTTCAGTGATTGGCGGCCATGACCACAAGGAGAGCCCGTTCTACAACCTGTCTTGGACTAGTTGCGTTAGGAGCCCTTATCGCCCTTGCGCCGGTATTGCTCTGGTCTCAAGCAAAAGAAGATGAGAAAGCGGATACGGTGCTCTTGGCTGATGGGACGCCAGTCCACCTTGTACTGATGGACGATCTGCAAGGGAAAGAGCTGCGGCTCAAGCAGGCGGTTCATTTCAAGGTGCGCGAGGATCTCGCCGTTGGTTCTAAGCTCATTGTGAAAACAGGCGCCGAGGCAATTGGACACATTGAATCAATATCGAAGAGCGGTCTCTTGGGAAAATCAGGAAGGCTTGTTCTGCAGTTCGACTATGTGGCCACTGTGTCAGGTGCAAAGCTCCTGTTGCGGGGCGGAGCGGGGGTTAGCGGGGGAAAGGGTGGTGCTCTCACTTGGGAATCGGCTCTTTGGTACGGTCCAAACGCGAACTTGCCTGTAGGAACAATACTCAATGTCTATGTCAACCAAGATCAGCGGATCACGGTCCCTTAGATCGACTGGGAACCGAGAACTGTTTTCAGTACTTCGGCATCTTCGGATCGATGCGATCGGCCCACGCTAAGATGCCGCCGGTCAGGTTATAGACCTTTGTAAATCCCGCGCGGCGCAGGAAGTTTACGGCTTTCGCGCTGCGCCCACCCATCTTGCAATGGGCCACGATCTCGCGGCTCGAGTCGAGTTCGCTCACGCGCTTCGGCAAGTCGCCCACCGGGATGAGATATCCCTTCAGGTTACAGATCTGGTATTCGTGCGGTTCGCGTACGTCGAGAATGAAGACGTCGGCCTTCGCGTCTAACTTCTTCTTTAACTCTTCCACCGAGATCGCCGGGATGTCATTTCCCGCGGGCTCTTCCTGCCCGCGGATCCCACAGAACTGATCGTAGTCAATCAGCTTGGTGATCGTGCGGTGCGTGCCGCAGACGGGGCAATCGGGATTCTTGCGCAGCTTCAGTTCGCGGAACTTCATGCCGAGCGCATCGACCAGCAGCAAACGTCCGGCGAGCGAATCGCCTTGCCCCAGAATCAGCTTGATGGTCTCGGTCGCCTGAATCACGCCGATCAGTCCGGGCAGAATGCCGAGCACTCCGCCTTCGGCGCAGGAAGGCACCAGGCCCGGCGGTGGCGGCTCGGGATAGAGACAGCGATAGCACGGTCCCTCTTCGGTTGCGAACACGCTGGCTTGCCCCTCGAAACGAAAAATCGACCCGTAAACATTGGGCTTGCCGGTGAGCACGCAGGCGTCGTTGACCAGGTAGCGCGTGGGAAAATTGTCGGTGCCGTCGGCGACGATGTCGAACTCGCGAAACAACTCCAGCGCATTGGCGCTGGTCAGTTTCATGTCGAACGTCCGCAGGTTCAGGAACGGATTGAGCGCCGTCAGTTTGTCGGCGGCGGAGTCGAGCTTCTTGCGGCCGACGTCGTCGGTGGTGTGGATGATCTGGCGCTGCAGGTTGGTGTAATCCACGACGTCGAAGTCCACGATGCCGAGCGTGCCGACGCCCGCGGCCGTCAGGTAGAGTGCGAGCGGCGAACCGAGTCCGCCCGCTCCGATGCACAGGACTTTCGCGGCCTTGAGCTTGCGCTGCCCATCCATGCCCACCTCGGGCATGATGAGATGGCGCGAGTAGCGCAGGATTTCGTCGTTGCTTAAAACGGCTTCGGGTTGGGCTTCGGGTTTGGCTTCGGCGGATTTGACATCGGGAAGCGTGGCCATAAATTCCTTTTAAAATTTTAATCGGCTTGCCGGCGAACTTTTGACGACTAACTACCGACAGCGGCGACAGCGCGCGGGGCGGGACATTCGGCGATGTGCCGGTCCGCAGGTCATACTCAGCAAATCATAACGCGGCAGCCGCCGGCAATTGACGGCACGATGGAAATGGTATCACCGTCTTTAAGCGCCGTGGCTTCTTTTTGCAGGTAGCGCATGTCTTCGTCATTGACATAGACGTTCACAAACGCGCGCAGTTTGCCCTCGTCGGTATAGAGATGGCGCTTCAGCTCGGGATGCTGCGAGATCAGGCCGGCAAGGGCCTCGCCCACGGTTTTTCCAGGGACATCGATCGAGGCCTGTTTCCCCGAGTATTGGCGAAGTGGAGAAGGTATTTGGATCTGGGGCATATAAAGAAGATGCCAGGGTGCTGGCGAAAGATGCAAGTCAAAGCGAACCTCGCGCACAAGCTCAGGATAAAGAATGAAGATGGGCGCCGGCGAACCTGAACGCCCAAGAAACTTTGGGCGCTAATGCAGAGCCGGCGTTTTGCCGATCTGACCACTAGGAGGCTGCGGAAAAACTAGCTCCCGAGCAGAAAGCGTAACCTCAGCGGCTAAAGCCGCACCCAAAACAATGCAGTTACCGCAGCGCTGAAGCGCTGCGCCACCCAAAATCAAGTGCAACATCGAGTTTTTCCGCAGCCTCCTAGGAAGGTGTCGCGCATGTCGGAACTGGTTGGCCTCGTGGAATCGGAGTCCGTGAAAGAAAATTTCGTGTCCGGACGCATTTGCGACGATTGCAACGGGCATGTACGGGAAGCGAAACTCATCCAGTCCTCGCTGCTGCCCACCCAGGGGCTCCGCCACGGGTCCGTCGAGATCGCGTTCCGCTTCATACCCTTCTCCGAGGTGGGGGGCGACTTTCTCGACTTCTTCCGTTTACCGGACGGTGTCATCGGCATCTACCTCGGGGACGTGGTCGGGAAGGGGTTGTCGGCGGCCATGTTCGCCGCGCTCGTGATGGGAACGCTGCGCGGGATTCACAAGACCGGGACGGATACGGCGCGTGTTCTTGCCCTGTTGAACGAGCGCCTGCTGCAGCGACCCATCCCGGGCCGCTTTTGCTCGACGTTGTATGCTCTTTTCAACCCCGCCACGCGAGAACTCATCTTCTCCAATGCCGGGATGCCGCTGCCCCTGCTGGTCTCCGGAGCCGCGTGCCGGCAACTCGGCGAAGGCGGATTGCCCTCGGGAATGTTCGCGGGCGCCACTTACGGACGGCACGTCGTGCAACTCAGCCCGGGAGACTGCGTTCTGTTCGCGACCGACGGTCTTCATGAATTGCGCAACGGGGAGGGAGTCGAGTTCTGCGCCTCCGAAATGGAGGAAGTGTGGGCACAATGCCGGCGCGAATCGGCAACCGAATCGGTGGATTTCGTCTTCGACCGCCAGTTGGCCTTCTCCGATGGCAGGCCGCCGCACGACGATATTACCGCGGTGGTGCTGAAGGTGCTGCCCTAGTACCGTGACCGCATGATGGTTGCCGCTGTCGATCCATGCCCGGGCTGGACGGGCGAGGGCGCCCGTCTCTCCATCGCAGGACTTATCACGCGGTCGCGGCCCTAGCCCATGGTCATGACACTTCGGTTTTTTCGTCCACGAATTTCTTGTTGGCCTCGTCTGTACCCGTCAGCTCGAAGGAATTTGTCAGCACGGCTTTGCTCTTCTCCACGCTGGTGATTACGTACGAGCAGCCGAACCAGTGGGCTTCGGCGAGATCGGTGGGCGACCATTGCGGGGGATGGTTGGGGTGGGAGTGATAGAAGCCGACGATGTCTTCGCCGCGCTCGCGCCCTTCGCGCTGAATGCGGATAAGATCCCTGGGATCGATATTGTAGCGGTTGTGGGGCGAGTCCGCGCGCGTGTTGCCGCAGCGCGCGATGCGCGAAACGGTCTTCGCGCCGTCGTCGTCAAAGCGCCCGAGCAGCACGCCGCAGCACTCGTGGGGATAGGTTTCCTCTCCGTGTTGACGAAGAGAGACGTAGGCGGATTGAGAGAGCTTGAGCATCGATAAGGGTCAGAGGTCAGAGGTCAGATTGCAGAGGTGGCTGCGAGCGGCAGCTTCACTTCTGCAATCTGACCTCTGACGTCTGCAATCATTCCTCATGCCAGAATCTCTCGCTTAAGTATTTTTCGCCAGAGTCGCAGAGGATGGTGACGACGGTGGCGCGTTGATCCATTTTCAGGCGCTCGGGATTCAGACGCTCCGATTTTAGATGACCAATGACTCGCAGGCTGCCAACCACGGCGGCGGCGGCGGAGACTCCGACGAGCAGTCCCTGGTCGCGCGCCAGGCGGCGGGCCATGGCGTGCGCGTCTTCGGTTGCGATCTCCAGATTTTGGTCGGCGAGCGACGAATCGTAAATACGCGGCACAATTGCCGAGGGCAAGTGTTTCGCGCCTTCGATGCCGTGGAAGGCGGAGTCCGGTTGCAGCGAAATGCAGCGGATCTTCGGGTTCAACTCTTTCAGACGACGCGTGGCGCCGACGAAGGTTCCGGTGGTGCCGAGCATGGCGACGAAGTGCGTGATACGTCCTTGGGTTTGCTGCCAGATTTCGTTCGCGGTGGTTTCGTAATGCGCGCGCCAGTTGGCGTCGTTCGAATACTGATCGGCATAGAAATAAAGATCGGGATGGCGCTCGGCATACTGACGCGCGATCTTGAGGGCGCCGTCGGAACCTTCGGCGGGGTCGGTGTAGATGATATTTGCGCCGTATGCCTGTAGAATGCGCTTTCGCTCGGGAGAAACATTCTCCGGCACGCAGAGCGTGACGGGAAATCCGAGAGCGGCGCCAAGCATGGCGTAGGCGATGCCGGTGTTGCCGCTGGTGGAATCGAGCAGAATCTTTCCGGGAGCGAGTTTGCCGGCGCGGCGCGCTTCGGCGACAATGCGGGCGGCGGCGCGATCTTTGACGGATCCGCCGGGGTTATACCATTCGGCCTTGCCCAAGAGTTTTACGTGGGGAAGATCGCCAGTGAGGGCGTCGAGCGGCAACAAGGGCGTGTTGCCGATGCGCGCGAGGAGCGCTTCTCCGCCCTTACCAGACGCGGCTTTAGCCTCGTAAGGCAAAGGCGATGGCGCGGAGCCGGAAGCTGGTGGAGTCATTAGCGTGTGATGCCTTTATGACTAGAGTAATGTGCCCGTAATCTCAAAAAGGTATATCTATACTAGCGTCAGTGGATTCCAACATCATTAGATTCGCCGTGGACAGTTTTGGTTCCATCGAATCCGTGAAAGCCGCATCTAACCGGATGCGCGAGAATTGAGTTTATAAAATGGCAGCGAAAGTCGAACAACGAACCTACGAAGACGCAGTCAGTTGGCTGCGCGATCATGGCTTTGACCTGATTGAAGCTCCGGGCGCGCAAACCCGCGTGTTCCTGAAGAAGTACAACTGCTCGGCGGCGATCCAGAAGAGGGACGACGACGGCGCGAAAATTTTCGCGTATCCGGGATACCTGATCGGCAGCGAAATCTCGAAGCTGATCAATCGCGGCTATCAGCAGTTTATGAAGACGACGAAGACCGAAGTGCCGGCGACGGCCGACCACCTGAAAGCGCTGCAGCAGTTCTCCGAGGAAATGAAAGAAGCGCTGGCGCTGCCCAGCCTCTACAACGAGTCGCTCGGAACCGTCAGCGATTCGTATCAGTACGATCGCATCAAAGACCGCGACCAGCCCGAGGTTGAGCGTCCGAAGCGTCCGTGGGAGACGGTGAAGGCGAAGGCGGCCACGGCGACGAAGAAGAGCCGGGCGTAGGCGGTGGGGCTGTCAGCTCTCAGCCGTCCGCTATCAGTTCTCGGCTTTTTGCTTTTAGCTTTTGGCCTCTAGTAATCAATGTCTCACGATTTTAGCTCTTGGCAGGCCGCGGAAAAACTTTGGGCTTGGTATCAGGGCATCGCTTTAGCGATGCCGCAAGTGTTCGCGGTCAGATGCCCCTTCAGGGGCTGGCCATCGCAAACCAATTCTGCTCTTCTTTCCGCTCTTTTCTCCGTTTCAAAATAATCGAGAAAGCTATCTCATAAATCGCTCTGGGAAGGGCACGGCTTCACAGGCTGCGGAAAAATGACTCAAGTTAGTAATCCGAGCATTTTCTCGAACCAAGATTCAACAACTTACAGGAGTATTTTTGACTCAAAAAGCCCTGAAATTACTACCTTGGTTCATT
>JBEKDG010000080.1:0-19672 GCA_050014475.1 Terriglobales bacterium | reverse complement strand
TCCTGTAGTTGAATTGGTTCTTTGGTGGAACCCAATCCAGCGTATCAGGGGGCTCAGCCTCTTACCGGCGGCGACACCCTCCGCTTCGGCCAGCAGTTAGCCCGCCAATTTGGACAGCAATGCTATTTTGAAGCGAAACCTTGACAGCACCTTTTTCCAGTCCCGCTCGAATCTGCGAAATTGGCCATTGCCGCCAAAATACCCAGCGATAACGCACATCGCCGCACCATCATGAACACCGCTCTCGTCTAGATATGCATCGATCATTGCAAGTATCTTAATGCGAGCATCTCCAAGATGCACCAGGGCCGCGAAGGCAACAATTCGCGCCTTCAGAGCAGTACAATTGCAGCGATACATAGCTGAGGAAGGAGATTCCGGATGAAGAGAATTGCGATCTGGTTGTTGCTACTCGTGGCACCACTTTCGTCGGCTGCCAAGGACGATTGGCAATCCGATCTCCACAAGTGGGCCGTTTCGAGCCAAGCGGACCCAAACTGCAAGGTTCGCTACACGACTGGCGTTTATCGCCCAGATTTGGGCGACAAGCCTGTGTGGGGCCTGATGAGCGAGAACATGTTTAAGTGGTTCTCCAAAGACGGCGCGAAACTCGCCCCCTCGGTCTGCCCCGTTACCCGCGCGAATCTAGACAAGGCGGAGTATCGCGTGCTGTTTTCCGTCGCTCCAATGCAGACGGTTAGCCATACTACGCACGGTTCCGAAACGCGGACGACCACCGAGCCATTCAACGCCAACGTCACCTATTCCGACGGTAGCACTGCGACTGTTCAGGGTCAGGGATCCTCCACGGTAGTTGTCCCAACCGAGACGACAATTTCACGATCATCGGTGGCGTTGTACATGTACACCTACCGAGTTAAAGGGGACCAGTTGGAACTGATCAGCACCGACAATATCGTATTCAGCCGAGTAGCGGCCAGCGGTTCTGGCTCGAACGCGGCTGGTGCCGAGCTCGGTGCTGGAATTGGCAACCTGGTACGAGCATCTAAAGATCGGCACCGGGCAGACAAGTTGTATGAGGAAGCCCTGAAGTCCATCCTCGCAGAAGCACAGTAGCAGCCCAAGGGCGGACGAGGGCGTCCGCCCCCACGCGAGCTTTTCTATCCCAGCAGTTTCACGAACTGCCCCGGCTGCCCTTCGAATCCCGGAAACACCGTTTTCAAATACTTGTCCCCCAAATACCGCGACACGACTTCGCTGAGCGCCAGCGTGAAGTCCGTCGTCACCGCCAAGTCGCGGCCTTCGTATGACTGTGATTGGTCGAGCTTCGGCCAGTTGGGGGGGAGCGGACTATACCTTTAATTGCGCCACGTAGGCTTTTCCGCTTTGCGACTTGCGGGCGGTGTTCTCGACGAATTTAAGAAATTCCCGCAGGTGTTCCTTTTCCGACAGTTCGGCCTCTGAGAATTTCACCCGGACGCCAAAGGACGGCGCGCTGCGCGTCGCGACTCCGCTGATGATAACGCCTTTCACCCAGATCTTGCCGCTCGACACCCACAGCCCGATCTCCAGGGCCTTGCCCGCGGGCACGGGGCTGGCAGTCTCGACCAGGCATCCGCCGCGGCCCACATTCGCCAGATTGCCCCAGACTGGCTCGTCGACGCCTTCAACGTGAATTTCCACCGCCACATAGCATTTGATCCGGTGAAAACGACGGCGATCCGATCCCAATTGTGTTGTGAACAAATCCGGTTCGAACGGGGGCGTTTCATCCACGGGTTCGGGATGGTGAAGCACGGCAGGTGGCGCCGGCGCCGCGGTAAGGGGTACATTTTGCCGTGCTTCGCGGGCTTTGACGGCAGCGTCTTTAATTTCGCGCATGGCCCGCAGCAGCGCCGTTTCGCGCTGTTCCGCAGGCACTTCGCGGTAGGTTTGGAGCAGTTTGCCGAGGTGGCTGACCAAGTCGGGATCTGTAAGCAGGCGCGTCCAGTCCGATCCTTTGGGCGACGGTTTCGTGGCTTCGCTCATACGCAGGACTTCCCTCACGCAGTTTCCCGTCGCAGGGAAGTAGCTTGACTCGCTTCATAGATTGAACTTTGGGTGGAGGTTACACAAGATGACCAAGGTCACTGTCGCCAGTGCGAGCGCGCCTGAAAAACGGTATGGGCGCGCGCTCCATCGCGAGGCGGTTCAACAATTCGCATCGGACCTTCGCCAAAACGAGTCCAAAAGACTTATCATTTCCTTTTTGTAAAAAGACTTATGATTTTCGTCCTGTAAGGAGAGAACCCAGGTTCCATGGCTTCCGCGGACCGTTCCAACCGCCAATTGCTTTGCTTTCGTGCATTCTTTTTGCGGGCCGTTTTTCCGATCGTGTCAATTGTCGTCTTCCCAGCGGCGCTTTGCGCCCAAAGTTCTACATCGACTTCGACGACGAGTTCGGCGGGCGGAGCCATGCAGGTTCAAACCTCACAGGTTCAAACCTCGGCGCAGAATCCGCTGTTTGGCAGTGTGCCGGAGGCCAAGCCCACGCCGGGAGTCCTGCCGCTGACCTTCAGCGACGCGATCGAGCGGGCATTGCGCCAGAACCTGGCCGGTCTTTTGTCGCAGTACAACACCATCGAAGCTCGGGGAGAGAAATGGCAGCAGCTCAGCGCCTTGCTTCCGAAGGTCAGCGCGGATGTGCAGGAAGCCGCGCAAAAGGTAAGCCTAGAAGCGGAAGGACTTCGCACCTCGCTGTTTCCTACTCTTCCTCGCGTCATCGGGCCTTTCTCCTACTTTGATGTGCGGGCCTCGGCGACCGAGCGAGTCTTCGACTGGAAGGCAATCCAGAAATACCGTTCTTCCGTGATCGGCGAGGGCGTGGCCAAGTTCAATCTGAAGGACGCGCGCGATCTGGTCGTGCTCGCGACCGGCAGCGCCTATCTGCAGGCGATTGCCGGGGCAGCCCGGGTGGAAACCGCGCAAGCGCAAGTCGAGACGGCGCGCGCTCTCTACCAGAAGGCAGTCGCGCAACAGGAGGCCGGCGTCGCTCCGGCGATCGACACGCTCCGGGCCCAAGTCGAGCACCAGGCGCGCAAGCAGCAACTGATCGCGGCCACGAATGATTTCGCCAAGCAGAAAATTTCGCTGGCACGGGTGATTGGACTCGCGCCCGGCCAGGAATTCGAACTGGCCGACAAAGCTCCTTACCAGGCTTTTCCCATCCCCGATCTTGAAACCAGTTTGCAGCGCGCGTATTCTCTGCGCTCCGATTACAAAGCGGCGCGGGATCGTCTGGTCGCCGCGCAACTTGAGCGCAGCGCGGCCACCGCCGGCTATTTTCCCACCCTCGATCTGGCGGCGAATTACGGCGAAATCGGCAAGGTTCCCGGCGATGTGGCGCCTACGTATGCGGTCGTCGGTACGTTGAACATTCCGATCTTTCAGGGGGGCAAGGTCCATGGCGATGTTCTGAAGGCGGAAGCCAGCCTGCGGCAGGCGGAGGCGCAGATGGCGGATGTGCGCGGCCAGATCGATCAGGATATCCGCAACGCGCTGCTCGACCTCAAGTCGTCCAGCGATCGGGTGGAAGTCGCCCAGAGTTCCGTGAATCTTGCCGAGCAGGCGCTCACCCAATCGCGGGATCGTTTCTCCGCCGGGGTCACCGACAACCTCGAAGTGATTCAGGCGCAGGAAGCGGTGGCGTCCGCGCACGAGAGTTTGATCTCGAGCCTCTATCTTCACAACCTCGCCAAAGTTTCTTTTGCCCGCGCCCTGGGGCGCGCCGAAGAGGGCGTCCGCGAATACTTGAAAGGGAAGTAGCCAATGGAACCAAGCAGCAGCGTTGTAGCCGAGCCCAAACCGCAACCGGAAGCGCGTGCGCCGCAGTCTCAATCCCCGTCTGACAGCGAAACCCGCTATCAGCGGCGGGCCGCGTTTTTGAACCATCCGCACACCAGGTTGGGATTCATTCTCACCAGCCTCGCGATCCTCGCTGCCGTTTTCTTCCTGTGGCGCTATCTCGGAAGCTACGAATCCACCGACGACGCGCAGATTGATGGGCACGTGAACTCGGTAAGCGCGCGCGTCAGCGGCCATGTGCTGAAGCTCAACGTGCAAGACAACCAGTACGTGGAAAAGGGAACGGTGCTGGTGGAAATCGACCCTGCCGACTACGAAGTCGCCGTGGCGCGGGCGCGCGCTGAATACGCCGATGCCCAGGCGCAGGCCGCGGCCGCCGGCATTAACGTCCCGATCGCGAACGTGAGTACATCGAGCCAGGTGAGCGGCGCCCAGGCCGGCGTCTCCAGTGCAAAGGCTGGAATCGCGGCTGCCCGCCAGCAGTTTGAGGCCGCCAAGTCGCAGATCGTGGAAGCGGAAGCCAACAATACCAAAGCGCAGAACGATCTTGTCCGCTACAAACAACTAATCGACAAGCAGGAGATCTCGCAGCAGCAGTACGATCAAGCCGTCGCCAGCGCTCAGGCCGCCGCCGCAACCGTGCAAGCGGCGCGCGCCAGCGCCGATGCTTTCGCGGCGCAGATCGAACAGGCGCAGGACAAACTGGCGCAGGCCGGCGCCGATCTTCGAACCGCCGATACGGCGCCGCAGACGATGCGAGTCACGCGCGCGCGCGCCCTTTCCGCGCAAGCCAATGCCGATCGCAGGAAGGCCGAATTGGACCAGGCTGAGCTGAACCTCCAGTACACAAAAGTGATTGCGCCGGTCAGCGGAGTCGTCGGCAACCGCACCGTGGAGGTTGGTCAAAACGTGCAGCCCGGCCAGGAGATGATGAAGGTCATCCCGCTCGATGAGGGGGACCTCTGGGTCACGGCGAACTTCAAGGAGACGCAGCTTAAGAAGATGAAAGACCTACAAGGGGCATGTCGATTCTACCGCGGGCGCCAGTGGTGCGCGCTTCAGCCTGCTGCCACCCGAAAACGCCACCGGCAACTACGTCAAAGTCGTGCAGCGCATTCCGGTGAAGATTGTGTTCGAGCCGGGCGAGACCAAGGGACATGAACTCCGCCCTGGGATGTCGGTGGTGCCGAAGGTCTGGATCAAATAATGGGCGCTGCTTCGATCACCATGAATGAAGCCGCGGCATGGCGTTCGCCGGTCAATCCGTGGATCATTGCCCTCGCGGTGACCCTGGCCACGTTCATGGAGGTGCTCGATACCAGCATCGCCAATGTGGCGCTGCCTCATATCGCCGGCAGTCTTTCCGCGGGTCAGGACGAGAGTACGTGGGTGCTGACGTCTTATCTCGTCTCGAATGCCATCGTGCTGCCGCTGAGCGGTTGGCTGTCTTCGATCATGGGACGCAAGCGTTTTTACATGAGCTGCGTCGCGCTGTTCACGATCAGTTCGTTTCTGTGCGGATTCGCGCCCAATCTCGCCATGCTGATCGTCTTCCGCATTCTTCAGGGTATCGGCGGCGGAGGCTTGCAGCCGAGCGAGCAGGCCATCCTCGCCGATACCTTTGCTCCCGCCAAGCGCGGCATGGCATTCGCCGTCTATGGCATCGCGGTGGTAATGGCGCCGGCAATCGGTCCGACGCTCGGCGGTTGGATCACCGACAACTTCAGTTGGCGCTGGATTTTCTTCATCAATATCCCCGTCGGCATGCTTTCGCTTTTGCTGACATCGCGGCTCATCCAGGATCCTCCGTACTTCAAGCGCCGCAAGCTGAGCGAAACCCGCATTGACTACACCGGACTCGGTTTCGTCGCGCTCGGCCTCGGAACGCTGCAGGTGATCCTCGACAAAGGACAACGCGAAGACTGGTTCGAATCGCACTTCATTGTAGTGCTGAGCGTGATCTCAGCCGCGTCGCTGATCTTCGTCGTCTTCTGGGAGTGGCACTGCAAAGACCCCATCGTCGACCTGCATTTATTTCGCGTGCGCACTTTCGCCACCGCGAACTTTCTGATGTTCATGCTCGGATTTGCCCTGCTCGGCACCACGCTGATGTTGCCGCTGTTCATGCAGACGGTGCTGGGCTACACCGCCGAACGGTCCGGGCTGGCGCTAATGCCGGGCGGTTTCACGATCATAGCGATGCTGCCGATGGTTGGGTTTCTGCTTTCGCGGTATAGCCCGCGCTGGCTGATGCTCTTTGGTTTGACGGTGCTCTCGTTGTCGCTGTTTCATATGACGACGTTCGACCTGGGCATCGATTTCCGCACCGTGACGATGGCGCGCGTTTACCAGGCGGTGGGCCTCTCTTTCCTGTTCGTGCCCATTAACACCGCCGCGTATGCCTTCTTGCCACGCGAGAAGAACAATGCCGCGTCCGGTTTGATGAACCTCGCCAGAAATATTGGAGGCAGCATCGGGATTTCCTTTGTCACCACCATGCTGGCTCGCCGCGCGCAGGTTCACCAGGTGCGGCTGGTGGAGAAGCTGAGCGCCGCCAATCCGCAGTTTCAGGCAATCCTGCGCGGGGTGACGAGTACTTTTTCGGGCGGCGGCGCCGGGCCTGGTTCCGGGGGTAGTTCCGCGCTGCAGCATGCCTACGCGATGATGCAGGCAAATGTGATCCGGCAGGCGACCATGCTGGCCTACATCGATAATTTCTGGTTGCTCGCGGTCGTGATCGCTTGTTTAATCCCGTGTGTGTTCCTGATCAAGAGGGCGAAGCCAGGCGGCGGGATCGTGGCTCACTAGTGGAGAGCCGGGCGTCCCCGCCCGGCTGGACGGGCGAGACGCCCGTCCCTCCACCGTAGGACTGAAGGAGGTTCGCAATGTTTCGTATCGTCACTATCGAACGCGAATTTGGCAGCGGCGGCGGAGCCATTGCCGCCGAACTGGCCCGCCGCTTGGGGTGGAAGCTGTGGGACCGGCAACTGACGAGCGAGATTGCCCAGCGCGCGCAGGTGACGGAATCGGCGGTGGCCTTGTGCGATGAGCGCCTCGACAGCCGCCTCTACCGTTTCGCGAAAGCCTTCTGGCGGGGCAGTTACGAACGCAGTATGCCGCTGGCCGCCTCTGACGCGTTTGATGCGGATCGCATGATGGCCATGGTGGGAGAGATCATGAGCGCGATTGCGGAGGAAGGCAATGCGGTGATTGTCGGCCGTGGGTCCCCGTTTCTCCTGCGGGAACGCGAGGATACTTTCCGCGTCTTTACCTATGCTCCGCACGACGAAAAGATTCGCCGCCTTGTGGCGATGGGCAAGAGCCGTGAAGAGGCAGAAGACCTGGTGGAGAACGTGGACAAGGAGCGGATCGCGTATATCAAACACTACTTCAATGCCGACTGGCCGAGGCGCAGCCTCTATCACCTGATGATCAACACCGTAGTCGGAGACGACAACGTAATCGCCACGATTCTGAACGGCATGCGGATGCTCGAAGCTCAGCCCGCCCAGATTTCGCTGCGCGGCATTCGCTGAATCCGTGTGGAAGCGGGGCTTTGCCCCGCTGGGACGGGGCAAAGCCCCGTCCCCACACGCTAGTTGGGTTTCTTCTTTCCGAAAAGGTCGCCTAAGCCGCCCAAGGGATTCGTCTTGCCTCCAGGCAGAAGGCCTTTGAGTTGACTGTTTACCATCCCTTTCACATCGGGCATGAAGACTGGATTCGAAGTGGAGCCCGTAATCGTCAGGGGGATGCCCCCAGTTCCTTTGCTACCGAGGCCAGCCATTTGCGTGAGACCGGAGACGGCGCCTCCGTTGAGGTTGGCCACCATCTTGAAGTCGAGTGCGTTGTTGGGGCTGATGGTGCCCGCGCCGGTGACGGTTCCGAGCGCCGGAATCGCCAGGTTGATCTTGTCGAGGCGCGTGCCTTCGGGCGCGTAGCGCACATCGGAACTCAGGTTCTCGATGGTGGTGTCATTGCCCGTCTGCTTGCCGGTGAGGGCGGAGATGGCCGAGAGCTTGGACCCAAGATTGAAACCGGCGAGCGCGGTGTTGCTCATCTTTACCCAGCCGGTGGAGACCAGCTTGTCGAGCGGACCCGCCGAGTCGAGCTCGACCGAAAGCGTTCCCCCCTTGAGCCGCGAACCGGTGGGAAGAACCACGCCGAGCGCGGGCAGCATGGCTTCGAGGTCGTCGACCGGCATGGCTTGTCCGTTCAGTTTGGTGCGGATCGAAGTGGTTTCGCCGCGCATATCGTAAGTGCCGGTCAGTTTGGCCAGCGCCTTGCCGATAGCGACGTCGCCCTGCACCAGCTTTCCGGACTCCTGCTTCAGGTCGTGCTCGACGGCGAAGACAAGCTGGACGGGCACTCCGGCGGGAGAGCCCTTGGGAACCAGCTTTAGCGACGTGGCCTTCAAGGTGCCGCTGGCTTTCGCCATGTGGCCGTCGGAAGTGAGCGTGCCGTCGAAATCCGCCGAGCCGGCAATGCCCAGCTCCGGATCGACGAGCGCCGATTGGGAGAGATCGAGTTTCTTGAGCGTCACTTTTGCCTGCACCGGCGTGAGGGAGGTATCGGTCGAATTAATCGGACCTGCGGTGCCGTCGATTTTCAAGCTGCCGCCGCCTGGGAGGCCGACAGAAGCGGTCACGGGAAATGCGCTGGTGAAAGAAAAATTGCGCATGGCCACGTTGGCCTTGTCGTAGACGATGGGTTTCCGTTTGCCGGTGGTCGATCCAAGCGTGACGGTTCCATCGGTCAGGTCGAGCTTGGCCACGTTCACGTTCGCCGGTGCGCTGGACGTTATTTCGGCCGCTTTGGCGGATCGCGCCGGCTGGTTTCCGACGGACGAGAAATTCCAAACTCCATCGCGGTTGCGCAGCAAAGTGATTTCCGGATGATCGATGACGATCCTGGTGACGTTGAGCTGCTTGCTGAAAATCAGCGGCCTCAGTTCGACGCCCACTTGGAGCGTTTTCGCCTGGATAAACGGGGCGCTGCCGAACTTGGGATCGTCGGCGATGGAGAGCTGGTCGGCTCTCACGCTGCCAGAGAGAATGCTGAGGCTTAAATTGCTGACTTTCACTGGCCGTCCCAGAGCCGAGCTGAGGCTCGACTCAATCTGGGGACGGAAACTGTTGACGTTCACCAGAAACGGAAGCGCGATGGCGACCACAATCAACAGGGCGAGGACGATGCCGATAACTTTGAGAACAGTTTTCACGACGATACCTCCTAAGGCGGGATCCGACGCGGAGCGAGGTGGATCGGAAATCGTGGAAAGCTTATTCAAAGACAGTTTATCAAAACTAAGCACAGACCGTCTGCCGGGGACATGCGAACCAAGCACTTGCTCGGCGTCCGCGGCGACGTTACGGCTCGACGTTATAAGATAGGCGCAAAGCATGGAGCCGATTCCGCAAGTGGCAGCTTCTGATTTGTATCCCCCGGTGCAGCAGGAAGTAGCGCGGCTGGCCGGTTCGCCGGAAGTGCGCGCTGCATTCGAGCGATTCCGCCTGCAGGAATCGCAGTTTGCGCTGTGGCAGATGGAAGCGACGCGGATTGCCGCGCCTCCATTCGGAGAGGCGGCACGCGGCGCCTGGCTGGCCGACCGTTTTCGCGAGCTCGGGCTCACCGATGTGCAGGTGGACGAGGTTGGCAACGTGTTCGGCGTTCGTCCCGGCTACGGAAGCCGTTTCGTGGCGCTCAGCGCGCACATCGATACGGTGTTTCCGGCGGCGACGCCGTTGAATATCCGGCAGCAGGGCAGCCGGTTGTATGGCCCGGGAGTCGCCGACAACGGCGCGGGCATTGCGGCGATGCTGGCCGTGATCAGTGTGCTCGGCAGGGCGCGAATTTCACATGCGCTGCCCTTTGTGTTCATCGGAAACGTCGGGGAAGAAGGCGAAGGCGATCTGCGCGGCATGCGGCACGTTTTCGCGACGCCGCGCTGGCGCGATGCGATTGCCTACAGCGTGATTGTCGATGGCGCGGGAGCCGACACCGTGGTGGCCGAGGCCCTGGGCAGCCGCCGCTTCGAAGTGATCGTGCGCGGTCCGGGCGGGCACTCGTGGAGCGACTTCGGCGCGCCCAATCCGATTATTACGCTCTCCCGTGCGATCGAGGTCTTCAGTCAAACGCCGGTGCCGGCCTTGCCGAAAACAACGTTTAATGTCGGCGTGATTCGGGGCGGCACTTCCGTGAATTCGATTCCGGAATCCGCCAGCATGCGGGTCGATCTGCGCTCCACATCGATGGTGGAAATCGACCGGCTGGAGCGAGCCTTGCGCAGCGCGCTGGACCATGCGGTCGCATCGGAAAATCGGGCCGCTGCTCAGCACGGAACGCGCCGGCCGCAGGTGGTGCAGAGCGAAGTGGTCGAGATCGGGAATCGTCCGGCGGGCGAACTGGCGCCGGCTGCGCGGCTTCTGAAGGTAATTCGCGCCGTGGATGCGCAGTTGGGCAACACGGCGCAGGTGCAGCGGGCGTCGACCGACGCCAACATACCGCTTTCGCTGGGGCGCGAGGCCATCGCAATTGGCGGTGGCGGCTCCGGAGGCGGCGCCCACACGTTGCAAGAATGGTTCGACTGCAATGGACGAGACCTGGGACTAAGGCGCATTCTGCTTACAATGCTGACACTGTCGGGAATAGGAGAATGATGACGCGAATTGTTCCGATTCTGCTGTTGGCCGTGGTCTCTGGCGTGTCGGCGCAGAGCGGCGTGTCAGTGCAGAGCGCTCAGAAGCCGAAAGCGAACCTGATCTTTACCCACGGCAACATCTACACCGGAGTGGTCGATGCGGCGGCGGCGTTGGGCGCGAGCAAGCGCGCGGAAGCGCTGGCGGTCCTTGGCGACCGGATCCTCGCCGTGGGGACGCGCGACGAGATCATGAAGTTGAAGGGGCCAGAGACCAAGATCGTGGATCTGGATGGCCACTTCGTCATGCCCGGATTCAATGACGCCCACATGCACCTGGCCAGCGCCGGTCTTGAGAGGATGAACGTGAACCTGGTCGGCGTAAAAACACTCGATGAGTTCCGCGACCGTCTGCGCGCCAGGGTCGAAGCCGCCGAACCCGGAGAATGGGTAGTGGGGGAAGGTTGGGACGAGACTCTGTGGCCCGTCAAGACTCTGCCCACACGCTGGGATCTGGATGAAGTGAGCGGCAAACATCCGGTTTACCTCGAACGCGTAGACGGACACATTGGCGTGGCGAACACACGCGCCTTGCAACTGGCCAGCATCACCGTTGCCAGTCGCGATCCGGAGGGTGGAAAGATCGATCGCGATGACTCCGGCACGCCCAACGGCATTCTGCGCGAGAAAGCGCAAGAGGCGGTGCAGGCAGTGATTCCCAAGCCGACGCACGAGAAGCGGCGGCAAGCCATCGAGTTGGCTCTTGCCGATCTGGCGAGTCACGGAATCACCTCCGCGCAGGACAACTCGCAGTGGGAAGACTTTCAGACTTACGAGGAACTCGAGCACGAGGGAAAGCTGACGGCGAGGATTTCAGAGTGGCTGACTTTCGACGACTCGATTGAAGACCTGAACACCAAGCGCAACTCGCATCCCGCGTCCGACAACATGCTCCACACCGGAATGCTGAAGGGCTTCATGGATGGTTCGCTCGGCTCGAAAACCGCCGCGTTGCTTGAGCCCTACAGCGACGATCCGAAGAACAGCGGTCTGCCGCAATACGAAGCGGCCAAGCTGAACACGATGACGAAGGAGCGGGTGCTGGCGGGATATCAGATCGGCTTCCACGCCATCGGTGACAAAGGCGTGCAGTTGGCGCTCGACGCGTTCGCCGAGGCGGAGAAGGCGGCGAAAGAAGGCAAGGTGAAGGCGGCCGACGGCGGCTCCGATTACCGGCTTCGCATTGAGCACGCGCAGGTCACCACGCCGCAGCAGATTTTGCGTTTCAAGGATCTGAAGGTGATCGCGTCCATGCAGCCGAACCACCTGCTCACGGATATGAACTGGGCCGAGTCGCGTCTGGGACCGAAGCGCGCCGAGCATTCCTATGCGTGGTCTGAGTTCGTTCGCCGCGGGGTGGTGCTGGCCTTTGGCACGGATTATCCAGTCGAACCGGTGACGCCGTTTCGCGGGCTCTACTCGGCGCTTACCCGTATGAGCGAGGACGGAAAGAAAAGTTACTATCCCGCGCAGAAACTGAACATCGAGCAGGCGATCGCCGCCTACACCACGGGCGCGGCTTTTGCCGAGTTCGCCGAAAAGCAAAAAGGTAAGCTGGAGCCGGGCATGCTGGCCGACTTTGTCGTGCTTGATCAGGACATTACGGCAGCCCTGCCGCCGAAAATCCTGGAGACGAAAGTTCTGCGTACGGTGGTCGGCGGACAGACCGTGTACGAGGCCAAGTAGAATCGGGCCATCTCACCATCGGCTGATCGGGCCATCTAAAACCCGACTCCCCAATTATTTCGATGGTCACTATCCGATCACCCGATGACCCGATTCCGCAAGCGACGAGCACTCCCATGACCTGGAAGGAGCGGGAACGCGCGTTCATGATCGGCGCCCCACTGGCTATTGTCCCGGCTTTGGTTTTCCTTCCTGCCGTGACGTTCCTGATTGTCTTTCCCCAGGTCGAGCACGGGCGGGCGATTGGGTTGTTGGTGTTGCCGGCCTGCGCGCTGGTGGGCAGTTTCGGACTGTGGAAGCTGGCGACGGGCGCGGTGCGGAAGCCGTGGGGAATATTCAACGTCCTGAGTTTTGGCGCGCTGCTAGTTTTGTTGGTCATCGCCGGCTATACCGGATTGTTCCTGGCGCTGATGACGCTGAAACTGTAGGCGTTATTTCTTCCGCCTGTAGAGACGGGGCTTGCCCCGTCTCCGGAGACGCGGCAAGGAGACGCGGCAAGCCGCGTCTCTACGGGAAAGCAGACGCCTCTTTAGGTGCTGGCCGTCCACCGTTAACGCGAACTTGGTTTTCTGCGTCTAATGACTTGGCACCCTTCGAACTGCACGGCCTGGGGCGAAGGTATAATAATAAATTAGGCAGTCTTAGGAGGAAAGAAATGGATTCGCGCGAAAGCGCCTTTTGGGTGCGCTTCAAGGCCAACCGTTGGGCGTACACTCTTACGATTCTGGCGACGCTGACGGTTGGAATTCTGATCGGTACCGTCGTTTCCTATGGAGTGAAAGGCAAGGAGGGGCAGAAGTCGTCGGACGCAACCCCGCTGACCATTCCCGCTCCGCAGCAACTCTCGACCGCCTTCTCCCAGATTTCCAAGCAGCTTGAGCCGAGCGTGGTGAACATCAATACCGAGTCAACCATCAAGAACCCTCACCGGCGGCGCTCCGTGCGTCCCGATCCGGACGAGCAAGATCAGGGCAACGGCGATGGAGACACCCCGTTCCAGGATTTCTTTGACAAGTTCTTCGGCGGCCAAGGCGGTCAGGGCGGCCCAGAAGCCGGCACCATCCGCCAACGTTCGCTCGGTTCCGGCGTGATTGTGGATTCCAAGGGCTACATCGTCACCAACCGGCACGTGGTCGAGAAAGCCGATCGCATTCGTGTGAAGTTGCAGGATGAAAACCCCGCTTCTCCGGGCCATGATGCCAAGCTGATCGGCATGGACCAGGAGACCGACCTGGCGGTGATCAAGATCGATCTGGATCGTCCACTGCCGGCCGCGAAACTCGGCAACTCCGACGGCATGGAAGTTGGCGACTGGGTGCTCGCCATCGGCAGCCCCTTCGGACTGCAGGAAACCGTGACGGCCGGCATCGTGTCAGCCAAGGGACGCAACATCGTTCCCAACCGGCAGTTCCAATCCTTCATTCAAACCGATGCCGCGATTAACCCCGGCAATTCCGGTGGGCCGCTGGTGAATATGGCGGGTGAAGTCATCGGCATCAATACCGCCATCCTTACTGAGACCAGTTCGTACGCGGGCGTGGGATTTGCCATGCCTTCGAACACGGTGACTCAGGTTTACAACCAGTTGATCGGTCCGGAACACCGCGTTTCGCGCGGGTCCATCGGCATTGAGTTTTCTGCCCAACCGAACCCGGCCATTGCCCGCATTTACGGATCGGGCGTGACGGTGTCGAACGTCGTATCCGGCAGCCCGGCCGATGAGGCGGGTCTGAAGATCGGCGACACGATCACTTCCGTGGATGGCAAGGACGTGAAGAGCGGCGACGATCTGGTGGCTGACATCGCTTCCCGCAAGCCGGGCTCGAAGGCCAAGCTCGCCTTTGTGCGTAACGGTAAAAAGCAGGACGCGACGGTGACCATCGCGGATCGCTCGAAACTGTTTGCTTCCCGTCTGGGCGAAGAAGACGAAAACCAGAGCGAGGAAGCGCCCAAGGCCAGCAAGTTCGGGGTTACGGTTCGCAACATTACTCCCGATCTGGCCGATCGCCTGGGCATTGCCACGGGCAAGGGCGTGGTGGTGCAGGACGTGAAGCAGGGATCGTTCGCCGAGGATCTCGGTCTGAATCGCGGCGACGTGATCCTGGAAGTGAACAAGCAGCCCGTGAACAATCCGGACGACTTTATGAAGATCGAGTCGTCGCTCAAGAGCGGGCAGGATGTCGTGTTCCTGGTGCGTCCGCGAGGTTCAAGGGCGCAGGATGGAACGATTTTCCTGGCAGGTACACTTCCGTAACCGATAAAAACTCCGGCGAGACTGGCACTCCATCCCCGTTTCGGGGACCATAAGGGTGGCTGGTCTCGCCGGTTTTTTGTTGGAGCGGAATTCCGTGCGTAGAGACGGGGCTTGCCCCGTCTCGCTCTGCGGCAGGAGACGCGGCAAGCCGCGTCTCTACGGGGAACCAGATGCGCCTGGCGGATCAAATTCGGCGTTGGCGACGGGCGGGGCTGTGCAGCCTGCTCTGCCTAGCCGTGCCGGGGCTCGCAGTCGCACAGACAGAGACGTCGACTGCGCCAAAGAAACCGGCGCGCGCTTCCGCGGCGCCAGCCGTGAAGGCCAAGCATCACACCACCTGGCACGCGACCACCAAGCGCGCCTCAACTCACACCTCAGCTCAGCAGAACAAAGCCTCCCGCGGCAAGAAGGGCTCGAAGAAGCGCGGCCAGCAGGCGATTGACTCAGCTCGCGCCCGGCAGATTCAGACAGCCCTCATCCGCGAGCACTACATGCAAGGTGAGCCTTCGGGATCATGGGACGCCGCCACGCAGGCCGCGATGCAGCGCTATCAGGCAGATCAGGGATGGCAGGCGAAGACGACTCCGGATTCCCGAGCGCTGATCAAACTCGGATTAGGCCCCACCCACGATCACCTGCTCAATCCGGAAAGTGCGATGACCACTGCGCCAGCGGCGGGCGATCCCAAGACCGCGTCGAAACAGACCCCGCCTGAAGACAACATTCCTAAGCAGTAGGCGCGTTCGCGAATCCAATTTTCGCCAGGTTGGCGCTAGAAGCCGACACTAGCCAGAGCCACTTCGCACGTTAGTCTGTGATCCGAGTGACACGGGTGCAAACTCGGATTTCGATGTTGGGAGAGAGCTTTCCTCCCGTCGTCGACCAAGCGTGGAACTCCTCGCCTCGGCCGCGTTCGACCTTGGATTCAGGCTTTGTAATGTGTGATTTACGGGGTGGCACTTTGGTGGAGCAAGTTTGGCACCCGCGTGCCATTCTCAGATTTACCGCTTAGCCTTACATTCCCAGTTGAGCAGTTCTGGGGGAGGGCTGCCCGGGCGTCCTGGATTCGAAAGAATCCGGACGCCCGTTTAATTTTCCGCAGACTCCCACAGCTCCCGTAGAGACACGGCTTGCCCCATCTCCGGAGACGCGGCAAGCCGCGTCTCTACAAGGTTCCTTCGAGCAAGAAGAGCCTCGATCCCGCCCCCGCTCAATTTGTGGAAATGGTGAAGTTCACCGTGATGCGGGCCTGAGTTTCCACGGGCTGCCCGTTTTGGATGTAGGGCTTGAAGTGCCACTGCTTCACCGCCTCGCGAGCCGCAGTCGCCAGGATGCCAGGGCCACTGAGAATCTGCAATTCCTGGATGGTGCCGTCTCGCGAGATGAGCGCCCGCAAACTGACTGCGCCCTGCACCTTCATCTGCCGCGCCAGCAAGGGATAATCCGGTGGCACCGAAACGCTCACGCTCTGCGCCGTTTGCGGCGAGAGCTGCACGTGATCGCCGGCACTGACCAGCGCATTCGTGGCCGATGCGGGAGCGCCGGATGCGGAAGAAGTCGCGCCCGAGTCCACATCCAGATGGATGGCATTGCTTTTCGCGGGCACGTTGATGTGGCGGTTTCCGGCCACGACTTCCACCTGCAGAGGAGGTAGCGCTGCGCGCTCAGTGCTTGCCGAGAAGGGAGCTTCGGCCGCAGCGGGTGCCGTGGCCTTGGCTGGCTTGCGTTCCCGCCTGGGAGTCGCCGGCGTGCTCGCAGTTGCCGCAGCCGTACTCTTACTCTTGCTGCGGATGGCGGCTTCCTGCGCTTCATCGCCCGGCGGAAACCAGAAATCCCAGTCTTTCAGAACCACCGCCGCCAGCGCCACCAGCAGTATCCCCAGCGCGATGAGCATCCGCTTCCGCTGTGCTTCCGCATCCTGCGACGCGGGTTGCAAGGGGAGCGGCGTGGACCGCTCCAGCTGGTTCTCGGGCTGGGTTTCGTCTTGAAACATAGGCACGGGAGCGTCCTCGAAATCGTATCGGTCTCGGGGAGCGCTGAGCTATTGCTGAGTAAGTATGCCCCTAAACCCGCGCCAATGCCAAGCGAATCCCGGTCTGGCTGTAGCTTTTGCCCGGGCTGGGCCGCAACTCCTTCCGCCGTGTAGAGACGGGGCTCGCCCCGTCTCCGCTTGCCGCGTGTCGGGAGACGCGGCAAGCCGCGTCTCTACAGGAAATCCTGTTCACAGCTCAGGAAGCTTTATAGTCGAGCTTGTCAAGAATGCCGATCGCGGCGTCAAGAATTTCCTTATCCACCTTACGATTCGAAGCGATGGCTTCCGTCAGCGGGATGGAAATAATCTTGTTCCCCCGCAGCGCCGCCATCTGCCCGAATTCGCCGCGGTGCACCATGTCGATGGCGCCCAGTCCGTAGCGCGTGGCCAGTACGCGGTCGAAAGCGCTGGGCGTTCCGCCTCGCTGGATGTGGCCGAGTACAACCGACCGCGACTCGAAGCCAGTCCGCTTTTCGATCTCGCGCGCTACGGTCGACCCGATTCCGCCCAACCGAAGATGCCCGAACTCATCGCGCCCTTCTTGCAGAGCCAACGCTCCACCGTTCAACTGGGTGCCATCGGCAAACTTCGCGCCTTCGGCTGCCACCACGATGCTGAAATATCTTCCGCGGGCGTGGCGCTGCCGAATCAGTTCGGCCACCTGTTCAATGTCGAAAGGAACTTCGGGGATCAGTATGACGTCGGCGCCGCCGGCGATGCCGCTATAGGCCGCGATCCAGCCCGCAGCGCGTCCCATCACTTCCACCACGATCACGCGATTGTGCGCTTCGGCCGTCGTATGCACGCGGTCAATGGCGCCGGTGGCCACATTCACGGCCGTGTCGAAGCCGAAAGTGTAGTCGGTGCCGGCCAGATCGTTGTCGATCGTCTTCGGAACACCAACCACGTTTACTCCGTTGGCGAAGAGTTTCTGCGCCACCGAGAGCGTGTCATCGCCGCCAATGGCAATTAGTGCGTCACAACCATGTTTCTTGAGGTTCTCGGCGCAGTGCTGCAGGCCGTCGGGATGCTTGGCTGGATTGGTGCGCGAGGTGCGCAGGATCGTGCCGCCGCGCGGCAGGATGCCACCCACCGAGGAGAGGTCGAGTTCCATGATCTTGTCTTCCAACACCCCGCGCCAGCCCTCCATGAATCCCACGAACTGGTCTTCATAGTGGAAGGTGCCCTTGCGCACCACTGCCCGAATGACCGCATTCAGTCCGGGACAGTCGCCTCCGCCCGTCAGCACTCCAATTTTCATCGCCTGCTCCTTATGTGAATATTCTGGTACGAGTATGAATCCGCCCCCTGACCGGATGGAATCCGCCCACCGCATATTTCAGTGAGCCAGAAGGTATCAGGTTACCACGCTGCTTTGGCTCGCGCGCGTAGGGACAGCCGCCCTCGGCTGTCCAGCCGAGCGAAGCCCGGCAGCCTGCTCTCAACGCTATCCCAAATGGCAAGCGTAAGCCAAGCCGTCCTGCGCGAAATTTTCGACGAACCCGCGTACCAGCGCTTTCTAGATCGCAGCCGCCTGCAATCCTCCCCCAACGCCTGCGCAATCTTCCGCCAGGAAAACGAGCAAGCCAAGTTTCGGAGACCAAGATGCGGTTGAGAGCCAAAAGGTGGAAGCTGAGAGCTGAGAGCTCTCCTGCTACACTTCCCCCATGCGCGTCCTCGGCATCGACTGCGGCACGGAATACACTGGATACGGCGTAGTCGATATGCTCTCCGACGATCGCCTCGTGTGCATCGTCTGCGGCGCCATCAAAGTTTCCCCGCGCGACCCCATGCCCACGCGCCTGTCGCGCATCTCGATCGGCCTTCAGGAACTCATCTCCCAGCACCGGCCCGACCGCGTCGCCATCGAAGACGTTTTCTACGCCGCCAACGTGAAGTCTGCCTTGAAGCTCGGCCAGGTGCGCGGAGTCGCGATGTTGGCCGCCGCTTCCGCCGGACTCGAAGTCGCCGAATACTCGCCGCTCTCCATCAAGTCCGCGGTGGTCGGATACGGCCGGGCCGAAAAACATCAGGTCCAGCAAATGGTGACGCGCCTTCTGAATCTCGATCAAATTCCCGAGCCCGCCGACGCCGCCGATGCGCTCGCCATCGCCATCTGCCATCTCCACACTGCAGCCACCCAAGAGCGCCAGAGCGCAACCCGCTGACCTGTAGAGACGGGGCTTGCCCCGTCTCCGCAGACGCGGCAAGCCGCGTCTCTACCGGAAATCACCCGCCCCTTGACACTCCTCGCCACCATCCCCAATCATTACAGCGGCCCATGCCTCGTCCATTTCAGATTGTCTGCCTGCTCATCTTTTCCGCGATCCTCTTTTCTTCGACCCTCGCCTGCTCGCAAACCGAAGCTCAAGCCCCGGCCGTGGTCACCTTCACCCTCGATTTCCCCGCCTCCCAACCGGAGCACTACTCGATTCGCGTTCAATCCAATGGCTCGGTGCGCTACCAGTCCAGCGGCCGCCTGTCGCCCGATTCCGATGAGACCGACAGCTTCGATCTTGATTTCACCGTAGCCAAGGAAACGCGGCAGAGAATCTTCGAACTGGCGGCGAAGGCCGGCTATTTTCAGAAGGACCTCGACTCCCATCACAAGGGCATCGCCTTTACCGGAAAGAAGACGCTCGGCTATAAAGACGCGCAGCGCAGCGGAGAGTCCACCTACAACTACTCGCCAAACCCCGCCGTGCAGGAACTGACCGGCCTGATGCAGAGCCTCTCGGCCACGCTCGAATTCGGACATCGCCTCCAGTACGATCGCCACTACCAGAAACTCGCGCTCGACGAAGAACTCAAGCGCATGGAGGAAATGGCCCGCACCAATCAACTGGTCGAGGTCGCGGCCATTCAGCCGATCCTTGATCAGATCATCGCCGATCCGTCCGTCATCAACGTAACCCGCGCCCGCGCCCAACGCTTGCTGGAGCGGGCCGGCGTTCACTGATCTTCCCAAGTCCAAGGGGACCTATTGTCCAAGTTCCCCCTGTTGAACCACATTAAAAGTGTCCCCCTGAAACCACATTAGAAATGGCCCCATTTAGAGTGCCTGCGACAGGAGGCACACCGATTGGGGAGAACGGGATTGAGCAGGAAAGAGCTGAGCCGGGTCGAGGTGCTGGGGCGAGTGAAAGCGGGCAACCTAAAGCTGGGAGAAGCCCGCGAGTTGCTGGAGCTGAGTTATCGGCAA
>JBEKDG010000079.1:0-15577 GCA_050014475.1 Terriglobales bacterium | reverse complement strand
GCGCTCGACCGCAGCGCGCCGATCAGCGGATAGTGCGAGTTCGAGGCCCATCCCGCGACCACGATGCCGAGCACGCCGAGCGACGAGACACCGAGCATAAACAGGATGCCGATGTTCATGTCACTCACCGCCTGCGAGGGGCCAAACGGAATCACGGTATAAACGGTGAACGCCGCGAGCAGGCCAATCAGCGGCGCGACCCAGAAAACGAACTGGTCGGCTTCGGCGGGGATGATGTCTTCTTTGAGCATCAGCTTGAGCGCATCGGCGATGGGCTGCAGCAATCCGTGCGGCCCCACGCGCATGGGGCCGAGGCGAACCTGGAAGTGCGCCAGCGCCTTGCGCTCGATCCAGTTCATGCAAATCACGGCCACCGACACGCCCGCGAAAATAATGAGTACATAAATCAGCGCCCAGAACTGGCTCCCAGCAGAGCCGGGCGTCGCCGTCACCCTGGGGTCAAGATACGACATGATGAAATTGGGCATCAGCGGTCCACCTCGCCGAGCACGATGTCGAGCGTGCCGATGACGGCGACCACGTCGGCGACGAGCAGGCCGCGCACCATGACGTCGAGCGCTTGCAAATTGACGAACGAGGGCGGACGCACGCGCAGACGGTAGGGCTGCGTCGAGCCGTCGCTGACGATGAAGTATCCGAGCTCGCCTTTCGGCGCTTCGATCGAATGATAGATTTCGCCCACCGGCGGCTTGATCACCTTGGGCACTTTGCCCATGATCGGGCCTTCGGGGAGGCCGTTGACGGCTTGCTCGATGATGCGCAGCGACTGGCGCATTTCGATCATGCGGACCATGTACCGGTCAAAGGTGTCGCCGTTTTCGCCGGTCGGAATTTCGAAATCGAATTCGGAATAAGCCGCGTAGGGCTGGGCTTTGCGCAGATCCCACTTCACGCCGCTGGCCCGCAGCACCGGCCCGGTCACGCCGAGCGCAATGCAGTCGGCACCCGAGATCACGCCGACATTCTTTGTGCGCTCCAGCCAGATGCGGTTGGTGGTAAGCAGCGTTTCGTATTCGTCGATTTTCGGCGGGAAAAAGGCCAGGAAATTCTTTATGTCTTTTTCGAAACCGGCATAAGTTTCATACTGGCAGCCGCCGATGCGAAAAGCATGCGTGGTGAGGCGCGCGCCGCAGTACTTTTCGAAAATCTTCAGGATCTCCTCCCGGTCGCGGAAGGTGTAGAACAGCGGCGTCATGGCGCCGATATCGAGCGCGTGCGTACCCAGCCAGAGTTGGTGACTGGCGATGCGGTTCAGTTCGGTCAGGATCACGCGAATATATTTCGCGCGCGGGGGCGCCTCCACGTTCATCAACTTCTCGACCGCTTCGCAGTAGCCGAGTCCGTTCGAGACGGCGGCGACGTAATCCATGCGATCGACGTAGGGATTGAACATCGTGTAGGTGCGGTTCTCGGCGATTTTCTCCACGCCGCGGTGCAGGTATCCGATGACGCACTCGGTGCCGAGAACTTTTTCGCCGTCGAGCTTCAGGATGACGCGCAACACGCCGTGCGTAGCCGGATGCTGCGGTCCCATATTGATGACGAGTTCGTTCGAATCGAGATACGGCTTCTCGGGAGTTTCGAGATCGAGATTGGAAAGCGAGCGGTTCGAGACGTCGTTCGTGCGGTCGCTCATTGTCCGCTCTCGATTCCGAGATTGATCTGCACCCATTCTTTGTCTTGCTGCAGGATGCCGTAATCTTTGCGCAGCGGGTAGCCTGTCCAGCCGTCGGGCAGCAGAATGCGCTTCAGGTCAGGATGGCCGTCGAACTGGATGCCGAACATGTCGTAGACTTCGCGCTCCAGCCAGTTGGCGGTTGGCCAAATGGAGACGCTGGACGGCAGCGACGCGCCGTCGGCGATTTGCGTTTTCACCCGCACACGCTCGTTGCGCGGAAACGAGTAGAGGATCCATACGACGTCGAATTGCTTTTCGCGCTTCGGATAATGCACCGCGGTGATATCGACGCAATAGTTGAACTGCTCTTCGTCGCGCAGCAGGCGCAGAAGGTCGGGGATCAGCGAGCGGTCAACGCTCAGGTAGTTCTGTCCAAGATAAGTCTGCGGGTCGAGGCCCGAGCCGTACTGGCTCCGGTATTTTTCAACCAGCGGTGAGGTCCACGGCAGCGGGACGGGACCAGCGGGCTTGGCCGGAGCGGCCGGCTTCGCAGGCGCGACGAGCGCCGCTGCTGCCGCAGGCTTTTCCGCCGCCGGCTTCTTCTCACCTTCCGGCGGCGGCGGTGGAGCGGGCGATTTGACTTCCTCGGCCATGCTAGGGTCTGTCGTTACAAAAGCCGCGCAAGTATTAGGAAACTTTCACTTCTAACAGGTGGTTGCGGTCACCGTCAATGACGGCCATCACAACCACCGCTTTGCTGGTGGAGAGCCGGGCGTCCCCGCCCGGCTGGACGGGCGAGACGCCCGTCCCTCCACCGTATAACGGTACTAGCGCCGGGCCCCCTGAAAGCTTTCGACCAAATCGCGGATGCGCAACGCGTCGGCTTTGCGATGGCCGTGACTGGTGATCGGATCGGTGCCTCCGGTGGATTCAATCAGAATGTCCGACCAAAAGATTCCCGTCGAAATTTTCACCGAAGCTACCTGGGAAATCGAAATGCTTTCCTCGTTGCTGCCGAACAGACGCCGCTTCACGCGGCTCACGCGCAGCGGGCTGACCACGATGCGCGTCGGAAACCACAGGTTCCCCCTGGTCCAGCGGCTCGCGCTGAAGGTCTCATCGGAAGCAGCGGAATTTGGATTGGCCGGAGTTATACCCATTCGAGCGCGCCCTTCTTCCAGATCCATACGTAGCCGACGATCAGGATGCCGAGGAAAACCAGCATTTCGATCAGCCCGAAGACGCCGAGGGCCCTGAACTTCACCGCCCAGGGAAACAGGAAAATCGTTTCCACGTCGAAGACCACGAACAATATGGCGATGATGTAGAAGCGGACGGTGTAGCGTCCGCGCGCGCTGTCGTAGGGATCGATCCCGCATTCATAAGGCATCAGCTTCACGCGGTTGGGACTTTGCGTGCGGATGATTCTGGCGACCAGCAGCGTGACCGGGATCAGGATGCCGACGACGGCGAGAAAGAGGAAGATGGGAACGTAATTTTGCGGCATGAGGCCTCGAAGCAATCACGATAATGGCGAAACCGAATACTAACGCCGAAGTGGCCCGGCTTCAAGGACAAGTGAACATGTCAGGTGTGAGGTTTCAGGTCTCAGGATGCGAAGCAATCACAGGCCCAGACCCGGCACCCACTGCAGGATGCGCAACGCCGCAGGCAAACGGTCTTGTGTCATTTGTTCTTCTCCGAGGCAGTCTTGTTCCCCGAGCGCCGCTTAATTTCGGTGAGGCGGTGGCTGGCGCTGGAGTCGAGATCGAGGGCGTAGAACTTTTTCAGGTCGTGAATGCGCTTGAGCGATGCGGAGCTGAAGGGAGTCTTGCCGTCGAAGGCGTGGAGCACGATGCCTTCGAGCAGGTCGCCCAGGGACATGTCGTGATATTCGGCGAAGGCCTTGAGAACTTTGAGGAGGCGTTTTTCCATGCGGACGCCGGTCTGGACGCGTTCGATGAGGAGCTGCGATTCATTGATCATGGTACAAATGTACCACGGTACATAAATAGCCGCAACCGATGTGCCGCCTCGCGCGGGAGACGCGGCGGCTTGCCCCTGAAGGCGATGCCCCCGATACGAATCCCACTGGCACTACTTTTTCGTTTACCGCAGCGCTTGAAGCGCTGCGCCACCCAAAATCAAGTGCAACATCGAGTCCTTCAGCAACCTGCCAGGGACCCACCAAAGCGAAAAGGAGGGTAGCGGCGAGGCTCCCTCCTGTGTGGCGCGGACGCCCTCGTCCGCGGCCTTTGAATTTGCTCCGACTTTTCGCGGACGAGGGCGTCCGCGCCACACGAATCTGCTTAATTGCGCAAGTGCGGCTCTTCGGACGGCCCTGGTAAAGGCGCCGGCCGCGGAGAAGCTTCGGCAATATTCGCCTGCGGCGGAGCCGGTTTCGGTTCGAGCAGCGACAACTGCTGCTCCGCCAGCCGCGCTTTGTGCTCGTCGTAGGCGCGAATGATCCTCTGCACCAGGTGATGACGCACCACGTCGCTTTCGTCGAAGTGCACGAACGCCAGTCCGTTTACGCCCTGCAGAATATCGACCGCTTCGATGAGACCGCTGCGACGCGCGGTGGGCAAGTCGATTTGCGTTACGTCGCCGGTGATCACCGCCTTGGAATTAAATCCCAGGCGGGTGACGAACATCTTCATCTGCTCTGAGGTCGTGTTCTGCGCCTCGTCCAGGATCACGAACGAATCGTTCAGCGTGCGGCCGCGCATGAAGGCGATGGGCGCGATCTCGATGATATTTTTTTCGAGATAACGTTCGACGCGCTCGGGCTCCAGCATGTCAAAGAGCGCGTCATACAGGGGCCGCAGATAGGGATCGATCTTCTCCTGCAACGTGCCGGGCAAAAAGCCGAGACGTTCGCCCGCCTCCACCGCCGGCCGCGCCAGAATGATGCGGTTGACCTGCTTGTTCAGCAGCGCCGAGATCGCCATGGCCACGGCGAGGTAGGTCTTGCCAGTGCCGGCGGGACCGACACCAAACACCATGTCGTGCTGCTCAATGGCTTCGAGGTAACGGCGCTGATTGGGGCTTTTCGGCTGTACCGTGCGGCGTCCAAAAGAACGCTGGCGTCCAGCCTCGGCCAGTCCACGCAGAGTCGCGTTCGGATCGCCGACCACCACGCGCAACATGCTGCCCAGGTCGCCGTTCAGGAACTGGTGGCCGGTGCGCCGCAGATGCTCATAGTCGGCGAACAATTGTTCGGTGCGGGCCACGTCGCGCGGCGCGCCTTCCAGTTCAATGCGATCCGAGCGCAGATCGATATTGATGTTCAGGCCGTCTTCAAGCACATGGAGATTTTCATCGCGCGTGCCGAACAGGGTCTCGATGTCAGGGGTAAGTTTAATATTTTTTTTCATTCAGGATTGTGGCGCCGCCTCCAGCAGCTTGGACAGGGCTCACTCTTCGATGTGGGTTATCGGGACGTGCTCCGCCGGATTCGGGTGAACCCATGCCGGCGTTTTTTGCACGCAAAAAACTGGATATGGAAGTAGAGCAAACCGGATTGCGCACCCCGACGACGGGGCGGTTCCCAACCATTTGATTTCAGCGTAGCGCGGGCGGGCGGGGGAGTCAATGGGAACGATCACATGAACTTTCATTTCGCCGCCCGCCGTGCCAGACTCGATTTGCAGTACAGTCAACTCACCCGTCCTTGGGTTTTGGTGAGAGATTAAAATCGAATGCCAACCGACGAACACTTTAAAGCGGGACAGGACTCCAGCACTACTGAGGTCCTACGGCGTCTAGCCAAAAAGACGATGTTGACGTTCGCCATCCCGCCGGATAAGGAACATCTATTTTCGCCACTGATGCAAGCAATTGCCCGGCTTAGCGCACCATTCAACGAAATTGGAATCGCGCTTCGAGCAAATATCGACGGCCTGATTTCGACGGTTTCCGTGCCGTATACGCTGGCGAACAGGAGCGCCACTGACAGGCACTGGCAACGGATTCACTCTGCCGAACGTATACGCTCGCTGATGCTAGATGCTGGCTCTAATGAAACTCAGGTTGAACTAGAATCGAGACGCCAGCGAGAAGCGCGCAGCGTCGCTGAGTCCGAGATGGAGAGGTTTGTCCGCTCACCGGAGGGCAGGGACGCTCTCATCCGGGATACGCTCGGCTTTCTTGAGAACCTGCGCTCAGACGAGGCAGTACTTAGGGCGGCCAATGAGCTAATACTCCAGGGAGTGGTTCTTTGCTGGGGTGCGTTCGAGGTCCTCGCGCGTGACTGTTTCATAGCCCATCTCAACGCAAAACCTAGTCGCACTCTGATTCTTCTTGGAGACCCCGTTGCGAAGCGCCGCTTTGAGCTGTCGAAGGTTTCGCTGGAAACACTTGCCACCCACAACTTTGACCTCTCTGAACGCATGGGGACGCTTCTGGCTCAGCAGCAAGACCTAAGCGACGTATATTCGGTGAAGTCTGTGTATCAAGCCCTCTTTCCCGACGACAAGAGGCTATCCGACGCCCTCAGCGAGTCGGACCTAAGACTCTTGTCTCTGCGGCGTAACCTAATAGTTCACCAATGCGGAGTCATTGATGAAATGTACGCCGCCGCGACAAACTGTTGTCAGCACGTTGGCGAGCGGCTCAAGCTCTCTCCCAACGAACTCGAGAGACATCTGGGCACCACTGTTCAGATGGCAACGGCCATTCTTGATGCAGTTTCGGCGGGGACGTGAAGTTGCTTTCAGAAGACTAACTAGACGTTGTCATCCCGAGCGAAGCGAGGGATCTGCAGTCCGCCGCAAAATGCAGATCCCTCGCTTCGCTCGGGAGGACAATTCTTAAAAAGTTTCGCTCTTGCAACTGGCCTAAGCTTTTCAGTTCTGCAATCTGATTTCTGCAATCTACTCCAAGTTCCAACCGCTCACTTCGATTTCTGGCTTCGCCGCTCCCAGGCTGCTGGCGCGATACGTTGCCGAGATCTCCCGTTTTTCACCGGGCAGCAGGGAAATGTAATTGTCCTGCCAGACAACCGGCAGTATTTCCTCGCCGCCTTTGCCTTTGTCGAGCTTCAGGCGCACGAAAAACGCCAGGGTCTTGCTGGGATTTTCCACGGTCAGGCGGGTCACCGCATCTTCGTTATTGCCCTTGCGCTCGCTGCGGCTCGATACATTCAGCTTTACCTTTGGCAACTGCGCGAGCGAACTGTAGTCCGCATATGATGCGGTCGGAGTCGTATACCAGGTCGACTTCGCCCAGTCGAGCGTTTCCGGCTTGGTCGAGAGCCAATAGAAGTTCGACCCGACCAGGTTGCCGCTGCCATCGGTGATACGAAGATCCAGGAAGTATGCCGGCGACAGTCCCTCGATCTGCGGAAGCTCAAACACTTTCGCAGTGCTATCGGCGGCCGCATCGAGCGCAGTGTCCCTGGAAAACTTCTGCGTTCCATCCAGATTGAACACCCGTGCTGCCAGCTTCAGCCCCTTGGCATCCACATATTGGCTGCTCACCAGCCACACGGAGTGATCGTCGTATCCATAGACCGGGTCGAGCGTCTGCATCGCTTTCTTCGCGCCGAAATATCCGCCGCCCGGCCGCAAGTAGTAGTCGTAGAGATGCCAGATCATCGAAGGCCACGCGTTATTCAGCATCCACTGGATCACGCCCGTCGAAGTGTACTTGTTGCGGCTGTAGGCCTCGTACATGGCGCGCACGCCTTCGTAGGTCATGAGCTGCGACTTGTAGGTAAAGTCTTCCGCGCTGCCAGCCTTTCCGTAGCGCGCATTCAGCGCATCGGTGAACACCTGCATCGTCTTGAAGGCCCCGCCGCCCGCGTGGAAATTCCAGTACTCATCCACCGGCCAGAGATGATCTTTCGGAACCATGCGCTCGACGCTCTCGATCGGCGGAACCGCCGGTCCCATGCTGGTTTCGGTGTTAAAGCCGTAGGCGCCGCCACACCCGCCCGCGTTGCAGCGATTCTCGTCCGTCCGAAGATGCGGATCCGTTGCCCAGTACGAAGGCGCCACGTATTCGTAAGGCCCGCTCATCTTCACGCCGCTTCCGCCCGTCACCGTGGTGGGCTTCGCCGTGGCGGAAGACACCACCGGATTCGGCCACCGCAGGTCAGCTTCAATCTTCAGGTACATCTCTTCCACGTCCGGCGGGGGAGGATTGTCGCTGCCATTCAGCCACATCACCAGGCTCGGATGGCGCCTCAACCGGTAGATCTGGTCGCGCAACGAGGACTTGGCGTTCTCGAAGTCCTCATCTTTCCAACTTCCCCAGTGCTCCCAGAAATCGCAGCAGCACCATCCGGCCATCACCAGAATGCCCTGCCGGTCGGCCATCTCAAAGAATTCCTCGGTCTCGAGTTTGCCTTCCAGCCGGACCGTATTCAGTCCCATGTCGCGCACATAGCGGAACTCATCGGCGAGCCGTTTCGAGGTCTCGCGAAGCATCATGTCGGGCGTCCAGCCGCCGCCGCGAATCAGAATGTTCTTGCCATTGACTTTGAACAGGCGCTTCAAGCGATCCGGCGCCTGCTCGGCGACTTCGGATGTGATCTCGCGAATGCCGAACTTCGTGCGCGACACGTCAGAAAGCTCGCCGTTCACTTCGAAAGAAATTTGCAGATCGTACAGGTTCGGCGTCCCCATCTGCGCCGGCCACCACAGCCGCGGATTGCTCAAGTTGAGCTGCGGATACTGAGCAGGCGAGAAGACAACGTCTTTCGATTCTCCCGCCGCCAGTTCCACTGGCTGCGCGAATTCGATGTTTCCGTTGTCTTCGATCCGGCCTTTCAGCGTCCCTTTTACCGGGCGATCGCTGGCATTCTTCACCAGCGCGGTTACCGTCAAGTGGGCTGCGTTGTTTGCGGGCGAATCCACTTTTGAAAGCACTGCCGGATGCCGCAGCGCAACCGGTCCACTGGTCGTCAAATACACCTCGCGCCACAGCCCCATGTTCTTGTCGGGCGGCGCGGGATTCCAGTCCACGAAAGTGATTGCCAGGCTGTTCTCGGTCGGCGCCCATACCTGCACCGCGAGCACATTCGCTCCGGGTTTGACGGCGGAAGTAATGTTGAACTCATAGGTCCGCCATGCGCCGGCGACTTCGTTCGAGTTGGCGATCTGCTTTCCGTTGAGAAAAATGTTGGCGCGATAGTTGATGCCGCGGAAGTTCAGCCACACGGTTTTCCCGGCGAAGACGTTGGGCAGTGTGAACTCCTTGCGATACCACCAGGAGACCGCGTAGGGACTGTCCGGCGGCATCGGAATATTCGAAAAATTGAAGCCGACGGGATAGCTGACTCCCGGGTACTGCCGCAGATTCATGGCGTAAAAAGGATCCGGCAGCAACCCGCTCTTCACTTGCGCGGCCACCACCGTGGTCGGAACATCCGCCTGGATCCAGTCGTTGGTCTGGAACATGGCCTTAAATGACGCGCTGGAGATCGCTTCGCCCGTCCCCGTGACTTTCGCGGAAGACTGCAGGGTCCACCCTTCGCGCAAAGGGAGCGTCAGGGCAGGGGCCGGCTGGAAGCTTGGCTGGGCGGTTGCTACCGCAAGCGAAAAGAACGGGATCAAGAGCTGGAATATCTTCATGAGAGTGTCCTTGATGAAAGAAGATGAAAAAATGGAAACTTGGCGACCCATTCTGCCGGTGCCCTCCTAGTTCATAACATCTTTATTAATTCGATTCAATAGCGCATTTCTGCAAGGTACTCGTGAGCGACGCAGATGGCGACGCGATCGCTCCGCCGGCCCTCCAGCTCTTCCTCGATGGCTAGTTTATAATGATAAATTCTCGCTTCCAGCGTGGAGTAATCTAACGGAGTTATCTGACTATGATTCGACAGCTTCAAAATGCAGGGCCAACCCTGAAGATCATTCTGGGCGCATTGCTCGTCATTATCTGTGCCTCGATGGCGATCACTCTCATTCCCGGGGGCATTGGCTCCAGCTTCGGCATTGGCGCGCCTCCGGCTGGCGTTCTGGCCACGATTGGCGACCAGCAAGTGACCGTGCCCGAGGTGCAGCGTGAAGCGAGGGCCATGATCCGGCAGCAGTTTCCTCGCGGTGGATCGCAGGCCAGCATGCTGCTGCCCTATTTTGCCAGTCAGGCTGCCCAGCAACTCATCAATGAGAAGGCTCTGGTTGCCGAGGCGCACCGCATGGGCCTGCGCGTCAGCGACGACGAACTTCGCGAAGAGCTCCAGCACGGGCAGCTTGGCTCCATGCTCTTTCCCGACGGCAAGTTCGTGGGGCAGGAGGAGTACGAAAACTTTGTTCAGCGCAACGACCTGACGGTTCCTCAGTTTGAAGGGCTGGAGAAGGACTTTATTCTTGTGCGCAAATTGCGCGCCCTGGTTTCAAGCAGTGCCTTCGTGGGGGACGCCGAAGTTCGCGATGAATTCAACCACCGCAACACCAAGGTGAAGTTCGAATATGCCGTGATCACGCAGACCGACATCCTGAAGGGATTGCACCCCACCGACGAGGAACTCAAGGCTTTTTACGAACGCAACAAAGCGAGCTTCAACAACTTCATCCCGGAGAAGCGGCAGATTAAATATGTCGTCGTTGATAGCGCGAAAATGGCGGCTGCGACGACTATCCACGATCAGGACCTGCAGGCCTACTACGATCAGCACCGCGACGAGTACCGCGTGCCCGAACAGGTGAAGGTCAGCCACATTCTTATCAAGACTCCTCTCCCTGCGCCCGGCGCGAAGGAAGATGAGAAAGCCGTCGCCGATGCGCGCGCGAAAGCCGAAGGGGTGTTGAAGGATCTCAAGGCGGGCGGAGACTTTGCCAAGCTCGCGGAAAAATACTCTGACGATCCCGGAAGCGCCAAGAGCGGAGGCGAACTCGGCTGGATCGGCCGCGGCCGCACCGTCCCTGAATTCGAGAAGGCGGCCTTTTCACTCGGCAAAGGACAGACCAGCGACCTGGTCAAGAGCAGTTATGGCTTCCATATCATCCACGTCGAAGACAAGCAGGAGGCTCATCTCAAGATGCTCGCCGAGGTGAAGAGCGAGATCGAAGAGAAGGTGAAGCAGCAGAAAACGGCGCGCGCCACCGAAGCGGCGGCGAATGCCTTGCTCAGCCAGGCGCGTACTGACGGATTCGACAAGGCAGCCGCCGCCAAAGGTCAGACGGTAGTCACCACCGAATTCTTCAGCCGAACCGATAGCTTGCCCGGGCTGGCTGCGAATCCGCAGTTTATGGATGCCGTCTTCAACGAAACAGAGAAGGCCCCGCCCGATGTCGTGCAGGTTCCGCAAGGCTACGTGGTTGTCCAACTGCTCGCTATAAAGCCCCCCGCTACGCCCACGTTCGAAGAGGCTCGTTCGAAGGTCGAGAGTGAGTTCGAGAGCGAGCGCGGCGCTTTTCTGCTGCAACAGAAGACGCAGGAACTTTCCGATCGCGCCAAGGCGGCGCACGATTTGAAGAAAGCTGCCAAAGATCTGGGTGCGACGGTGAAGACTAGCGACTTGGTTGCGCCCGATGGCCAGGTTCCTGATATCGGTTCAATGGCTAGCGCGAGTGCGATCTTCTCACTGAAGCCCGGCGAGATTAGCGGGCCGATCACCGGCGGCGGCAATGGCGTGGTCGCTCAACTACTGGAAAAACAGGCACCGGCGGATCAGGAATTCGCCGAGAAGAAGGACGGGATTCGCCAGTCGCTCCTCGAAGCCAAACAGAACGATTTGTTCGGGCTGTTCGTTACGAACCTGCGCAAGGACATGGAAAAGTCCCACCGGCTCAAGGTCAATCAGGAAGAGATGAAAAACCTGACCCGCCAAGCTGGGCAAGAAGGCTCGTAGCGGAATGCAGGTTGCTGCGGTTCGATGCCCAGCCCCTGAAAGGGCGTCTGATTTTCCGTAGAGACGCGGCAAGCCCCGTCTCTACAGGCGGAGCTAAGAGCTAAGAGCTGACCACTGAGAACTGAATTGAATGCCATTCCCGCGCGCCAGCGGAATTCTGCTTCATCCCACCTCGCTCGCTTCCCGCGGCGGGATTGGCGACTTTGGTCCGTCGGCGTACGCGTTCGCGGATTTTCTCGCCTCCGCGCGGCAGGGTCTCTGGCAGGTGCTGCCTCTCGGCCCGCTCGGTTTCGGGGACTCGCCCTATTCCTCCACTTCGGCCTTTGCCGGAAATCCCCTGCTGATCAGCCTGGAGCGGCTCGCCGATCGCGGCTGGATTGACCGCCCCCAGGTCGATGCTCTAGCCGGCGAGCTCGGACCCGTGGATTACCCAGCGGTTTTCCACCAGAAGCTGCCTCTGCTGTTTGAAGCGGCGCGCAACTTCCTGCGCTCGGCGTCGCCGGGGGCGCGCGCCCGTTACGAGAACTTCTGTCGGCAAAATCAATGGTGGCTCGATGACTTTGTTCTCTTCGATGGTTTGCGCGCCCGTTTCAAGCTGGAAAGCTGGAACCGCTGGCCCCGCGAACTGACGCATCGCGATCCGGTGGCGATTGAGAAGGCGCATGCGGAAATGCTCGACGAACTCGACGTCCGCCGCGCGGTGCAGTTCTTTTTCTTCGAACAGTGGCAGGCGCTTCGAGCCTACTGCGCGCAACACTCGATTCGCGTCGTGGGCGACATCGCGATCTTCGTGAATTTCGACAGCGCCGATGTCTGGACCCATCCCGATTTGTTTCGCCTGAACTCCGAACTCGATCCCGAAGTCGTTTCCGGCGTGCCTCCGGATTTTTTCAGCAAAGACGGCCAGCGCTGGGGCAATCCTCTTTATCGCTGGGACGTGATGCGGGAGCAGGGATATTCCTGGTGGATCGACCGCATGCGCTGGGTCACGCACAATTTTGACTACATCCGCCTCGATCATTTCCGCGGGTTTTCGCAGTTCTGGGAGATTCCGGCGAGCGAACCCACCGCGATCCATGGCCGCTGGGTCGATGGTCCCAAGGATGATTTATTCGTGAAGCTGCGCGAGGCTTTGGGTGGGCTCCCGTTTTTTGCCGAGGATCTTGGATACATCACGCCCGACGTTCACGCTCTCCGCGACCGGCTCAAGATTCCCGGTATGGCCGTGTTGCAGTTTGGTTTTGGCGATGCCGGCGCGCACGCTCATCTGCCGCACACTTTCACGACGGAAAAGGTGGTCTACACTGGCACGCACGACAACGACACGCTGTTCGGCTGGTGGGCGTCGGGCGCAACAGAACACGAACGTCAGCAAGTCGCAGCCTACCTGGGCCGGTGCGATGACGGCGTCAACTGGGCGATGATTCGCGCGGCGTCTGATTCCGTCGCCAGCTTTTGCGTGGTGCCGATGCAGGATGCGCTGGGGCTGGGAAGCGATGCGCGCATGAATGTGCCCAGCCGCGGAGGAGGGAACTGGCGCTGGCGTTTTGGCGCCGAGTTACTGCGCCCAGAGTTGGCAAAAAAACTTGCCACGCTCGCCGAAGTTTCCGACCGGCTTCCGCAGCCGTTGCCCGCGACCGCTAGTGAAGAGTGGGCGGCCTGAGTAGTGTATTCTCGCTTGCGAAGCAAATTGAAAAAACTTTCTGTTGGTCTTGATTCGCCTGGGCGGAGGTCTGGGACTCGGATCGATCGTTCTGCTGCTGCTCGGCACGCAGTGGTACATTTTGTTCAACGTGATCGCCGGCGCCATGGCTATCCCCACCGATTTGAAAGAAGCCGCCAGCGTTTTCGGTATCCGCGGCTGGGAGCGTTGGCGCAAACTGATCCTGCCCGGAATTTTCCTTTTCTCGTTACCGGCATGATCACGGCCTCAGGAGGCGCGTGGAACGTCAGCATCGTGGCGGAATATGCCCATCTCAAAGGCCAGACCGATTCGATCGTGGGCGTCGGCGCCATGATTTCCGCGGCCACCGATGCCAAGAATTTCGATCTTCTTCTCGCCAGTACCATCGCCTTGGCCGCCGTGGTAGTTACCACCAACCGCCTGGTCTGGCGGCGTCTCTATCGCCTCGCCGAGACGCGCTTCAAGCTCGAAGGCTAACTCCCCGCGGCACTTGGTTACATCTCATGCAGGCCGCTAGCCTCAGCGGCTGACGCCGCTTTTATTCAGCGGCCCTTACGGCACGACTGAAGGCATGCCCTTCCCGGAACCATTTATGACAGACCCGTTCTACTCTGAAATCACCATCTTCCCGGGCGCCGTTCCGGTGGAAAAAGGCGAGCCCGCGATGACCGTAGGAGCGCCGGTCGATGGATTATAGGTATAACCCTCGACACCGTTTGCCGTAGGACTCCCGATATAGAAATGGTTGCCGCTGGGATCGATCAGCGCGAACAGCCCGCCCGCAGCCAAGCTGAACGGCGAGCTCGTTATCGCCACCAGTTGTCCGTTCGTGGGAGTGATCGCGAAACACCAGATGGAGAAACTCGATCCCGGAGTCACCGCGTAAACAAACCGGCCGCTGGGATCGATGGTGAGCGCGGTGGGACCGGTGCCGGTCGTGGAGGTAAACGGCGAGCCGAGTATCGGGCTCAGTGCGCCGGTGACAGGGTCGATGTTGAACCCGGAAATGTTGCCGATGGTGGGCACTGAAGAGTTGCTTGCCGAAGGGTTCGCAACGTAGAGGAACCGTCCACTGCCATCCACGGCCAGGCCGTAGGCTCCCGCTCCTGAAAAGACCGGAGACCCGGGCACCTGCGTGAGTACGCCGTTCGAGAATGAGAAAGCGGTGACCATGCCGATGAGGGGATTCGTCACGTACACGGACTTGCCGGAAGGCGTGATCAGAATCTCGGTTGGATCCGCATTCGCGAAGAAAGGCGATCCTGGGACCTCCGACAAAGCGCCGCTGGCGGGATCGATGGAAAAAACGGAAACGTCGTTAGAAAAATTATTCGTCGCTAACAGGTACTTGCCTGTGGGGTCGATGACCGCCGCATCCGGACCGGAACCGGCAGGAGCCGGAGTGCCATTGAGCGTCAAAGTCCCATCGCTGGCGACGTTGAAAATCGAGATCGTGTTGGCGCGGGAATTGATCGCGTAGAGAAACTTCTTCGACGGGAGCAACGCCAGGCCGTTGGGCGAAGTTCCCTCCACTTGCGGGGTTTGCGCTCCCGTGGTGATGACGCCGGTTGAGCCGTTGATGTGCAGCAGAAGCACGTTGCCCGTCGCGGGCAGAGTTACGTAGGCATTATGGTCCGGAACCGTTGTGCCGCTGTAACTGCTGCAGGAAAGGGAAAGTCCGGCCAGGACAACGACGACGGCCACAAGAATTCGGGGAAAACAACTCTGATCTGCCAGTGCGGCACGCGCCGCCCTTAGAAAGCTCATTTGCGAACCTGCTCCTCAATATCCAAGGTGAGAACGAAAAGGTCGTGTTCCCTATCGTGCACGAGAAGGCGGGAACAACGCAACTGCGCGCCTCGCCGGGCGCGACCCAACCTTTGAAACTGGAACCCGTCGGGTTGGATGCGCAGGCGGGGCCGCGAGGCTGCGCAGGGTCTCCAAAACTGCGCGCGTCTGAAGGCCCGCGATGCTTCGCGGCGGGATGTGTTCTAATCGCTGTGTTCCTAATCTGGTGTTCTAATCGTTGTGTTCCAAGTTGTGTTGCAGGCAAAGACGACGTCGTGATCGACATCCACTGCCACATTCTGCCCGAGGTCGACGACGGCCCCAAGTCCTGGGATGTAGCCGTCGAAATGTGCCGCATGGCGGCGGCGGACGGTATTACCCACGCCGTCGCCACCCCGCACGCCAACGATCGCTACGTTTACGATCGCGGATACCTCTCGGGGCTTCTCGACCAGCTGCGGGAAAAGGCCGGTCCCGCGCTGCAATTGCAATTCAGTCTAGGCTGCGATTTTCATCTTTCCTTCGAGAATCTGGAACGCGTCCTCGAGCAGCCGCACACCTACACGATTGGCGAAACGAACTATCTGCTGATTGAACTCAGCAACTTCAGTGTCCCGACCCGGCTTTCCGAGTGTTTCACCCGCCTGGGAGATCGCGGGCTTAC
>JBEKDG010000078.1:0-15910 GCA_050014475.1 Terriglobales bacterium | reverse complement strand
GTTTACTATCCCGCAAACTATGGCTTCGTTCCGCAGACCCTGGCCGAAGACGACGACCCGCTCGATGTGCTGGTGCTGTGCCAGGAAACCGTGGTTCCGCTGACCATTATCCACGCGCGCGCCATCGGGCTCATGACCATGATCGACTCGGGGAAAAAAGATCATAAGATCATCGCCATCGCCACCGAAGACCCGGAGTTCAACGCCTACCGCGAAGCGGCGGAAATGCCGCCGCACCGTTTGATCATGCTGCGCCGCTTTTTTCAGGACTACAAGCAACTGGAGGGCAAGTCGGTCGAGGTGGACGAGATCCAGCCGGCAAGCGAGGCCTATCCCATCATCGAGGATGCTTTGCACCGCTACAGCGAGCAGCGGCGCAAGGGATTTGACGGCGTCAAAGCGTGATGGCCGGCGGTGCGGGAACCACAACCATCCTGTTTTCAAGAAGATGCGGGTGTTTCTCGATGCGCCCGTGTTTTTGCTGGGACTGTAAACATAAAGTCCATAGACTTACTGGACATTATCCGGAAACTGCTCTATAGTTTGAATGGTTCCCTCCTGGCCCGTACCGCTATTCGCCTGGTGGTACGGGCCCTCTTTTTCCGCTTAGTTCCCTTTTTCCCGCTCGTAAGGCTTTTGCATGTAGCGGCGGCATTCCTCGAGCGCGCCCTGGGTATTGTCGTTGGTCTGGATGGCCTGGCGGTATTCATTGACGGCGCGTTCGCGCTGGCCGGTTACGTCGAAAATTTTACCCAGTTGCAAGTGGCTCCAAACCTCGGTCCATCGCGGCTCACCGTCGCCATTCAGCGATGATCGGTAGGCGTTGGCCGACGCCTGATAATTTTTCTGCAGGAAAAACACCTCGGCGATCCGGTAGTGGGCGAGCGAACTGTTCTTGTTGACTTCGAGCGCTTTGTTGAACTCGCTCAGCGCTCCCGCCAGATCGCCCTGCTGGGTCAGACCCTGTCCGCGCACAATGGACGCCCGCAGCTTGATGTCCTTGGAGTTGGTCAGCACGCGGTTTTCGGGATCGATCGAAATCCGTCGCGGCCGTCCAAAGGTTTCCACCGAAAACGGGGAATCGGTGCCCACCACCTCAATACGTTTTTCTTCCGTTCTTCCATCGGTATCGATTCTCAAACTTACCGGCATGCGGAACAGATCAAGATCCTGGGTGATCGCGCCGACTATCCGGAAGCCTTTGTTGGTGCCCAGCCGGTAGACCGTGTACTTGGCCTTGAACTCGGGAGCGCTGGTGGAATCCATCCACTGCGAGTAGAACCAGGTGAGTTTTTCGCCAAACACATGCTCGCTGAGTTCGCGGAAATCGTCGCTGCTGGCGGACTTGCCCGCGTACTTGGTGGCGAACTCGCGCATGATCTTCAGATACTTGTTCTCGCCGACGACCCAGCGCAGCATGTGCAGGATCATGGCGCCCTTGTCGGTCACCAGAGACTGAAATTCGGGAGAAAAATAGTCCAGTTTGGCGGCGCTTGAAAGCGGCACGCTGTCATAGGCGAGCGCGCCCACCGACATGTCCTTCACCATTTCCTCGAGCCCCGCTTCGCCCGCCGCGCTCTCTACGTAGCGAGCTTCGGAGTAGCGCGAGAAGCCGTCGCTGATCCACCAGTCGTCTTTCGACGCCGGACTCACCGAGACGCCCCACCATTGATGGGCAATCGTATTGGCCAGCAGCCGGTAGTTGGTCTTCTCCGTGATCGCGCGGCTCGAAAGGGCTGCGATTTCGGGCGCCCACGCCGAGGGCACTGTGTCATCCGGGATTTCAACGACTTTCAACCGCGTCGAGGGTGCGACTCCATACTGGGTGACGAAGTAAGTGAACGCCTTGATCGCCGTCGATGCGTACTCCGCGCCCAGGGTCTGTTTATTGGGTTTGAAGAACACGTGCAGGTCGATGCCCGCTTCATCGCTCTTGAATTCCTGGAAGGTGCCGGCAATGATCGTGCCCGGAAAACTCGGCTTGTCCCACGTGAAAGTGAAGGTCTTCGAGTTCGCCAGCGCGGTCGCGGGCTTCTTTGATGTTGCAGTTGCCGCCGCCGACGTCTCATTCCCGCTGCCGATCGCCACCATGTGCGCCGGGACGGTAACGCTGATCGTCGAAGTAAAGCGGTTGACGCCGTATCCCGCGACCGGAAACCACAATCCGGAGTAAAGCAGGTAGCTGGTCTCGGGGCCGACGTAGGCGAGCTTCAATCCCTGAACCGGGCTGTCGTCGGCGCTTTCCAGCGTGCCTTCGTACTCGAAGGTGAAGGTGGTGCTGGCATTCTTTGGGAGGTCGCTGTTAAGCGCGAAGCGCACGGTCGAATCCTGCGTGTTGCGCTCCGGAGTGAGCGGCTTGTTGTTCGCGTCCGTGAGCTTCGTAATGCGCAGCGCGTTGTTCAACTGAAACACGGCCACGTTGAGGTCTTCGAGCGCCGTGACCTTGACTGTGGCGCGCGCGGTGAGCTTGTGAGTCTGCGGCAGGAGTTCGACGTCGATCTGATAGTCGTCCGCGCGCAGGCGCGTTTTCTCGGCCGCCAGCACCGGCCGGTTCGCGACCGAGGTAAGAAACAAGCCAAGAAAAAAGACAACAGTCAAACAGAGCGCCCGACGCGCTGGTCGAGAGTGGCAAAGCTTCAAGTAGAGTCTCCTGGCAGGGCTACAGTTCTAAGATGTCAATTTTCCCGCAAAAGATGCTGTGCCGACAAGGGTTAGCGAAATTTGTTCGCTGAAAATTTGTCGCCGAGTCGCGGCGCGGACAGTTTTGGCGGTGCCGCAAGTCCGGTACAAGACCGGGCACATAGTTTACAGAATAGACCGGAGACGTGATTTACAGTTTTGGCCCGCTTCGCGAGGGAGGGCTGCCCGCGACGGAAAATAAAAGTTCAACTGGTCAAAGTTTCTGCACATGCCAGCGCGGCAATGTGCCCCAATTCGGGAAAACAACCCCTACCTCTTTGAAAAACAAGTTTCCCTCAATTGGTGCAGAGGTGGCGCAGAAGTTGCACCGTACTGCTCAGTACATCTTGAATCGCCCAGCCACCCGGCGGTCCGCCGCCCTCCTCCTGGCAACCGGACTTCGCGATGACAAGCGCAAAGGAGGTTTTCCTTGCAAACCGCCCGCTTGCTCGTTCTCACGCTTCTGGTGGTCCTTCTGGTCATCGCCCCCGCCCTGGCCCAAAGCCAGTTGCCCAACGAAATGCTCCGCGCCGTGCGCGATGAAATCAACTCGACGGCCAGCTACACGCTCACCGCTGCCCCGCCGGTCTCGCTTCCGGACACGCCCGCCCCGCAAAGAGTCATCGACAAAAAGTTCATCGCCGTCATGGGAGCGCTTGGTGTTGCTGAGAGTATGCGCTTCACCACGCACAAGCTGGTGCTGGACCACGAGTTCGCCGCCGGCGCTCCCTGGGTCACCCGCGTCGCTCCGAACCAGCACCTGGTCGCCAAGTACGCGGGGCTCTACGCGGCCGAATTGCTCGTGGCTTACGAACTCAAGAAGCCCCATTCCTGGCTTCCCGGCGACAAGATCATCCGAAAATTTTGGTGGGCGTATCCCGCGGCAATGGTGGCGATCCATACCAGGAACGGGGTTCGCAGCATCCGAACCCAAGCTCCGTCAGGATGCCCCGTGGCCGAGTGTGGATCGCAATAGTTCCGCGTAACGGTCCGAGAGAAAAGCGGGTGCCCCACGCATTCGCGTTCTAGGTGTCCAGTCCCATGACATGCTTTACAGTTTGTCCCGGGACATCCTGTACAGTTTTCGTTAGGGATCGGATCTGGGAATCCAACGCTCGACCGCGGTCGAGCGTTGGATTCCCAGATCGAGTTCCCGGATCAGAGTCCGACAGTAGTACACCAACACTCGTTGTTCCACGCGTTCCAGTTGCACCCATTCTCCGCGCAAAGCACGGCTGATTTTCCAGCGATTTCCGTGGAGATCGAGTTTGCCCTGGCAATCCACTTTCAACACCTTCGATCCGGCTGCGTATTCCCAGCGCGGGGGATGCGGATCGTAGGTGCGCTCGCTTTTATGCCACACGCTGGCCGGCGTTTGCATCCCCAAAGCTTCATGCGGACGCACGTGGTTGTGCTCCCAGCGATAGGCATCCAGCCAGGGCTGCGGTTCTTTTCGCGGCGCTTCCCGTGCCTGCAACGCTCGTTCCAAGGCGCCGTGGAAACGCTCTACCTTGCCTTGCGTCTGGGGATGCCGAAACCCGCTCCAATGCAGCCGGATTCCTTGCTTCATCAGCCATACCGTCAACCGCGTCGCGCCCGTCGGCGCCCGCGCACTCCACCACGGGATCCCGTGATCCATCAGCATCGCTTCCGGCACACCACAAGTGGCAAACGCCGTCTCCAGTCGCTCCCGCACTAACTCGGCGTGCGTGCTCCACACCGCTTGCAACACCAGCAGGTAACGGCTGTGATCATCCAGCACCGACAACGGGCCGGCGGCCGCGTTCCAGCCTTTCGGACTCTTGAAGTCCATCTGCCACAACTCGTTGGGCGTGCTCCGCTCAAATCGGCCCGTGGCCTGGGAATGCCGGTCGTGATCCCGCACCAGGTCGTGGCGCAACAGAATGCGATGGATCGTGCTGCGGGTCAGCTCCACCTTCTCCCGCGCCAGCAGGATCTGGAGCTTGCGCGCTCCCCAGTCGGGATAGCGCTGGCGCATCTCCACCACGCGCTGCTCCAACTCTGCGGTGGTCCGCGTGGGGCTCTGCTGCGGACGCCGGCTGCGTTCTGCGATCCCGGCCAGACCCGCTTCTTGATAGCGTTTTCGCCAGAGACATCCCGTGGGGCGAGAGATGCCGAACTCCTGGCACAAGGCGGTGAACGACTTCTCTTGCCGCGTCGCCGCCACTACGAACCTGACTTTCTGCTCTTCGACATCCATCGTCTTCCACGGCATCCTTTACACTCCCGCGCTCGCTACGCTCGCGTGGGAGTGTAAAGGATGTCCCGAGACGCTTTGTAAAGGATGTCATGAGACCGAACACGTTCTTTGCGAATGAGTGGGCGGCTCAAACCTCGCAAGCGAAGCGAGGGATCTGGACTCGGCGGCGTCGCTCGGACCTACTCGATCATTTTCAGTATGATCTCCGCCGCCGTCTCCGAAGGATGTGCGCCGCCGCTCCCTTGCTTCAGTCGAGCCTTCACCGCCGCCAATCGCTCGATCATGCGCGCCCGCGGCTTGCCGTCGGGGATGATCTTATTCATCTCCGCGACGATGTTTTCCGCCGTGAACTTGTGCTGCACCAGTTCTGGGACGACCTCCTCCTCCGCAATCAGGTTGACCATCGCAAAGTGAGGAACCTTCACGCGCGGTTTGCCCAGCGCGTAGGTGAGCGCAGAAACGCGGTACACCATGACAAACGGAGTGCCCATGATGGCCGCTTCGACCGTAGCCGTCCCGCTGGCAACGATCCCCGCGCGCGAGTGGTAGAGCGCAGGCAAAGCCTCGCGCACCAAGTGAATATTCCCCTGTAGAGACGCGGCTTGCCGCGTCTCTGTCGGCGTCGCGATCAATTCCTTGAGAAACGCCGCGTCCAGCATGCGCGCCACCGGCAGCAGGAATTCATAACCGCTGCCCAGGCGATCCGCCGCGTTCAGGCGATCTGCCGCATCAAGAATCGTCGGCAGGTTCATGCCCACTTCTTTGCGGCGGCTGCCCGGCATCAGCGTGATCCAGGGCATCGCCCCGTCGATCTGGTTCTCGGCCGCATAAGCTTCGCGAGTAATTGCAGGCGCGGGCAGATCGGCCAGCGGATGGCCGACAAACGTCGCGTCCACTCCGCGATCGCGATAGAACTTTTCTTCGAAGGGAAAAATCACCAGCGCCTTGTTGACATACTTGCGCAGCAACTTTACGCGCCCCTGCCGCCACGCCCAGAACTGCGGGCAGACGTAGTAAACCACCGGAATGCCGCGCCGACGCATCTGCCGCGCCACGCGCCAGTTGAAGGCTGGCGCGTCGATGACGACCGCAAGCGCCGGCCCTTTCTCATCGGCCGACCGAATCAATTTCCGATAGAGCCCAAGAATCTTCGGCAGATGGTTCAGGACCTCCGTGATGCCGACGACCGCAAGGTCTTTCGCGTCGACAACAATCTCGCATCCCGCCGCCCGCATGCGCTCCCCGCCCGCGCCGAAAAATTCAAGCTGCAAGGCCTGCGTAGGGGCGGACGCCCCCGTCCGCCCAGCGGAGCGAAGCTCCGCTGCCCGCCGCCGCAACGCTTCCATCAGTTGCGCGCCATACATTTCACCCGAGGCTTCACCAGCGGAGATGAGAACTTGCACGGAACACATTGTAACGGGGCGGACGGAGCGGTGTTCACAGCCTGCGGAAAAACTAAGGCTTCGTATCAGGGCATCGCTTTAGCGATGCCAAAAGTTCTTCCGCCTGTAGAGGCGGGGCTTGCCCCGTCTCCGGAGACGCGGCAAGCCGCGTCTCTACGGGGAATCCGGTGCCCCTTCAGGGGCTGGGGCATCGAGGACCGACTTTTTCCGCAGCCCGTTCAGTCGTCCGCGTTCGCCGTGACCGACGGTATCCCCGCCGGCATCTCCTGATCTTTGTATTGCAGTTGGTAGAGCTTCCAGTAAATCCCGCGCTGGGCCAGCAGTTGCTGGTGCGATCCCATCTCGCGCACCTGGCCTTTGTGCATCACGATGATCTTGTCGGCGCGCTGGATGGTCGAGAGCCGGTGCGCGATGATCAGCGACGTCCGCCCTTCCACCATGCGGTTGAGCGCGTCGCGCACCCGGAACTCGGTCTCCGTATCCACGCTCGAAGTCGCCTCATCGAGAATCAGAATCTTCGGATTATGCGCCAGCGCGCGCGCGAACGAAATCAACTGCTTCTGTCCGGTCGAGAGCGTCGAGCCGCGTTCGCGCACTTCCTCTTTGAATCCTCCCGGCAAGGTTCGGATGAAGTCGGCGAGGTTGACGTCCTCCGCCGCCTGCTCCACATCCGCGTCTTGAATGCGCGCCGTCCCCAGCCGGATGTTGCCCTCAACCGTGCCGCTGAATAGAAACGGATCCTGCAAGACGACGCCGAAGCGGCCGCGCAGTTCGTCGAGATCCATCTCCTTGATATCCACGCCGTCGATGCGAACCGCTCCCCGCTGCACATCGTAGAAGCGCATCAGCAGCGAGATCAGCGTAGTTTTGCCCGCCCCGGTGTGGCCGACGACAGCAATCGTCTCGCCCGGTTCAAGCTCGAAATTAACGTCGCGCAAAACCCAGTCAGGCTCGCCCGCTTGTGGAGCGACGGGCGCCCCCGCCCGTCCCGCCGCGCCCACAGCCTCCGGACGGGCGAGGACGCCCGTCCCTCCACCAGCGTTGTACGCAAACCACACATGGTCAAACTCAATCCGCCCCGGCCCCTGCGGCTGTTTCGTGATCGCCGGCGAGGTTACCTCAATCTTCGTATCCAGCAGCTTGAACACGCGCTCGCCCGCCGCCATCGCCGACTGCAGGATGTTGTACTTCTCGCTCAAGTCTAGGATCGGACGGAAGAAACGCAGCGCGTACTGTATAAAGGCGGCCAGCACGCCGATCGACGCCACATCCTGCACGATGTGAAAAGTGAAAAGGCTCTTCCTTGAGAATCCAATAGCCACACTGGAAACGGCCGCGTGCCGGAGGATTCCATTCCCGCCGAACCAGATGATGCTGGCGATGGCAATCGACGACAAAAAGTCAACCACTGGGTAATACACGGAGTAGGCCATGATGGCGTCTTTGAATGCCTTCATGTGCGAGGCGTTGATGTCGGAAAATTTATTGAAGGCGCGCTTCTCGCGATTGAAAAGCTGCAACACCAGCATTCCCGAGACCGCTTCCTGCAAGAAAGAATTGATCCGGGCGATGGCGGTGCGGATGCGCCGGTAGGAATCGCGCACCTTGTCGCGAAAAATCAGGGTCGCGTACACGATGAGCGGAAGCACGGTGAAGGTGATGAGCGCCAGCTTCCAGTTCATCAACATCATGATGCCGATGATGCCGGCGAGCACGAAGACATCTTCAAAAATGGAGACCACGCCCGCCGTGAACATTTCATTCAGCGCATCGACGTCGGTGGTCACGCGGGTCACGAGTCGCCCGACCGGGTTCTTGTCGAAAAACGCGACGTGGATGTGCTGCAAGTGGCGGAAAATCTGCCGGCGCAGATCGAACATCACTTTCTGCCCCGTCCACTGCATCAGGTAGGTCTGAATGAACTCCAGCGTGAAAGTGAAGATGAGAATTCCGACGTAGAGCCCGCCAATCTGCGCGATGCCGGTCAGCGGAGTGCTGCTCAGCCGGTCGCCAATCCAGGAATGCGAGTTGGGCGACTTCGCCAGGTATTTATCGATGGCGATCATGGTGAGGAACGGCCCCAGCACGTCCAACCCCGACTTCAGGATGATCGCCCCGAGCGCCACCACCACGTGCCACTTGTACGGACGCAGATACGTAAGCAGCCGCCGCATCAGCCGGCCGTCGTACGCTTTCCCTAATACTTCTTCTTCCTGATTGGAGGCCATCGGTGCCGCAAGAGAACCAAATCCGGGATTATCCTAATTAAAGACTACCTTAATTGAAGATGACGCAATTAAGGTCACTCGAAAAACATTACTCCAAATAGATGGCCAAACCGGCGCCGAGGATGCAGGCCAAACCGTCCCAACAGCTAGGAACCGAGTCTCTTCGCCATCGAACAATAAATGTCCACCGCTTCCACTAGCTGCTTCTTCTCCACAAACTCGCCCTCCGTGTGCGCCACGTGAATTGAGCCTGGACCCAGCAGCAGCGGCTCGCCCCAATTTGCAAGCGACGGAATATCGGTGGTGAAGGCCGCGACCATTGTCGGCAAACCGTCCAACGTCCGCAGCCGCACGAACGGAGTCTCGCGGGTGAAGCGAACCTCCGCCAGTTCGCCGATGGCCTCCGTAATCTCGCGGCGCAGTGCTTCCGCCGGGCCCACCAAACGATAGAAAAGATCAGCCTTGGCAAAATCGGAAATGACATTCGGCGCGCGCCCGCCCTGAATCGATCCCACGTTCTTCGTGCATGGGCCCACCTCGGCATCTTCGGGAAGTTTCATCGCGTGCAAACGGTGCAGCGCTTCCACCAGCTTGTCGATTGCCGACTCGCCCAGTTCCGGATACGCCGAGTGCGCCATCTTTCCGCGCGCCACCAGTTCCACGTGCAGCGCACCCTTGCTCGCCAGCGCCAGTTTGTTTTCGGTGGGCTCGCCGTTGATCATGAAGCGGGCGCCCATCGGCTGCCGGTTGGCCGTCTTCGCGCCGATCGAGTCCCGCTCCTCGCCCACCAGAAACAGCAACCCGGCGAAAACGCCCGCCCCGCGCAGCTTCTCCGCCGCCAGAATCTGTGCCGCAATAATCCCCTTCGCGTCGCACGCTCCGCGCCCGTAAATGCGCCCGTCATCTTCGGACGAGGCAATGAACGGCGGCACCGTATCCATGTGCGTGGAGAAAACGATCTCCGGACGAGCATGACCCGGCCACGCAGCCAGCACGTTCGCGCGCGCGCCCTCGACCGGCATTTTCCGAGCTTCCAGCCCGCGCCGCCGCAGCTCGTCGCAAAGGAAATCTCCCACCACACTTTCATTCGGAGTGATGGATTCGATATCGATCAGACGGCGGGTAAGCGCAAACAGTTCCATGCAGTAAAAGCGTAACAGTGGATAGTGAATAGTGGATAGCGCTTTGAAGGGGCACGGCTTCAGCCGCTCCGTCTAACTGACCACCGGCCACTGTTGTACTCTGATTCCGTGCTCTCCGAAAACTCCAGCATCCGCTCGCTCTTCCTCGCCGGCCCCGCCGGACGTCTGGAAGCTTTGCTCAACGCCGGATCGCCCAACGCGACGCACGTCGCCGTAGTGTGCCATCCGCATCCGCTCTACGGCGGAACGCTGCACAACAAAGTCGTCTTCCACGCCATGAAAGCGCTCAACAGCTTTGGATTCCCCGTGCTCCGCTTCAACTTCCGCGGCACCGGCCTGAGTGAAGGCGAGCACGCCAGCGGCGTCGGCGAAGTCGAAGACGTGCGCGCCGCCCTCGACTGGATCGAACGCGAGTTCACGCTCCCCGTCATCTTTGCCGGCTTTTCTTTCGGCGCCTCCGTCGGACTGCGCGCCGCCTATGCCGACGACCGTGTCCACGCACTCATCGCCCTCGGCCTGCCCGCCGTCGCCGTCGAAGACCGCATCTACGATTTCGAATTCCTGCGATCATGCGCCAAACCAAAACTTTTCGTCAGCGGCTCGCGCGATCAGTTCGGTCCCGCCGGAAAACTCGAAGCGCTCGTCAACACCTTTGCCGATCCGAAGAAGTTGGTCCGCATCGAAGCTGGAGACCACTTCTTCGAAGGAAGACTCAAGGAGATGCGCGTAACCATAGAAGACTGGGTTCAAGAGACCCTGCCCACGAAAGCCCCCAGCGACTAAGGGCAGACGGCGAACCGCGAACGGCGAACGACGAACAGCGAACGACCAACGACCATCGACTTTTCTATAATCCCCCCATGCCCGATCTCTCGCCCGCACGCGACCAGCAATTCCGCCGCATGCGCGAAGTCGTCCGTGAGATATTCACCGCAGCGCTCAAGAACGCCTCCATCGAAAGCGCCTTCGCTTGCAACGTGCATTGCGAGCGCCGCGTCCTGCGCATCGGCGAAGACCTCCACGATCTCGATTCCTACCAGCGTGTCTTCGTCGTTTCCATCGGAAAGGCCGCGCACACCATGGCGGCCGCTCTCGAGGCCCAACTCGGCAGCAGTCTCGAAGGCATCGTCGCAACCTCGGTCGAACCAGCCAGCCAAGTGCGCGGCTTCCGCTATTTTCGCGGAGGACATCCCACGCCCACCGCCGAATCCATCCGCGCCGCCGACGCCATCCTCAAGTCGCTGACTGCTCTCGACTCCGCTTCGCTCGCCATCTTTATGATCTCCGGCGGCGGCTCTGCCATCGTCGAAAAGCCCGTTGACGATGAAATTTCGCTGCCCGACCTCGCCGCCACCTACCGGACGCTGGTCCACTCCGGCGCGCCCATCGCCGAGATCAACGCCATCCGCAAACATCTCTCCGCCGTCAAGGGCGGACGTCTCGCCCAGGCAGCCTATCCCGCCCAGCAGATTTCGATTCTCGTCTCCGACGTGCCCGGCAATACACCCGACGCGCTCGCCTCCGGCCCCACCATGCCCGATTCCACTTCCATCCATGACTGCGAACGCATCGCCGCCAAATACAACCTTCTCGATCAGTTCCCTAACTCCGTTGCCAATCTCTTCCGTCAGCACGCCCTCGACGAGACGCCCAAATCCGACGACCCCGCTTTCGTCCGCGCGCGCTGGTGGACCGTGCTCTCGAACAAAGTCGCCATCGATGAAGCTGCCGTAGCCGCCACCCGCGCCGGTTTCGCCGTCGAAGTCGATAACTCCTGCGACGACTGGCCCTACGACAAAGCCGCCGACTACCTGCTCAATCGCCTGCGCGAACTGCGCCGCAAAGTCTCGCGCGTCTGCCTGATCTCGGGAGGCGAAGTGACCGTGACCGTCCGCAACGGTGGCATCGGCGGACGCAACCAGCAGTTCGCCCTCGCCTGCGCCGAACCAATATCGAGACACGACATTACCGTGCTGAGCGCCGGCACCGACGGCATCGACGGCAACAGTCCTGCCGCCGGCGCCGTAGTCGATGGCAGCACCCTTGATCGTGCCAACAGTGATCGCGTCGATGCCCGCGCCGGCAGTGCCGAAGCCGTGCGCCACGCACTCTCCAGTTTCAACGCCTATCCTCTTTTCGACGCGCTAGGCGACACCGTCGTCACCGGACCCACCGGAAATAATCTTCGCGACCTGCGCATCCTGCTGGCTTACTAGAAAGTTTCGTATAAGTTTTCCTGCCTGTAGAGACAGGGCTTGCCCCGTCTGGGGAGACGCGGCAAGCCGCGTCTCTACGAGAAATCAAACGCCCCTTTAGGGGCTGGCATCGACATCACTTCCGCGGCGCCAAAGTTAGCGTGATAACACCTGACAGTTCATGGTCTTCCGGCCCACCGTAAATTCTTGTAAATCTCCCTCCGCCCCGGCATCGTCCCGCTCTCCGCCTGCATCCAAGCTGTTAAATCCAATACTGCACCGGAGGTTTCGATTGAAACAGACATTGCGTATTGCCATCCTCTTGACGTTTGCCTGGGCTGCCCTGGCGGCGTTCTCGAATTTCGCGCAGGCTCAGAAAATCGACTTTGCTTTCGGCATCAGCACGGTGGATGCCCCGGGAGCCAGCGCGGCGAGCGGGAATCACCAGCCCGTCTCCCTCACCGGCGGCACCTATCCGGGCTTTAGCGGGGACGTGCTCTTCTTCCACAATCTCGGTCTCGGGGGCGAAATCTACTGGAAGGCAAACCAGGGCAATTACGGCGGCGACCCCACGCTTCCGTTTCGGCCACTCTTTTTCGACTTCAACGCCGTTTACTCGCCCAAGCTCGCGAGCCACACGTATCTGGAGCTTCTCGGCGGCATCGGCGCGCTGGACACCCGCTTCTACTGTCAAACTTGCAGCAATGGCATCACCAACTATTCGAGCGACAAGCACTTCATGGGAGACTTCGGCGCCGGCATCAAGTTCTATCCCAAAGGCGGCTTTTTCATCCGCCCCGAGGCGAAACTCTACCTGGTCAATAACAACATTTACTTCAGCTCCCCGCGCGTGACGCGCTACGGCCTCTCCATCGGCTACACCTTCAGATGAAAATAGCAACGGTTCTAAGGTTGTCATCCTGAGCATACGAGTTGTCATCCTGAGCGAAGCGAAGGACCTGCTGTTTGCCAGCCTCGGCAAGCCATGTCCTTCGCAGCTTGCGGCAGCGGGATGTTTCGTATCAGGGCATCGCTTTAGCGATGCTGGAAACCGTCGTCATCGTGAGCCCCTTTAGGGGCTGGGCGTCGAAAAGCGCGCTTCCGCTTTGTAAATTTTTCGCCCGCCCCAACTTGGCGAGTTTCCTGTTTCACCCGTCCCGCATTATGATAGAGGCATGAATTTCGGCTTCTCCGGCGAGATGATCTTCCTGTTTTTTCTGGCGCTGATCCTTTTCGGCCCCAAGAAAATGCCGGAGATCGGACGCCAGGTCGCGCGCTTCCTCAACGAGTTCCGGCGCGCTTCCAACGAATTCCGCTCGCAGATCGAGTCCGAAATCAATTCCCTCGAGAGCAGCGTCACTCCCCGGCAGCAGATCCTGCCGCCCCTCCAGGCCCCGCTCGGGTCGCTAGCCAATCGCATCTTCAATCCCCCGCCCGCCGAAAAGCTGGAAGCTGCCGAAGCCGTCGCCGTCGAAACTGCCGCCGCCGTAGAGACGGGGCTTGCCCCGTCTCCCGAGCCTGCTCCCACTCCGAAAGTAGCGCCCGATGCCTGAAGCGGCCGCCTCCTCACCCGTGAACGAAGCCAAGGAGCAAATGCCCACCATGGGCTTCCTCGATCATCTCGAGGAACTGCGCAAGCGAATTATTTATTCCATCATCGCCATCGTTGTCGGCTTCTTTGCCTGTTGGGGATACGCCGAGAATATCTACGAAGTCATGCAGCGTCCCATCATGGACGCGCTCCAACACAATGGCCTCTCCGCAAAACTTGTCTACCTTAATCCCACCGAGCCTTTCAATCTGTATCTCAAAGTCGGAGGCATGGCCGGTTTGTTCGTCGCCTCGCCCTTCGTGCTCTACCAGCTCTGGTGCTTCATTTCGCCCGGTCTCTACCGCAACGAAAAACGCTACGTCATGCCCTTCATGGTCTCGACCGTAGCCCTGTTCCTGGCCGGCGGATACTTCGGCTACAAGCTCGTCCTCCCCGCGGCGCTCGTGTTCCTGATCGGCTACGGCAAAGCTTTCCAGCCGATGATCACGCTCAGCGAGTACAGTTCTCTGTTCCTGACGATCATCGTCGGCCTGGGCGTAATTTTCGAAATGCCGATCCTGGTATTTTTCCTGGCGCTCATGGGCCTCGTCAGCGCCGGCTGGATGTGGCGCAATCTCCGCTATTCCATCCTCGTTATCTTCATCATCGCCGCCATCATCACCCCCACCACCGATATCCTGAACATGTGCATCTTCGCCGCGCCCATGGTGGCCTTGTACGTCCTGAGCATCGGCATCGCCTGGATGGTGCATCCCAACCAGCGCAAGAAACGCGCGGAGAAGGAAGACTCCTAACCACAGCGGGCACAGAGGACCACAGGGAAAACCATGAAACCACCCACGACCACAATGGAAGTTTGCCAGGCGTTCCCCTGTGCCCCCCTGTGCCCCCTGTGGTTAAAGATTTGTCTGCTGCTGCCGCTAACCATTGCCCTGACGAACACCGTAGCCTGCGGCAAAGGAACCTCCGCCGACGCCACCACCGTCAGCGCCGCCCCAAAATCCGAATCTCCCGCTGCGACCTCTGCTCCGTCCCCAGCCGCGCCTCCCGACTCCGCCCCGTTTCCGCACATCGATTCCAAACGCGCCTTCCGGTACACGCGCGAGGTTACCGCCTTCGGCCCGCGCTACATGGGCAGCGAGAATCACAAGAAACTCGAGCGCTACATCCTCGACCACCTCAAAGGCGATCGGGTCGAAGACGATGCCTTTACCGCCGACACCGTAGAAGGGAAGTTCCCGGTCCGCAACATCATCGCCAAGTTTCCCGGCACAAAAGACGGCATCATCGTCATCCTCGGCCACTACGACACCAACTACCCGCTGCGCAATACCGGATACGTCGGCGCCAACGACGGCGGGTCTTCAACAGCTATCTTGCTCGAATACGCCAACCAGTTGCGCGGCAAAAAGCGCGATGGCTACAGTGTCTGGCTCGTCTGGACCGACGGCGAAGAAGCCGTGCAGAAGTGGTCCGACACCGACAGTCTTTACGGCGCCCGCCATCTCGCCGAAAAATGGGACAAAAACGGCACGCTGAAGAAGATCAAAGCGCTCATGGTCATGGACATGATCGGCGACGCCGACCTCAACATCGACCGCAACACCAACGGCGCTCCCTGGCTGCTCGACCTCATCTACGCCGCCGCCGAGCGCGGAGGCTGCCAGTCCCATTTCTACGCCCGTCAGGGCCCGATCGAAGACGATCACATTCCCTTCGTCAAACGTGGCGTCCCCAGCGCCGACGTCATCGATCTCGATTACGGCTACAACAACGTCTTCCATCACACCCCGCAAGACACCATGGACAAGCTAAGCCCCAAGAGCCTGGAAATCGTGGGCAATACGATCCTGGAAACCATCCGCCTGCTCGACCAACGCTAGCCTGGAATTTACTTAACTATACAATGGCTATAGATATACAAGCGATTAAGCGCATTCTCCTGGTGCGTCCTGGAAGAAGTCTCGGCCACGATCGGGGATCGGGGCCGAGCGATTGTTCACCAATGCGCCTCGGTTGCCGTCGGGGGATGGCAGCTGGGGCGTTTTTTCGGTTTGTCGCGCGAGAGCACAAGTATTGAATCACCAGCGCCGTTTTGCGAAATGTGAGCAATTTTGAGCAGAATTGTGGGAAGCCCCGCCTATATACGTAAACGGTATGGCTACCAACAGCACTCTGCTCTGCATACACCGGGACCCGGCCCAACTGAGTTTGTTGCAGGAAAACGGATACGAACTGGTAACCGCGACCAACGGTTCCGATGGTCTGCGGCTTTTCATGTTGCGGCCCGTGGATGCAATTGTGCTCGAGCACCACATGGGTCTTTTGGATGGCGCAGCCATCGCGGCTGAGATCAAGCAGGTCCGGCCGGAAGTTCCCATTGTCATGCTGACCGACCACCTGGAATTGCCCGACGGTTCTTTGAAGTCCATAGATGCGCTCGTGACCAAATCCGACGGGCCTCACTTCCTGTTGGCGACCGTCCACTTT
>JBEKDG010000077.1:0-16201 GCA_050014475.1 Terriglobales bacterium | reverse complement strand
GCCATCTTCGAGTTCCAGACGATGATCTCGGAACTCACCGGCATGGACCTGGCGAATGCCTCGATGTATGACGGCTCGACGGGCGCGGCCGAGGCCGTGATGATGGCGGTCCGCATCACGGGAAGGCATTCGGCGGTCATCGCGCGCAACCTGCATCCCGAGTATCGGGAAGTGCTCAACACCTACGCCACGCACCAGGCGATTCCGCTGAAGACGGTTTCGTTCACCGACTCAGGAACGATCAATCTGAAGGAACTCGAGAACGCAGTAGGCGACGATACGGCGTGCGTCCTGATTCAGTCGCCGAATTTCTTCGGGACGATTGAAGACGTCGAGGCCATCGCCGAGATCGCGCACAAACGCGGAGCGCTGCTGGTTGTCTCGATTGCCGAAGCAGCGTCGCTTGGGATCGTGGAGCCTCCGCGCACCGCCGACATCGTGGCCATGGAAGCGCAGTCGTTCGGAGTGCCGCTCGGATTCGGTGGTCCCTACTGCGGCGTGCTCGCCACGAAAGAGAAATTCGTCCGGCAGATGCCGGGTCGCTTGGCGGGCCAGACCGTCGACAAGAACGGCAAGCGCGGTTTTGTGCTGACGCTGGCGACGCGCGAGCAGCACATCCGACGCGAGAAAGCGACGTCGAATATCTGCACCAACCAGGCGCTGGTCGCGCTCATGGTGAACATCTTCATGACCGTGTACGGCAAGATCGGATTGAGGGAACTGGCGAAGCAGAATCTGGCGAAGGCGGTTTACGCTGCCGGCCAGTTCAGCAAACATGCAAAAGTGCTGTTCGCGGGTGCTCCGCGATTCAACGAGTTCGTGGTCCAGACCAGCGAAGATCCTTACAGGATTAACTCGCGGCTGCTGGGACACAAAATCGTCGGGGGATTTCCGCTGAAGAAGTTCTATCCCGAGTTGAAGAATGCGGCTCTCTGGTGCTGCACGGAATTGACGACACGGTCGATGATCGATAAAGCCATCGATACGGCGGTCGGCCTGGTCGCCAAAAGCGAACGCTCGGTTCGAAGCAAAGATGCCGAGCCGGAAGAGGTGGCGCGATGAAACACACGACTCGCAAAGCCACGCGTCACATCAGTCAGAACGAAGGACTGATCTTCGAGAAGTCGTCGCCCGGCAAGGCGGCCTGGAAATTGCCGCCGCTCGATGTCCCGGAAGTGGATACGGCCAAGCTGCTGGGCAAGCAGGAGCGCAAGGATCTGGGCGATATGCCGGAAGTGAGCGAGATCGAAATCATCCGCCACTTCACGCGCCTTTCGACGTGGAACTACGCCATCGATCTCGGAATGTTTCCGCTGGGCTCTTGCACCATGAAGTACAACCCGCGAGTGAACGAGTTTGTCGCGCGCGTCGAAGGCCTCGCCAACGGGCATCCGTATCAGCCGGAGAAAATTTCACAGGGCGCTTTGCAAATCATGAAAACGCTGAGCGACTGCCTCCTGGAAATTACTGCCATGGACGCGATCACGCTGCAACCGGCCGCGGGCGCGCACGGCGAGCTCACCGGAATGCTGCTGGTGCGCGCCTATCACCAGTCCAAAGGCAATGCGCGCAAGAAGATTCTGATTCCCGACTCGGCGCACGGGACGAATCCGGCGACCGCGGCCACGGTCGGCTACGCGGTCGAAAATTTGAAATCCAATGACCGCGGCATGGTCGACGTGGCGGCGCTGGCGGCGCAGATGAACGAAGACGTCGCCGCACTGATGGTGACCAATCCGAATACGCTGGGTGTTTTCGAGCAGGAGATTCACAAGATCGCCGAACTCATGCACGCCAAGGGCGGCCTGCTCTACATGGACGGCGCCAACATGAACGCGCTCGTCGCGAAGGCGCGGCCGGGGGATTTCGGCGTTGATGTCATGCACATGAACCTGCACAAAACGTTTTCCACGCCGCATGGTGGAGGCGGTCCGGGCTCGGGTCCGGTGGCGGTGAAGAAAATACTGGAGCCGTTCCTGCCGACGCCGGTCGTCGTCACTAAGGCGGATGGCACGCTGGGCTTCGAATACAACCGCCCGCAGTCGGTGGGGCGCGTGCGCGCGTTCTACGGAAATTTCGGAATGTTCATCCGCGCTCTCGCCTACATCTTCGCCAACGGGCCGGACGGCCTGCGGCAGACCACGGAAGACGCGGTGCTCAATGCGAATTACATTCGCAAAGGACTCGAAGGAGTTTACGACCTGCCCTACTCGACGCCGTCGATGCATGAAGTGGTGTTCAGCGACAAGCTGCAGGCGAAGAAGGGCGTGAAGACCGTCGACCTTGCCAAACGCCTGATCGATTACGGATTCCATCCGTACACCATGGCGTTCCCGCTGATCGTTCATGGCGCGCTGATGATCGAGCCGACCGAGAGCGAGCCGAAAGAAGAACTGGATCTCTTCATCGAGGCCATGAAGTCGATCGCGGAAGAGGTGGAAGAAGATCCGCAGTTCGTGCTCGACGCCCCCCACAACGCGCGCATTTCCCGTTTGGACGAGACGCAGGCAGCGCGGAAACCGGTGCTTAGGTGGAAGCCGGAGAACCAGATCTAACCCCAGGGCGCACAGAGGAACACAGGGAGGTTCAGAGCCTCTGTGTCCCCCTGTGTTCTCTGTGGTTCCGGGTTTCAGCCTTTCGTCTTCCCGAGAAACATCGCGGCATCGGCTGGGTGGACGAGCGCCTGTGCGCCGTTATTCTTGAAGTGCGAGAGGATGGCGAAGGCGAGTGGTACCATCTCGTGACTCTCTGGAAGGCATCCAGACGGGGGCAGCAACGGTAGGATGAGCCCTCGTAGGCCCCGCAAGCTGGTTTCGGCGGACGCCATTGCCCGTCGCGCGGACCAGGGCAAGGATGTGTCGCGGTTTTTTACCAACACCGGCGGTATGATGGGTCGAATCCAAAGAGTGAATGTGGACCTGGCGGCTGCCAGGCTGGAGGAACTGGACCAGGCAGCCAGGGAATTGAACATCAGCCGGCAGGCGGTGATCAAAACGCTGATTCGGCAAGCCCTCGATCGACAGTACTTGGTCCGAGGGCGCCGCTCGTCGAAGTAGGTCGATTTTGATCGGCAGGGCTTAAATGATCGGCCAGACCATCTCGCACTATCGCATCGTCGAAAAGCTGGGCGGCGGCGGTATGGGCGTGGTTTACAAGGCGGAGGACACGAACCTCGGCCGCTGGGTTGCCCTCAAGTTTCTTCCCGCGGAAGTGGCTCGCGATCCGCAAAGTCTGGAGCGTTTTCGCCTGGAAGCGCGGGCCGCTTCGGCGCTCAACCATCCCAACATCTGCACCATTCACGACTTCGGCGATCACGAAGGCCACGCCTTCATTGTGATGGAACTGGTGGAGGGCATGCCGCTCGACTACTACATTGCGGGCCGTCCCCTCGAGTTGAACAGGCTGCTCGACCTGACTATCGAGATCGCCGACGCGCTGGATGCGGCGCACAGCAAGGGAATCATTCATCGCGATATCAAGCCGGGGAACATCTTCGTTACCAAGCGCGGCCAGGCGAAGGTCCTCGATTTCGGCCTGGCGAAGATGGTGATGGAGCCGAAGGCCGCAACCGCGGTCACCGTCCCGACCGCCGGACCGTTCCTGACCAGTCCAGGGGTCGCCGTCGGCACGGTCTGCTACATGTCGCCCGAGCAGGCGCGCGGCAGCGAATTGGACGCGCGCAGCGACGTGTTCAGCCTGGGCGCGGTGCTTTATCAGATGACGACGGGCAGAATCCCGTTCGAGGGCGCGACCTCGGCGGTGATTTTCGACGCCATTCTGAATCACGATCCGGTCTCGCCGGCGCAGTTCAATCCCGAGGTGCCGCCGAAGCTGGAAGAGATTATCCGCACCGCGCTGGAGAAAGACCGCGACTTGCGCTACCAGAGCGCGGCCGAGATGCGGGCCGATCTGAAGCGTTTGAAGCGCGACACGACCTCGGGGCGCCAGCCGGCCGCGAGCGGGACGGCGCCAGCCGCTGCCAGTTCGCGCCAAGCCGCCCCCGCCTCGTCTGGTGCAGTTGCGATCGAGGCCGTGGCTGTGAAACGAGGCCTGCCGAAGACGGGGATTGCGGCCGGGGTGGTGGTGCTGCTCGCCCTTCTGGCCCTGGGCGCCTATAAACTGCTCACCCGGCCGCGGGGCTTCAATCTGCAAAACATGCAGATCACGAAGCTGACCGACAACGGCAAGGCGGCGGCGGTGGCAATCTCGCCGGATGGGCAGTACGTCGTGTACGTTCTGCGCGACGCCGAGAACCAGAGCCTGCGCATCCAGAACGTGGCCACCCACAGCGACGTGCAGGTGCTGGCTCCCGATCTGGTCGAGTTCGCCGGCGTTACCTTTTCGCCCGACGGGAACTACATCTACTTTGTGCGCTCCGACAAAACCACTGCCGAGTATCGCTATCTGTACCAGATGCCCGTGTTGGGCGGGCCGGCCCGCCAGTTGATTCGCGACATCGATACCCCCATCGATTTCTCCCCCGACGGCAAACAGTTCGTTTTCCAGCGCGGCATTCCGGACAAGCAGACGACGGAAGTCCGCATCGCACAGGCGGACGGCGCCGGCGAACGGCTTCTCGCTTCTCTCCCTGCCAGCACTGTCTTTCAGTACGGGCCGACTTGGTCTCCGGATGGAAAGACGATCGCCATTTCCGCGCTCGGGGTCGGCAGGGAAACGAACTGGGACTTGAACCTGATTAGCGTCGCTGACGGCAAAGTGCGGCAACGGATTTCCACGGGCGGACGGTTTGTGGGACGTCCCGTCTGGGCTCCCGGCGGCGATGCTCTGGTGGCCGGGGTGGGCGAGACCGCACTCGGAAGGGGCCAGTTGCAGAGCTTCGATTATCCCAGCGGCGAGATGCACCGTTTCACCAACGACTTGTCCGATTACGGCGCCGCTCTGGACCTGACCCGCGATGGCAAAACGCTGGCGGTGATTCAACGCGTTCGCGTTTCCGACATCTGGGCCGCGCCGTCAGCGGATGCGGCCCAGGCCCGCCAGGTTACGTCGGGAGAGCAGGTCTATGGAGCGATCGTGCCCGGGCCGTCGGGAAACGTGCTGGCCGCCGCACTGGGCGGTGATTTGTGGCTGGTCAATCCGGAGAACGGGGAAAAGGCCGTGGTGGTTCCCCAGGCGCACAATGCGCTCTCGGCTTCGTCGTGCGCCGATCGCTACCTGGTATTCGACCGCTACCTCGACGGCAAGATCGAGTTGTGGCGCACCGATGCCGATGGTTCCAATGCGGTGAAGAGATTGGAAGAGGTTGACTATTCCGACTGTTCGGCGGACGGGAAATGGATCTATTACTCGGTCCAAAACAAGCTTTATCGCATGGCGCCGGAAGGCGACGCGCCGGTCGCCGTGACGGAAGTGCCGGGAATACCGCGCGCGTGGCTGGTCCGAGCGTCGCCCGACGGAAATCTGGTGGCGTTCCTCTACAAGGAGGGCAGCCCGATCCCCATGACAAAACTGGCGGTGGCCGCAGCCGCCGGCGGACCGCTTCAGTTCACACGCCCGCTGCCCATTGGCTCGGCCGGACTGTGCTGGGCGCCGTCCGGAAAAGCCCTCCAGTACCTGCTCACGCGCAGTGGGGCGACAAACCTCTGGGAGCAGCCGTTGACCGGCGGAGAGCCGCGCCAGATTACCAACTTCACGTCTGGCCGTATTTTCGATTTCGCCTGGTCCCGCGATGGCAAACAGCTGCTGCTCACCAAGGGCAATCAGACCAGCGACGTGATTCTGATTCGAAATTTCCGATGACTCATCTGTCGGCGGGCCCCTCGGTCAGGTGCGATCCCACTTTGCTGCGCGGAAGAGCAAGCGGTTAAGGGCCTGTGGTGAAAGTCGGGGAGCAGTGCGCGAGGCGACACCTTCCATGAATTGTCATCCCAAGCGAAGCGAGGGAATTGAACATTAGCTGGCAGGCGGTGATCAAAACGCTGATTCGGCAAGCCCTCGATCGACAGTACGTGTCCAGAGAGCGTCGCTCCACGAAGTGACTCGGCACCCGTGGTAAGAATGCTTCTCGCACCCCCTCTCACGTGACTAAAGTCCAAATCTCAAGCAGACGCGGAAGCGCAAGCCCGGGCGCGTGCGGAGGCGGAAACCGCGCGCGCCCAGGCTGAGGCTGCCAAGGCCGAAGCGCAGAAGGCCGCCGAGGAAGCTGCGCGCCAACGGCAGGAGGCCGAGAAAGCGAAGGCCGAGGCTCTCGTCCAGCAGCAGGCGCTGGCCGCCGAAGCCGAAAAAGCGCGCCAGGCCGCGGCGGAGTCGGACAAGCTTCGCGAGCAAGCCGAAAAAGAAAAGCAGGAAATGCGCGCCCGGCTCCTGCAACAGCTCAACTCCGTTCTGACCACCCGCGACACGGCGCGCGGTCTGATCGCCAACATGTCGGATGTTCTGTTCAAAAGTGGCAGCTTCGAGTTGTTGCCCGGCGCGCGTGAACGGCTCGCCAAAGTATCGGGCATCGTGCTCGCCTATCAAGGCCTGCGCCTGGCGGTCGAAGGTCACACCGACAGCATCGGCGGCGATGAGTACAACCGGCGGCTCTCAGAGCAACGCGCCGGCACCGTCCGCGACTACCTGGTGCAGCAGGGCATTAACTCCGACGCAATCACCGCCAGCGGCTTCGGAAAAAGCGAGCCCGTGGCCTCCAACGATACGCCGGAAGGCCGCCAGCAAAACCGCCGCGTGGAGCTGGTCGTCTCTGGCAATGCCATTGGCAGTGTGGCGGACGCTAACCCCGCGACCAGCGCGTCCTCCCGGCTTCAGAAATAGAAAGACTGCCAAGTGTGGCGCGGACACTCCTGTCCGCGAAAAGCCGCGTGCTAGACTGACGCCAGCCAAGCCATGAGCACGGTGCCCGAAGATCCCGCCAACCCAGAAACCGTCCGCCAACTGGCCGAAGACCACTACTACGCTGCGCTCGACCTGGTTCTCGAAGGCCACCACGAGCGGGCGGTCGAAGAGTACCGGCAGGCGGTGGCGGCCGATCCCAGGTTCACCGATGCGCTGCATGGACTGAGCCGGGCGCTGCAGGACCTCAACCGCCTCGACGAAGCCATCGAAATCTCCAAGCGAATTTCAGAAATCGATCCCGACGACATTCTGGCCCACACGAGCCTCTCGATCCTGTATCAGAAGAAGGGAATGGTCCCCGAGGCCGAGGCAGAAGGGAACAAGGCGCGGGTGCTGGGGTGGAAGCAGCAGTTGAAGAAAGGCAATGGGTAAGGGCTTAGGGCGAGGCATTATCTCTCTCATCGGAAAGGGCGCGGCGAAATGGGGCTCGGGGCGTGTCTAGGCAATGCTTTCGCGGTGTTACGAGTCATTTAATAGAGGCACAGAATGTTTGTGCTTGACAGCATACGCTTACTTCTCGAGCTGCTTGGCGTCTGTTGGTGGGGAACTACGGCAGCAGCCCGAACACGGCCACGCCATTCGGAGTCCCCACGAATACCTTGCCGTTCACGATCGTCCCCGTGATGAACTTGTTGCCCGCGCCGAAGTTATCGCGGCCGCCGCTGGCCTGGTTGCTGTTGTAGAGCTCGTTCAGATTCGTGGCATTGTAAGCGTGCAGCACGGCGGTCGAGGCGTTCTCCACAGCCCACACAATTCCGTTGCTTGTGCCATTCGCCGAGATGCTCGGCGTCGCCCCGGGATACACAAAGCTGTTGGCGGTTTGCGCGGTAGGGCTGCTCGACAGCTTCGCGTTGGTGATCGTGAAGGCCTGGATGGGGCTTCCCACCGATCCGTAATAGACCGTGTTGTTGAAGTACGCGGGCGTCGCCCAAACCCCTCCTGGCAGCGCTCCGACGAGTTCCTGGTAGATGTTGCTGTTATTTTCGCTGAACTTGCCCATGGAGTCGCGATTCACCACGTAAAGGTTGCTGTCTTTGCCGGCGCCGACCGCCAGGTGCATGGTGTGGCCTGAGCCATCGCTCAGATCAGGCAGCACCATCGTCCCGCCGGAGCCCAGGTCGACGTCGCCACCGTTCTCCTCAACCTCATTGTCCATCTCGAAATAGTCCGCTACAGCAAGACCGTTTGAAGTCGAGAGCTTCATGAAGGCATTGCCGTAGTCACCATTGCTGGGAAAGCCGCTGGCGTCCAACGTGGAGTCGAAGTCGCCGTTGGCATCGGCAAAATAGATGTTGCCCGAACTGTCGGCGGCGAGCCCTGCTCCGGACATCCAGATGGCGCCTTCGCTGCCGTTGGGCGTCACATTCAGCACACTGGTCTGTGCCAGCGTGGATGCGCTGTAACCCATAATCCAGCCCGTGTAGGGCGGGAGGTCCCAGTGCGAAGCCCAGCCTGTATAGATAACCCCATTCAGCAAGAGCAGCCCGGAGCGTTCCCTGTACTGCTTAGGATCGAAGACCACACTTGTGCCGTTGCTGTTATCGCCCGTCCCCGGATAGGTCGCCTGAATATCGGCAGGGCCGCCAAACAACTCTGTCCCCAGCGCGAGATCGAGCGCGTGCAGGCGCTGGTAGTAGTTGCCCGATCCGTCTTTCGACACAGCCACCACATAAATCGCGCCATTCGGACCGCGGGTGCGATCGATCACCGGCGTGGAGGTCACGCCGACTTCAGGACAGTAATAACAAGCCGGATCGTCCGAGGGGGTCTCGCCGGTTTTCAACGTCAAGACCTGCCAGATCGTCGCGCCGGAATCCGCGTCGAAGGCATAGACCGAATCGTTCTCCGTGGGAACGATCAGCAGATTGTGCGTGCCGTTATTCGGAACTGCAACGTTCGAGGCGTAGAGCGGTTCGGCGTCAACCAACCCGTCCACCAGATAGAAGCCGATCTTGCCAAACTTCGCCGAATTGACGTTGTTGGTAGTCAGGATGGTTTCTGTCAGGTTCTGCCCCGTGCCCGCAATGTCGTTGTGGTAAGTCAGCACGTCGGTCGTAGCGTTAACCGTCAGTGTAGCCACGTTGCTGGTTGCGTCCCCTCCCGGGTTGGAGACCACCACGCTAAATTGTGAGCCGCTGTCGGAGGTTGCAGTCGCGGCGGTGGTGTAGCTGGCCGCGGTTGCTCCCGTGATAGGCGTGGTGCCCTTCTGCCACTGGTATCTCAGGGGTGCCGGGCCCGTTGCCGTCACTAAGAAGGTCGCGGTCTGGCCTGCAAGAACGGTCTGGTTCGCGGGCTGGGTCAAGATCGTGGGAGCAGCCGCACCACATCCGGCGCAGCATGCCAGGATCACGATAACTGCAAGAACACACGATATCTTCGTTAGTTGTCGCACTCTCATCTGGGACCTTTTTGACCTCAAGAAAAAGGAGAGTACACGGTCAGCGGCCTCGTGAGCAAGGGAATTGAGTTCACGGTGAACTGATCAGCCACCTGCGTAGCGCCCATCCCCCGATCTTCTCCGCGCATTCCGCGCCCTCTGCGGTTAGAATTGGCCCATGCGTGAAGTCGTTTTGGTTTCTTCCGTCCGCACTCCGGTGGGCCGCGCGTATAAGGGCACGCTGCGGGCTACGCGTCCCGATGAACTGGCTGCCGTCGCGATCAAGGGTGCGCTCGATCGCGTGTCGCAGCTTGATCCCAAGGAAATTGAAGACGTGATTCTGGGCTGCGCCATGCCCGAGGCCGAGCAGGGGATGAACGTGGCTCGCATTGCGTCGCTGCGCGCGGGGCTGCCGGTTGAGGTGTCGGCGGTGACTATCAATCGGTTCTGCTCGTCCGGCTTGCAGGCGATTGCCATGGCGGCCGAGCGCATCATCAGTGGCGGCGCCGAGGTGATGGTGGCGGGCGGGACCGAATCAATGTCGATGATTCCCATGGGTGGCAACAAGATTTCTCCCAACCCGTGGCTGGTGGATCATTATCCGGATGCTTATCTCTCAATGGGCCTGACGGCGGAGCGGGTGGCGGCGCGCTTCGGCATCACGCGCGCGCAGTGCGACCAGTTTTCGCTGCGCAGCCATCAGAAGGCGTTGGCGGCGATCGCGGCGGGCAAGTTCGAGGATGAGACTGTCGCGGTGCCGGTGAGCTTTACCGCTCCGAATGGATCGAAGCCGAAAAAGCAGGAAATTTCGTTCAAAGTAGACGAGGGCCCGCGCTCCGATACTTCGATTGAGGCTCTGGGCGCGCTGAAGGCCGCATTCCACGTGAAGGGCGTGACCACGGCCGGGAATTCTTCGCAGATGTCGGACGGCGCGGCGGCGGCCGTGGTGATGTCGGCCGAGCGGGCGAAGGCCCTGGGCATCGCTCCGCTGGCGCGCTACGTTGCGTTCGCCACCGCTGGATACAAGCCGGAAGAGATGGGCCTCGGGCCGGTGTTTGCCATCCCGAAGGCGCTGAAGCTGGCTGGGTTAAAGCTCTCGGACATCGACGTGATCGAACTGAACGAGGCGTTCGCGGCGCAGTCGCTGGCGGTGATTCGGGAAGCTGGACTTGATCTTTATCCTGAGCGCGTGAATCCGAACGGAGGAGCGATTGCGCTGGGCCATCCGCTGGGATGCACGGGGGCGAAGCTGACGGCCAGCGTCATTCGTGAATTGAAGCGTCGCAAGGGACGCTACGGCATGGTAACGATGTGCGTCGGCGGAGGCATGGGTGCGGCGGGGATTTTTGAAAATCTGCCGTGACACTTCTGTACTCAATCATTATGTTCTTTGACGCGGTTTTGCGGTAACCTTTAGCTGGCAGCTAGCGTCTAAATGAAGTGGAACGAGAAAGATTCTGCCCGACTCGCTTCAGTCGGTTGGGCGGTGCTTTATGCGGCTCTGCGGTCTTGTCGTCGCAGCTCTCCTGTTAGTCCCAGCGACTCTTTTCGCGCAACACACATCCGGGTCAAGCAGCTCTAGTTCCGGCGGCTCTTCTCACAGCAGCTCGAGTTATTCTGGCAGCTACTCAAGTTCAACCTCTTCGCACGTCAGCTCAGCAGGCAGTTCCGGAAGCTCCCGTGGTTCCGGCAGTGCCTCCTCTTCTGCTCGGGCTGGATCGAATGTGCGGACTCACGGCCCGGAGTCTTTCTCCAGCGTGAAACCTGAGAAGAAGAGTTTTTTCTCATTCTTGAGACACAGAAAACCGACCCCAAAATCCTCTCTGAAGACCGAGGCCAAACCACCCAAACGTTGCAAGAAGGGGGAGAATTGTCCGGTCTGTGCTGCGGGAGGATATCGAAATGCAGCCGGCGTGTGCGTTTTCCAGGCACAAGTCCTCTCGTGTCCACTGGGCCAAGTCTGGAACGGCTTTGCTTGCGGCGCGAGATATTTCGTGAACGATTGCAGCGCCTTGGCGGCTCAACTGGCGCAGCAGGAGCGACAGATGCGCTCGGCGCTGACTGCGCAGCAACAAAGCTGCCCCCATGATTCCGCCAGCCAGGAGTGCGCCGACCTGTGGGGGCGATTTAACGGCGAAAGCCTGCGCTATCGGCTGCTGCAAAAGCAATACGATCAGTGCTTGGAACATTTCCGTTCTTACGGGTTTTACGGGACGCCCCTGCCAGGTATTTCCTGGATGTTCCGCGACGACTACTAGACGCTCGAACGTAAGGATCTGCATTTGCGACGCCTCCCGCGTTAGAATGATTGTTTGTCGCTTGTCGTGTGTCCACCCAGCGGTTTTTTTAGCGATCTAAATTTCGAGGTCTAAAAAATGGCCACCACAGCAATACCCAAGACCAAGATTCTCGGCGGCAGCTTCCTGCTTGAAGAGCGCCAGACTGCCGATCTGTTCACCCCGGAAGATTTTTCCGAGCAGCACCAGATGATCGCGCAGACGACCGAAGAATTTACCGTCAACGAGATTCTGCCCCAAGCCGAGAAGATCGAACACAAGGATTTCTCGATTTCGCGCGATCTGCTGAAAAAAGCCGGCGACCTCGGCCTCAGCGGAGTTGAGATTCCCGAAGCTTACGGCGGCCTCGAAATGGACAAAGTCACCGCCGCCATCATCGCCGACCACATCGCCAAGTACGCCGGGTTTGCGACCACCTGGGGCGCGCACAGCGGCATCGGCCTGTTGCCGATCGTTTATTTCGGCACCGAAGAGCAGAAGAAGAAATATCTGCCGCGACTGGCGACGGGAGAAATTGTTGGCGCGTATGCGTTGTCGGAAGCGACTTCCGGCTCGGACGCCCTCAATTGCCGCGCCCGTGCCGTGCTTTCGCCGGACGGCAAGCACTACATCCTGAACGGCGAGAAGATGTGGATCACCAACGCGGGCTTCGCCGACCTGTTCACGGTGTTCGCAAAAGTTGACGGCGAGAAGTTTTCGGCGTTCCTGATCGAAAGAACTTTTCCGGGATTTTCGGTCGGCGCCGAAGAGCACAAAATGGGCATTCGCGGATCGTCCACGTGCCCCATCGTCCTCAACGACTGCAAGGTGCCGGTTGAGAATCTGCTCGGCGACATTGGCAAGGGGCATGTCATCGCCTTCAATATTCTGAACGTTGGACGTTTCAAACTCGGCGCCATGTGCGTGGGCGGGGCGCGGGTTTCGATCGAGAGTGCCGTGGCCTACGCCAAGCAGCGCAAGGCATTCGGAAAGGTGATTGCCGACTTCGGATTGGTACGGGAAAAGATCGCGAACATGGCAACGCTGATCTATGTCGGCGAGTCGCTGGTCTATCGCACGGTCGGGATGATGGACGTGTTGCTCTCGGAAATCGAACCCGCGAGCGCCGACGCGGCCAAAGAACGGCGCAAGGCGATCGAGGAATACGCGGTGGAGTGCTCGATCCTCAAAGTCTGGGGCTCGGAGATGATCGATTACGTCGTCGACGAGACGCTGCAGATATTCGCTGGCTACGGCTTCGTGGAAGAGTATCCGGCGGAACGGGCCTATCGCGATGCTCGTATCAACCGCATTTTCGAAGGCACGAACGAAATCAACCGGCTGATCATCACGGGATTCCTGCTGAAGCGGGCGATGAGCGGCCAGTTGCCGCTGATGCCGGCGATCAAGAAGTTGATGGACGAAGTGCTCAGCGGGCCGTCGGTCGGCGAGGAGATCGAAGGACCGCTCGTGGAAGAGCGCAAGCAGGTCGCGCAGGCGAAGAAGCTTGGCCTGTTCGTCTCCGGAGCGGCCACGCAGAAATATATGCAGGCGATTCAGGATCAGCAAGAAGTGATGGGCGCGATCGCCGATATGACGATCGAGATTTACGCCATGGAATCGGCCGTGCTGCGCGCGCAGAAGATGGTCGAGCAGAAAGGGGAAGCGTCGGCTGCGCTGCCGATTGCGATGACGCGAGTCTATCTGACGCAAGCGCTGGAAAAGGTCGAGGCGGCGGCCAAGAAGGTCATTGCCGACGTGGCGGAAGGCGACATGCTGCGCACCCAGTTGGCGATCGTGCGGCGGTTGTCCAAGCACGAACCGTTCAACACGATTGCGTTGCGCCAGCAGATTGCGCAGAAGACGATTGAAGCGGGGAAATTTACGCTGGGGTAGGCCGCATTTCGCGTGGCAAAGGTTCCGGGGGAATGATCGGATCGCACATCATCCCGAAGTTCTATCTTGAGCAGTTTGCCACGCCGTCGAACCGCGGCAAAAACAAACCCGGCCGCGTGTGGGTTTACCAAAAAGGGAGAGATCCTCAGGAGCGCGCAACTTCCGTTCAGGGGAGGGAGAACGGCTATTTCGGCTTTGTTCGACCCGACGGTTCTATTGAAGAGTCGTTCGAGTCCGTTTTGGCTGGCCGTGAAAATGAGTGCAACGAAGTTTTGGCGTGCGCAAAGAGTGATCTCTTTCATTGGCCGCCCGGCTCCCACAAAAAGCTTGCGTTCTATGCTGGGTTGCTCCACGCTCGTGCCAGTCAGAGGCGCGATTTCAGCGAAAGGAATCGCGCGCACGTCATTGATCAGCTGCGTGAAGCGGCAAAGGATGAAAGCCTCCTTAAGGAAATCGCGGATGCCCTCGGCCGTCACCTCGGTCAGCCAGTCTCTGTGTCGCACATACGCAAGGGCATCCATGTATGGTCCGAGAGAGCGCCGAGCAAGGCGGCCGCTAGGAATTCCTACCTCTCTGATTTGCTGAAGTTCGCGGCTCAGATAGCAGAATTGCTTCTCTCTAAACAACCTTGGGTGGTACTGCGACCGTCGGAGGAAACCGAAATCGTGACTTCGGATAACCCGCTCGTCACGTTTGTTCCGATGGCTAACGGGAAGCTTCAGCCGGGATATGGATTTAATAAGAAGGAGGCGGTTGCGGTGTTCCCTTTAGCGCCGACTGCGTGCCTTTTAATGGGAGATGCGTGGCACCTTGCACGGTCCAGGATTGACGCTGCAACCCTCTGGGAATTGAACGAAGCGATTGTCAGCATTTGTGATCGTTACGTTTACTCAAAGACATTTTGCGAAGAGACAGCACGGAGAGTTGAGGAAAGCGCAGGAACGGTTCGATATGGGGTAAATGCTTTTGTTGGCCCGGGAGTTACGCTACCGGTGGCGCGACAGTTTCTCAGAAGGCACTTCGGTCTGAGCCCGCAATAACATTCCGCACTGCGGTAGAACGTGAGTATCTTCCAACAGCGTAGGTTACTCGAACCAGCCGCTGCGGTAGGCCACCCACCACGAGATGTACGCGATGGGAATGGTCGCGGCCAGGGCCCACCAGATTGGCAGAACGACATCGGCGACGAGGCCGAGCACGACGAAGGAGATCCAGAAGATCTTGCGCTCCATATTCTGGATTGTAAGTCTTTCCCGCCAGTTATGAATCAAGTTGAAAATCAGGTCTTGGGCCGGAGTTCTTCCATCACACTTTGAATCAGCTCCTTGGCGTCGGTGAGGTTTTTCATGATGAGCTGCACATCCATAACCGGCTTGTCCGGCCAGCGCTGGCTCTGGCAGTAGACGCCATGCTGCCCGACGAGGGCCATGGCGTCGGTGACGAGATCCATGGTGACGGCGAGGCGTCCGCGGGGCACGCCCATGCGGATTTCGTAGTGCTCGAGTTCTTCCTGCTTTTCGTTGAAGACGGCCATGGACAGATTGTAACGGGGGATGTGGGTATAATTCTTAGCGTTGGCAATTCAGCCCTTAGCTCTTGGCCTTTAGCCGTTAGCTTAAACGAACCCGCATCCCAGGCGAATGGGGCGTGCTCGGAAACCCGACGCAACCTACGAATTGTTTTGGCTAAAAGCTAAGAGCTAAAAGCTAATGGCTAAGAGCTATTTCAGGAGGAACAAGTCATGAAGAAGTTTGTCTTAATCGCAGCGGTACTCTTCGCGTTTGCCACTCTCGCCTCGGCGCAGATGGGCATGTCGCAGGACAAGTCCAAACGGCCCAGTCCGCCGGCCAGTGCGGAGTGCAAGTTTTCAGATGGCAAAACGATCAAGGTGGATTATTCCAGTCCGCGCGCGAAAGGGCGGAAGATTTTCGGCGAGGCGAGCGAGAAAGCACTGGTGCCGTATGGACAGATCTGGCGCACCGGCGCGAATGAAGCGACTACGTTCGTCAGCGATACGAATCTGACGGTGGGTGGCAAGTCCTTGCCCGCGGGCAGCTACACTATCTTCACGATCCCTAAGGCTGACAAGTGGACACTGATTATCAACAAGAAGACCGCCGAGTGGGGCATTCCGTACAAGTACGAAGCCGACGAGTTAGCCCGAGTTGACATGCAGGTCTCGAAAACGGCGGCGCCGGTGGAGAACTTCACCATCGCTTTCGACCCGTCAGGCAGTAAATGCACTCTGCGCATGGATTGGGAAAACACCCGCGCCAGCGTCGATATTACAAAGTGAAAAGTTGGTTCCGGTACGCCGGCCGAAGCGCCCGCTTCGGCCGGCGTACTCCGGAAGTACACCAATAAAGACAAGGGGCTACGTCCCGGCGCTATACTGGAGCCCGATGCGGCCGATGCTGCGCTTTCTTTGGAACTCCACCCGTGGCCACCGGATTGCGCCGTGGCGCAGTCCCTATCTTCTGTGGCGCATCGAGACCTTCACCGGCGTCAAGATGACCCAGATTGGCTTCCTGGAATTCTGGGAATTCTTGTGGACCGAGCGAACCAGCCTGTGGCGATTCCTGAAGTGGACAGCGGAGATGGATCGCTACGTCCATCCGGGGGGGAAGAACCTCTAGTAGGCTGCTGAAAAGCTCTGATTCGAGCGGGTTTTGGGAAGGGCACGGCTTCACAGGCTGCGGAAAAATGAACCAAGGTAGTAATTTCAGGGCTTTTTGAGTCAAAAATACTCCTGTAAGTTGTTGAATCTTGGTTCGAGAAAATGCTCGGATTACTAACT
>JBEKDG010000076.1:0-16768 GCA_050014475.1 Terriglobales bacterium | reverse complement strand
CACCGCTAGCACGCCACCGCCCCCTGCCCCAGCCCACTCCTCAAATCCGCCGCCAGTAACCGATGAAATAACTGTTCCCCCGCTTCCCGCCGCACCGAGAGCCGCCCCGCTCGGTAAGCCCGCGACTTCAGCCCCCGCTGCACCGCCTCGCAAATCCCCAAATCCTCATCTTGCACCCGATTCCCCACCGCAACACTCTGCTCGTTATAAGCGCGCGCCGCCTCGCTCACGTCGCTAAAATAGAAATCAAAAATCACCCGGCAATGATCCACATCAACCGGAATCACCAGATTCGTATCCAAATACCCTTCGTAGCAGTTAAACATGAAATTCGGATGCAGCCAGAAATACCAGGCCCGGTCGCCCTTCCGCGTTGTGCCGGTCGCCGAATCCTCATCCGAACTCACCATCGGACTCGACTGCAAGCAATACCGGCCTTCATTCTCGATCGTGTACTGCTTGTAATCCAAAACAGAACTAAGTGCCTTATGCAGATGCGGTACGTGATATCCGCCGTCCAGGTAGTTATCGACAAACACCTTCCAGTTACAGTGGATGTCATAACTCTTAGTCGTAAAGTAGTACAGCTTACTCACTTCCAGCGGAGCCGCGCGCTTCGCCAATCCGCCAAGAAACTCCGCCAGCGGAGCCGCTTCCGCATCCAGATTCACAAACACAAACTGCTCCCACGTCTCGACCTTCACCGGGACCAGCCCATTGTCCTTGCGTTCGAAGTTCCTCACGCCGTCGAACTCCGGCATCCCCTTAAGCGTCCCATCCAACCCGTAATTCCATCCGTGATAAGGACAATGCAAAATCGACGCCTGCCCACACGGCTCGGTCACCACCGCCGCCGCATGATGCCGGCACACGTTGTAAAACGCCCGCAGCACGCCATCATTGCCCCGCACCGCCACCAGCGGCTCTCCCGCCACCGTCGCCGTTACAAACTGTCCCGGCTTTTCCACCTGGCCCACTCGCCCCATCACCTGCCAAGACCGCGAGAAAACTGTCTGCCGTTCCAGGTCCGCAATCCGCGCATCCACATACCACAGCGCCGGAATCGTCGAAGCTTCCGTCAGCGGCGCCGCCTCGTCATAACTGGCAATAATCTGCTCTATGCCCGTCCCCGTATTCATGCTTTCTTCCCCGGCACTTGCACTTTCTCCGACCCAATCGCCCGCCGCAACAATTCCACAAACTGCTCAATCCGCCTTTCTTTCTCCTCCGGAAACGGTCCCGTCTTCCGGAACAGTCCCGGATCTAACTCCTCCGTCAGCAGTGCATCCTGAAACCGGTCCATCGTCCATTCCAGGATCGATCCGATCATATCCACATCCAGATCCGCCCGTAACTCTCCCCGCTTGACCCCGAAGCTCACAAAGTCACGCCATCCGTAAGGATCCTCCGCCACCAGAAACCGGTTGATCTCCCGACGCAGCGCCAGATCCGTCCCATAATTACCAACCAGATAGATTCGGTATGACGACCAGTTATCCCGCACCATATTCTCCGTGCGCCCCAGCCAGTAGCGCAGCATTTCAAAAAATCCCCGCTCCTGCACCGCCGCCGGAGCCTGCATATATTTCGAAAACGACTGCACCGCCTTCTTGTACGCTTCGAAGAACAATCCGTCCTTGCTCTTGAAGTGCTGAAACACCGATCCCTTGGCAATGCCTAACTGCGCCGCGATATCTTCCACCCGCGCCGCGCTATACCCGCGCTGCGCAAAATGCCGGATGGCTGCCTCCACAATTTGCGCCCGCTTCGCCTCCGAGCGCGGACGCGGCTTCCCGTCCCGCCTCATCTTCGCCGGTTTCGCCAGACTGCTCGCAATTCCTTCCATGGCCTAACTCCTCCCAGGTTCTTTGACCTTCGGTCAACGAAAGATACAGTACTCCTAAAGCGTTTTTCAATGGCTTTTTTTATGGGCTTTCGTTAGTTTTTTCACGCGGGGTCTTCCTTGCTTTTGACCATGGGTCAGCGGCATGTCTAGGGGCCCGTGGTGAAGCTCCGTTCTCCGGCCTCAGCGCCTGAAGGCGCTTGCATAAAGCAGGACTTACGGCACGCCTGAAGGCGTGCCCTGATACGAACCGTACTTGCACCACGGGCTGCCAGCGTCCAAAATCGATCTATAACGCCGTCATCGTCGGCGCCGGTTACAATGGCCTGACCGCTGTGGAGGTGTGCCGTGAATTTTTCATCCACCTGGTTACTTCTCCTCGGTATCCCGCTGTTGCGAGCCTCGGAAAACCCCGGAATCAAAATGACGATACAGTTTGGGTTAGCCGGAAATTCAAGCCAACAGACCATCTATCTGCAGGGAGACCGGAAGCGAACGGAATTCCGGAATTCAGCGGGACAGAAGAAAGCAGATGGATCACTGCAACCGATCTACGGCCCGCGGCTTGTTTCAATTACGCGGTGCGACCTGGGACAGGCCTTCGAGTTGAATCTTGACACCTCCGAATACACCTCAGGGCCGTATCCGCCCAAGCCGTTCACCAAGGAAGAGATCGAGGCCCGCGGATTACAGAATCGAACGACGTACGTGTCGGAAAAACCGACGTTGCGAATAGAAGTAACGACCACCGACACCGGCGAGCGGAAAGAGATCTTCGGACACATCGCGCGCCACGTCATCACGGCAAGAAAGCAGATTCCACTCGAAGGCTCCCGCTCCGAGCCGCAAGAATCGGTGACGGACGCATGGTACATCGATTCCCCGGACATCGACCTCAACCAGCGACTGTCGTGCGACCGGAAGTGGCCTGAGGGAAGAAAAGGTCACGCTTACGCTTATCTGCATGCGTCCGGTGGAAACCAACCGATGGACAAACCTGAATTCGTCACAATTGGGGAACCGGAAACCGGGTTTGCTGTTCAGTCGGTAACGACGTCGAAAAACACGTACACGCTGCCGAACGGAACCAAAAAACAGTCGGATTCGAAGTTTGAAATGCAAGTGACACAGTTCGAGGAAGGCCCTCCCGATCCAGCGCTCTTCGAGATTCCTCCGGGCTTCAAACATGTGGAGCACATCGAGCGCAACCCGGCAGCGTCAGCGTCTTCCAGTCAATTGAACGACTTCTGGCGACGATTTAAGGCCAGCGTGGCGGGCCTCTTTAACCGGTAATAAGCGGCTGCAAATTAACAATTGCAAATTACCCAATTACAAATTCCTCAAGAACTCCCAATCCAAATCCCGACCGCAAACACCAGCACTCCTCCCACCACCACCTGAAACGCCGCCGACAGCAGCGGAGTATCCATATATCGCTTGCGAATCCACGCAATCGTCGCTAACTCCATCGCCACCACAATCACCGCCGCAATAAACGCCACATGAAAGTCTTTGATAAGGAACGGGAGCGTGTGTCCAATCCCGCCGGCCGCCGTCATCAATCCCGTCACCGCACCGCGCAGCACCGGACGCCCGCGCCCCGTCATCGATCCGTCATCCGACAGCGCCTCTGCAAACGCCATCGAGATTCCCGCTCCAATCGACGCCGCGAGGCCCACCAAGAAAGCATCGCTGCTGCTCTTCGTCGCAAACGCCGCCGCGAACACCGGAGCCAGCGTTGACACCGATCCATCCATCAGCCCGGCCAGCCCCGGCTGCACGATTTGCAAAACAAACAGACGCCGTTGCGCTTCGTCCTCCGTCTTTTCCACCGACTGAGTGATACTCTCCTGCATCGCCTCCGCCGTCTTCTGGTGCTTGCGCTCGACCTCCTCCAGATCGCCCAGCAGCTTCCGGACCCCCGCATCCGTCACCTGCCCAATCGCCTTCTGATAGAACTGGCGCGTCTCCAGTTCCATGATCTCCGCCTGCTTGCGCACCTCCGAAATCTTCAAAGGGCGCGTCAGCCAGAACGGCCGGCGCTGCACAAACCCCTTCACATCCTGCCGCCGGATCAGCGGAATGTGTTCCCCGAAGCGCGCCCGATACGTTTCGATCAACGACGCCCGATGCTCCGACTCCTCCGCCCCCATGTCGTCGAACAGCTTCGCCGTCGCCGGATATGTCTCCCGCAGGCCCTCGGCAAAATCCGCATACACTCGTCCATCTTCTTCTTCCAGTGAAACCGCCAGCGCCAGAATTTCGCGCTCCGACAAATCTTTGAAGTTTCGCGCCATGCGACAAGTTTACTGTTTCTGAATCGGGTTTCAAGAATCTCTAGCGTAGGGACGGCTTCCCCCAGCCGTCCAAGACGTGCGCAGCACGGCAGCCGCCGCCCGCGCCCCGGCAACTCTTGCCTCCGCCAATCCCTGCACGTTTTGCCCACCCGTCCCGCACCGCGCCATCTCGCCCATCGCCATTGCTCGCAACCGTCACAAAATGCTCCAACGTTTCGTGCGCGCCATTCTCCGCACCACATGGAATCGAGCGTGCTTCAACACCACCAGGTTCACGCGGAACTTCGCCAGGGGCCAGCCGCAATTTTCCGTGGCGAATTTCCCGCCGAACGCTTCTCCAACTTTTACATCGAGGTACATCAATGTCCATCGCCGGGATTTTAAGCAGCAGCTTCCTTCAAAACCAACTCAGCGCCGCCAGCTCTCCTTACCAAAAGGACATGCAACAGCTCAGCCAGGCTCTCCAGTCCGGCAATCTCTCCGCCGCGCAAAAGGATTTCTCCGCCGTCCAGCAGGATCTCCAGAACCAGGGCGTTCCCTCGACGAACCACCTCCACCATCACCACCATCGCAGCGTTGGAAGCGGAGATTCAAGCACCCAGAATTCCCTGATTCAGGACCTCAACCAGGTCGGGCAGGCTCTCACGTCCGGCAATCTTTCCGGCGCGCAACAGGCCTACGCTACCCTGCAGCAACAACTGCAACAGTTCGCCCTGGGCGGCGGAGCCCTCTCCACCTCGCAGTCGAGCACCCTGCTAGCGCAGCCGCCCGTCTCGCTGGAAGCCTGATGGTGTGTCCGCGGGCGGCCTCGTCCGCGGCTTCTAACTTGCTCGGCGCGGACACTCCATGTCCGCGCCCACTTTTTACAACAGCGAAACAGCCATCAGCCGCCAGTAAAAACCCCACCCGGCGTCTGATGGCCGATTTCCTATAGCTGACAGCACTTAGCGCGCTTCCCGGATCGCCTCGATCGCCTCGTGCAGCTCGCGCTCCGCCGCCCGCAGATGCTCTTCCGCCTTCGCGCCATGTCCGGCCATATCGTAGTGGTTCGCTTCGCGGGCATGGTCCAGCTCATGAATCGCTTCCTGCACGTGTTTATGGGCCGCTTCCAGGTCGTGCCAGTCACGAACCCTATCGGCAACCGCGATCCCGGCAACAAACGACAGACACACAGAAAGAACGGCAACTGCAATCGCTTTCTTCATAATTTTTCCCTCCAAAGTTTGTGGATTAAGTTTTCCCGGCACGCACGGATACCCGCCATTCTCCCCGACTCCAAACCTCCTGTCAAAACCAAACCAGCGCCTCCTGGTGTAACGGCAGGTTCGTGTGGCGCGGACACTCCCTTCGGCTTCGCTCAGGGCAGGCTCTGTCCGCGGCCTTTGACTTCTTCCCAGCCGAAGGTCCCTGCAAGAACCACGAAAACGGCAAAGCAAGAAGGTTTCTCCGCGTCCTCCGCGTCTCGGCGGTGCAACACTCCTTTCACGGTTCTCGCCTTGCGTGATCTGGATCACAGTTTGATGCTCGCCGCTTCCGGTACAGTAGGGTCACGCATGGGCGGATTTTCCATTCTCACCAACCGCAAACGCGCCATCGTCGCCCTGGTGCATTCCGTCGTGTTCCTCCTGATTGCGGTCCGGCAGATGCTTGCCGCCCAGCCCGCCGCCGGTATCTGGGTGCCGTCCACGGTGTCCCGAGGCACGTGGATTCTCTGCGGAATCTTTACCATCGTCTCCGCCATTCTTTTGTGGCTCTTACTCATTTCCCGCGGATGGATGGAAAAAATCTATTTCGGACTCTGCACCGTCAGCGCCACCTCGGGCCTGCTCCGAAGCGCGGTTGGCGACCGGGCATTTCACGCCGGCCTCTACATCCGGGTTATCATGCTGGTCAGCGCGGTTCTGGTGGGACTGCTGATCGTTCGCGCGCACTCGGAGTACGCCGAAGGTATTTCTTAACCGTTCCTCTCACGCCGAACTACAGCTCATGAGCGCGGTTTGCAGCATCCGCTTCTCTCGGCGCACTCTGCGTCTCGGCGGTGAAACGCTCTCCCCTACACCACAAAATACTTCGCCCATTTCTGACTCAGGACCCGAGCGCGCGGTTCGTTCAGCACGATGAGAAACTCCCTGCCACAGTGCATACACTTCACCGTGGCAAACAGGATCGTCTTCCCCGGCCAGTAGTGCACCGTTTGCCTTTGGCAGTGCGGGCATTTGATCTCATGCCTATCGAGATCAAGATCGATAAGATCGTCTTCAGACATGACCGGGTTCCCTGGTTCTCAATGAGGAATGGTTCCGATTCGCGGACACTGCTCGACTTGCGCTCAGGCTACCTTTAAGCTGGCCATGTGTCGGTACGCCGGAAAACCATAGAGCGTGCGCTGGCGCGCACGGCAACTACTCCGCTTCGCCCTGCCATTCCTCGATTTGCCGCAGCATGATTCCGTAGCACTCACAGGCTGCTTCTTCCAGTTTGCGCCGGTTGATAATCTTTACGTCCCCGCGACTGTAAGTGATGAGTCCCGCTTTCTGCAGCGTTCCGGCCGCCACGGTCACGCTGGAGCGGCGAGTCCCCAGCGTCTGGGCAAGAAATTCCTGAGTCAACGGCATCGAATTCGATCCGATCCGGTCGGCGCTCATCAACAACCATCTCGCCAATCTCCCATTCACTCCATGCAGACGATTACAGGCTGCAAGCTGTGTGGCCTGCATGGTCATGACCTGCGAAAACTGCTGTAACCTCTGCTCCAGTTTCGAGCACTGCCGGAGAACTCCCCTCAGCGTTTCGCTGTCGACTCGAAAGGCCGAGCCCTCAATCTGCGCAATGGCCCGCGTGGGCGCCGTGCGAAAACCCACCACCAGCGGCAAGCAGATAAAACCTTCCTTGCCCACCAGACCGACTTCCACACTCTTTCCGTCTGGGAAGACGGTCAGAATGGACACTAAGCCGGTGTTGGGGAAATAAGCAGACTTCAAAGTATCGCCGGGCTCATGCAGCACGTGGTGCGTCTTCAAACGTACAAATTCCAATTTCGAGAACAGCAGTTCGCATTCTCTCGGAGGCAGGCCGAGCAGGATCTCGTTATGGATGGGGTTGCCGTCACCGTCGGCGTTGGGCGGCTTCGGCGAGGACTTTGTAGGCGGACGGGGCTTGTTGGCCATAACGGCTCCTTGCGCAGCGCAATGCTGTCTGATTTCGCAAGGGTCCGTAACCGTAAGGCGCGGCGGAAAGATGCTAGAAGAGACACTTGCAGACTACTCTCTCTCCGATCTTAAAAGTGTGCGCTAATGCACACTCCCGCATTTCCGTGTGGCGCGGGCACCCTCGCCCGCGGCCTTTGACTATGCGACACAAACCGCTGCCGGCGATCAGGCCTTTCACGCCGGCCTCTACCTGCTAAGGGTCGTCATGCTGGGTGCCCCACGTCTCGCGGTTTCGAGACATGGGTACTGACTGACCGGCCTTTTTCTAGTGTGGAGAAATGCGTATTTTTGTGTTGACTGGTGTGTACAACGTGTGTATTGTGTTCCTATAGAGAACGCGAGGAAACATGCACAGCCGGGACGTCATAAAGCAGTTACAGAAAGACGGCTGGTATGAGGTAAATCAGGCCGGGAGCCACAAGCAATTCAAACATCCGACGAAAAAGGGGAGGGTGACGGTGCCGCATCCGAACCGGGACATACCGATAGGCACCCTCAAGAGTATCGAGAAACAAGCGGGGATTAAGCTGAGGTGATCAAACTCGGGTAATCCCCCAGAGCAAAGGAGCGAAGTCATGGAATATATCGCCTATCTTCATAAGGAGCGGGAATCGGATTACGGCGTGAGCTTTCCCGATTTTCCGGGCTGCATCACCGCCGGAAAGACCCTCGATGAAGCGAGCCGGATGGCAGCGGAGGCGCTGGCGCTCCATATCCAGGGCATGATCGAGGACGGAGACGCAGTGCCGGAGCCGTCGAAGCTCGATGATGTCGCGAAGGACGCGGCGAAGCACGGCGCCATCGCCTTCATGGTGAGCGTGGACGCTCCCGATGCAACGGTGCGCGTTAATATCACGGCGCGGGAAAGTCAGATTGAAAAAATCGATGCGTTGGCCGAAGCGGCCGGCATGACGCGATCAGGCTATATGGTGCGTGCGGCCATCGGCATCGGCGAAGAAAAGCGGGCCGTGCGCGCGCAATCGCGCGGCGCACGGGCTAGGTGAGATACTCGTCGGCACCCACGTCTCGAAAACCGCGAGACGTGGGCGTTGACACCTCCGCGCCATCAATTACCAATTACAAAACGCCAATTACAAACCTTCGGCGCTCCCCGCGTTTCGGGGGTGAACCACTTCACACCACAAAATACTTCGCCCCCGGATGATGCACCACAATCGCCGAAGTACTTTGCTCCGGCTCCAGCAAGAAGCCGGAAGTCAGGCGCACGCCTACGTTTTCCTCGGGCTTTAGCAGCGCGAAGAGCTTCGTCTGGTCCTCCAGGTGCGGACAGGCCGGATAGCCGAAGGAATAACGCGAGCCGCGATACTTCTGATGAAACAGATCGCGAATGTGCGGCGAGTCTTCGGCGGCTATGCCTAACTCTTCGCGCATCTTCTTATGATGGAATTCGGCTAGCGCCTCGGCCGTCTCCACGCTTAGGCCGTGGAGATAGAGATAGCGGGTGTATTCTCCGCCTTCGAACAGGCGCTGCGTCTCTAGCGAGGCCTTGGGGCCGATCGTCACCAGCGACAGGCCGATTACATCCATCTTGCCGGAGGAGGGGGCGGCGAAAAAGTCGGAGATGCAAAGGCGGCGGCCCTCCTTTTGGCGGGGGAAGGTGAAGCGGAGGAGTTCGCGGGGGCTGGCCTCAGGGGCTAAAGCCCCCTCTTGATTTGGGCCCTGAACGGCACGGCTGAAGCCGTGCCCTTTCAAATCCTGCCGAGCTTCGCTCGGCTTGGACGGGCGAGGGCGCCCGTCCCCACACGAGCTTTCCCCACACTGGCTTGGGTCGTACACTACTACGTCGTTGCCATCGCCTTGCGCGGGAAAATAGCCATACACAACTTTCGGCTCGAACCATCCCGCCGCTATCACATCCTCTTCCAGTTGCTTCTTGATCGGACGGTACTTCTTCTCCACCAGGCGCGCGTAATCTTCCTGCGACGCCGTCTTCAACTGCCACTGGTTTTTGAACAGCGCCGTGTCGTTGATGTAATTGAAAATCTCGCGCAGATCGTAATCTTTTACCACGCGCACGCCCCAGAACGGAGGCTCCGGAATATTCGGCGCATCCGTCACTACCGCGCTGCGCTCCGCGAACACGGGGCCGATTTCTTCATCTACCGCCGCGGCTTTCGCGTATTCTTTTACGGTTCGGCCGTCTTTCAGACGCGCCTCGCGCTTGGGGTCTTCCGACGCCAGGTCCTCCATCACGTGCAGGCCCGCGAAGGCGTCTTCTCCGTAAAAGACGGCATTCGAATACTCGCGCCGCAGGTCGTCTTCCACGTACTTGCGGGTTAGGGCCGCGCCTCCGCAGATCACCGGATAGGCCAACTTCTGCCGTTCCAGTTCCTGGATCACGTACTTCATCTCCAGCGTGGACTTCACCAGCAAGCCGCTCAGCCCGATCGCGTCGGCCTTGTGTTCCTGCGCTGAGCGGATGATCAAATCGCCCGGCTGCTTGATTCCCAGGTTCACTACTTTGTATCCGTTGTTCGACAGGATGATGTCCACCAGGTTCTTTCCGATGTCGTGCACATCGCCTTTCACCGTGGCGAGCACGATCGTGCCTTTTTGTTGCGAGCCGGCTTTCTTTTCCATCTTCGGCTCAAGATAGGCGACCGCTGCCTTCATCACTCCCGCGGAATCTAGCACCGACGGCAACTGCATCTTGCGCGCTCCGAACAAGTCGCCAACCGTCTTCATGCCGTCGAGCAGCACCGTGTTGATCAGGTCGAGCGGCTTGTACTCGACGAGCGCTTCTTCCAGCAACTCTTCCAGGCTGCGCTTGGTTTCGCCCTCACCCACCGATTTTTCGCCGTTGATGATCGCATACTTGAGCTTGTCGTCGATCGAGAGCGTTGCCACGTGCGCGGTCGTCTGCGCCTGCGCCTTGCCTTTCACGCCCGCGAAATGCTGCATGTAAACCTGGAGCGGATCGCCATTCGAGCGGTCCTGGTAAATCAGCTTGCGCGCGAGTTCCACTTCTTCCGCCGGAATCTTGTACAGCGGATAAATCTTCGTGTAATTGACGATGGCAACGTCCAGCCCGTTTTCCACCGCCTCGTGCAGAAACACGGAGTTCAGAACGCGGCGCGGATACGCGTCCAGCCCGAAGCTGATGTTGCTGACCCCGAGCACCGTCTTCACTTCCGGCAGTTCCTCCCGGATGCGCTTCACCGCCTTCAAGGTCTCGATGCCGGCCGACCGGTATTCTTCCTGCCCCGTCGAAATCGGGAGTGTCAGCGCGTCGAAGAGCAAGTCCACCGGACGGATGCCGTACTTTTTTGTAGCCAGATCAAAGATGCGATGTGCTATCGCAACTTTCCTGTCCGCCGTCAGGGCCATGCCTTCTTCGTCGATGGTCAGCGCGATCACCGCCGCGCCATAGCGCTTCGCCATCGGCAACACTTTCGAGGTCCGCTTCTCGCCGTCTTCCAGGTTGATCGAGTTGATGATGGCTTTGCCCGGAATGCGCTTCAGCGCTTCTTCGACCACGTCGGCTTCGGTGCTGTCGATCAGTATCGGCGCGGGTACGCGGGTCGCGATTTTTTCCAGGATGGCGGAAATGTAACCCTTCTCGTCTTCGCCCACGATGGCGCAGCAGAGGTCGAGCATGTGCGAGCCCTGGTTCGCCAGCTTTTTCGCCAGCGTCAGAATGTCGTCGTATTTTTTGGCTTGCACCAGCTTGCGGAAATGATCGACTCGCGTCGTGGTGTTCATCTCTTCCGCGACGATTAGGGGCTTTGGTTCCAGATCGAGCGGAACCGAGGTGTAGGCGCTGGAGGCTGCGCCTGCCGGCTTCACATCGCGCTCGGCGGGCTCGACGCCGGACACTACGTCCACTACGGCTTTCAGATGTTCGGGAGTTGTGCCGCAACATCCACCGACGATGCGTACGCCGTAATCCTGCACGAAGTGCTTGTGATACTCCGCCAAGTCTTTCGGCGCGAGTTTGTACACCGCGTGCCCGCCCACGTTCTGCGGCAGTCCCGCATTCGGCAAAACCGAAATGTATTTGGTGGAGTTCAGCCCAAGATATCGAACTGCCTCATTCATTTCCGCCGGACCCGTCGCGCAGTTCAGACCAATGATGTCGATGTCGTAAGGCTCAAGCGTGGTCAGGGCCGCGCCAATCTCGGTGCCGAGCAGCATGGTCCCGGATTCCTGCAGCGTGACCTGCACCTGCACCGGCAGGCGCTTGCCCGCTTTGCGCATTGCCTCGAGCACGGCGACCGTGGCAATCTTCGCCTGCAGCAAATCCTGGCAAGTCTCGATCAGCAGCACATCGACGCCGCCCTCGATCAGCGCCAACGCCTGCTCTTCATAGGACGCCACCATGGCGTCCCAACCGATGTGTCCGAGCGAGGGCAATTTCGTAGTCGGGCCCATCGATCCGGCGACGAACCGCGGTTTGTCCTTGGTCGAAAATTGCTGCGCGACTTCCCTGGCGAGTTGCGCCGCCTTCAGGTTTATCTCGCGCACTTTGTCGCGCAGATCGAACTCGCCGAGAACCAGCCCCGTCCCGCCGAACGTATTCGTCTCCACGATGTCGCAACCCACGCGGAAAAAGTCCGCATGAATGTCGCGAATAATATCGGGACGGCTCAGCACCAGAACTTCGCTGCAGTTTTCCTTGCCCCAGTAATCGTCCAGGGTAGGATTCCGCTTCTGAATATTCGTCCCCATGGCGCCGTCGTAGATGACGACGCGTTGCTTTACGATTTGGAGAAAGTCTGTCATTAGTCGTTAGTCGTTCGCTATTCGTCGTTCGCTGTTCGCTGTTCGCTGTTCGTGTAAAGCCGTTGCCCACCGGGCACGCATGGTTGCCGTTCAATGGTGGGCCGTTCATCAAGTTGGCGGTCATTCATGAAAGCGCGTGCGAACAGCGAACGACGAACAGCGAACGGCCCTCCATACAACAACGCCGGTCCCACCCGGGACCGGCGCTTGAAAACAAATCTCGAAGTTCGCTAACTCCCCGTCACGCCCGCATCGGTTTCCGATTGCGCAAACACCTGATTGGCTCCCATGTGCGCCGGAGCCGGCGCCAGCATCTGCTCTTTCCGGTATATCAGATTGCTGGCATTGAAGCTCGCCAGCTCAAATCCATGGCCATGCGTAATCGCATCGGTCGGACAAGCCTCCACACAATAGCCGCAAAATATACATCGATTGTAGTCGATGTTGTAGACGCGGGCGTAGCGTTCGGCGCCTGAGACTCGGGTCTCAGCGGTGTTTTCCGCGGCTTCTATGTAGATGCAATTCGAGGGACAGGCGGCGGCGCAGAGGAAACAGGCTACACATTTTTCCAGTCCGTTTTCGTCGCGCTGCAGGACGTGCATGCCGCGAAAGCGTTCCTGAAATTTTGCGCCTTTCAGCGGGCCGGGGCCGTCGGGATAGTTCTCGACAATCGTTGGCTGAAACATCTCCTTCAGGGTGATGGTCATTCCCTGGGCTATGGCTCCGATGTTCTTGATCACGGACATGCTTTGTCATTATAGCGAATGTTGGGGTTGCGGGCGTCGAATGGCTTCTGGCTTTTCGCTATTGGCTGTTCGCTGTTCGCTTTTCGAAAATGGATACCAAGGACGGGGGGACTTTCGTGGACGTGGAAATCTTCTTTTAATCGTTGAGACTCTACAGGTGCGCTGCGTCGCGCCGGCGCAAAGTAGCGGGTCAATTTATGGCCAGCCGTGGTTTGCGTTCTTCTCTTTTTATTTTCTTCGTTGTCTTCTTCGCTTTCGTTTTTCTTTTTGGCGGCGTTTGCAGCAGCGGGTTTTTGGGCAGCGCCTTTGGTCAGGAGTCTGGCAGGAAGACAGATTACACTTCTGCTGAAGAGCGCGACGGGGATCGTCCGTATCTGCGGGATCGATTGGACTGGAACTGGAACGAGCGGGGTCGGACTGTGCCTGGGGGGAAATCGGCGGCGGGACTGCGGTTTCGGGCTTACCGGCAGAAGATGGCGATGCGGGCAGAGCGCGCGGCGGCAAATGCGTCTGCGTCTTCCTCCACATACTCACCCGCACTCGCTCCCTCGTCCAACTCGGCCTCCACGGTTTGGGCGCCGCTGGGGCCGGCTCCGCTTGCTTCCGATGCTACGGGCGATGGAATGCAGGATTACAACTGGGTCTCGGGGCGGGCTACATCGGTAGTGATTGATCCCGCGGACAGCTCGGGAAACACGGTGCTGCTGGGCGGCGCGTATGGGGGTCTTTGGAAATCGACGAACGCGGGCAGTCAGAATCCCAGTCCTGCTTCGGTCACCTGGCAGGCATTGATTGACGATCAGCCTACGCTGGCGGTGGGCGCGATTGCTTTGCAGCCGGGAAACAGCAACGTCATTCTGGTCGGGACCGGGGAGACGAACAGTTCGGGCGATTCTTATTACGGGCTGGGAATTCTGCGTTCCGCGGATGGCGGTTTGACGTGGCCACTGCAGATCCAGAGCGCTGCGAGCGGACAATCGTTTCTGGGAATTGGCTTCAGCAAGATTGCATTCGGGGGCACGGCGAATCCCAACCAAGTGGTGGCGGCAACGGCGGGAGACAACGGCTTGTACGTTGGCCGGGAAGAGGATGGGAATTCAACTGCGCGCGGGGTTTACTTTTCGCAGGATGCGGGAGTGACGTGGAACCGCGTCACTCTTACGGACGGCGCGGTTCCTGCCTCGGCTACGGCGGTGATTTACAACCCGATGCAGGGAACGAACGGGACTTTCTACGCTTTTATCCGGCGGCATGGGCTCTACTCCTCGACCGACGGACAGACTTTCACTCGGCTGCCTACCCAACCAACCGTAGGCCTCGCATCGGCGAACTGCCCCGCTGGGTCGAATGCTAGCAGTTGCCTGATCTATCGCGGCGAGTTTGCGGTAGTGCCGGGGCGCAACGAGATGTATGTGTGGGTCGTCGATGTGCAGCCAGACAACAATGGAAATCCGACGGCTGTTGACGAGGGCATCTGGCGATCGACGAACGGCGGAGGGATCTGGACGCAGATTCCGGATAACGGCATCACGAACTGCGGTGACAGCGCGTTTGGGGCCGACAGCGGCTGCGGCGTGGAGCAGGGTTGGTACAACCTGGAGTTGGCGGCGATCTCCGATGGAACGGGAACGGACGTTTACGCGGGTGCGATCAATCTTTACAAGTGCACGATTGCATCCGGCACGACCTGCACGCAAGGCGACTGGATCAATCTGACGCACGTGTATGGCTGCAATCCAGGCCCGCTGGGGGCACCGGCACATGTGCACCCCGATCAGCACGGAATCGCGTTCCTGGTGGCGAGTGGCAAAGCGGTGGGCTTCTTCGCGCATGACGGCGGAATCAGCCGGACGCTCGATGGCTATGCCGGGCTGAACACGGGGAACTGCACGGGGACGAATCAGTTTGACAGCCTGAGCGAGAGCCTGGGATCGATGACGGAGTTCGTTTCGTTCTCGGTGCACCCGACGAGCGCGGACATTCTGTTGGGGGGAACGCAGGATAACGGCTCCCCTAAGACCAGCAGCGCGACCAGCAATAGTACCTGGCAGAATGCGCTGGGCGGGGATGGCGGATTCAATGCGATCAATCCTACGAACCCTAGCGAGTGGTTTGCGGCGAACCCCTACGTCACGATCATGGAGTGTGAGTCGGCAACGGGAACGGGAACGGATTGTAACGACAATACATTTATTCAGATCGTCGGTTCCAGCGATCTGGGCGGAGACCAGGGAGCTTTCTATACTCCTTACATTCTGGATCCGCAGAATACCAGTGAAATGCTGGTGGGAACCTGCCGGGTGTGGCGGATCAGCACGGTCGGAACCGCTCCGCTGCAACTGAGCAATGACTTCGACACGTTAGGAACGGGCGCGTGCACGGGTGGTGAGATCAACCTGGTGAATGCGCTGGCGGCGGGCGGTCCAGCGCCGAATAACTATTCGACGGTGGTGTATGCGGTGACCGACGGATATGGGCCGCTGAGCGGGGCCCCTGGCGGCGAGGTTTGGGTCACGACGAACGCGGGCGTCAGTTTGATGACGAATGTGACGCAGAATGTAAATCCGAACGGGTATGCGATTGCGGCGGTCGCGATGGATAAGTCCGATGCGACGGGCAAGACGGCGTATGTGGGGATCATGGGATTCAGCATCTTGCCGTCGTATCCAACGTCGCATGTGTGGAAGACGACGAATGCCGGCGCGAGTTGGACGGACTGGACCGGGACGGGGCTGCCGGATGCTCCGGTGAACGCGTTGCTGGTGGACTCCTCGGTCACTCCTTCTCAGATATATGCGGGAACCGACGTTGGCGTTTTTGTGAGTTCTACGACGACTGCGAGTTGGACTGAAGTTGGTCCTGCGCCGGGGCCGGGTGTGTCGGGATTTCTGCCGGACGCTCCGGTAACGGCGCTGCAGCTATTTAATTCCGGCGGCACGAAGACGCTGGTGGCATCGACGTACGGGCGCGGTATTTGGAATTACCCGCTTTTAGCGTTGCCAGGCTATACGAATGTGATTTCGAATTCGCCGCAGACGGTGTTTCCGACGCAGACGGCCACGTTCAACGGCACGCTGACAGCGAAGGGCGGATACGCGAGCGCGGTGAATTTGAGTTGCAGCGGCGCGGCGCCGAATACCTGCACGCTGACGCCGACACAGATAACGCCGACAGCGACGTACACGCTGACGGCGGGCGGTTTCGTGGGCGATTACAGTTTCAACGCGCACGCGGTGGGGACGGACCCAAACGCGATTACGGTCAACGCGACGGTAACGCTGCATGTGGTGGACTTCAATTTAACGGCGCCGAGTCCTAATTCGTTGAGTGTGGGGCAGGGCGGAACGTCGGGTGCGAGCACGTTCCAGGTGACGGCGTCGGGAAGTTTTTCGGGAACGGTAACGCTGAGTTGCCCGGTGGGGCTGCCGACGGGAGCGGCTTGCGTGTTCTCGCCATCGAGTTCGGTAAGCCCGACGTCGTCGGCTCCAGTGCCGGTTACGTTGACGGTGACGGCGGTGGCAGGAACGCCGATGGGTGGTCCGCTACTGGTGACGGTCGCGGCGATGGCGGCGGGAGCGCCTTCGGCCAAGCCGCAGACGTTCTGGCTGACGGTGACGGCACCGACGCCGGACTTTGCGATTGCGGTGACGGCGACTCCGAATACGACGGTGGTGAGTCAGAACGTGACCTGGGACGGGACGCTGACGGCGGTGAACGGATACAGCGGGAGCGTGACGCTGACGTGTACGGCGGGCGCTCCGGGGACGTGCGGGATTACGCCATCGACGCTGACGCCGACGGCTGGGGGAGCTGGGTTTACGGTGACGGTGGGCAGCGCTACGGTTGGGACGTTTAATTTTGCGATCCAGGGAACCGACGGGACGCTGACCCATGCTACGGCGACCGAGACGCTGACGGTGGGAACGGATG
>JBEKDG010000075.1:0-17659 GCA_050014475.1 Terriglobales bacterium | reverse complement strand
ACTACTTCAGAATCAGTCCCCATTTCCAAACGAAGTCTTCCCCTTGTCGCATAGGACTTCGCTCTCTCCAAAAAACTCCACAAACTCTTCGCTGAGTCATTCTTCACGAATAAGGCGGGCTAAGGCAACGCCTGATTTGCCGACTGTTGCCGCAAGCGGGTACCGCCAAATTGGACACGCATGAGGATTCAGCGTAGTCTTAAAGGTGAGTGAGCAGTTCCTCTCCTCTTTCAGGTCCCCTGAACTAAGTCAGTTCATCTGAAGTACCTTCCTCTTAGTCCGCAGCACCCAGGAGGTTTCCTAATGATCGATTCCAAGGCTCCCAAACAACCGAAGCCAAAAACTGTCGTCGGCCCGAAAAGTTCTACTGGCAACGTGGCGATGAGGCCGGACACTGTCCCATCACAAGACAGGATAAGAGAGCGGGCCTATGAGTTGTATCAAAGCCGTGGTCGTGAACCCGGCCAAGACGGACAGGACTGGCTCCGCGCCGAGCAGGAGATCCTCGAACGGAAGCGGTAAAAGCACGACATCCACCGCCACCGGTGTGTCTTGCTGGAAGGCTGGAGGGATAGGCATGAATTGCTTAGTCTGCAAGGATCTGAAACGAGCTCTTGAATCCAGGCGTAGCAAATACATCGAGGCCCGTTCCGCTGCGTATTATCGGGTCAGTACGGAGCTTGCGGCCTACAAAAACGTCGATATGGAGCGCGCCAAGAGCGACTTGGAAGAGCACCAGTTGGTATGCGTCACCGCCGCTAAAGTGAGACAGTCTGGACCAAGGGCCTCACGGGCGTGTCTCGACTCTACGCTGGGGCGGCATACTGGAGACATCTAATTACCGAATTCGGGTCGCCTGTTTGAGGACAGTGCGGATAGTTGACGCAATCAGGCATCTATACTGGCGACTCGGTTGTTGGTGAAATGCGATTTTGCGACAGCAATCAGTAGGCAATCCAGCCCATTGCGGTCTGCCCGCTACTTCCGCTGAATGGACTCCAAATACTTGGTTACATTCTCTAGCCGCACATTGCCTAAGTCCTGATCAAACTCGATCTCGTGGAAAATCGGCCCCCAAATCGGCATCTCCTTCGAGCCGTGTGCGGGTAGGAGATCGTCCGAGCCAAACATGATGGTGGTTCGCACATGAATGGCAGGAAATGCACCGCCGTTTCGCTGCGAAAGTCTCGTCAGGTCGGGAACCCCTCGTTTCAGCGCCTTGGACACCGGGCCATTACCGCGCCCATCGAGTCCGTGGCAAGCAGCACAGTAATTTCGAAAGATGCTGGCCCCGTCCACCGGACGGATTGGTGGTTGTCGTTGGTTCCTAATTTGTGCGGAGGCAGAGACGACCACTGAAACCAGCAAGACTAGTACAAGCATCGGCACTCGTCGCTGCACGGTGGCCTCCGGCGAAGAAGTGCTTGGGCAGAACACGACTCATTAATACACTATGCCGCTTAAGTGCCGTGGTCGGTGACTGGAGTAACAGACCTGTGTGATGTCGTCGGGGTAGGTGATTCTTCAGCCCGAGGTCCGCGGACCAGATGGACGCTCGTTGCGAGCGCAGCCGATTCTCTCCGGCGCGACAACATTGTTCAGTCGAAATCGGCCATGATCCTGTAATGGCCAGCCCTCCAGAGACAATGCCGGAAAGCAATGCTTTCCAACCCTCTGTCGTCTTTATGAGCGAAGACGACGCAACCCGCGCCGCTCACATCAGACCGTATGCCTTGGGCGAAATTCATGCTCCAGCAAATGGTCTGTTATTGCGGCAAGATGACAAATCCATTCCTCTCACGCCGAACGGGTGAAGCCGCATGTTAGGCTTCTGCGGAGCCTACGGAGACGCTAAGGTGATTGGCCGGGTCTTTAAAGCATTTCAATATCGCGATTTCCGCCTGATGTGGTTTGGCGCCTGCACGTCCAGCATCGGCACCTGGATGCAAATCGTGGCGCAGGGCTGGCTGATCTACCGGCTTAGCCACTCCGCGTTCTTGCTGGCGCTGGATCAATTTCTCGGCGGCATTCCCATCTTTCTGTTCTCTCTGATCGGCGGCGTGGTGGCCGATCGCGTGGAGCGTCGGAAAATTCTGCTCGGCTCCCAGTATGTGCAGATGGCGACCGCCGGGCTGCTCACCATTCTGGTGGCGACTGGTCTGGTACACGTCTGGCACATCCTTTGCCTTTCGTTTATTTCCGGTTTGGCACAGGCCTTCGGCGGTCCAGCCTACCAGGCGCTGATTCCCACCTTGGTCGAGAAGGAAGACATGCCGAACGCCATCGCACTGAATTCGATCCAGTTCAACGTGGCGGTCATGGTCGGGCCGGCACTCGCCGGACAGGCCTTGGCGAGGCTGGGAGAGAAGTGGTGCTTCGGGCTGAACGCGCTTTCCTTCCTGGCGCCCATCGTGTCGCTGTCGATCATCCGCGCCCGCTTCCTGCCGCTGAAGACCACGGAGTCGATGTTCGCCAGCCTGAAGCAGGGCATTCAGTTCACTCGCAAGCAGAGTTCGATGGAAGCGCTGATTGTGCTGGCTTTCTGCATGACCGGTTTGAGCATGCCCATGCGCACCTACCTTCCCGTATTCGTGAAGGACATCTTCCATCGCGGTCCGGAAACCTACGGCAATCTCCTCGCGCTCATGGGACTCGGTTCGATTTGCGGCTCGCTGACCATCGCGAGCGCGGGCAATATAAGAAAAAAGGGGCGCGTCGCTCTCGGCGCGCTCGTCTGCCTGGGCGCGGGGATTTCTGCGTTTGCCCTTTCCAAGTCGCTGCCGCTGAGCGAGTCCTTCCTGGTGCTGGTGGGCGCATCCATGATGGCGGTTTTTGCCACGGTGAATTCGCTGGTGCAGTTGATTACCACCAACGAAATGCGCGGGCGCGTGATGAGCGTGTACAATTTCGCATTCCGCGGCGGCATGCCCATGGGGAATCTGTTGTCGGGATGGCTCGTTCCCGTGTTTTCGGCGCCGGTGGTGCTCAGCTTGAACGGATTCCTGCTTATTCTCCTGGCCCTTTACTTCCTGCTGGTCCAACGGCGGCTGGCTGCGCTCTAAGAAGCGACAAGCGGCGAGGCAGCCCATTCTCTTGAGCGTGATGGTTAAAGTGGAAGTTCTGGCTGAAGGACAAGAGGGCGTTTCCAGAAGCTGCCGGGGTGCCGCGGCTTTACCGAGCGGACAACGCGAACTTTGTGGTTGGCCATGCCCGAGATTATGCCTCAGGCAACGGTAAAATAACGGTCAAACTCCGTAGGGAGGTCACTATCGTATGTGGAATCGATGCCTTGCAAGCGCTGGTGCCGGGAGGGGGAGTCGAACCCCCAAGGGCCGAAGCCCGGCGGATTTTGAGCCCGCTGCGTCTGCCAGTTCCGCCATCCCGGCTGAGGTCGTAAGCTACCCAGAAGTCAAGATTAATCGATGGTTCTGGACTTTGCAACTTGCCCGTCTACCGCGTCACCGTGACCGGAAACGTGACCGTTTTCAGTGGCGGGCTCGCGGTCGCGCGCTTCCAGTTTGCGCATCGCGTCCGCAATATCCCTGCGTGTAACGATCGCGTCGGAGGCAGTGATAAAACGCAAGTGCCGCGCGGCGCGCGTCTTCGTTCCCGGTTGCGTTTCCACCAATGAAGCTGGCGAACATCGAATCGACAATAGGAAAAACCGAATACGCCAAGATCAAAAAGCAGTATCGCGAGTTTTTCCGCCGGATCCCCGAGCCGCCGCTGGTTCGCGGTAAAGCGCAGGATTTTGCAATACGAGCGCCGCGCTTGTTTGCGAGGGTGTGGCCTTCAGGCACCGTCGTTTGCAGCGCCCCTCTTGATCACTATGCCTTCTGCAGCAAGGCTTCTCTGGCCGCTTTCAGCAATTTCTCGGCATTGGTCTTCGGGTCACCCTGGCCGAAGACTGCGTTGCCCGCGACTAGAATTTCAGTGCCGGCTTGCACGATTTCCGCCACCGTGTCGAGGCCAACTCCGCCGTCGATTTCAATCCGATACTCGAGCTTGTGCTGCGCTCGAATTTCCACCAGTCGCCGAATCTTGTGGATTGCCCCGGGGATGAACTTCTGACCGCCGAATCCCGGGTTCACCGACATCACCAATACGTAGTCCACGATGTCCAGCACTTCGCTGAGGCTCTCCACCGGAGTGGCAGGGTTCAGGACCACGCCCGCCAGCGCATCGTGGCTGCGGATCAGCTGCAACGTCCGGTTCAAGTGACGGCAAGTCTCCTGATGCACCGAGATCCAGTCTGCTCCAGCCTGCACAAATTCCGGAATGTACTGGTCGGGATTCTCAATCATCAGGTGGCAATCCAGGGGCAGATCAGTCGCCCGGCGCAGCGACTTGACGACCGGCGGCCCGATGGTGATATTGGGGACGAAGTGCCCGTCCATGACATCCACGTGGATGACCGTGCCGCCGCCTTCGGTTGCGCCACGAACCTGGTCCGCCAGATGCGCGAAGTCAGCCGATAAAATCGAAGGTGCCAGCTCAATCAACTCGGGCCCCCGTACGGAAGTGCTCCGAAATTCTACCACTCGGGTTGCACGCGACAAAATACGTTTCCTGCAAGGTCTCGCTTGGTGGGATCAGAGCCGTCGTTGTTGTCAAATCAAACGAAGTGAGGGATCCGCAGTGTGCCGAGGCCGAGGGGAACTGCACGATGCTTTGTCGCCTGCGCCTTGCTGGCCGCTAGAAGCTGAACATCGCCTGCAATTCAATTTTCCTATTCGCCGCCATGCTCGAGAACGGCCCACCCGCGAGAGCATTCGATTGTCCGAACAAGGGCGAGCTCAGGACCCCGATGGGAGTCGCCGCATTCACCTTGTTCAGAACGTTCCGCGCATTGACGCTGAACGTCAGGCTGTAGCGCCGGTTGGTTGCGGGGCCCATCCCTCCGAACCCGCCTCCGGGTCCTCGTCCAAAGCCGCCTCCTCCCCCACCGCCGCCGCGCGGACCACCACCACCGCCGGGAGGACCACCGCCGCCCGGACCACCACCCGGCTGCGCTTCGCTTTTTCCACCAACTTCCGGCCCGAAGCCGAACGTTTTCGCCAAGCGGAGGTTAAGCGTGAAGTGGTTCGGGCCGGTCAGATAGTTGATGGGAATTGGAACGTAGGAACTGGTCGGAATCACGTAGTAGCATTTCAGCGTCGGAGAAGGGCACGAACCGGGAGCATTGGTGGCGAATGCGGGGCGGTCATTAAAAAGAGAATCGTTGCTCAAGTCCTGGCCCACGGTGACGTTGTAGGGTGAGCCGGAACTGAAAATCATGTATGGACTCAGGCGAACCCCGTGCGGCAGTCCGATCGTGCCAGCCATAAACACCCGATGCCGCACATCAAAGGAAGCCCGCCCGTAGTCCACGCTCAAATCGTACTGATTCGACGGAAAGATCGAGGCGCTGGAAGCGTCGCTGTTGGCGTAGTTCAGAGTGTAGTTGCCGAATAGCGATAGCTTCGCGCCCGCCCGGATGTTGAAATTTGCGATCAACTGATTTTGCCGGAAAACTCCATCCGAGACGTATTGGTAGATGGGGCCCGCCAGCGGGTCCGGACGCTGCCCCGACGAGAACGCTGTGCCCGGCGGCGGGGCGTTGACGTTCAGGGACAGAAACTGGTGCACGCCGCGCGCATTTAGATACGAAACTGTAACATTCGCGATCTTCGTGACCTGTCGCTCCAGGCTGAACGCGGTCTGCATGATGTAGGGCGCGTGTAATCCGGAATTGATCTGGTAGATCGCCTGCGGCAACGTGCTCAGCGGCGGCGGGGTCGGATAAGTCGGATTGGACACGATGTATTGTTGCTGTGTCACGCCGTTCTGACGGTCGGCATTCAGAATCAAGTTCTGGGTGAAGCGGTCGTAAAACAGGCCAAAACCGGCGCGCAGTACGGTTTTCGGGGCGCTCTTTCCTCCTCCGCCGATGCCCCACGCAAAACCCACGCGGGGCGCCCAGTCCGCATGATCGTGGATTGCGTTCTGCGTTTCAAAGCGCAGCCCTCCGCTGAGCGTGAAAGTGGGACGCACCTTCCAGTCATCCTGCACGTACAGCCCCGCGTCCACCATCGTGACGGGCACGCTGGCCGCCGCGCCGCTGGCGGTTGCATTGATGGAAAACTGGCTGGGAGTACCATTCGCGTATGCCGTGGTCAGGTTCGGAAAGGTATAGGTACCATTGAATCCAGCGCTGGACATACTGATTTCGTGAATTGCCCGCAGCCGCCCTCCGAATTTCAGGAAGTGCTTCCCCTGCGACACCGAAGTGTAATTCTGCAGTTCGTAATGATCCTGGTGGTCGGTTTGCGCTCCTGAACTGCTGCCTCCGCCTGTGAAACTCCCCAGCACGTTAATGCCTACAGCCGTGCTCAATGGAGTCTGCCCGCTGTTGTCGCGCAGATACTGGAAGCGGGTCTCATTGACCGCCTTCGTTCCCAGGATTTGCGTATCGCTGATCTGCACGGTGTGTTCGGAGGAAGCGGTATTGTAGCCGGCGATCGGCAGCGTAAACCCCCCAACACCAGCGTTCTGCTGTGTGTCACGATAAAACTGATAACGGGCGGTGAGCGTATTGTTGGGGGTGAGTTGGTAGTCGATACGCGGGCTGATGTTGGTGCGGGTGCGCGGGTTGGGCACGCTCTCGTTCAACGATGTCTGCAGGAAGTTTGTGCCGAGGACGGTCGCGTTCACGACCGCGATTTCGTCGATGTTGCGGCGCTGCGCGTTGAAGAAGAACGACGCCTTCTTGTTGATCGGCCCGCCGACGTTTCCCATATAGATTACGGAGTCGTACGGCTCCTGCGCGGCGTCGCCGAGGAAAGGATTGCGCGTGTTCAATCCCGAGCTGTTCCCCTCGACGGAGAACTGTCCATGAAACTTGTCCGTGCCCGGCTTGGTGAAGATTTCGATTCGTCCATAGCCCAGCTTGTCGTATTCGGCGGAAAACGGATTCTGATTGATGCGAATCTCGCGAATCGATGACTTCGGCGGAAGCTGCCCGGCAGTAAATCCATCGATGTAAAGCTGCCCGCCGTTCGGACCGGCCGAAGGTCCCGCCAGCGCTTCCAGGTCAGACTGCAATTCATCGGGATCGTCGGGAAGCGCTTCCAGATCTTTGCCGCTAAGCACGACCGCACTCGCATTACTTGAGGGGTTGACATCGAGTTGCGGTCCTTCTTCCTGGACATTGACCTTTTCTTGCCGCACGTTGATGTCGAGCGAAATGTTAAATTGCGCGACTTGGCCCGCCGCTACGTCCACGTCGTTCTGAGCAAAAACGGCGAATCCCTGGGCATTCGCCGTGACGGTGTACTTGCCCGGCGCCAGATTTCCGATTTCATAACTGCCGCTGCGGTTGGTTGTGGCCGAATGCGTTTGTCCTCCGGACACCAGAACCGCGACTGTGGCGTTCGCGACCACCGCCCCCGAGGGATCCGTCACTTGCCCGCGCAAGGTTCCCGTCGTTGTTGATGTTGATGATGACTGCGCCGCCGACTGCGCCAATGCGGTCGCCGCCAGCCCGATCAGCGTCGCCGGAATCAGAATCGCCAAAATCAGATTTGTAACAATGCAGACTGAAAAATGCTTCAACGTACACCTTGTCTTTCCAGGCAAAACAAAATTGATTGAGATTCGTTCACTACGGCGCGGCTTCACCTTCTCCACCGGGCGCGCCCAGCGACCACGGCGAAAGCAGCGAGGATGCGCTTCGATTTGGCGCCGCCGTTAGGATGGCCTCCACTCCCGCAAGCAGCGTGATCGCCGTTACCGCGTCCGAATTTCCGCCCTCGGTCGAGACGATCATCACGGCATCGCCCTTCTGCAGGTCCGCCAGCGTGCTGTTGGGCAAGCGGCTCAGCATGCGCTGCAAATCCGGAGGACCATTCCCACCCTGCCCGCCGCCTGGCCCGCGCGCCGCTTGCGATTCTGTCCCGGTCCGCTCCCCGCCCGCACCCGGCGTCGCACCCTGTCCGCTCACGGCTTTGCCGTTGCCGCCCGGTTGATCTCCGTTCCCGCCGACGGCTGTGCCCCCCGCGTTCTTTAGTCGCATCGCGATGCGTTGCGCCATCTCCGCCGGCAGCTTCTTCATTTGCGAGTCGGTTGACACTTTCACCACCACGGCGCTCTTGGTAATCGCATCTTGTACCGTCATCGTATTGCTCGCCGCGTCGATCGCTTTGATGGTTCCCGCAATATTCCGGAATGCGCCGGAAACAATTTCCTCCGCACTTACTTCGCTGCCCTCCGGGCTGCGGGTTCCGCGCGCGCGCAACTGATCGCCGGCCTTGATTTGCGCCATGATTTGGCTGGCGGGCGCCGGTTTCGCATCGTCGAACTTCACCGAGCCGGGCGCGTAGCGGCGCAGGATCGTATCCTTCGCAATGTGGACGACGACGGCGATACTCCGGCTCGCGCCCATTCCGCCGGATGAAATTGTGATAGTGCCGGTCGCAGCGTCCACGTTCGTGACGAGCCCGCCCACGCCTCGCTTCTGCCAGTCGTCGCGGTCGTGTTGCTGCTTGGCCGCCACGTCGCCCTGCTTCATCACAATCACGGAGAGCGCGACGATCGTGTGCCCGTCCCCATCCGCCGATGCCTGCCCGCGAACCAGCACCCGATCCCCGGGCTGCAAGTCTTGTGCCCGCAGAGCGGTCGCGTTCTTTAGATCCTTTTCTCCCGGCGGCACGCGCAGGATCTTCGTCGAGCCCATCAGCTTCGCAATGATGTCGCCTTCGCCACCGGATTCCGCCGCCACCGTGATCGAATCCGCCTGAATGCTCTTGATTGTCCCCACGGCCTTGGCGATTTGCGCCTCTCCCGAATTGCTGGCTGGCTTGCCCTGCGCGCAAACGTAGTCTGGCCCTGCCAGAATCAGGGCGACCATCGCCGCCAGCAGGCAAGTCGTAAGAAAGCACGGCGTGGAAAGGCAAATCCACGGCAGCCTTTGCCAGAAACATCGCATCATCTAACTTTAGCATTGCCAAACGCACCATATTTAGCGTTTACGAAGTTTTACCCGGCATTGACGTTGCTTTTACAGGATGCTGGCAACTTCAACTCCGTCGCCGCGCATCCAGTCCTACAACGGTTGGCTTAAGTGGTTCCGGGAAGGGCACGGCTTCAGCCCTGCCGCTCAGAGCCACAAACAATGCGGGCCTTAGCCCCTGAGGGTTGGTCACCGATAAACGATGCTTGCTTGGATGCCCATGTTCGCTGACAAATCCAGTCCCGAAAAGCAGTCCCATCCGATTGCGGCAGGTCTCCTGTACCGGTTAACGGTGGCCTTCCCGAGTTGGGCGGGTGCGATCCTGGCTGTGTACACTATTTTCTTGTGCAGATTCAACGCTCTTAAGATTCGTCTGAAATAAACGATAAATGGAGGAGACACGGTGAACCATCCCCAGCCGCATAATCCCCGGCCCACTGGAGATAAAGACAAGGAAACGATGGCGAACCGTTCATCCTGGTGGAAGGCGGTTGCCTATGCGCTGATCTTTGTGCTGAACTTTGCGCTGGCCGCTCTTCCCGGAGTCGGCCCGTCGCTGCGGGCTCAGGATACCGCTGCCACCATTGCCGTCGACGTTAAAGTAGTCACGCTGCCCGTTACGGTTCGCGACAAACATGGCAAGATCATCCGCGATCTCACCAAGGACGATTTCACGCTTCAGGAAGACGGCCGGCCGCAAAGTATCCGCTATTTTTCTCAGGAAGCGAATCTCCCGCTCACGCTGGGTCTGCTCGTCGATACCAGCCGCAGTCAAACGAACGCCCTCGACGCGGAGCGCAACGCGAGCCGCAGTTTTCTCGATCAGATGCTTGTGCAGCCTAAGGACAAAGCCTTCCTCATTCACTTCGATAAGGAAGTGGAACTGTTGCAGGACTTGACGTCATCGCGGGAAAAGCTGCAAGCGGCGCTCGAATTGCTCAAGACGCCATCGGATCGTGAGAGGTCGAACGATCCGAACGACTCTGACGATTCCCGCTCCGGATCGGGATCGCACCGTACCGGCGGTACTCAGCTTTACGACGCCGTTTTTCTGGCGTCGAACGAATTAATGAAAAAGCAGCAGGGCCGGAAGGCTCTCATCATTCTCACCGATGGCGTCGACCGCGGCAGCAAGACATACCTGGAGAGCGCGATCGAGTCCGCCCAGCGTGCCGACACGGTGATCTATTCCATCTATTTCGCAGAACCTCGCCGCAATGATCGTAATCAGCAGGGCGGCGGAATGGGCCGGGGCGGCGGCGGTTACCCTGGAGGTGGCGGATGGCCCGGCGGCGGGGGTGGATGGCCGGGCGGGGGTGGCGGCCGACGCGGTCCCGGCGGAGGCCAACGTCATCCCGAGGAACCACGCACCGATGGCAAGAAAATCCTGGAGCGGATTTCCAAAGAAACCGGTGGCCGTTTTTTTGAAGTCACTAAGAAAGAAACCGTTGGCCAGATCTACGACAGCATCGTCGAGGAACTGCGAACCCAGTACAACATGGGCTATACGCCCGACAAAGACAGCACAGCGTCCGGCTATCATCACGTCCAGTTGCAGGTGAAGCGCAAAGACCTGACGGTGCAAACCAGAGACGGATATTACGCTGATCGGTAGGTTGTAGATTGTCCCCGAAAGTATTGTCATCCCGAGCGAAGCGAGGGATCTGCAGTTCGCCGCAAAATGCAGATCCCTCGCTTCGCTCGGGATGACAATCCATGAAGGGTGTCGACCATTCTGCGATGCGGGCCCGACTTTCACAACGGGCTGTTAGATTGCACAACCTACTTCGCCGCGAGTTCCTCCCGCAGCGCCCGCCCCAGCGCCGCCTGCCGGTCCGCGCTCAACTTGGCTCCGCCTGATGTCAGATACAGGACATCGATCGCCATCTGCCCCTCGGTCTCGATCAGCGCAATTTCGATGTTGCAGCCGTGCTTCGAGACCAGCGAGCACATCCGGTAAAGCAATCCCGGACGGTCCTGGGTCAGAACCTGCATCAGCGTGCTCTGTGCCGAACAGCTATCGTCGAACTCAATCTGCGTCGCGATCTTGACCTTCGTGCTGTCCGCCTTCTCCGATTTCAAGCGGTCGCTCAGCATGCGCGCCACATCGGCTTCTCCCTTGACCACGGCCGCGATACTTTTTCTCAAACGCTCCCATTCCTGCAAATTCATTTCCAGCGTTCGAAAACGATCGGTGAAATAGAAAGTGTCCACCACCGTGCCTGCGGCATTCGAGAAGGCATTTGCTTTCACGATGTTCATGCCCCACGCCGCCAGCGCTCCAGAAACCGAAGCAAAGAGGAAGGGCCGGTCCGTCGTGACCAACGTCAGCTCATACCAGTGACGAATCTGCTTCAAATTCAGTTGGACGCCGTCCTGCCCCACCCGGGCGGCCATTTCGGCATGCGCAAGAACGTCCGTTGCGCCGTGGATCCGCAGATACCGTTGCGGCAAACCTTCCAGAAAAATGTTGAACTTCTTGCCTGCAACCCGAGCCAGCGAGCGCAGATGAGTCAGGTTTGCTACTCCAACGCTCGCGCTGTCTTTGTCACTACCCGTGTGCACGCGTTCATCGGCGCTCCGGCTCAGATAATTCGCACACGCAATATACAGTTGCCATAAGCTATCCGCTTTCCACGGCGTCATGGCCTCCGGGTTCACGGCTTTGATGTCGGCATAAGTCATCAGGCACAGCATCTTCAGCCGCTCCGGTACCCCAACTTTTTCTGCAAACGACTTCACATTCGCGGGATCGAACACGTCGCGCCGCATCGCCGCCGACATTTCCAGATGGCTCGCCACCAGATATCGCACCGTCTCGCGGTCCACCGGATCAAGATCCAGCCGCTCCGCGCAACTGTCCGTAAGTTGCAGGCTGAGCTCAACGTGATTCTCGCTGGGCACGGCTTTGCCGGAGTCATGCAACAGCAACGCCAGGTAAAGCAGTTCCGGCTGTTCGAGTTCACTCAGCAATTCGGCAAAGCGCTGGTCCCATTCCGACTTCGATTCCTTCAGACGATGCAGATGTTCGATCGCCAAGAACGAGTGCTCATCCACCGTGTAGCGATGGTAAAAATCCCGCACCACCAGCGCCTCAATCCCCTTCAGTTCGGGCAGCAGAAGCGACAGCAGGCGGAGCGCGTTCATGGCCCGCAGAGCGTCGGCCGCGTGCGGCTGCACCAGCGTTTCCTGCAGGTAGAGCCACAATTCGGCGCCCCGCGGCGGCGTCGCCGCCAGCGCCGGCAGCGCCTGCTCGACTTTATATTCGGTGGTTGTGCTGAGCTTCAGGCCCTGTTCCGCCATGAAATGAAAAAGCCGCAACAGCATCTCCGGATCGCGCAGCCGGGTGCCCCACGTCTCGCGGTTTTCGAGACGTGGGACGTCGCTTGCTTGCTTCGGTTGCTTGAGAAAGATCAGTCCATCCACCACCGAGAAGTCCGCGCTTGCAACCCGCGACCGCCAGCCCTGGAATTGCCGGTACAACGACGACCAGGCCGCCGGAATCTCTTCCAGCAATTGGTTACAGACGCGGTGCACGCTGCGCACGTGGCCAAAGTAAACCCGCATCCAGTCCGCTGCGTTCGAAATTTCCGCGTCGCTGGCGCCAATCTTTCTCGCCGCCGCTTCGTCCTGCGCCTCCCAGGTGAGCGTGTTGTCGTGACGTCCATGCCGGAAGTGCAGAAAGCAGCGCACGGACATTTGGAAGTCCAGCGCCGCGTCGAGCGCCCTCCGCGAAGAAACCGGCAGCAGTGTGTTTGCGTCCGGCCACACTTTCAACTTTTCCATCGCGGAAATCAGCGCCAGCCAGTTGGCGACGTTGTAGTCGCGCAAACCGCCGGGCCCATCCTTCACGTTCGGTTCCAGGTGAAAGACGGTATTGCCAAATTTGTGATGACGCGCGCGTGTAATCTCGCCCAGGTTCTGGATCAGGTTCTGGCAGTCCCGCCCGACCAGGCGAGGAACAACTTTTTCGCGCAGCCGTGAAAAAAGCTCGCGATCGCCCGCCAGGTACCGGCAGTCGAGCAGCGAGATGGCAAACTCAACATTATTCGGATCCAACCGTTCGCACTCCGCCAAATTTCGCGTGGCGGGACTGAGCTTCAGCCGCAGGTCCCACAGCTCTTGCGAAAAGCGCCGGATGTGATCTTTGAATTCACTTTCGGAGTTACCGCCGGAGTGCAGAAACAGTAGATCAATATCGGAGTGGGGAAAAAGCCAGCCCCGTCCGAATCCACCGGTTGCCACCAGCGCGAAATTCTTAGGGCTGTCCGAGCCGACAGACGTTGAATCAGGCGACGAACCAGAGTTAGCGCCAACGATGATTTCGTTCCAGAGCCGCTGAACAATCGAATCGACCAACGCCGTGCGCCTGGCGAGCGCCGTGCGGCCTTCACTAGTAACGGAAAACTCCTGCTCGATGGCGGCGGATTCCCGCACGTACAGGTCCCGCAACTCACTACGGACGGTGGCCACGGTGGTCATTTCGATGACACTCTCCCCGAACTGTTTAGCCCCTGCTCCAGCCTTTATTCCGCTCTGCTCATAAATAAGCAGACAAGGGGGATGTCGATCTCCGCCGTTTCGAAAGTCGTGCGCTTACAGCACGCTATCGCCACGTTCGTCGTTGCGAATCCGAATCGCTTCGTCGATGCGCGAAAGAAAAATCTTTCCGTCGCCGATTTTTCCCGTACGGGCCGCGGTGGTGATCGCCTGCACGACTTTCTCCACCATCTCATCGGCCAGCACGATCTCGAGTTTCACCTTCGGGATCAAGTCCACCGTGTACTCGCGTCCCCGGTAAAACTCGGTGTGTCCTTTTTGCCGGCCATGTCCTCTGGCTTCAAAAATGGTCATGCCTTCCACGCCCACCTCGTGCAGTGCGTCTTTCACGGCTTCGAGCTTTGAGACCTGAATAATCGCTTCGACCTTTGTCATGGTTCTCCGTCCCGTTGATTCCATTGCCCTGTTTCGGTTTCTCGTTATGCGGAAGGCTCCCAATAATATCCCTCTTCGCCGTGCTGCGAGAGATCAAGACCTTGCATCTCGTGGTCCTCTGAAACGCGCAGGCCGATGGTGATGTCCACCAGTTTGAGGATGACCAGGGTGCCCACGGTCGCCAACCCCCAGGCAATCGCTACCCCGACCAGCTGATTCAGTAGCTGGTGCGCATTGCCCTCGAACAATCCCGAAGCCAGCGTGCTTCCCTGAGCGTTCTTGAAGATGGGATTCACGGCGCTCGAAGCGAAGACGCCCGTCAGAAGAGCTCCCAGAGTTCCACCCGCGCCGTGGACGCCGAACGCATCGAGCGAGTCGTCGTATCGGAACATCGACTTGACCTTGGTCACCATGAGGAAACAGACAATACCCGCGACCAATCCAATGGCGATTGCCGACAAGGGCGAGACAAAACCGGCCGCCGGAGTAATCGCGACCAGCCCGGCCACGGCTCCCGAGATCGCGCCCAGGGCGCTGGGCTTTCCCCTCTTCCACCACTCCGCGGCGCTCCAGCCGAGGGTTGCGGCGGCGGCGCCAAAATGGGTGGCGACGAATGCACTCGTAGCCAGAGCTCCCGCCGACAGCGCACTGCCTGCGTTGAACCCAAACCATCCCACCCAGAGCAAGCAGGCCCCCATGAAACTCAAAACCACGCTATGAGGAGGCATGGACTGCTTCGGATACCCGATGCGAGGCCCCAGATACAACGCACACACCAACGCCGATACACCCGACGTAACGTGCACCACTGTGCCGCCGGCAAAATCGAGACAGGGGAAACGCCCGCCGAGAGAGGCATTCAGCAGACCACCCTTTCCCCAGACCATGTGCGCCATCGGGGCATACACCACCAGCGACCACAGCACCATGAACACTGCCATCGCGCTGAATTTCATGCGCTCCGCGAACGCGCCCGTGATGAGCGCCGGAGTGATAATGGCGAACATCAGCTGGAAGATCATGAATGTCTGGAGCGGAATGGTTGCCGCGTAATCGGTGTCAGGTTGCGCGCCCACGCCGCGGAGAAAGACGTTGTGCAGGCCGCCGATGAAGCTGTTTCCCGGAGCAAATGCCAGACTGTACGAGACCAGGCCCCAGAGCAGAGTGACGATGGCCATTATCGCGAAGCTTTGCATCATCGTCGACAGGACATTTTTCTTCCGCACCAGCCCGCCGTAGAACAATGCCAGGCCGGGTCCGGTCATCATCAGGACGAGCGCGGAACTCATCAGCATCCAGGCGTTGTCGCCGGAGGATTTGGCGTCGGCCACCGCCTGTTCCAATTTTGCCATCCGCGCCAATTGCGCCTCATTCGCGGCGGCATTCCCGCCCGAAGTCTGCGCCAGCGCGCCGATCGCGAATAGACACACCATTACCAGCGTAAGACAAACGGTGGTGGAATTCTTCATGGATCCCTTCTGACTCCTCGCCGTGAACGCACAGCATCATAACAGTAGCGGCTGGCATGGCCTTTGCGGAAATCGAAACTATTGATCTTCGTGATTGAAAATCCTTATGCGCGCATGCTAGCACCGTGACCGCGTGATGAGTTACACGGTGGAGGGACGGGCGTCTCGCGAGCCTGCCCTGGGCGAAGACGAAGGGTTCAGCCGGGCGGGGCGCCCGGCGCTCCACCGGAGGAAGCCGCCCGTCCAATTGACGCCGAAGGGCTTTCTGCGGTTGGATGGAAGCTGCGTGGCACCTGCGCCTCCCATTTTCGATCCCGAGTCCCGGCGGTTTAGCCGTCTCGACGCAGTCTGGCTCACGATCTGGCTGCTCTTCCTCGCCGGACTGGCCGTGCTCCCTCCGCAATTGGAATGGCACAAGCAGCTAATTCTTCTCGCCATCGGAATTGTGCAGCTGCTGGAGACAAGGTTGATCTCCTACATCCCCAAACGAGGAGTCTTCTATGTCATCCTGCTTAAGATTTTGCTGGCAACCCTGCTCATCGACCACACCGGCGAAGTCGGTATCAATAGCAGTTACTATCCTATTTACTATCTTCCGGTCGTCACCGCGGCACTCTACTGCGGCCCGTGGCTGACGCTGCTCTGGACCTTGCTTGCGTCCGCCGCCTACTGCTCGTATCTCTATCCCGCGATGCAGGAATACGAACTGACTCCCGAGGCCTTCGGCTACCTCGCGCTGCGCATCATGTTTTTCTTTCTCGCCGCCATGGTCGTCAACCGCTTCGCGCAGCAGAGCCAGCATCAAACGCAGTTGTACCGTGAGCTCGCGGAACGCCTCGCCGAAACCAATCGCCGCCTCGAGCAGGCTCAGGCCGAAGCGCGACGCTCCGAACGGCTGGCCGCTCTCGGCCAGCTCTCTGCGGGATTAGCTCATGAAATTCGCAATCCCCTCGGAGTCATCAAGGGCTCGGCCGAAATGTTGACGCAGAAATTGCAGGCCTCCGACGAGCTTGCCCGGGAGTTAGCCGGATACATTTCGACCGAGGTCAACCGGCTCAGTGCCCTCGTCACCGAGTTTCTGGACTTCGCTCGTCCCCTTCATGCGCAGCCGCATCCCGCGAACCTCGTCGCCCTTCTCGATCGCGTCCTGCAAATTGTCGCCGGACGTTTTAACGGTAAAGACGTGCGCGTCGAGCGCTACTACGCGGGCGGACTGCCACCTGTTCCGCTCGACGAAAGCCTGTGCGAGCAAGCCTTCCTCAATGTCGTGCAAAACGCCTACGAAGCCATGGAAGGCGACGGTGGCACGTTGCGGGTCGAGGTTCAGCCCGCCACGCGGAATGACCGTGAAGGCGTGGAACTCCGCCTGGCCGACAGCGGCCACGGCGTTCCCGAAGAACTGCGCGAAGAAATTTTCAACCCGTTTGTCACCACGAAGAAAACCGGTGTGGGCCTGGGCCTCTCCATCGTTTCGAAGATCGTGGACGGTCATCATGGGACGATCCATGTCGAGAACGCCCCAGGAGGCGGCGCCGTATTCACACTCTTCTTTCCGCTCGGAGAAACCGTCGAGGCGCAGGCAACTGCCGAGCCGCGCTCGGCTTGGACGGGCGAGGGCGCCCGTCCCCACACGAGCTAACCAAATGCCAACCATCCTCATCATCGAAGACGAAGCCAAGATGCGCCGCCTGCTTGAACTGAACCTCGGCGATGACGGCTTCAAAACGCTCTCCGCCGCCGACGCCGAAACTGGTTTGAAGCTGCTCACCTCCGAACCGGTGCACCTCGTCCTCACCGACCTCAAACTCCCCGGCATGAGCGGGCTCGAATTTCTGCAAACCGCCAAGCAGCAAAATCCCGCGCTGCCCATCGTCGTCATGACCGCATTCGGCTCCGTCGAAACAGCGGTTGAGGCGATGAAAGCGGGCGCCGGCGACTACGTCCTCAAGCCGTTCTCCCTCGCCGAAATTCGGATGGTGGTGCACAAGGAGCTCGATAATTCCCGCCTGCGCGAGGAGAATCGCTCGCTCCGCGAAGCCCTCGGACAAAAGTACAGCCACCCCAATATCGTCGCGATCAGTCCCAAAATGCAGGAAGTGCTTGCCACCGTCGAACGGGTTGCGCCCACCAACTCCACCGTCCTGCTCGGCGGCGAAAGCGGAGTTGGCAAAGACCTCATCGCCCGCGCCATCCACGAAAAATCGCGCCGCGCTTCCGGTCCCTTCGTCAAGATCAACAGCACCGCCATCCCCGAAAATCTGTTGGA
>JBEKDG010000074.1:0-17838 GCA_050014475.1 Terriglobales bacterium | reverse complement strand
GCATTCCTCCCACACATCGACGCTGCTATCGTCGTGATCGGTGCTGATCCTCCAATAGCCGGAGATGAATTGGCGCTTGTCGAGAGCGTTGCGAAAGAGATACCCGACATCCTGTTTGTCTTGAACAAGGCGGATCGTGTCAGCAAGCCCGACCGAGATGCGGCGGTTTCCTTTGCCAGACAAGTGCTTGAGAGTCGGCTCCAGCGTCCTGTCCGTTCGATTTTTGAAATCAGTGCTCTCGAACAACTCGACAACGGTGGTTCTCAAAGAGACTGGGCTCAGTTGGTGGATGCACTGGAGCAGTTGGTGCAGCATTCAGGCCAGCAACTTGTCCGCGATGCTGAGGATCGTTCGGTGCGCCGTTTGTCTAGTCAACTCCTTGTCGTGGTGAAGGAGGAGCGAGACGCGCTGACTCGACCCTTTGATGAGTCTGAGAGGAGGATCAGCCAACTACGCGAGGTAGTATCGCAAGCCGAGCAGTCCCTAAACGATCTCGGATACCTGTTCTCAGGAGAGCAGCAGCGCCTGTCAAAGACCTTCGGTGATCACCGAGATGTCTTCCTCAAGTCCGTGCGAGAGGTGGCGCACCGCGAACTTCAGCCGGCCCTCAAATCGCTGCCGCGAACGAACGGGCCCCGGTATCGGCGATCTGCAATGCGGGCGGCTCAAGATGTCGCTCGGCGCCACACGATGCCGTGGCTGGAAACCGAGAAAATAAAAGGAGAGGAAGCGTACCGCAAGATAGCGAAGAGATTCACTGATTTGACAACTGATTTCTTGTCAAAGACCCGTGGCATCCGAACCTCCGAGCTAGAGTATTTGCCAGAAGAGTTGAATGCTGAACAGGATTTCCGAACGCGCTCTGAGTTTCAGTTCTACGAGTACATCGTTTTGGCTAACCCGGCTTCCCCCGTGCGGTACGTGGCCGACCTTACACTCGGCGCTATTCGGGCGCACTCCCTGATTGATGCCGCCGCCCACGCTTTTCTCGACCTGCTCTTGGAGACCAACAGCGAGCGCGTGCGAAACGATCTTGAGGAGCGTGTAACAAAGAGCCGCCGTTGTCTCGAAGCCGAAATACGCGCCGTGCTGCGTGAACTGAGCGCGGTCGCAGAGCGGGCGCTGGCTCGCGCGCGCGCCGCCCACGCAGCGGGCTCCCCATCCGTTGAATCGTCACTGAAAAGACTGGCGGGCATCGAGGCTGAACTCGCTCGCCTGAGCGGAGCCGAAGCTTCTCATCTGGAGCATTCATGAGTCCGACCGCCATCTACGGGAGAGATGCTGAGCTTGAGCAACTTCGGCAGTTGGTGTTTCGGCGTCGTTCCTTCCTGCTTCACGGTCCCGCCGGAGTTGGCAAAACACTGCTCCTGAAGCATCTGGCAGGCGAAGTACCCGAGATGGTGTATTGCGACGAATCTTCCAGCAGTCAAACTGTTTTTCGGACGCTTGCCGCTGGGCTGTTTGCGAGAAAGAATCGCCATGTCCTCCAATCCTGCGGGACTAGCGGTCTGAACGCCATCAAGGACAAGTCTGCCGTGTCAATCCGAGGGATCGTCACAGAGGCTTTGCGTGGAGGCAGCCATTGGATTGTGCTCGATCACTTGAAAACTCCGTCCCAGTCGTTTGCTGCCGCCCTGAAGGATGTGTGCAGTCGGACGGCAACCCCGCTCATTGCAGTTGCCCGCTCCGCGCACATGGAAGACGTCGGATTCTTGTTGCCGATGTTCTCTGATCGCTCCGAGAAGTATGCCCTGCGGAATTTCGACTCGGATGCAGCAACGGAGTTTGCTGTGCGAACCGCACAGGAGATGCACCTAAACGCCGCAAACCAAGACGAAGCGATTCAGAAGATCGTCCACTACAGCAAGGGGAGTCCGGGCGCGATCATCGCCATGCTTCAAATGGCAGCCAGCCCGAAGTACGTTACACAGCAGCACGTCAAGCTTTCGCCCCTGTACATAGACTTCAGGCTGAGGTGGGGTGCCACTCATGGATGATGGACTCAGTGACAACCATCGTAGAGTCATCGCGAGCGGCATGCTGATTGTCGATGCCGCAGCCGTTCGTATGCTCGATCTATTGGAAGACCGGAATTCGCCAGCAGCCATGAAGACCATCGAGGGCTCCGTTACTGAGAGCGAAAGAGAGCAGATCAGGGCGGGTCTGCTTCAACTTCAGACGCTCATCGCGTCTTTCGTGCGGAAGTGTGATCTTCAGCCCTCAAAGAAAAACCTACGTCGCATCTTGGCATCGGACGTTTCGCAGATATGGGTGGCTTTGGAGGACAGCCGACCCGCACGAATCCGGGGATACGGGGCCCTGCCGATCTCCAGCGCCGAATCACTGGAAGCCGACTTACAGGAGTTGTTGCTTGTTGCCAACAGACTCAGGGCGCTTCTGAATTCCTAATCCCGACTGGCTCGCATCTGCCCCACTCATTCGCGTTCTCTGTGTTCGGTCTCATGACATCCTTACTTCATCCCCAGCGCCCGCAGCACCCCCTCATCCGCCACCGCTTTCCCATCCTTCTTCGTAACCACGCCAAACGATCCCGAGTAGTCCCACATCGCCCATCCAATCCCGTTGCGCTCGAGCGCCGCCCGCACATCGTGCAGCCACGCCGCCCGGTCCTGCGCATCGGCATACTCCCGATACACGCCAAATTCGTTGCACACCAGCGGCACCCCGCGCCGCCGCGCCCACTCCGCCGCCTGCTTCATTTCGGATTCAATACGCGCAGCGTCCCAGTGTTCGCGCCCATAGCGGATCACCTGCAGTCGGTCCACTTCATCCGGCACCAGCGCTGCCACGCGCTCCGCCGACTCCGGACTCGACGGATATTTCAAGCCGCGCAGCCAGTGCCAGTAATACGCGCTCCAAGCCGCGCCCTGATGCGTGAAGATGTGCGGCTCATAAAAATGAAAGTTGTAAATGATATTCGGATCGTGCAGCGGTTCCTGAAAAACCAGCTCATCGTCATCCGACCAGCGCGCGCCCGCCGCTATGATCGTGTGCGCGGGCGCGCCCTCCCGGACCGCTGCCGCCAGCTTCACCTGCACACCCAGCCATCGATAGCGGTCCGTGAACTCCGGCTCATTCAAAACTTCCAGAAACACGCGCTCCGCATCCCACGACGAGAAATGCCCGGCCAGGGCCCGCCAGAAATCGGCAAACTGCTCGACAAAATCGTTGTCCTTCGCCAGCCGCGCCTTGAAGTCGCTCTCCGGATGCAGGTCGATCACAACCGCCAGCCCGTGGTCGAGAATCATCTTCGCCGCCGCATCGAGATAGCCCAGATATTCCGCGGGAATCTTATTGGGCTCGCGCGCTGTAAACATCGGCTGCGGATTCACGCTCAACCGCACGTGATCGAAGCCCATCGACTTGATCAGCGCGATATCATCGGCGGTCGTCCAGGCCTGAAAATGTTCCGGCGTGTAGCCGCGCTTGTCATACACCTGCGCGAACCACTCGCTCGCATTGATTCCCCGCTTCAATTTTTCAGCCCGCGCAAAAGCCAGTGAGGCTTTGGTGCTCGCGGCGCTACCAGTCTGTGCCGCCGCGCAGCCTGCCAGCAGACCTGACAACAACATGAAAGCGACCCGTAGCTTCACTCTCTTCATTCGATACACCGCCGGCAATCCCTTCTGTATTGATACACTGATGACCAAGTCCAAAGACTAGCCCATGATTCCCTGCCAGCGCCATCTCTTCGATATCCCCGACGACGTCGCCTACCTGAACTGCGCCTACCTGTCGCCGCTGATGAAGCCGGCACTGGAGGCCGGAGCCGCAGGGCTTGCCCGCAAAGCGCACCCGTGGGAACTCACTCCCGACAAATTTTTTACGGGCTCAGATGAGTTCCGCACGACCGCCGCGCAGCTCCTCGACTGCTCGGCCGACTGCGTCGCCATCGTTCCCTCCGCCAGCTACGGCATCGCGACTGCCGCGCGAAATGTGCCGGTCAAAAAGGGCCAGAGCATTCTCGTGCTCGCCGAGCAGTTCCCATCCAATTACTATCCGTGGCAACGTCTAACCGAAGAAACTGGCGCTTCGCTGAAAGTCGTCGCCTGGCCCGAAAACAACGACTGGACCGCCGCTGTTCTGGATTCCCTGACCGCCGACGTGGCCGTCGCCGCGCTCCCGCACGTGCAGTGGACCAGCGGCGGAAGGCTCGACCTCGTCCGCATCGGCGAAGCTTGCCGCAAGCTCGGAGCCGCGCTCGTTCTCGATCTCACCCAGTCGCTCGGCGCGCTGCCCTTCAGCGTGGGCGGTCTGAAGAACGATTTGCAGAATGGTGTGCAGCCGGATTTCGCCGTCTCCGCCAACTACAAATGGCTGCTCGGGCCCTATTCCGTCGGGCTTCTCTATGTCGCTCCAAAATGGCATGGCGGAATTCCTCTGGAAGAGAATTGGATTCAGCGCGCCAACGCTCGCGACTTCTCGAGCATCCTGTACACCGGAAATTACGACGTGGGCGCGCGGCGATTCGACATGGGCGAGCGCTCCAACTTCGCGTTGCTGCCTGCCGCGGTGCGCGCCATGAAACAGTTGCTGGAGTGGGAAGTCGCGCGGATCTCCGAGACCGCCGGCGCGCTCAATCGTCAACTGGCGAACGCCGCGGCGGACATGGGCTTTTCCGCGCCCTCCGAGCCGTTGCGCGCGCCCCATTACCTGGCTCTGCGGAGGAAAGAGGCAATTCCGAAGGAACTCCCCGAAATGCTCGCGAGAGAGAAAGTATTCGTCAGCGTCCGCGGAAGTTCAATTCGAGTGACACCGCACGTTTACAACACGGCCGAGGACTGCGAGCGGCTCATCGCATGTCTGCGTCGCATCGCCGTCGTTTCGAGAACCTGACTAGCTTGAATTGGGATAGCTTTGAAGGGGCATGGCTTCAGCCATGCCGTTAGAACACGCCACGCAAGCGGCTTTACAGGCTGCGGAAAAACTCGACGCTGCGCTTGTTTTTGGGTGGCGCAGCGCTTCAGCGCTGCGGTAACTTGCTTGCTTTCAGCGCCGGCTTTAGCCGCTGCGGTCAGACTGCGGCGCGGACGATACTTTCTCCGCAGCCTGTTTAGCCGCCGAGGGCGCTCCCCGGGAACACTCCAAAACTACGGTTTGAGAGCCGCCGCTCGCCGCTGCGCCAGCGATGCCGCTTCGGTGGCCGGATTTTCTTTCTCCACCTGCTCGTAGATCTTCTTGGCCTCGTCTGGCTTCTGCCGCGATGCGTAGAACCCGGCGAGTTCAAGCTGCGCCGTCGCCTTGCTGACGACAATCGTAGGCTTATCGATCAACTGCTTATAAAGATCGATCGCTTGCGTGTCCTTATTCTCTCCGCGATAGACGGAAGCCAGCGCAAACTTGCCGAGTGCCGCGAGGTCCGGGTTCGAAGATCCCGCCGCCTCCCGCAGACTGCGCTCCGCTGCCGCGTTATCGCCAAGTTGTGAAGAGGCCAATCCCACAAAATAGCGCGCCATGTCGGCAGTGTGAGTGTGCGGATACTTATCGACGATCGCCTGGAACTGTTTGCGCGCCGCGGTGGCACGCTCCTGCGGCGACGCGAAGCTGTCGTACCCCGGTTGCGCTGGCACGCCCGCCGGACGCACCGGCGTTTCAAAGGTACGGACCGCCGTCGAAAGCTGGGCGCTCGCCTTTTCGTCCTGCGAGTTGACGTAGTACCAGCCGCCAAACCCGATCGCCGCCAGGATGACAACCGCAATCACAGCGGCGATGACTTTCGACTGGTGTTCCACGGTCCAGTGGGCGGTTTTCTCCGCTGCCTCGAGCGTGACCTTGCTGAAGCGGTCTTGTTTCAGTTGATGCCGGGTTTCTGCGCGCACAGGCTTCCTTCTTCGCTTAAGGCTAGGCTGACAATTCTTCAGTCTAACAGGCCGATTTCCTGAGCGTCAAAGCGAGCGAACGCTGGGTAGTGGTGCAGTTTGAAATCCACAGGGCTGGCATCCTGAATCGGCCTGTGGGAAACTGTCCGCATGGCTAATAAGCAATTCGTCCCCGTTACTGGCGACCTCGTGATCTCTCTTCACAAGCGAGGAATATTCAAGGTACTGGCAATTTCCCACGGCGGGCAGACAGCCGCTATCCAATCGTTCAACATCTCTAAGCAGCAACTACTTGGCCAGCCTATAGAGGACATTCCCTGCGATACCCTGCTTCCGTTTGAAGAGGATGCCAGCCAAGCCGCTGCCCGGATCGTGAGAGAAGCTACTGAGGGAAAGTAAGCGACCTGTTCGTAGGCAGATAGAGCGTTAGCTGTACCGGACTCTTGCCATACATCTCCGCCATTTTGTCGCGCAATTCCCGCATAGTGTGACACGTTTTCGCAACCCCAATCAGCGTGTAGATGTGCTGAGTCAGCTTTCTTAGCCCGTACTGGTCATTTAGCCATTGATGCCAGTTCCTCCCATGTTGCGGCTGAGGCTTGTTGTCTTTCAGCCATTTGCACACGTCAGCGTCGAGATACGTGTACACCAATTCCGTAACAAGATGTCCCCAATATTTCGGTCTTTGCGTAACCGAGCCCTTCCAATTTGTTAGGCGTCCAAACTCCTGCCACAGTTCGTCAGGAAATGTCTTTTCCCAATCACGCATTTCCTCAGCCAAGTATGCTTTGAGCTTTACGCGCAAGGCGTCGGCGGCGCGGTCATACTGGTAGCCTGTCGCTTCGTCAATGAGGGCTATCAATCCGACCTTCGCGCAGGATGCGAGAAACATGCTGGCCTTAATCGCAATTTCCCTCTGCCGGTCCGTCTCTAAAACTCCATCGCTCAAAGCACGGACATAGGCGCGGCAAATCTCAAGGAATGTCTCCGCCGAATACCCGTGCACTCTTTTGTTGACCACTTCTTTTAGGTCAAACTCAATCGTCAGCCCGGGGAGGTCTGGCGGGATGTACTTGCGCAGAGCTTCGACGTTCAAGTAGCTCTCTATGTTGCCCCCGCCCTTGCGGTCGGTGAGTATTCCCGTTGCACCTGTTCTGCTTATGACGCGCATCTCATTGTCGAGTACATAAACAGGTAGCTCAGCATCACCTATCGGCATCGCGCCCCAATATTTGGCTATGGGGATTCGCGGCTTGTCGCTCGTAAGAACGAGAGGTTCATGCGGCGGAGCTTCCATAAAATCGGCGGCGGTAAGGTCGATTCCATTCTCCCGGGCGAGTCGCAATAGTTCAGATTGCCATTTGGCCGGAACTCTGCCCGTCTTTCCCCAGTGTTGGACGGTAGTTTGCCCCTTTCCGAGAAGGGAGGCCAAGGCGGACTGTCCACCGAACTTCTGGATGATTGCTTGCGCGGAATTCATTTACTCCTCCAATCTATCAATTTCATATTATCAAAATAGTTGTTTACAGTAAAGAGTTATTTTGATATACATATCAATATATTCGCAGCCCGGGGAACTGGATTATGAACCGACTGACTACCGATAAACGCTGCCAAGTTATTGCTGCTTTAGTAGAAGGAACATCCGTCAATGCCACTTGCCGCATGACAGGAGTTGCCAAGCACACCGTTCTAAAACTCCTCAAGGACATGGGTTGCGCCTGTGCGTCCTACCACAATGCCCACGTTCGCAATCTCCGCGTGCGCCGCGTCCAGTGCGATGAAATCTGGGCCTTCGTCTATGCCAAGCAAAAGAACGTGACGGAAGAGCTAATGGCCGAAGGCGCGGGGGATTGTTGGACCTGGACAGCAATTGATGCCGATACCAAACTGATTATCTCGTACATGCTCGGGGATCGTGGCGCTTCCGTGGCTCACGACTTCATAGAAGATTTAGCAAGCCGGATCATCAACCGGATTCAGCTAACGACCGACGGATACCGTCTCTATGCTGAGGCCGTGGAGGATGCCTTCGGGTGTGAGATTGATTATGCCATGCTGGTGAAAATCTACGGCGCGTCGAATGAAGGCCAGTCGCGTTACAGCCCCGCGACCTGCATCGGATGCCGCACTGGAGTGCTGGCCGGAGATCCCGATCCCAAGCACATCAGCACCTCCTTCGTGGAGCGTCAGAATCTTTCAATGCGAATGGGCATGCGCCGTTTCACGCGGCTGACGAACGGATTCAGCAAGAAACTGGAAAACCACGGACACATGGTTGCCCTGTATTTCATGCACTACAACTTCTGCCGACTCCACAAAACATTGCGCGTCACACCCGCTATGGAAGCGGGTTTGACCGATCACGTGTGGAGCGTCGAGGAACTCATGGGCATGCTAGAAGGAGGTTATTAACGGGATGATAAACGCGGGTTTTTCCGAGCAAATCAACAGTTTAGTATTCATCGTCCACAGTTTTTCCACAGCGAGAGGGAATGTTTTCTCTTTTCTGTCGCTTACACTGCTGATGCAATGGTAGCAGTGTAAACGGGGAGTGCAGGGCTACTCGGTCGCATAACTAAGTGCCCTGCACTCCGTTCCGGTGGCCAGATCGGCCAGCCAGAAACCTTCGATGGTGGGCTGCCCTTTCTGGTTGTCAATGCTTACGCGGTCAACAGCACAGAAAGGAAGTTCTATGGTTCAAGTTGGACAGCAGTTTGCAGTCGGCACTCCCGCACCAATTACCGGACTTTACCGCCACACTGCTTGCGGCAAAGTTGAAGACTTCAACAAAACAAACAAGCTTGCGCCTTGCGCTAATCACCAGTGCCCAAATCGCGGAGCGAATTGGGTTCTGATTCAGGTCCTGCCGTAATGGATTGAGGGAAGTGCTCCGTCACGTAGTCCTCGATTTCATTGTCGGCATAGCCGAACAGCTTACCCGATATGATAGCGCCGGACAGTGACGGAGCGCTTTCTCGATCCAGAACGCGAATCAACGTTTCCGCAATCGCCTTCTTGTAAATCCAAATGGAAACCCTGTCAGACGAGACCTTTTCGTCCACGATGAACTGACAGCCCTCCCGCCTAATCGCATCACACGCAAGGCCCACATTATCACGGCTGCACCCTATTTGCGCGGCGAGCTTTCCGCCGGACAGGACGTGCTCACAATGGACAGCGATCTGGCCAAACATTAACCCCATACCGAACGCCTTGTCTGTATTCAGCGGGGTGTCAGTGGCGTCACTCATGTTACATGCGTAACATACCATACTCATGTAACATATGGAAGCAAAGAAATGACGGAAATTGAACCAACGTGCGCACTAAACCTTAGAAAGTTCCCGAAGGCGCTGAGGAAGCGCCTGAACAGGATTGCAGTGGATTTGGAGGAGGACATTCAAGACTTCGCCCCAAGATGGTTGGGAGAACGCGTCAAGGAAGAAGAACTAAAATTGCAAGCGGCTAGCAAGAAGAAGGCCAAACAAGAATAGCGATCTAATCAAACTGCACCACTACCGAACGCTGCCGCTTGTGGCCGTTTGATTTTCTCTCGCTCCTCCACCCCAGCCAGCAAATGCGGCTGGCAGGGGCCTCGGTCGCTCGGGATGACAACTCTAATTTTTTTAGCAGCCTGTTAGTAGTCGATGATGCGCTGGGCGTGCAGTTGCTCCAGAAAGACCTGGACATCCGAGCGGATCTTGCCCTTCGTCGCCAGCATGAACTGCACTTCCAGCTTCTGCACAATTTCAGCAAGCGAGAAATGGCCGTCGCAGAGTTCGAGGATGATGCGGCCCGTTCCTTCCACGCGGATCGCGCCCTCCGGGAAGAGCACCACCGGCGCTTCGGTGGTTCCGCCCCAGCGGCATCCGGCCGCAAACTTTGGAACGCTCGTATCGGTAAGTTCAGCCACGATTCCCCTCACCCGGTTTCGCGTCGATTCGAAAAACGCCCGGCGGCGGCCAGCCTGGCACGACATAAGCGAAATAGAGCGCGTCGAGCTGCGCCCAAAGAATGTCGCACTTGTCGCGCAACGCCTGGATGACGCTCTCCTGCTCCGCGCGAGTGGCGGCATGGTCGAACACGTTAGGATGTCTCGGAACTGTACACAGGAGTGTCCGCGCCACACTTTATTATTGAGCGGCTTCGAGCAGGCCCTTCTCGGCTTTTTCCTGGCACGCGATGCAATGGCGAGTCCAGGGCACGGCTTCGAGACGCTTGGCGTTGATCTCTTTGCCGCAGGAGACGCATTCTCCGAAGCTGCCTTCGCGGATGCGGGCGAGAGCGCCCTCGACCATGTTGAGCAACTGGCGGTCGTTGTTGCTCTGGCTGAAGAGGAATTCCTTGTTGTAGGAGCTGGCGGCGCGATCGGCGACGTCCTGCGTGGCTTCATCGTCGGCGGTACGACCGTCCTGCTGATTGCGGACAACCATGTGGCGCAGTTCCTGCTGCCGGGTTTCCAGTCTCTTCCGGAACGTCTCTAGTTTCTTCTTATCCATGATTGCTGCCTGCCGTGAAGCAGAAGTCGCGCCTCACAGGCCCTCATTGCGCATGAAGTCAAACAAATATCGTAAGCGCGGAAGAGATCGGGCGTCAACTGGAGGGAAAGCGACGGCGGTGTCCTAATTAACCACGACGGACACCAAGGAGCACGAAGGAAACTCAGGGGATTCACACCTTGGTGGGATTTCGTGTCTTTTGTGGTTGATGAATTGCGCTACCGAAGCGATAGTGGAAATCAGAAGTCTGTAATCTGACTTCTGATTCCATCCCTATCGCGGTAACGGCTCGGGCATGTCGGCGAGCGCGTATCCCATGACGGCCATGGCGGCGGCGTTTTCGCGCAAGTCCCGCGGATCGACTTTGTCGAGCGTATCGGCGGCGGTGTGGTGATAGTCGAAATATTTGCGGCCGTCCTGGATGATGCCGATGCCGGGGACGCCGGCTTCCACCAGTGGGTCAATGTCGGAGCCGGGACTGTGTTCAGTCGAGCGAAAAACAGTTGCGCCGACGGGAATCAGGATTTCGCGCAGCGGCTGCAATGCAGTAATTGCAGCCGGCGGCATTTTCATATAGAAGCCCAGTGGGTGGCCAGCTCCGGCGTCGCTCTCAATGGCGGCGATGTGGTTCGAAAGTTCCGCAGCGTGAGTTTTGGCATAAGCCTTGTTTCCGCCGCCTCCATTTTCCTCGTCCATCCAGGCGATGACGCGCAGCGTTCGCCGCGGACGGATGTGCAGACGCTGGAGAAGTTCGGCGGTGGCCATGGAGATGACAATGCCAGCGCCGTCGTCAATTGCGCCGCGACCGAGGTCCCAGGAATCGAGGTGACCGGAGACGACAACGATCTGCTCGGGATGCTCGCTGCCCTTCAGATCGGCGACGACGTTGTAGCCGGTGGCGTCGGGCAGGCTTTGCGGCGTGAGCGTGAGGTGCATGCGGACGCGGCCCTGCGCGGCGAGGTGCTCGACCAGGTCGGCATCTTCCGCGGCGAGAGCGGCGGCGGGAATTCCGGCGGGAACGCTGTAACCGGTGTGCGGCAGGCGATAGTCGGCGCCTCCGACGGAACGGATGAGCGCGGCGGCGGCACCAAGTTCAGCGGCAGCTTTGGCGCCGCGTCCGCGATAGACAACGGCTTCGCCGTAAGCTTCGAATGCCATGCCAGCGAGGGCTTTGCGTTCGTCGTAAAAAACGTTGAAGAGGACAATTTTGCCGGCGATTTTTTCGCGGCCGAGAGCGGTGAGTTCATCGAAGTTGTGGACAACGACGACGTCCGCGGTGATGCCTTCGGCGGGAGTCGCCGAGCTGCCGCTGAGGGTGGCGAGAACGATGCGCTGCGTTGTTTCCGGCGCCTGGCCGGGATATTCGACGAGTTGGGCTTTTTCCTCGCCGCGAATCCAGTGGGAGACAAGTGCTGGCTCCAGGTGAACCTCGAGGCCGAGTTTGCGCATCTCGGCGGCCACGTATTCGGCGGCGGCCTGCGCTTGCGGCGATCCGGCGGGGCGAGGGCCGATGTTCTCGGTCAGGTGCTCGAGCTGGTGCCAGGCGTAGTCGCTGGTGAGAGCGGCGTCGCGCACCGCTTGCAACTGATCCCGCAGCTCTTTGGAGAAAGTTTGTGCGGGCGGAGCGGGCTGCGGTTTGGGCGGCGGAGTCTGTGACCACGCGGCAAAGCTGGCGGAGAGCAGGAGCGCGCAAATTGGCGTCAGTGTTTTCAAGTTGAGCATTTTCATTAAGGAAATTCCCATTAAAAGTCTTGATGCACGCGGGTTTTTGGGAAGGGCACGACTTCAGTCGTGCCGTAAGTCGTCGCAAATGTGCTCGCGCTTTAGCGCCTGCGGTGTGCTCTTTGCACGCTCGATGAGTTCTGCCCCAGCCTCTAAAGCCGCATTTAATTTTGCGGCATTTACGGCGCGGCTGAAGCCGCGCCCCTTTAAAACAAAGTCAAAGTCCGAATCCTCCCGCATCCTCTCACGGCTGGTTCGCGGCCTGACTTAGCGCCGGCGCCGGGTACTCGGGAAGTTTCTGCTTGGCGGCTTGCGACCGCTTGACCTGGAGCTCGTCGAACAGCAGCGCGGGGCTGGCGACGCTGAACCAGACGGGCTCAGAGCGGTCCTCGACAGCGGGCGCGGTTCCGGCGGCAATGAGATCGCTGCGCAGGGAGCGTATGTCGAGATCTCCGAAGACGCCGCCGCGAACCAGTTCTTCATGCGCGTCTCTGGTCCAGATGCGATAGAGGAGCCGCGGCTCGAGCCCCGGCCCCATGGTTTCCACGTAGAGTCCGTAGGGCAGTTCGCGCTGCCGGCAGAGGTCGATCAACTTTGTCTTGAGGCCGGCATCAGGCTGGGGATCGGTCGACTGCAAGACGAGATTGCCGGGATGAGGCGCGGGCGCGGCGGTTGCGGCGGCGCGACCGTGACCGTTCGAAGCGGGAAAGTCGCGAATGGGCTGGCGTCCGATAAGGTAGGAGACGAGTTGTCCTTTCTCGATGAGAGAGACGCGCTGGGCTTTCACGCCTTCGTCATCGAGCGTGTAGTTGCCGAACAGGGGCTGGCCGGAAATCGTGGAAATCGTCGGGTCGTCGAACACATTGATGAAATCGGGCAGCACGCGGCTCTTGTAGCTGCTGGACCATTTCCCCGTAGTGCGGGCGTTCTCGCCGAGCTGAGGCTTTCTGCCGAGAACGTTCGGCTCCACCAGTTCGGTAATGACGGTGGCGGCGGCGTCGTTCGAGAACAGGACCGGGCCCCGGTATTCCTCGTCGACGACCGGGGCGTCACGCAGCAACTTCAGTGTCTCGAGGATCCGGGCAGTGGTCTTCAGGAATTGTTCGCGGGTGGGGATCTCCTTGAGATCGTTCCCCTGGTCGGCGTGCGACCGTTGCAGCAACATGCCGTCGGCAGCCTGGGTTGAGCCCGCAATGGAGATGACGTAGTGCGCGTGACCGGAGCGGGCAACCGTGCTCTCGGAGTTCAGGAAATAACGGTTCTCGACGGTGAAACGCAGCGCGGATTCGAAGGTTTCCAGTTCTTTGTCGCTGCGATATTGGGCCGAAGCCTCTTCGAGAAGATGAATCCATGAAGTGAAGTCGGGCGAAGAAAAACGCGCGAGCGGCTCAACGGCTTCGACGGGCGAGGCTTTGGCGAAATCGTCAACGGGCTCATCGACTTTCAACTGCTTCAGGGCGGCTTGCTTGGCGGAGAGCGCCTCGCTGGCGGCCTTGTAAGCGCGATCGGTGGCGAGCCAGATGCGGTGGCGGATCGCGAAGACATCATCGTCGGATGGAACCAGGTCGATGGTGCCTTCTCCGGTGCCGAAGAAACTGTCCTGCTTGTAGTCGCCGACGCGGACGACGACGCGCAGCAGGCGGCCGTGATTATGTTGCTGGCTGCGCAGGGCGCCGAAAACGGCGCTGGCTTCGAATTGGTCGATCTCGGTGACGCGGTATTCGATGTAATACGGCGCCGGCACGTTCTCCAATTTCAGATTGGCTTTGGAACGCTCCATTTCCTCGCGAAGAGCGCGGAGCACGACATCGCCGGAAGCGGAGTTGGCGGCGCGGGCGGAAGCTAACATGGCGCAGATCAGGATCGTGCATGAGATCACTAAAGAACTCAATGCTGAACTCGATTTTGAGTGGCGCGATTTTGGGTGGCGCAGCGCTTCAGCGCTGCGGTTACTGCGCTGCTGTGAACGCGGCTTTAGCCGCTGAGGTCGCGCCTTGTCATCGAAAGCCAGCTTTTCCGCGGCCTCTTTAGACTCCCGCGCAGCAGCGTCGCCGCAGCGGCTCAAGCCGGATCTAAAAGCAAGCCATTTACCGCAGCGCTGAAGCGTGTGCGTGAGAACTCGTTTTCGGGCAACCTGGCGGAACGAAATGCCCGAGCATCCAGCCCCGGAGGGGCGACCGAACTTAGCCCAGCGCTTCAGCGCTGGGAAAAGTGCAAGAAATGAGTCAAGTCCCGGAGGGACGACCGAGTTCTCACGCACGCGCTGAAGCGCTGCGCCACCCAAAATCATGCGTGACATCGACAAAACGCGTCTGATCATTTTGCGCCTCCCTTCTCGTCCGTCGCGCCGGGCGGGGGCGGAAGAATGGGAGGACGCGTGTCGCCGTACTTTCGTTTCTGGACTTCCATCTCGGAAAACAGCATGGCCGGAGCGGCTGCGGATACCGGAACGCTCCCGGATTCGGCTCCGCAAATGCCGTTGAAGACGCTGGTGGTGTCTCCGGTGGCGGCGATCTGCGTCAACACGGTGAGCGGGGTGCCGACGATATCTACGCCGCGCACGAGTTCATCGGCACGCCCATCCGCATAGACGCGCCAGACCATGACGGGCAACACCTGGAAGGCTTGCGGCAGATCGCGCGTGGTCAGGGTGAATCCGCCCTGGATGTCTTCGAAGTAGAGGCCGTAGGGCTTGCCCTGCTTCTTGATTTCTTCGATGAAGCGGGAGCGCAGTTGGGCGTCGGGAATCGTTTTCGAGGAAGTAACGATCAGATTGCCCTGGCGGCCGACGGGCATCTGTCCGGACTGGGCGCGGCCGTGCCCATTTGAGTTGCTGAAGTTCTTCACCGGCAATCGTCCCATCAGAAAATTCTTCAGGATGCCGTCCTTAACCACCTCGACGCGCGAGGCGGGAATGCCTTCGTCGTCGAAGCGATAGAAGCCCGAGAGTTCCGTACCGCCAATCGTACGCAGCGTGGGATCGTCGGTGACGCTGAGGAACTCGGGCAGGATTTTTTCGTTCACCTTTTTAGTAAAAGTTTGGCCTTCGTCGCGGCCGCGCTGGCGTTGTCCTTCGACCCGATGGCCCAGCACTTCATGAAACAAAACGGCGGCCGCGCGGCCGGAGAGCAACGCGGGACCACTGTAGGGTTCGGCGAGCGGAGCCGCGCGCAACGCGCTCAAGTCGCTGGCCATTTTTTGCACGCTCGCTGCCACTTCCGCTTCGGAGGGAAATTTTGCCGGGTCGGAAAACTGGAAGGTTTCGACGCGCATCAGTTGCATGCCGTCGTTGGCGCGGGTTTCGGCCTGGATCATGATGCGGAAGATGGCGTCGGCGGTCACGATCTTCGTGCCTTCGGTCGAGACCAGGTAACTGTGGCTCCTCTCGGCGTAAAGAAAAACCAGCGACTCTTCGACCTGTGGGTACCGGCGAAAGGAAGCGGAATAACGGCGGGCGAGTTCTTCCCAAGCCTTTTGTTCGGGAAACGCAGCCGTCGGAGTTTTCTCGATGTAAGTCGAGGGCTTCTCCTGGGAGAAGTCGGGCGAGTCGTCCTCGTCCTTGGCGCGGACGGCGGTCTTGGTCTTAACGTTGGTATAGGCCTTGCGCGCCTTGCGGTACTGCTCGTAGGTCAACCGCCAGAGGACGCGGGCAATGGCGTCGGGGTCGTCCCGCTGCGGAAGCTGGCCGGAAGTGATGCCGGAGGAGCGTCCCTGGTCGTGGGTGTTATCGAGAGCCGGGGCGCCGATGCGCATGCTGACGTCGGCGGAGCGGTGGCGGCTGCGAGTTGAGGTGAGGATGCCACCCTGGGCGCTGAGGATGACCAGCGATTCGCCGTCGGTCACGTTGTAGCTGGCGAAGTAGGGAGCGGGATCCTGCTTGGCGAGCTCGGACTGGCCGCGATGCAGTTCCTTTTCCATGGTGGCGAGCAGGAGATCGCCGGGGACGGTAGGGGTCTTTTGGGCGCTCAGCGGTTTCTGCCCAAGGAGGGCAACCAGTAAGAGGAGAATGCGGAGGAAAGCGGCTTTTTCGGATTTCATCGCGAACCGCGAGTGTACAGGACCGGGAGAAACAAAAAAAGCGGCCCCTTTCGGGGCCACCCTTTTCAAAGAGGCTAAGTGGCGGGAATCAGAGGAAACCTAGTTGACGCCCGCTCCGGGGAGTGGAACGGACAGAGTGAGATGCCGAGAACATCGAGAGTGAAGTTGTACCAACGGTGCGACCTCTTCAGTGCCATGGGAATGAGCATTTGCGGAACCAAAATGGTAACTGGCGGCGAAAGCGAGGCCCATTTTGGGAACCTGTTCAAAATCAAGATTTTAGGGTGAATCCCTTAGGCTGAGAACGGGCTGTGGATCATCGGACAATACGCGGCCGGATGAATAAAGCTGCACATTGACAGAAGTTAAGGTGGGAGCAGGTCTCGCGGTAGAGACGGGGCTTGCCCCGTCTCCCCCTGCCGCCGGAGACGCGGCAAGCCGCGTCTCTACGCAACGCCCCCTCCGAAAAAGCAAAGCCCCCTCGAAAGGGGGCTTGGGACAAGTCGGCACAGGTTTCTAACTGTCGCCAGCGACGGTGCGCACCTTCCCGGGCAGGAAATGGTAAGGGGGCCAGGGACCGGTCACGACCATCTGGCAATTCTTGAGTTGCTTGGCGGCCGTGCTGTAGCGGTTTTGATATTTTTCGATCGACTTGGTATCTATGAGGTGAGCGATATCGAGCAGCATTCCGTCGGCATCGACCTTCTTGCAGCTGATTTCTTCCTCGAGTGGGTTGAAGAGCTTGTGCACCTGGACGGAGAGGGCGCGGGCTTTGGTCTGGCGTTCGCGATCACGGGACGCCTTCTCGCGGAGCTTGGTAAGGTACTCGCGGCCGACGGTATCGGGCAGGACAATCTCTTCCATGGCGCCGCGGAGAGAACCGTCGCGGACCATCAGTTTGATGCGCATTTCGGACTTGCCGCGCAGCCGCTCCACGCTCTCACAGAAAGTGCGGCGATTGGCTCGAACCGCCTGGCGGATGGCATCTTCGGTGTCGAAAATCGTTCCGAAGCGAAAGGGCAGGACAGTAGCGGTTCGGAAGCTCTGGCTGACCACGCGGGCATGCTCAAGCACCGACTTTTCGTCGAGTTTCGAGGTCGCGCGGTCATATTCACTGACGATCACCGCGAATTCTCCGCTCGGGTAGCTCATGACCGGAGCGGAGTTCACACCCTGAATTCCATCGAGAAGGAAGGGACGGCGGGCGCGAACGCCGTTCGCTAGGGTCGGGTGTTCCGTGAGGCAGTACGCGTACCACGACATGCATTCTCTCCGAATTGCACCGGGGCTTGGGCACCCCTTTAGATTTTTCCACTAGGGCTGCGTTTCTACCTGGAAGTTTTGGTTTTGTTGGGACAGATGAACGCGGAATGCTGCGTCCAACCTTTCATACTACTTCGGGTCCGTGCTATTTGCAACCTTTCTTGCGAAGACTGCATCGCGAATTTGTCTCAATTTGCTACGATGATCATGCGGTGGGCAGAACACTGTCGAAAAAAATTATTCACTCCCCGTCAGTGGCCAAAGAAATTGTGGGAGGACTACTTCATTTGCAATAGCCTCGCGGCTCCGGTGCCAGTGATCCCGGACGTCAGTCTTTCTGTTGCTTTTGGGCAGCCGCGCGGTCCTGCAGAGCGATCGTGACCGCGCGCAGCATATCGCCGGCGGGAGCGGGCTTGCCGGTCCAGATTTCAAACTGCCGGGCGGCCTGTTGCTCAAACATTTCAACTCCGGGG